>NZ_AP022577.1:0-605548 GCF_010730955.1 Mycolicibacterium aubagnense | reverse complement strand
GCCGCATGGGTTGGCTGGCGCGGCCGGGACGCCGGACCGACGGGAACCGAGGGCGTATCACCGCCGTCCGCGCCCGGTGTGTGGCAGGTCGCGGGCGTCACGTTCGCGAACGGTGGTGACAACATGGGTGTCTACGTACCGATGTTCGCGGTCGCCACGCCCGGCACGCTCGCGGTGTATGTCACGGTGTTTCTGATCGGGGTCGGCGTGTGGTGTGCGGCCGGCCACTACCTCGCTTCTCACCCGGTCGTCGCGAATGCGTTCTCCCGCTGGGGCCACATCATCCTTCCCGTCGTGCTGATTGCCATCGGCACCGCGATCCTGGTCGACGGCGGCGTGTTCGCCGGGTGAGCCGTGGCGCGGGAGCGCCGTTCACGCGTTTTGCCGTCGGGCCGGCACCGGCTCGGTAAGTTCACCCGGGTGACGAGCAAACGACTGTCTCCGCTCGACTCGATGTTCCTGGCGGCAGAATCTCCCGAGACGATGATGCATGTCGCGGGTCTGATGCAGTTTCGGCCCACGTCGGGCGATGCGGGGGACATCCTGGATCAACTGCGGGACGAGATCTATGGGTCCAACGAGATCGAGCCACCGTGGAACATGAAGCTGCAGACTCCGTGGTTTCTGCTGAACCCCTTGCAGCGGTGGGTCGAGGACACGAAGTTCGACGTCATGTACCACGTTCGGCGTTCTGCCTTGCCACGTCCGGGCGACCAGCGTGAATTGGGAATCCTGATCTCCCGCTTGCACGCTCGGCAATTGGACCTGACGCGTCCGCCGTGGGAACTGCACATCATCGAAGGCCTCGATGATGGCAACGTCGCGTTGTACGTGAAGATGCACCACTCACTCGTCGACGGCTACACGGCGATGAAGACGCTCATCCGGTCCATGTCGACCGATCCGTCCGACACCGAAACACCGTTGTTCTTCAGGAATCCGGTGCCCACGCGGGAGCGGAAGAAGGACGAGAAGGACAGCAGCCTCATCCCCGACGTCGGCGGTTTGCTGCGGTCCATCACCTCCGAGTTGTCGACGGTCATCGACCTGCCCGCTGCCTTCGCCAAGCTGGCAATTACCGCCGTCAGCAAGAGCAATCCGCTTGTCGGGCCCGGCCAGGCGCCGCACACCATCTTCAACGGCCGGATCGGTCGCAGCCGCCGGTTCGCGACGCAGCAGTACGGCATCACCCGGCTGCGCGCCGTCGCCGAGGCCGCCGGCGGAACTCTCAACGACGTCGCGCTCGCCATCTGCGGCGGCGGGCTGCGTGACTATCTCTTGGGACTCGATGCCCTACCCGAGAAATCTCTGATCGCCATGCTGCCGGTCAACATTCGGCCGAAAGACCATCCCGGCGGCGGCAATGCCGTCGGCGCGATTCTTGCCACCCTGGGTACCGACATCGTCGACGCGCGCGAGCGGATCGACGCGATCAGCGCGTCGACCCGGGCCGCCAAGGATCAGTTGTCGGGCATGACCAGCAACGCGATATTGGCTTACACCGCCGCGCTGATGGCGCCGTTCCTCGTGCAGACCGGTGCCGCCACGGTGGGGGCACCGAAGGTGGCGCCCGCGTCGTACAACGTCATCCTGTCGAACGTGCCCGGCCCGGACTACCCGCTGTACTTCCGGGGCAACCAACTGGTGTCCACCTATCCGGTGTCGATTCCGGTGCACGGTGTCGGGCTCAACATCACCTGTCAGAGCTACTCGGGCACTTTGAATTTCGGCTTCACTGGCTGCCGTGACTCGATGCCTCACATGCAGAGGCTCGCGATCAAGACCGGTGAGGCGTTGGCCGCGCTGGAAAGCGCCTATGGTTTGGCGTGAAAACAGTGGGTAACGGTAATTGACCCAAGTGTTGAAACGACCCGTCGCAACGAGACCATTGGTGCTACCTTCACCGGACCAGTTAGCACCGGAGAGTAGGTGTGCAATGAGCGCAACAACGTCAGCTTTCGCTCGCTTGTCAGTGGCGGCGGCAACGTTTGGGGTTGCGTCTGCCGTGGTCGGGTTGGTCGGCATGCCGATCGCGCACGCCGACGACGGCCTGACGTGTTCGGACGGCCTCGTAGCGTCCGAGGGCACCTGCGTGCCCGCAGGGGAGGGCGCCGCCGCCCCGGCCGCGCAGGGACCCTTCAACGCACCGGAATCGTCTCTCGACGATCCCAGCTTGTTCACACCGCCGTTCGAACTGACCGAAGGAGACGTCGCTTCGCCCGGGTACAACGCCGGGGGCGGCGGCGGCCGGCGGTAAGCCCGCCGCAGATTGCCCGGATCTCGCTTCTCACGGCCCTACGTCTGCCAGCATGGCGTAGGGGCAGAGAGAGGCTGGGTAGATGGCAGGCAGTGAGCACGGCGGCGAACCGGACCACCGTCCGACTGCGGCGAGTCGCCGCGGCGTTCTCATCGGCGTCGGCGCCATCGGCGCGGGCGTGGTCCTTGCCGCCTGCGGTGGCAAGGACTCTGGGTCGCCCGCCGGTCAGCCCACCAGCAGTGACACGACTGCCACCGCCGCATCGACATCGGTGAAAACCGCCGATGTGCCCGTGGGTGGGGGTGCGATCCTCAAGGAGGCGAAGATCGTCGTCACTCAGCCGACGGCGGGTGAGTTCAAGGCGTTCAGCGCGGTCTGCACCCACCGGCAGTGCACGGTGTCGAAGGTCGCCGACGGCACCATCGACTGTCCTTGCCACGGAAGCGAATACAGTGCTGTGGACGGCTCCGTGGTCAAGGGCCCCGCGGAGAAGCCCCTGGCTCCGAAGACGGTGACGGTCGCCGGCGACACGGTGACCGTCACCTGAGCTCTGCTGCTGCGGCGCCTAGACGGAACCGTCGCACCCGCGGATGCCACCGGTAACCGCCTTGGGCGGTTCCGGGGTCGGGTTGAAGCCACGAATCGTGCCCGGCGAACTGATCTGGGGCGTGACGGAGACGGTGATCGGCTTGCCCGGAGGGTCCGGCTGCGGGTTGAATGCCTGGGCCGTGCCCGCCGCGAGGCCGAAGCCGACGAGCGTCAGACTGCCCGATAGCAGCGCCGTACCCGCGACCTTCGTGATGTTGTGATTGCTGAACATGATGTCTCCCTCTCGCTGGATCGGCCTGCTTTGACCGTTGGCAGCAATACTGAAGTGCGGTCCTTGGCGGATTCTTGGCAGATTCCCGCGGCTGATGGGTACCGCGGCCACCATCGGTGGGCCGTCGTTCGCGCACATCACGTACGGGTCCAACGGGATGGCCGACCAAGCCGCGACTTCGTCGTCGGAAGGCTGTGACTGGTCAAGCGTCCAACGCGTCGCGAGTGCGGCGCAGGTGCGCCCGCTCGACCGGGTTGGTGGCCAAAGCGGTGGCCCGGTCGTAGGCCTCGGCTGCTTCGGCTGTTCGACCGAGGCGGGACAGAAGCGAGGCACGAACCACGTGGTAGACGTGATAGTCCTTGAGGTCGAGCGCTTCCACCAGATCCAGCGCCGCCTGCGGGCCCGCTACCTCGGCGAGCGCCACGGCGCGATTGAGCGCGACGACGGGAGTCGGGGCGATCGCCATCAGCTGGTCGTACAGCGCGAGGATTTGGCACCAGTCCGTAGCGGAGGCAGTCGGCGCGTCACTGTGCACGGCGTTGATCGCGGCCTGGATCTGATAGGGCCCCGGCCGATTTCGTCGCAGGCACCGGCGGACCAGCGTCTGCCCCTCGGCGACCAGGCCGCGGTCCCACCGGCTCCGGTCCTGGTCGGCCAGCAGGACGAGATTCCCCGCTGAGTCTGTGCGAGCCGCGCGTCGCGCGTCGGTCAGCAGCATCAGGGCGAGCAGCCCCAGCACCTCGGGCTCGTCGGGCATCAGCTCTGCCAGCAGTCGGCCGAGCCGAACGGCCTCGCCGGTGAGATCGGCCCGCACGAGATCCTCTCCTGAGCTGGCAGTGTGCCCCTCGTTGAAGATCAGGTACGCCACGGCGAGCACCCCGTGCACACGCTCCGGCAGGTCACTGTCGTGCGGGACCCGGTACGGGATGTGCGCGTCGCGGATCTTGCGTTTGGCGCGGACAAGTCGTTGCGCGACAGTCGTTTCCGAGATCAGGAAGGCGCGGGCGATCTCCTTGGTGGACAGGCCGCCGAGTAATCGCAGCGTGAGTGCGACCCGGGCCTCGAGGGACAGGGCGGGGTGTGCGCAGATGAAGATCAGGCGTAGGTGGTCGTCGCGCACAGGGCCCTCTTCGAGCAGCTCGTCATCGGCCACCGGATAGAGCAGTGCCGCCTGCGCGTGCCGCTCGCCTCGAACCGATTCTCGGCGGAACCGGTCGACGATCGTGTGTGCGGCGGTGGTGATGATCCATCCGGCGGGGCTCGGCGGTGGGCCGGCCTGTGGCCAGCGGTCCACCGCCTTGGTGAAGGCGTCCTGGACCGCCTCCTCGGCGAGGTCGATATCGCCGAATCGACGGATCAGGACCGCCACCGCTCGCCCGTACTCTCGCCGGAACACACCGGCGATCTCCGCGGGCGACATCTGCGGCACGGTCGCCCTCAGCCCCTCAGATCGCCCCGGAACGGACGTACCTCGATGGGCAGGAGCCGCACGGCTTCGGCCTGCCGACGAGCCCAGTCCAGCGCAGAGTCCAAGTCGGGCGCATCGATGATGGTGAACCCACCAAGATGCTCTTTGCCCTCGACGTACGGGCCGTCCGTCGTCAACACCGTGCCGTCGCTGACCCGCACCACGGTGGATGCGTCGGGACCATGCAATCCTCCGGAGAACACCCACACGTCCGCGGCTTTCATGTCGTGCTCGACCGCGTCCAGAGCATCCATGATCGGCCCCAGCACCTCCGGTGCCGGGGGATCGCCCACTGGCTGATGCATGGCAAGTAGGTAATACATACCCGTCACTCCTCGATCAAGGGGGTGGCCGGTTGCCACCATCACCTTCTACACGAACGACGACCCCGGTTATCGACAGACACCGGATTCTCTTCTTGTCGTTCGCGGGGATGGCGGGCCGGCCTGGCCCATCGAGAAGCGTGACTCCCATCCCTCTGGATGGGAGTCACGTCGGTCAGAGGACGTAGAGCATCTCCTGATAGGTCGGTAGCGGCCACAGGTCGTCGGCCACCGCGCTTTCCAGCGTGTCGGCCGCGGCACGGACTGCCTCCATGGCCGGCAACAACGCAACTTGGGCGTGCTTGGCCTCGGCATAGGCGGACGCGGCCGAATGATCTGTCAGCGCCGTCTTCAGCGTTGCCAATGCGTCACTGAGCACACTGATCGGCTCCGAGATCGACTGCAGCAGCGTCAAACTCGGTGTCATACCAGCCGCTGTCAATGCTGCGACGTTCTGCGCGAGCTCGGTTTGGTAGCGCAGAGCGGCCGGCAGAATGGTGGTCGAACCGATCTCGAGCGCCAGCTTGGCCTCGACGTGGATTGTCAGCGCATACTGCTCCAGACGTACCTCGTAGCGACTGTGCAGCTCCCGCTCGTTGAAGACGCCGTACTTCTCGAAGATCGCCACCGCCTCGGGCTTGATCAGTTCCGGGATGGCATCCAGCGTGGTCTTCAGGTTCGGCAGCCCACGGGCAGCCGCCTCGGCTTGCCAGTTCTCCGAATAACCGTCCCCGTTGAAGACCACCGCACCGTGCTCGGTGACGATGTCCGTCAGGAGCTTCTGCACCGCGGAGTCGAACTCCTCACCGTCGGCGACGGCCTTCTCCAACACGGTCGCACAGTAGTCCAGCGAGTCGGCCATGATGGTGTTGAGCACGATCATCGGTACCGCCACCGTCTGACCCGAGCCCGGCGCCCTGAACTCAAATCTGTTGCCGGTGAACGCGAACGGGCTGGTGCGGTTACGGTCACCGGGGTCGGTCGGCAGCACCGGCAGGGTGTCGACACCAATAATCATGCTGCCCTTGCCCTTTGACGATGTCGCAGCACCCTTGGCGATCTGCTCGAAAACGTCGGCGAGCTGATCGCCCAGGAAGATCGAGATGATCGCGGGCGGCGCCTCATTGGCACCCAAGCGGTGATCATTGGTCGCCGACGCGACCGAAACCCGCAGCAGCCCAGCGAATTTGTGTACCGCGCGAATAACGGCCGCGCAGAACACCAGGAACTGGGCGTTCTCGTGCGGGGTATCACCGGGCACCAGCAAGCTACCGAGCTGCGAGTTACCCATCGAGAAGTTGACGTGCTTCCCTGAGCCGTTCACGCCGGCGAACGGTTTCTCATGGAATAGGCATTCCATACCGTGCTTCTTGGCGATGGTCTTGAAGACCGTCATCAGCAACTGTTGATGATCGGACGCGATGTTGGCGCGCTCGAACATGGGCGCGATCTCGAACTGTCCGGGGGCGACCTCGTTGTGACGGGTCTTGGCGGGGATGCCGAGCTTGAACAGCTCCCGCTCGGTGTCCATCATGAATCCCAGCACTCGGTCGGGGATGGCGCCGAAATAGTGGTCGTCGAACTCCTGACCCTTGGGCGGTTTGGCTCCGAACAGGGTCCGGCCGGAGTTGATCAGGTCGGGCCGGGCGAGGAAGAAGTGCCGGTCGATCAGGAAGTACTCCTGCTCGGGACCACAGAACGAGACGACCTTCTCCAGGTCTTTGTGGCCGAACAGCGTCAAGATGCGCTCTGCGTGGATGCCCATGGCCTGTTGGCTGCGCAGCAGCGGCGTCTTGTAGTCGAGCGCCTCGCCGGTCATCGACACGAACACCGTGGGGATGCACAACGTGTTGCCGTTCGGGTTCTCCAGAATGTAGGCCGGGCTGGTTACGTCCCAGCCGGTGTACCCGCGAGCCTCGAACGTAGACCGCAGGCCGCCGGACGGAAAGCTCGATGCGTCGGGCTCGCCCTGCACCAGCGTCTTGCCGGCGAACTCGGCCAGGGCCTGTCCGTCGGAGACCGGTTCGAGGAAGCTGTCGTGCTTTTCGGCGGTCAGGCCGGTCATCGGATAGAACACGTGCGCGTAGTGCGTCGCGCCCTTCTCCAGTGCCCAGTCCTTCATCGCGGCCGCGACGGCATCGGCGACTGTCGGATCGAGCTTGGCGCCCTTCTCGATGGTGGCCACCACCGATTTGTAGATCGCCTTGGGCAGGCGCGCCTGCATCTCGGCCTTGGTGAATACGTTCGTGCCAAAGATTTCGCCGGGCGCCTCAGCAGGGTCGAAGGTATATGCCGGGGGCATATAGGCCTGGACGCCGGCGATCGCTCGCAAGCGGGTGGCATTTCCGCTCAATGGATTTCCTCTCCCTACGTGAATGACCGCTTCACACTAGGGACGCCTCATGGCAGCAGTGTTACGTCGATGTCAAAGGCGGAGTTCAGTGGAAGTCAGCCCCGGCGGCCGACATCCTGCATCAGAATCTTGGGCCAGGTCTCGACATCGGCCGGAGTGTAAGCCAGCGTCAGGGTGGACTTCGGCATCAGGGTGGCAAGGGACTCCGCGGTCGAGATCGGGTGGGCCGGATCGTCGATCCAGGCCAGGATGGTGGTCGGCACGTCGATTCGCGCGATGGCTTCCGGAGCCGGCAAGTCACTCAGCGCGGCACCGCGAAACAGTGACGGCAGTAGGGCATCGGCGACGTCGGGCACTGTTTCGGGTGCACCCACGGTGGCCGGCGGCCGCGTCGCGCCACGGGTGGCGGCAATGAATGCCCCGACCCCCTCTGTCTCGATGAGCGTGGCCGCGACCTCGTAGTTTGCGGCCTGCGCGCGCCGCGTTTCCCACGCGGTGGCCGGCACCATCAAGGTCAGTCCTGTGAAGCGTTCTGGTTCGCGGGACGCCGCGTGCAACAGCGTTCCGGTCCCCATCGACGGGCCGACTCCGTGTACTGGTTCACCGGGAAACCACCGGTCGAGCAGGTGCAACAGGTCATCGGCGAGCCGTTCCCATCGGTAGTCCTCCGGGACTTTGCGTCCCGTCGATTTGCCGTGGCCACGGGCGTCGTAGCGCAGCAGCCGCGTCCCGCTGAGCCCCCTGCCGAGGTCCAGATTGAGCACCCGATCGCGCGCTCGGCTCGAGGTGAGTCCGTGTAGTTGGACGACGGGGTGACCACCTTCGTCGCTCAGTTCAACCGCAAGCTCGGCTCCGGGAACTGCGAAAGTGGGCATCAGGCAACTCTTTCCGTAACCGATCGACTCGCCGTGGAGTCGACCTGCCGACCGAGCATTCAGGCTATCTGGGGCGCTAGGGTACCGCCATGCGGCTCACGAACGTCTCGCACTTGCGGCTACCGTTCGGCCGTCTCTGGGGCTACGACGTCACGGTGTCCGCACTGGGTCGACGCCTTCCGGTGTCGTTTGACCAGCGGATTCACGTGGCGGCAGGGGCCCGGCCCGGATCGTGGATGGCATTGTCCATTCGCTTGCCGGCGCGGGTGAGCCGGGACTCCCTGGCCGACGCGTGGCTGGCGGTGGTGGCCCGCCATGGCACGCTGCGGACCGCATTCTCGGCGGGTCCGAACGGTGATCCGCAACTGCATGAGATCGATGTCCGACCCGGCGGCTGGGTCGAGCACGAGATATCTGCCGGCCAGGCGGTCAACGATGCCCTGCAGGCCGTTCTGGATGCCGCCTGCTCGCCGTATCAGCGGCCCTCACATAGGTTGTGTCTGTTGGAAACCGCGGCCGGACTGACCGTGGTGATCGCCGCCGACCACAGCCATGTCGACATGTGGTCGATGCTCGTGATTGCGCGGGATCTGCTGGCGCTACTCACCGATGCGCGCATCGGAAGTGCTGCATCGCTGCCGCCGGCACCCGCGTTTGTCGAACACACCCAGGCGCTGCTCGATCGTCCCGCGGCGCCAGACCACGTTCGGGAGACCTGGGCACGCATCATCGCCGACAGCGGCGGGGTGATGCCGCGATTTCCGCTGCCGTTGGGCGAGCCCGAGCTGGGTCCAGAACGCGTCGAAGTGCGCGATGTGTTCGATGTCGATGCTGGTGCCGCGTTCGCCGTGCAAGCCCGCAATGACGGTGTATCGACACTGGCGCTGGCCGTGGCTGCGATGACCTCGGTGACCCGGGAGCTGGCGGCCGCGCCGCTTCGCGCCGTTTTCCCGGTGCACAGTCGCTTCGATAGCAACTGGCACGACTCGGTCGGTTGGTTCATCACCAATTCGGTGCTGGAGTCGACTGTCGCCGAACCACATGCCGCGGCCAACGCAGTGAAGGAAGCAGTACAACTCGGGTCCTGGCCGTTGGCGGACGTGCTGTCTCCGTGGGGCGGCATGCCGATGTCGCCCGGCATGTTCGCGATCTCCTGGCTGGACCTGCGGCGGCTTCCGGTCCGCATCGATGACGTCGGGCTGGACGCTCAGTACGTGAGCGCCGCTATCCAGACCGACGGTGTGATGCTCTGGTTCATCCTGGACGAGTCCGGCCTGCATCTGCGGTGTCGCTATCCCGACACCCGTGAGGCGCGAACGAATGTCGGGGCGTGGCTCGACCTCTTGGTGACTCGGCTGCAGGCGCAAGCACGAACGTCCGTTCGGGGACTGCTGTGCGTGGGGGACCGCACATTCCGGGTCGAACGGGCGGCCCGTGACGATGTCGCGTCGATCGTCGCGCTGCTATCCGACGACCAATTCGGTCAGGATCGTGAAACCGCGGACCTCGAAGACTACGAGGCGGCGTATGACGTCCTTGTCCGTGACCACTCCAACTATCTCGGCGTTGTTCGTAACGGTTCTGATGTGATCGTCGCGACCGTGCAGTTGACCGTGATTCCCGGGCTCTCCCGTGGTGGGTCGACCCGACTGCAAATAGAAGGACTGCGGGTAACCGCTGCCGAGCGGGGACAGGGTTTGGGTACGGCTCTGGTTCAGTGGGCACACGAGTACGGCCGGGCACACGGGGCTCGGTTGGCGCAAGTGACCACGGACGAAGCGCGCGAACAGGCTCGTGCGTTCTATGACCGACTCGGGTACCACGCCGCTCACGTCGGCCTGAAACGCACCATCTGAGTTGGTAGACGTTCGGGAATCCCTGAATGCCGTTGCAGGAAGGACGTTTCGACGCGCACCACGTCTCGTGATCGATCCCGCCGGCGCACCCGGACGTCATCTCCGACCTGCTGACCGGTCCGTTGCTGCTACGCGCAGCGCTACCGCCGATCGGGTCCATCGACGGCGTACTGATCGACGCCACCGTCGACGCGGCGCTCACGGCGTGCGGCGCGTTCGAGCGGTCGTGAGGAGCGCAGCGACGAGAAGTGCTGCGGCGCAAACACCGACGGTGGCGGGCCAGCCGCATGCGTCTGTGGCCGCCGCACCGAACGCTGTCCCGAAGCTGCCGCCGACGAAGTAGACCAGCATGTACGCGCTGTTGAATCGCGCGGGCGCAGATGCGTCGATGGCGAGGATCGTCGTCTGATTCGCGACTTGCGCCGCGAACAAGCCGGCATCGAACATCGCGAGAGCGAGCATTGTCGCCGCAGGACTGTCCAATCCCATCGCGAGCACGGGGCAGGCCATGCCGGCAACCGCAAGGCCCAGTAGCACGACCGGCCGGAAACCGAAGCGGTCTGTGCAACCACCAGCAATGCGCGTCGCGAAGATCCCGGCGATGCCGGCCAAGGCATAAAGCCCGATCTCGTTGGCCGGCAATAAGAATGGCTCTTGCGACAGTGCGACAGCGATACCCGACCAGACCGCGCAGAAGGCGAAGAACCACAGAGCACCGCGTACCGCACCGCGACGTAGCACGGGGTGTCGCAGGACAAGTCCGGGCGTCGACGCCACTCCGGCAAGGTAGCCGTGCTCGACCTTTCCCGTCGCGGTCGGCAGCAGCAACAGGCAGGAGCCGGCGGTTCCGACGGCCGCCGCAGCAACAGCGAGAAGCATTGCGTGCCAACCGATCACGTCGGTCAGCCAGCCGCCGAGGATGCGGCCGGCGAGGATGCCCGCGGAGATGCCGGCAGTGACGATACCCAGAACGGTCGAGCGGCGATGTGCGGGCGCGAAGCGTCCGACCACGGAGCTCAAGCCCGCCCCGACAGACGAGAAGGCTCCCGTCAGCAGTAATCCGACGCCGATCAGCCAGGCTGTGCCGGCCGCGGCGGTCAGTGCCAGCGCACCGCCGAGCGCCAAGAATTCCAGTGCCAGCACGCGCCGCGGAGAGAACCTGTCAACCAGTGGAACCAGCAGGGCCAGACCCAGCATGTAGCCGATCGGACCGCAGGCCAGCGCGGTGCCGACGGCGGCGGGGCTGGTCTCCATAGACCGGGCGAGATCGGCGATCGCCGGCTGAAGGGGGTAGATCGTCGCAGTGCCCAAGGCGGCCGCTAGCGACATGAAAAAGACTGTGCCTCTGTCGATTACCGGATTCTGTCGTGCAATTGTGGTCACGCGTCGACGCTATCGATCGACGGGCGCCGGCCGCTGGCGGATTTCCGCCATCGCAGTCGGTCAGCTGCCCGGCGCGAGCGGTTGGTTGGGGTATCCAGAGGCGGGGACGACGAAACCGCATGGCGTGAAGGCCGGGCCGGCCACCCGGGAAATACTGCCTGGATTGGGCATTGGCGCGTCTGCATGCAGTCTTGCTGCACAACGACGCCCAGGGTGTGGCCCCTGGTGGCGGTCGGCCCAGGCCTCACGGTTCTCGCGCCATCAGCTCATTGGGCTGTGACAGTGGTCATGGCGCTGTGGTGGATCCGGTGCCCGGAGGGCTGCGCTGCACCGGAGTCGTTCTTCGCGCCGGGCCGCAGTGCGGTCGCCGCGAGCGGGGTATCCAAGACCGACCAGCGCACCGGGGCCTTTGAAGCGCACACCCGATCGCTGGTGGCGTCGGCTGCTGACAGCGGGGTGCTTCGGCGGCGCAGAAGATGGCGTCGACTTCGGCGATCAGCGCTATCACCATCGTGGGGTCATCCACACCCAGCGACTGGGCCAACTCATCTGGCGCGATGGTGTCAGGCGCCGCCGGCGCCGCAATCGTGCTGTACTGCATCACTTTTCACCTCCTTGCGCTGTCGGCATTACGCCGACCATTCAAGAACGTGCCGGTACCGGTGCCGGGCTGCGACTCTGCGCAGCCCGGCATTCCGGGCCGGGTCAGGCGTGCACCGGCTCCTTGGCGTCAGCCTTGTTGGTGACGGGGCTGCCGTCTTCGGTGATCACTCGACTTTCGTCGATCGCCTTGGATTCGGCGGTTCTGCCCACCGCGATCTTGCGGGGCTTGGCCTTCTCCGCCACCGGGATCACGAGTCGAAGCACCCCGTCGTGGTAGTCCGCGGTGATCCGGCCGGTGTCGAGGTTATTGCCGAGCACCAGTTGTCGGGAGAAGACGCCTCGCGGTCGCTCGGCGGCCAGCATTTCCCGCGACGAATCCACCGGGGCGCGTTCGGCACGCACCGTCACCACATTGTTCTCGATGTCGAGGTCGAGCGAATCGGCACTGACGCCGGGTAGATCGAACTCGACGTAAAACTCATCACCGTCACGCCAGGCATCCATGGGCATTCCCGCGGGCCGCGCAGCGGTGCCGAGGATCTCTTGGGTGAAGCGGTCAAGGTCTCGGAACGGATCGGTACGCAACAGCATCGTGGCCACCTCCATGTGTCCTTTCTCGTCAGCCATCTGTGCGCTTCCAGCTCGATTATCTGTGTCGGCTGGCATAGATTTGTTTTAGCACTCAACGCTGGCGAGTGCAAGTAGATGACTCGGGAAATTTTGGCCGCCCGTCAGGCAAGATATCGCCACGCGCGACACGGGCCGCGGTGGTGATCCACGTGGCATATCGCAAGATGTCGCGACGGTTGCAATTGCGCAAAGGTACGGCAGCCCACCTGCGGCGCCAGACAGAACGTTGACCGGCGGGCCTTAGTCTTGGTTGCGATGACTGGACTGCACTCCCACGTGAAGCGCTGGCGCACTGCGCTTCACGTCGTGGTGTCCGCGCTGGCGGTCGTCGTCGTCGGACTTGCCGGCACTCCGGTAGCCCATGCGGCCGCGGCTGGGGCGCGACTGGTGGTGCAGCACACGTGGCAGGACGGTTTCATCGCGCGCTACGTCATCACCAATTACAGCACTGTCCCGATGGCGGACTGGAAGCTCGAATTCGACATGCCGATGGGGCAATCCATCTCGCATACATGGAATAGCACCTTCACCCAATATGGCACTCACTACGTGATCACCCCCGCGAGCTGGAACCGCGTCATTCCACCCGGTGGATCCGCCAATGGTGGCATCCGCGGCGTGCTCAGCGGGACGTACACGCCACCGTCGAATTGCGTGCTCAACGGCCAGGTGTACTGCTCATAGCGATGACGACGGTGTGATGATGGGTGCGGCGTTGATGACGGACTGGTTGTTGGACTCCGACCCGACGCTGCGCTGGCAGGTCGAGCGAGACCTGCTCGACGCCCCACCCGAGGTATGGGAAGCGACGCGGGCGCGGATCGGGACCGAGGGCTATGGCGCACGCCTGCTCGCACTGCAAGAAGCCGATGGGCGGTGGGCCGGTGGGGCCTTCTTTCCCGCCGACTACGACTTCGAGGACCCCGAGAGGGCCGAAGATGGTCAGCCGTGGACGGCCACCACGTGGACGCTGAATACGTTGCGCGAGTGGGGCCTTGACGCATCGGTCTTGCGGGCACGCCGGACCGCGGAGTTGCTTGATGGGCATTGCCGCTGGGAGTACGACGACCTGCCCTACTGGGCGGGGGAGGTGGATTGCTGCATCAACGCGTGGACGTTGGCCAACGGAGTGTGGCTGGGCGCGGACGTCAGCGGCATCGCAGACTGGTTTCTCGAGCATCAGCTGCCTGACGGTGGGTGGAACTGCGACTGGGTCGAGGGGTCGTGCCGGTCATCGTTTCATTCCACGCTGAATTCCTTGAAAGGGCTGCTTGCCTTCGAGACGGTCGCCGGCGGCAACGCCGACATCCGCACAGCGCGTCGCCGCGGCGAGGAGTACCTGCTGCAGCGCCGGCTGATCAACCGGCTGACGACGAGTCAGCCAGTGGGACAATGGATCAACGACTTCAGTTATCCCATTCGCTGGAGGTACAGTGCCCTGGGCGCGTGCGACTACTTCCGCCTGGCAGCCACCCACGATGGCGCCGCTCCCGACCCTCGGATGGCCGAGGCCATCGGCATCATTCGCGCCGCGAGGCAGTCCGACGGCACGTGGCTGCAAACGGGCCGCCAGCCCGGGCGAGTCTGGTTTGAAGTCGACGTGCCGGCCGGGCAACCGTCGAAGTGGCTCACCCTGTACGGAACGCGGGTGCTCAACTGGTGGGAGGCTGCGAGCTGACTGGAGCCGAGACGCGTCTCAGCTGCGAGAAGCGCGGAAGGCACGCGGGCTCATCCCGTGCCAGCGGCGGAACGCCTGCGAAAAACTCGACAACTCGACGTATCCCAGCCGGTTCGCCGTCTCGGCGACCGTCAACCGGCCTCCGATCAGCATTTCCTCCGACAATCGCTGCCGGATTTCGTCGAGTAGTTCGCGATAGGACGTGCCCT
This sequence comes from Mycolicibacterium aubagnense, assembly GCF_010730955.1. Lineage (NCBI taxonomy): Bacteria > Bacillati > Actinomycetota > Actinomycetes > Mycobacteriales > Mycobacteriaceae > Mycobacterium > Mycolicibacterium aubagnense. The sequence goes on along the minus strand of NZ_AP022577.1, from coordinate 591,093 downwards.
CGGCGCCGAGGCGGTGACGCAACGTACGCGGGCTCATCATGAGCGTATGGGCGATCTCGTGCGCATTCGGCGGCTGCGCCGGGGACGCCAGCAGCAGGTCACGAACCTGACCTGACAGCCCGGTTCGGCTGCGCCGCTCCTCCAGCAGATTGCGGCACTGTTCCTGTGTGGCCGCGGAGTTGTACGCGTTGGCTTGTGGCAACGGCAGGTCGAGCAGCTCCACGGGCAGGATCAGCAGGTTTTCGGATGCACCGAACTCCGGCTCGGTGTCGAACGCAGCGACGTACCGGTCGAGGCTGGCCGGGTGGGGATGGGTGAACCGGACGCCGAAGGGCGGCAGCTCCGTCGACAGTTCACGCTTGATCACGGCGATGGCGGTGGCCAGCCGGTCGATGTCGAAGCGGCGGACACGGTCCGGCATGCCCGCAGCCTCCAGGACGAAGTGGAACTCGTCGCCGACCACTCGAGTTCCGAGGGTGGACGACGCGAAGGTCAGATCGAGATACCGCACTCCGACATCGATGGCGCTGCGCAAGGTTGGGCTGCTGATCAACGCGAACCCGAAGATTCCGTAGGTGGCCAGACGGTAGCGAAGTCCCGCCTCGACGCCGAGGTCGTCGGGATAATCAAGCGCTTCAAGCAGATTCGTGACAACGGCCAATTCCTGGCGGGCCGTGACCTCAGCGCTCGGACTCTGCAGACCGCGAACGGTCAAGCGGGAGCCGGCAAGGCAGGTCTCCGGGCTCACGCCACGTTCGCCGGCCAGCCCGAGGAGCACGCCGACACTTGCCGCCGTGCGGGGAATGTCCCAGTCAACCACATTGCCAAATCTAGTAAGTCGCGACACAGGGATCGATTTGGTTCGCCGAATTGGTTGTGCCCGTGCCGGTTTCAGCGGAACAGGAGGCGGCTGAATCTCGCGCCGGCTACGGAGATCGACGACGGCCACGGCGGTAGCTTACCTCCGCCTTACGCATTGCCACTTCGAGTAAGTATTCGGCCACTTAGGGTCTCCCAGCTGCAGCTTTTCATTCGTAGCGTGATTGTCAACGATCAGTCGACGCGAGGAGGGCCCATGGTTGCCATCACCGACAGCGCCGCACACCGTGCGCACCTGACTCAGAACTGGCCGATTCCCAGTTTGCCGGGTGGCACCGGCACCACAATTGGTCAGCACGCCGACCCACAGCCCGAATTTCAGATCTGACAAGGCGGAGAAACCCGTGAACATTCTCGATCAGGCAATCACCAAGGCACAGCAAGCGATTCTCGATCCGGTACTGAACCGGGCCCAATCGACCATCCCAATGCCCGTGCAGATCAAGGGCATGCACCTTTACCAGAAGGCGAAAAAGTCGGTCGTCGGTGACAAGACGCCGGTGTTCGTCGAGACCCCGATTCCGGATGCCGCGGATGTGCCGTTGGCAGAGATCGACGTGAGCAACCCGTTCATGTTCCGCCAGGGCCGCTGGCAGTCGTACTTCAAGCGGTTGCGTGACGAGGCCCCGGTGCACTACCAGCCGAACAGCCCGTTCGGTCCCTTCTGGTCGATCACCCGGTACGACGACATCGTTGCCGTCGATAAGAACAACGAGCTGTTCTCCGCCGAGCCGCAGATCGTGATCGGCGATCCGCCCGAGGGGCTGGACGTCGAGATGTTCATCGCGATGGACCCGCCGCGTCACGATCGCCAGCGCGCGGCCGTGCAGGGCGTGGTCGCACCCCAGAACCTCCAGGAGATGGAAACGCTCATCCGGTCGCGCGTCCAGGAGGTGCTCGACGGTCTGCCGGAAGGCACGCCATTCGACTGGGTCGACACCGTGTCGATCGAACTCACCTCACGCATGCTGTCGACTCTCCTCGACTTCCCGTATGACCAGCGCCGAAAGCTGGTGTACTGGACCGACACCGTGGCCGGCAGCGCGTCGGCGACCGGCGGCGAGGCCGACATGAACGAGATGTTCGCGGCCGCAGCCGATATGGCCCGCGCGTTCAGTGCGCTTTGGTACGACAAGAAGGCGCGGCTGGCTGCCGGTGAGAAGCCCGGATTCGACCTCATCACCCTGATGCAGTCGTCCGAGGACACCAAGGACTTGGTCGATCGGCCGATGGAATTCCTCGGCAACCTGATCCTGCTGATCGTCGGCGGTAATGACACCACCCGCAATTCGATGACCGGTGGTGTGCTCGCACTGAACCAGAACCCTGACGAGTTCGCGCGGCTCAAGGCAGACCCGGGACTCATCACCAAAGCAGTTCACGAGATCATCCGGTGGCAGACGCCACTGGCGTACATGCGCCGCATCGCCAAGCAGGACACCATCTTGGGTGGGCAATTCATCCGAAAGGGCGACAAGCTCGTCATGTGGTACGCCTCGGCCAACCGCGATGAGCGCAAGTTCGAGAATCCGGACGACTTCATCATCGGCCGCCACAACGCCCGCCATCATCTGGCCTTCGGCATCGGCATCCACCGCTGCATGGGCAGCCGTCTCGCCGAGCTGCAGCTCAAGATCCTGTGGGAGGAGTTGCTGACGCGATTCGAGGACATCGAGGTCGTTGGTGAGCCGGAGTACACGCAATCCAACTTCGTGAAGGGTTACTCCAAGATGATGGTGAAGGTCACCAGGAAGCAGGCGGCCGTCACGGAGTGAGGAGAGAGCGCGTTGGGCTCGTTCAATGTGTTGCTCGACAACGAAAAGGCCCAGCTCGACGCCTTTGTCGAGGACTACCGGAGTGCCATTGAGGTGACGCTGGATGGCCTCACCGAGGAGGAGGTCCGCCGCCGGCTCGTCCCGTCGGCGACGACGCTCCTCGGCTTGCTCAAGCACGTGACCTGGATGCAGCGCGTGTGGTTCGAGGAATGCGTCGGCGGTACGCCCGGTCGCGAGTAATCAGCGCGCATATCCTGGTTACAGACGCCGCTCTCTGCGACGCCCGGACCTCCGGGAGGCAGCGATGTTCGAAGAAGCGCAGTTGTATGCACCGGTGACGCGTTCGGGTGATGACGTCACCGTACATCTCGCAGCGGATCATCCCGGTGCCGTCGACCCCGAATACCGAGCGCGCCGCAACGCCATCGCCGCGCTCGCCATGGACTGGCAGCCTGGCACTCCACCGCCCATCGCGACCTACACCGACGACGAGCAGGAGGTTTGGCGCATTGCGTGCGCCGAGCTTCACCGGCTCCATCAACGCCGGGCCTGCGCCGTGTACCTGCAGGGCCGCGAGCGTCTCGGACTTCCCGAGGATCGGATTCCGCAGCTCGCCGAGGTCAACGAGATGCTCAAGCCGCTCACCGGATTTCAGTACGTGCCCGCGGCCGGGCTGGTGCCACTGCGTGAGTTCTACGGACGCCTCGCCGATGGAATCTTCCACTCCACCCAGTACGTCCGGCACCATTCCGTGCCGCTCTACACGCCCGAGCCGGACCTGATCCACGAGGTCGTCGGCCATGGCAATTGTCTGGCCCATGAGCGTTTCGCGGCGCTGTACCGGCTGGCCGGACAGGCCGCCCAGCGGGTGAAAACGACTGAGGCGCTTGAATTCGTCTCGAAGGTCTTCTGGTTCTCGTTGGAGTTCGGTGTGGTCCGCGAGTATGGCGAAGTGCGCACCTATGGCGCCGGTCTGCTCTCGTCATTCGGGGAAATCCAGCAGCTCGACGGTGCGGACCTGCGGCCGCTGAACATCGGCCGAATGGGTGTGCAGACCTACGATATCACCCACTACCAACCAGTTCTCTTCTGCGCAAGGGACTTCCACGAGATCGAAGATGTGATCGGCGGCTTCTTCGCCGACGTGGACGACGACATGGCGCACCGCCTGATGCATGACGCCGCTGAAGTCACGGGTAGGTGATCGCCGGCTGGACCACGGCGACGCAGTCACCGAATCCGATGCTGACGGCGCCTGGGCGGCGAGCGCCGGCCGTCAGCAGGACTTCGTCGCCGTCTTCGACAAACGTCCGAATTTCGCCGTTGGGCAATGTGATGGGGTTGTTTCCGCCATGACTGAGCTCCATCAGACTGCCTTCAGAACCCGCGGTGGGTCCGGACAGGGTGCCGGTGCCGAGCAGGTCGCCCGGGTGTAGGTCGCACCCGTTGCTGGTGTGGTGGGTAACCATCTGCGCGTCGCTCCAATACATGTGGCGGCTGGACGAGCGCGAGACCAGGTGCGGTGGGTGTCCGGCCGCGCGCATCTGCGCCGTGGTGATCAGCACCTGCAGCTCGATATCGAGCCCACCGTGAGCGCGGTGTCTGGGGCTGTCGAGGTAGGGCAGGGGAGCGGGGTCTTCGGCCGGCCTGGTCACCGGAATCCGGAACGGCGCCAGTGCTTCTGGAGTGATCACCCAGGGGGAGATCGTGGTGCCGAAGCTCTTGGCCAGGAACGGGCCGAGGGGCTGGTATTCCCACGCTTGCACGTCGCGGGCGGACCAGTCGTTGAGCAGGCAGTAACCGGCGACGTGGGAGTCGGCCTCATCGATACTCACCGGCTCGCCGAGGGCATTTCCCGGCCCGATCCACACGCCGAGTTCGAGCTCGAAATCCAGCCGCCGGGTGGGCGCCAGTACGGGTGCGGACGCATCAGCCACCTTCAGCTGCCCGTGCGGCCGAGTGACGGGAGTGCCGCTGACCCGCACGCTGGAGGCACGCCCGTGATAGCCGATCGGTAACCATTTGTAGTTGGGCAGCAACGGATTGTCGGGCCGGAACAGGGCGCCGATGTTGCGGGCATGATGGATTCCGACATAGAAATCGGTGTAGTCGCCGATGCGGGCGGGCAGCAGGACGTCGACTTCGGTCAGCGGGGTGAGGAGCTTTGCGACCGCCTGTTGGTGCGGGGTCCCTGCGACGAGCAGGGAATGCAGTGCCCGGCGAAGAGCGATCCGCGGACCCGAGCCCAGGGCGAACAATGTGTTCAGCGTTTCGTATGCGGCAGCTTCGGCCGCCGGCCGGGCCTCGGCGGCGAGCAACCCTGACTCGGCCAGGGCGCGCAGATCCAGGACCATGTCGCCGATGCGTACGACGCCGTGGGGTTCGCCGGCAGCACCGGCCGCCACACCGAAAGGGAGATTCTGCAAAGGGAAGTCCCCGGAACCGGCCGAGGTAACCCAGCTGCGCAAGCGCGGGTCGTGCGTGAAATCCAGTGTGGTCACGGCGCGCCCGGGTCGAATCGCTTGGTCAGGCCACTCCAGCAATCGGCGTAATCCTGTTGCCGCTGTGGCAGATTCGCCGCGTGGGCGGTGACCTTCTGCGGGAACCGGGTTTCGAACATGAACGCAAGTGTGCCTTCCTGCTTGACCGGCTTCAGGTCTTCGGTACTGGCGGCGTGGAATGCATTGGCGTCGGGGCCATGGGGAGTCATGCAGTTGTGCAGGCTGACCCCGCCGGGGACGAAGCCATCAGGCTTGGCGTCGTAGACACCGCGCACGAGTCCCATGAACTCGCTCATGACGTTCATGTGGTACCAGGGTGGCCGGAAAGTATCTTCGGCGACCATCCAGCGTTCGGGGAAGCACACGAAGTCGACGTTGGCGGTTCCGGGCGTCTCACTGGGCGAGGTGAGCACCGTGAAGATCGACGGGTCGGCATGGTCGAAAAGGACAGGGCCCACAGGAGAGAAGCGCCGCAGGTCGTATTTGTACGGAGCGTAATTGCCATGCCAGGCAACAACATCCAGCGGCGACTGGCACACTTCGGCCTGCCACAGGGTGCCACCCCACTTCACGTACAGCGTCGATGGGACCTCGCGATCCTCGTAGTTCGCGACGGGCGTGAGGAAGTCACGCGAATTGGCCAAACAATTGGCGCCGATCGGGCCGCGTTCGGGCAGGGTGAAAGTGCCGCCGTAGTTTTCGCACAAGTAGCCCCGGGCCGGGCCGTCGGGCACCTCGATGCGCAGTTTCACTCCGCGTGGGATGACGACGATTTCGCTCGGTTCGGCGTCGATGATCCCGAACTCCGTCCAGAACCGAACGTGGCCCCGCTCCAGGACGAACAGCATCTCGGCGTCGCCGTTGTAGAAGTAGGCATCGACCATCGACGTCGTGATGGTGTAGATGCTGCAGGCGAATCCGGTGCGCGTGTTGACGTCCCCGCCGGTCGTGATGGTGCGCACTCCGGTGATGAACGTGGTGTCCTCGACCGCGGGATCCGGTATTGGTAAGGCATTCCAACGCATTTGGGCGATGGGCACCGGTTTTGCGTCGTCGGGAGCCGAGCGCCAGTACGAAACTCCCTCGGCGTCAACGGCAGTGAAGCCGCCCCAATGCGCGACGCTCGGGCGGATCCGGTACAGCCAGGATCGCTTGTTGGCGGCCCGGGGCGCGGTGAACGGGGAGCCGCTGAGCTGTTCGGCGTAGAGGCCGTAGGCGCACTGCTGCGGAGAGTTGCGACCGACAGGCAACGCACCGGGCAGTGCCTCACTTTCGAAACTGTTGCCGAAGCCGGACTGGTACCCAGTCATCACAGGTTCCCGCGCTTTTCCTGCTCGCGTTCGATCGACTCGAACAGGGCCTTGAAGTTCCCCTTACCGAAACCCAGTGAGCCGTGGCGCTCGATGAGCTCGAAGAAGACTGTCGGCCGGTCTCCCAACGGTTTGGTGAAGATCTGAAGCAGGTAGCCGTCTTCATCGCGGTCTACGAGGATGCCGCGCCGCTGCAGCTCAGCGACGGGTACGCGCACCTCGCCGATCCGGGCACGCAGTTCGGGATCCTCGTAGTAGGTGTCGGGGGTCTCGAGGAACTGCACGCCGCGCCTGCGCAGCTCGTCGACGGAGCTCAGGATGTCGTTGGTGGCCAATGCAAGATGCTGAACGCCGGGACCTCGGTAGAACTCCAGGTACTCGTCGATCTGAGACTTGCGCTTCGCCACGGCCGGTTCGTTGAGCGGGAACTTCACCCGGTGGTTGCCATTGGCCACCACCTTCGACATCAGCGCCGAGTACTCGGTGGCAATGTCATCGCCGATGAACTCCGCCAGGTTCACAAATCCCATGACCCGGTTGTAGAAGCCGACCCACTCGTCCATCTTGCCGAGTTCTACGTTGCCGACGACGTGGTCCAACGCCTGGAACAGCCGCGGGGGAGCGCCGTCGCGTTTGACGTGTCCACTGGTCGCCCGCTGGTAACCGGGCAGGTAGGGGCCGGCGTACCGTGCACCGGCTACTTCCCGTTGAATCAGCGTGTGCCGCGTCTGTCCATAGGTCGCGATGGCTGCGACGAGCACGGTGCCGTCCTCATCCGACAGGTTGTGCGGTTGGTCGAGGACCGTGGCGCCGGCACGCTCGGCCTGGGCAATGCACTTGTCGACGTCAGGAACCTCCAACGAGATGTCGACTACGCCGTCACCGTGTTTGGCATGGTGGGTCACGAGCGGGCTGTCGGGGCTCACCGCACCCTTCAGCACGAACCGCACGGAGCCGGACCGCAGCACGAACGCCTTGTGGTCGCGATTGCCGTTCTCCGGTCCCGAGTAGGCGACCAGTTCCATGCCCCACGTGGATTGAAAATAACTCGCTGCCTCGGTGGCATTGCCGACCACGAAAACGATGGCATCCCAACCGGTTACGGGAAACGGATCATTGCTCGGGTCGTACTCCACCAGACCCACCAGCTGCTTGAGCTGGTTGACATCGAGCCGGGCCTGCTTCTCCTGGTCGGTCAGGGTGCTCTGGTTCGTCATGCAGATATTCTTCTCTTTTGCGGGCTATCCCGACATGGGGATTGCCCGCCGAGTTGGTGGTCCGCTAGTTCGCCGACGATCAATACGAACTTGTGGGCGACCGCGCGGGCAACGCGTCCCGGTCAGCTCATATTGGCGGCGAGTTGTCCGTCCACGCCGAAAAGCTCGGGCTTCCAGTGTTCCAGGAGGTCGGTGTTGTCGACGTCGTTCGGGTGGAATCCCACTTTGTTGTACTGCCGAAATCGCTGGCGCACGGAGCGTTTCAGGAACGGCGACCGGCGCAGGGCCCAGAGGCTACGAATCAGCCGCACCGGGTGGTAGGTGGCCCGGTCTGCCAGCAGTGACAGCGTGGTGAACAACGCGACGCTGCCGAAGAAGGTAAACGTGACCATTCGCATGGTCCAGATGCGGCGTCGCTCCGTGCCACCGACGGCCCGGTACACATCGAAGGCGACCGCGCGATGCTCGGATTCCTCATAGGCATGCCACAACAACATCTTTCGCACCTCGGTGGCCCCCAGCAGGGCACGCGCATCCTCGTCCCCCAGTAGCGTTTCGGCGAACACGGCGGTGAAGTGCTCGAGCGCGGCTGTCATGGCCAGGCACGTGATCGGCGAGAATATGCGTTCGTCCCGTTGCAGCGAACGTCGGGTAATCCGGTCGTTGAACCTGGTGGGGTAGCCCATCTGTTGGAGCCGCTCGTTGAGGGCTACGTGCTCGCGGCTGTGCGTCACTTCCTGTCCGATAAAGCCTTTCACCTGTTCCTTCAGTACCGGGTCGGTGACCTGATCGGCGTAGTTGCGCACCGACCGGACGAAGAAGTCCTCGCCCTCGGGGAAGGTGGCGGACAGGTAGGCGACGATGTGACTCATCACCAGGTCGCCCTGGACGTAGTGCCGCTGCAAGCCGCCGTCGGGATAGTTGAAGTGGATCCGCCGCGCGCGGACGAGCCGGGTAGAGGTTTCAGTCACTAGCGTCTCCAAGGGTCGGTTCCAGCTGGGTCAACATTGCGAAAAAGAAGGTGCGGACTTCGGCGACCTTGTTGCGGTGGTCCTCCTGGGTCATGTCGTAGAGACCTAGCCCGTCGTAGAGCGCGGTGATGGTCCGCAGTAGCACACCGGCGTGTGGATTTGTCGCTACGTCGGGGACGAATTCTGTTGCCGACGTGCGCAGTAACTCGATGTACATGTCGTCCCAGGTCGACATCAACGCGCGCAGTTCGGAGTCATGCCGTGCTGCGATCGACAATTCCACCAATGCCCGACATTCGGGTTGTTCGTAGAACGACCACAAGATGTCGAGTGCCGCCGCCGGTGTGCGCTGGTCCGCATCGAGTTGTGCCATCCGCGACTCGAAATCGAGGGCCCGTTTGGCCACCAAGTGGCTGGCGGCCGCATTGACCAGTGCCGCCTTGGTCGGAAAGTGGTGAGCTAGTGCTCCGCGGGAGACCTTGGCGCGCCGGACAACATCATTGGTGGAGGTGGCGGCGTAGCCCTTATCGACGATGCACCACAGGGTGGCATCGAGCAGCCGCGCCCTCATGGCCTCGACGCGCTCGGCGCGAGGAATGCGAATCCGCTCGTCGGAGCGTCGCGTCCGGGTTCTGGCCACCATGTCGCAAAAGTAGCCCCAATTTTACAGGCAGGCAACCCTGCCTGTAAGTGTTTTTGCCGCAGACCCAGCGATGGTTGGTTGTTGCTCGGTCGAGATGGGTGCCGCGTCTGCACACTCGTGACCGCGGGCGTCGGTCCGTTAGTGGCAGAAACCCGATGACAGGTGCCGTCCTGTGGACGACGATTGAGTCACAGTTGAACTCGAGTAGATCGGGGCCTTATGGCACTACGAGACGGCATACAAGATCACGATGCTTGCAGGACTGCGGTATCCATTTCCTTTGACATCAGCCGGCATGTACAAGAAAGGCGAGGATTTCGATGATGTCACCGACGACGCCGGTACGGCCCTGGCCCGGTACGAAATGACCTCAGACATCGACACAATAGTGCGGCGCCACCGTTACGACGGAACGCGACTGATGGACATATTGTGGGATGTTCAGCATCTGTACGGCCACATTCCCGATGACGTCTTGCCACAGCTCGCCACCGCTTTGGATCGGTCTCCGCTGGACATCGTGGAGACAGCTTCCTTTTATCACTTCTTCCACCGTCAGCCATCAGGACAGCACCGGATTTACTTGAGCAACACGGTGATTGCGAAGACGCGCGGGTATCAGGCGGTGTACGACACGCTCGAGCTCCAGACCGGGGCCCGCTTCGGCGAAACGGACGAAGCGGGCATGTTCGGCTTGTTCGAAACGCCGTGTATCGGACTCAGCGATCAGGAGCCGGCGATGCTGATCGACAGCGTGGTATTCACCCGACTGACACCGGAAACTGTCACGGACATCATTTCCCAGTTGAAAACTGGGAGAGTGGCCGCTGATATCGCCAACCCGGCTGGACTACCAGACGACGGCATCGCCTACGTGGACCATCTGGTGCAGTCCAATGTCCGCACGCAGGGTCCGGTGTTCTTCTGTGGCACAACGGATTACCGGGCGCTGCTCGATCGCTGTCTCGCCGGTACTCCCGAGCAGACGATCAGCGAGATCACCGAATCCCGACTGCGCGGATACGGTGGTGCTGGGTTTCCCACCGGGCGCAAGTGGAGCCTGTGCCGGGCTGCACCCGGCGATGACAAGTACGTCATCTGCAACGCCGATGAAGGTGAACCCGGCACGTTCAAGGACCGGGCACTGCTGACGCGCTCGCCTCGAGATGTTTTCATCGGGATGGTCATTGCGGCCTACGCGATCGGTAGTCGGCACGGAATCGTCTACCTGCGTGCCGAGTACGTGTATCTCAAGCGGTATCTGGAAGCCCAGCTCCGGCAACTCCGGGACGACGGGCTGCTCGGACGTCGCATTGGTGGGCAAGCAGGATTCGATTTCGACATCCGCATCCAGCTGGGCGCCGGTTCCTATGTTTGCGGTGAAGAATCGGCGCTGATCGAGTCGTGCGAGGGTAAACGGGGTACGCCCCGGCTGAAGCCGCCATTCCCGGTCCAGGAGGGGTATCTCGGCAAACCCACCTGCGTCAACAATGTCGAAACGTTTGCGGCAGCTACCCGTGTCATGGAGAACGGCGCGCCGTGGTTTCGCCGCATGGGCACACCCGACTCTGCGGGCACCCGCCTGCTGAGCGTCGCTGGGGACTGCGACCGTCCGGGCGTCTACGAGGTCGAGTGGGGTATCACCCTCGATGAGGTGCTGGCCATGGTCGGTGCGCGGGATGCTTGCGCTGTCCAGATGAGTGGCCCAGCGGGGGAGTGTCTGTCGGTGGAGGTGGACGGCAAACGTCGGATCGCGTACGAGGACATTCCGTGTAGTGGCGCCGTCACGATCTTCAATTCGAGTCGCGACCTGCTCGACTGCGTCAGCGACTACACACAGTTCTTCGTTGACGAGTCCTGCGGCATTTGTGTTCCCTGCCGGGCGGGCACCGTCGCTCTGCACGACAAGGTGCAACGCATCATCGCCGGCACCGGTATCGAACAGGATCTGGACGACGTGGCCCGCTGGGGTGCGCTGGTGCGAACGACCAGTCGGTGCGGTCTCGGCGCCACCGCGGCCAATCCGATTTCGACGACCCTGGAAAAGTTCCCCGAGATCTATCGGAGCAGATTGCGCACCCAGGAACAGGCCCTGCTGCTCTCCTTCGATCTCGATGCTGCCCTGGCCGGGTACGACAAGGCAGTTACCGAACGGGAAACGGACGGGACCGCATGACCATCCGCATCGAAATCGATGGGGTACCGATGTCGACCGAAGAAGGCGGCGTCCTGGTCGATGTGGCCGCCGACGCTGGGGTGTACATCCCGACGCTGTGCTACCTCGAAGGCAAGCCGTGCCTCGGAACCTGCCGGGCCTGCTCGGTCAAGGTGAACGGCACCGTGGTCGCGGCGTGCACGGTTCGAGTCTCGGACGGACTGAAAGTCGAGGTCGACGAACCGGAAACGGCAGACCTCCGGAAGGCGTTGGTGGAGTTACTGTTCGCGGAGGGCAACCACAATTGCCCGAGTTGCGAGAAGAGTGGTCGCTGCACGCTGCAGGCGGTCGGCTACGAGGTGGACATGCTGGTGTCACGGTTCCCGTACCGGTTCCCGCGGCGCGAGCGGGACCATGCGTCGGAGAAAATCTGGCTGGAACGGGATCGCTGCATCTTCTGCCAACGCTGCGTGGAATTCGTCCGCGACGAATCCAGCGGCCAGAAGATCTTCAGCATCAGCGAGCGCGGTCCCGAGTCCCAGATCGAAATCGACACCGAGCGGGCAAACGCCATGCCGGACGAGCAGATCCACTATGCCGTCGCCATCTGCCCCGTCGGCGCCATCATCGACAAAAGGGTCGGATACGACGTCCCGATCGGCCGACGCAAGTACGAGCTCGAATCCGTGCGCGCACGGGCCCTCGACCGCCGAGACGAGTCTGGTAAGCCGTGACCGAGGAGACCACGTCGCACGAAATGCCGGTAGCCCCAACGGAACCGGCGCTTGAGGCGGCCCGCGACACCAAGGTCAAGGTGGCGATGATCGGCTTGTGCGGCTGTTGGGGCTGCACGTTGTCATTTCTGGACATGGACGAACGGCTCCTGCCGCTCCTGACCAAGATCAGCATCCACCGGTCGTCACTGACCGACATCAAGAGAATCACCGAGCGCTGTGCCATCGGATTCATCGAAGGGGGTGTAGCGAACGAGGACAACATCGAAACGCTGCGACACTTCCGGGACAATTGCGACATCCTCATCTCCGTCGGAGCCTGCGCCGTCTGGGGCGGCGTCCCGGCAATGCGCAATGTCTTCGAATTGAAGGACTGCCTGTCCGAGGCGTACATCAATTCGCCGACCGCGGTTCCGGGCGCCAAACCCGTCATCCCCTCCCACCCGGACATTCCCCGACTCACCACCAAGGTTTACCCCTGCCATGAAGTAGTCCACATGGACTACTTCATCCCCGGATGCCCTCCGGACGCGGACACCATTTTCGCGGTGCTCGACGACCTGATACAGGGTCGCCCGGTGACGCTGCCCCGCTCGCTGAACCATTACGACTGATCTCGGAGGCTGCGCGTGAGCAGAAAGCTGATCATCGATCCCGTTACCCGAATCGAGGGCCACGGCAAGGTGACCGTGCACCTCGATGACGACGACAACGTCGTCGACGCCAGGCTGCATGTCGTCGAGTTCCGCGGCTTCGAGAAGTTCATCCAGGGCCACCCGTTCTGGGAGGCGCCCATGCTGATGCAACGCATCTGCGGAATCTGCTTCGTCAGTCACCATCTGGCCGGCGCCAAGGTACTCGACGACATGATCGGCGCCGGCCCAAAATCGGGAAGCGGCGTGACGCGGACAGCGGAGAAGATCCGCCGACTCGGCCACTACGCGCAGATGCTGCAATCGCATGCGACGGCATATTTCTACCTGGTCGTCCCCGAGATGATGTTCGGCATGGATGCCGCACCGGCGCAGCGCAACATGATCGGGCTCATTGAGGCTGACCCCGCGTTGATGCGACGAGTGATCATGCTGCGCAAATGGGGCCAGGAAGTCATCAAGACGGTCTTCGGCAGGAGAATGCACGGCATCAGCTCCGTGCCCGGAGGCGTCGACAAGAACCTGAGCCGGGCCGAATGCGACCGCCTGTTGAACGGCGAAGAAGGGCTCCCGTCGATAGCCGACATCATCGATTACGCCCAGGACGGGCTGCGCATCTTCTACGGCTTTCACGCGAAGAATCGGGCTGAGGTGGACGGTTTCGCGAACGTTCCCGCCCTCAACATGTCCCTGGTCGATGACGACGGCAACGTGGACTACTACCACGGCGTGCTGCGCATCGTCGACGACGACAAACACGTCGTCCGTGAATTCGACTACCACGACTACCTCGACCATTTCTCCGAAGCGGTCGAAGAGTGGACGTACATGAAGTTCCCGTTCCTGAAGGACCTGGGTAGGGACGAGGGTTCGGTTCGGGTGGGGCCGCTCGGGCGAATGAACGTCACGAAGTCGCTCTCCACGCCACTGGCTCAGGAGGCGCTGGAGCGTTTTCATGCTTACACCGGCGGCGCCACGAACAACATGACCTTGCATACCAATTGGGCGCGGACCATCGAAGTGCTCCACGCGGCGGAACTGATCGGAGAACTGCTGCGCGATCCCGATCTGCAGCAGCAAGACTTGGTCGTTACCCCCGCAGCCGGTGCGTGGGTGGGTGAGGGTGTCGGCGTTGTGGAAGCACCTCGCGGCACGCTGCTCCACCACTATCGGGCCGGTCCGGAAGGTGAAATCACCTTCGCCAATCTGATTGTGGCGACTACTCACAACAATCAGGTGATCAACCGCACGGTGCGCTCGGTCGCCGAGGACTATCTGGGGGGCCGCGGCGTGATCACCGAAGCCATGATGAACGCCATCGAGGTCGGGATCCGCGCGTACGACCCGTGCCTGAGTTGTGCGACGCACGCTTTCGGGCAGATGCCGCTGATCGTCACTGTCTACGATCCGGCGGGAAATGTCATCACCGAGCGCGTCCGTTCGTGACGCTCGACGAGTTCGACGACGACTCTTGCCTGATTTACGGGATCGGTAATGTCGGTCGGCAGGACGACGGTTTGGGCTGGGCCTTCGTCGATTGGATTCAGGCGCAAGGCCTCTGCTCGAACGCAGGCCTGGAGAGGAAGTATCAGCTTCTGCTCGAGGACGCCGAACTGATCAGCAACAAGGAACATGTGCTGTTCGTCGATGCCACCAAAGACACCTCGGTGAAATCGTTCACGGTGGAGCGCGTGGTGCCGAGGATGGACTTCAGCTTCACGTCGCACGCCATCTCCATCCCCGCGATCATGGCGACGTGTCAGCAGTGTTTCGACCGCCTGCCAGCGGTTCACCTGCTCGCGATCCGGGGCTTCGAATTCGATCTCGAACTGGGATTGACGCAGGCGGCGCAGCGGAATTTGGATGACGCGACGGCATACTTCTCGTCGGGCGGTCAGGTGTAGAGCGAGTCGAGAAGGTGCTTGTTCTGTTCGGCCACGACGGCACGTTTCACCTTGAGCGACGGTGTCAGCTCACCGCGGTCGACGGACAGATCGTGGTTCAGCAGCGCCCACTTTTTGACGGTTTCCCAGCGGTTGAGGTCGGCATTCAGGGTGTCGACATATCCGGCGATCATGTCCCGCACCGCGGGTGTGCCGACTAGTTCTTGGTAGGTCGCGCCTTCGAGACCGTTCTCGGCTGCCCACCCCGACATCATGTCGGCGTCGAGGGCGATCAACGCGACGCAGTAGTTGTGGCCCTCCCCGAACACCATGAACTGGCTGGCATAGGGGCACATCGCGATGAACTTGGCCTCGATGGCTGGCGGGGCGACGTATTTGCCACCCGAGGTCTTGAACATCTCCTTGATCCGGCCCGTGACGGTGAGGAACCCGTCGGCATCGATGGTGCCCACGTCCCCGGTGCGCAGCCAGCCGTCGTCGGTGAACGCGTCCGCCGTTTTGTCGGGCAGGTTGTGATAGCCGTCCATGACAGCCGGGCCATGGATCTGGATTTCGCCTTGGTCGTCGCTGATGCGTACCGACATGCCGTCGAACGGTAGCCCCACGGTGCCCAGTTTGTAGTGATCGGGCCGGTTGATGCAGGTCCCGGCCGTGGTCTCGGTCAGGCCGTAGCCTTCCAGGATCAGCAGGCCCGCGGCGTGGAACCACTCGCCGATATCGCGGTTCAACGGTGCCGCTCCGGAGACGAAAAACCGGATGCGCCCCCCGAACGCCGCCCGCACCTTGCTGAACACCAGGCGGTCGAACACCTTGCAGAGCAGCGACATCGGCAGCCCAGCAGCTCGGCCCGCGCGTCGTCGGCGGTCCACCCGAAGACCCGCGGAGAAGGCGGCCGCGAACAGCCGGGCCTGGAGGCCACCCTTGGCTTGCTGGGTGGTGACGATGCGGGCATGCGCCTTTTCGAACACGCGGGGTGCGGCGCCCATGAACGTCGGTTTGACTACCGCAAGGTTGTCGACGATCTTGTCGACGCGCCCGTCGATCGCGGTGACGTACCCGCACGCCAGCTGTGTGGTCGTCAGGACTTTGCCGAACGCGTGGGCCATCGGCAACCACAGCAACTGAAGATCGTCTTCGCTGAGGATATGCAGCTCGGCGACCGCATTCGCTTCATACGCCCAGGCCGAATGCGGCAGTCGAACCCCTTTGGGCCGCCCAGTGGTTCCCGAGGTGTAGATCAGCGTCGCCAACTGCTTGGGGGTGATCGCGTCGATTCGCCTCCGCACCGCAGAAGGATTCTCGAGCAGATACTTCTTGCCCGACTCAGCCAGGTCGGCCAGGGTGATCACCCAGTCGGTGTCGCCGGTGCCGTCGCCGGTGCCGTCGAACAGCACCACCTTGGTGAGGTCGGGCAACTCGGCGCGGCGTTCGGTCAGCTTCGCCAACTGCGTGGTGTCCTCGGCGAACACGATGCGGCATTGCGAGTCGGCCAGGATGTAGGCGGTGTCGCCGGCGTTGGTGTTGGGATACACGGTGGTGGTGGCGGCGCCGGCACACATGATCGCCAGGTCGGCCACGACCCACTCGTATCGCGTGCTCGACAGGAGACCGATTCGCTGCTCGGTTTCGATGCCCAGCGCCAGTAGTCCGGCGGCCAGCGCTTCGACGCGGTCCGCAGTCTGCCGCCAAGTCATCGAGACCCATTCGCCGGCAACAAGATAGCGGAAGGCCTCCTTATCCGCCGACACCTGAACCCGGTTGAGAAACATCGAAGCCACATTCGCTGCGGCATCGGTTGTGGATGTGAGGTTGCCATCAATAGTCATGCGCGTCTTCTCGGCCTTGGTGATACTCCTTGGCTTGCTCGGTTCCGCCTATCGGCGGCCGAGGGTCGCCTACCCATCGTTGTTCTGTTCTGCGTCACCGCGACGGCCACTTTCACCGCGTCCGCCGCTGGTTCTTAACCCCTTGCTGACCTCGACTCAACGCCACCGTCAGCCCCGCGATAAGGGCCGAAAGACATTGGGTGGCAGTGCCATGCTGCCCAGGTGAGTATCGGGGCACAAATTATGTTTGCGGGTGGGAGCACACTTGCCTGAATTTATCTGCAGCACCGACCCCCGCGATGACGACACGCGCCGGCAGATCCGGCACGTGGCCCGCCAGGTCGTCCATGCATTCGACTGACGAGACCTAAATGGGGACCCGAGAGACTTTTGCTCCGGAGCTTGGTGCCTTTGCGCCCTATCCGGATGCTCAGGTGAGCACGCAGCATGGACCCGTGAAGTCGCTCATCATCTGCGTTTCGAAATCGCACGGCAATACCCGTCGGGTGGCCGATCGGATGGCTGAGGTGCTTGATGCCGAGGTGGTCGAACCCGAGTCGGTGGACCCCGAAACGCTCGGCGAGTACGACCTCGTCGGCTTCGGGTCAGGAATCTATTACCTGAACGTGGACGCACGACTACCGGAGTTGATATCCCGCCTACCGCACGTTCCGGGCATCCGCGCGTTCACCTTCTTTACCAGCGGCGCTCGGCAGATTCCGCTGCTGGACTACAACAAGCCTGTTCGAAACCAGCTCGCGTCGAAGGGCTTTCAGGTGCTCGATTCGTTCTCCTGCCGCGGTTTCGACACGGTGGGTCCGTTCGGGCTCATCGGCGGGATCAACAGGGGACGGCCTGACGACCGCGACCTCGAACGGGCCGCGGCATTTGCGGCACGTCTTCGCAAACAAGTCGCGGGCTCCCAGGCCACTTCATGACCGATGGCCGGGCTCCGATCCCCGGCGGCGGGCTCGTCAGCGGTCACCGGCGGCCTGATGTTCGACCCATGCGTCGATTGCCGCGTACGCCCGGTCGTTGGCCGGTGACCGAATACCGTTGCGCCGAAAGATAGCTCGCAGCTCGTTGGCCAACTCGCGCATTTCGTCGGCTGCGGCCAAGGCGTGCGCCTGACCACCCACGACCGCCAGCTCGGTGTCGAAGAACCAGCGCAGGCCCGCGTTGATCACCCCTTCCGGGATCCGCATCGCCGCACGTGTCAAGACAGGTTTGATCGCCGTCCCATCGGCCTGAAGGGCGCGCAGCGCCTCGCGGTATCCGGTGACGACGAGGTGCAGCAGATCCGGGCGCCGGGCCAGCCGCCGAATGTCGCCGTCGGCGCTGTAGAGGGCACCGGCGAAAGCGGGCAGCCCCGCCGCGTGGGTCTTCTGGTAGGCCTCGGGATCGGTTACCATCCGCGCGGGCAGGCCGGCATCGCAGAACATTTCGGCGATGGCCCGGGTGCGTGGGCGGGTGACCCCGTCCCTCTCGCCGAACAGCAGCGGCAACCGGCGGGTCCACAGGTAGCGGACCACCACGCCGTCACGCTCACCACCTGCGTTGACCATCCCAGTCAGCACCCGGTCACCACCCAGGGCCGCCGCCATATCGGCTGACCCCGCCAGATTGTTCCCGAGAAACACGTACGACGGGATGCGCGGTGCCTCGGCCAGAACTGCCAGGACCGAGGCGACCTGATTGCGGCGGACGATCACGACGGCCACGTCATAGCGGGCTGCGGGCTCGATGGTCTCGACCAGATCAACGGGTGTCACGCTGCGCCGGCCGGTGCGCCAGTCTTGCAGTATGACGCCGTGTTCGCGCAACGCAGCCAGCCGTTGGCCGCGCGCAAGCAGGCGGACATCCACACCCGCGTCGGCCAATCGAGCGGCGTTGAAGCTGCCGATGACACCGGCCCCGACGACCAGCACCGTCATGTCGGGCTCGCCCGGTAGGCAAAGTCGGCGACGTAGACAGGTCGATGCTCGCGAACCGGTCCGGTCCGGGAGTCGCCGTGTGCCAGATCGGCGAGCGGCGTGACGTCCTGATCGTTTCCGGACATCGTCAACCCGGGAACCGGACCGTGGTGCCTGGCATCAGCTGGACGACACGACCGTGGCATTCCACTTCGACCCCGGCGGCGTCCCGGGGATCGACACTGATGATGACGCCTTTACCGCTGACCCGCAGGTGCAGGTGAAGACCGCGGTAGTGGATCGGTATCGCAAGCACACCAAGGGATTCCGGCCAGTGCGGGGCGAGGATGATCCGGTCGGACCGGGTCTCGAGCCCGGTGAAGCACCGCTGCATGAGGTCGACGGTGCCCGCCATGGCCGCCAAGTGAATGCCCTCGGACGTGGTGCCGCCCTGGATGTCGGAGACGTCGGACTTCAGCGCCTGCTGGAAGAACTCCAGCGCGCGGTCGCGGTTGGCCCTGGCAAGCACCCAGGTGTGCACAACACCGCTGAGCGTCGAGCCGTGCGACGTACGCGCCAGGTAGTAGTCCACCATCTTCGGCACCTGATCGGAGGTGAAGCGGTAGCCGAGCCGCTCGAGTAGCTCACGCAACTCGGTTCCCGACAGCAGGTACAGCAACATCAGGGCATCGGCCTGCTTGGAAGCCTTGTAGCGGTTGACGTCGTCGTGCTCTGCCTCCAGGATGCGGTCCAGGCGTTGGATGTCGCCGTACTGCCGACGAAGGCGGTCCCAATCCAGTTCTGCCAGATCACCGTAACCCTCGAACTGACTGACGACGCCATCGTGGAACGGGACGTACATCCGGCGGCTGACCTCGTCCCAGTGCGCCAGTTCGGCACTGTTCAGTCCGAGCGCTTCCATCATGTCCAGCCGGTTGGGCAGCGGGAGCAGGTTCAGGGCATCGATGGCCCGCATGATCACCCAGACCGCCATCACGTTCGTGTAGGCGTTGTTGTCGATGCCGTCGTAGGGGGCGTCGGGATAGCCCGAGTGGAACTCGTCGGGCCCGATCACGCCCCGGATGCCGAAGCGGTCGCGCTCGTCGTCGTAGGTGGCCCTGCTGACGAAGAAGCGCGCGACCTCGGCCAGCAGCTCCGCGCCGTAGTCGATCAGATATGCGAGGTCGCCGGTGACCTGGTAGAACTTCCACGCGTTGTAGGCGACGGCGATACCGATGTGGTGCGCGCGAGCGCTGGCGTCCGGATTCCAGTGGCCGCTGCGCGGATTGAGGTGTAGCCGTTGGCTTTCCTCGCGGCCGTCACTGCCGGACTGCCAGGGAAACATCGCACCCGCATAGCCGGCAGCCGCGGCGGCTTGACGTGCTTCCGGGAGACGGCGGTAGCGGTATTTCAGCAGAGACCGGGTGATCGTCGGTAGCCGCAGGTTGAGCACGGGGAAGATGAACAGTTCGTCCCAGAAGATGTGGCCGCGATATGCCTCGCCGTGCAGTCCGCGGGCCGGCACCCCGACGTCGAGGTCGTCGGTGTTCGGTGACACCGTCTGCAGCAGATGCAGCATATGAAGCCGCAGGACGCGCAATTCGTCGCCGAAGTCATCGAACTCGATGGAAAGCCGTTCCCACAGATGCACCCAGTCGGTCCGATGCCCGTCCAGCAGCTCGTCGAACCGGCCGAGGCGGGAGATCCAGCGCTGAGCGTCGACAGCGGGTTCGGATGTCGCGACATCGCGCCCCGTGTGGACGGTGACGATCTTCTCGACAGTCACCGAATCGCCGACCGACAGCGCAACGTTGATGTCATGACCAATTTCGGCATCCTCGTCGAAGAGCCGGAAAGATGCCGAGACGGGCGCACCGTCGCGCCACACGGTGTTTCGCGCAGCGATGGCGACGGAGATGTGGGATTGGGTCGTCTGCGCGGTGAGCAGCACCGAAGCCGCAGAGATCTCGCGCGTCCGGACTGAGTCAAGATGTTGGTTGGCGAGGTCCCGGTAACGCTCGACAAGCGAGTTCGATACGCCGCCGTCCACGGTGGAGCGAATCTCGATGGTCCCCGACCAATCCTCGGCGACGATCGTCGTCTCGAGGGCGCCGACGTGGGGCATGTGCATCGCGACGAATCGTCGTTGCCGCAGTGCACTCGTCCGGCCGGCACCGTCGCGGAACCGCGCCTCGCGAGTCAGCACTGCGCCGCGAAGATCGAGGGTCTGCCGGTAGGACAGCACGTCGACCGCATCGATGTCGAACCACGTGCCGCCGTCGATCCGGAACGTCAGCGCAAGCCAGTTGGGCAGATTGACCAGGCTCTCGTTGTCGATCTGGGTGCCCGACACGTCGTCGACGAGGCGGTTGTACACCCCGGCGGCATAGGTGCCGGGGTAGTGCGCTTGCCCGGCCTTCGATTCCGGTGCGGCACCCCGGGTGGCGAAATACCCGTTTCCCAACGTGCACAACGCCTCGCGAAGCTTCTCGCTCTGCGGGTCGTACCCGTCGAAGGTGTACTCCCACGCCTCGCCCGAAACGTGATGCTTGTAGGCCAGCCACTGCGATCCGCGGTGGATGAAGCTGCGCACCTGATCGGGACTCTGCAGGACGAAGTGGGCTGCGGTCTTGCGGTCCCCGTCCTCGTCGTGCGCTACGACGATCCCGATTCCGTCGAAGTGAACCGTGTCGAAGGCGTCTTCGTCGGTGAGGTCGTCGCCGATGTAGATCGGCAACAAGGAACCGGTCGGGTCGATGCGATCACGGATCCAGGCCAGCGTGGTCCCCTTGTCCCAGTCGATATCGGGCCGCAGCTCGACGAGCATGCGCCCACTGGTCACCCGTAATCCGTCTCGCTGTCCCAGCAGGTGGGCCATGGCCACGATCTCATCGACGTGTTGCGGTTCGACCTCGCGGTAGTGCACCGCCACGGCAAAGCGCTTGTGCTCAACACGAACTCCCGGAATCCGGGCCAGGCCGTGGGTCAACTCGGTGGCCGCGCGTTCGAGCACAGGCACGCAAACCGCAGCCGCATCGTTGCAGTGGTAGGTGCCGTCCGGCCCTGTCAGCTCGAACCCGTGGCTACCTGCGTACCAGATGCCCGGTATGCCTACCCGGCTGCGGATGTCCGCGAGGTCACGTCCGCTCAGGATGGCCACTGGGCACGCCGCCGCGACGAGTTCCAGTGCCTCGGCCGCGCCGTTGACGAGCACGGCCGCAGCGGGATCGGAAACGATGGGGGACAGCGTGCCGTCATAGTCCAGGAACAAGACAGACTCTCGGGCGCTGGTGATCCCGATCAGCTGACCATATGACTCCAACGCATTCGGAAGTTCTGAGACGCGTTTGTCGCCGCGGCGAACGCGGACGTCTGCCACCTCGGCGACGACGACGTCGGCGCCGCTGTGCAGCAGGTCATCGGGATGTCCGCTCCGGTCGACACCGATGACGACGCCGAAACCGCCATCGCGGCCCGCGGTCACTCCGGCGGCGGTGTCCTCGATGACGACGCACCGTTGCGGCCGCACCCCGAGCCGGCGCGCGGCTTCCTGGAGTACCGCAGTCCCGCGTTCGCCGGCGATTCCGTCAACGCATACGTCGAACAGGTGGTCCACGCCTGCGGTCTTCAACGCGTGCTGACACTGCGGATTCGACGAGTGGGCCGCTGTGGCGACGTTGATGGCCCGCAGCGCTCTGGCCAGATCCGCGGTCGGTTCGAGGCACCGCGGATCGGTGCTCAGCGCACTGTCAACGTTGAAGAGCACCGCGTCGTGGCGACGCGGGTCGATGGTGATCGGCGGTTTCATGAAGTACGGACGAGCTGTCGTTCCAGCTCCAGCACGTGGCGAGTGGTCTTGATAACCGAGTCCGGGTTGAGGCTCATCGACTCGATACCGACCCGGACCAAGAACTCGGCCATGTCCGGGTAGTCCGAAGGCGCTTGTCCACACAGCCCCGAGTGAATTCCGTTGCGGCGGCAGCCCTCAACGGCCAGGCGGATCATCTCCTTGACCCCCTCGTCGCGCTCGTCGTAGTCGAACGCCACGATCTCGCTGTCACGATCCACGCCCAAGGTGAGTTGAGTCAGGTCGTTGGAGCCGATGGAGAATCCGTCGAAACGCTTGGCGAATTCATCGATCAGGATCACGTTGTTCGGGATCTCGCACATCGCGTACACCTTGAGCCCGTTCTCGCCCCGCCGCAGCCCCAGGTCCGCCATGGTCTGGAGGACGAGGTCCGCTTCGGCCACCCGGCGCACGAACGGGAGCATCAGGATGACGTTCGTCAGACCCATCTGTTCGCGCACGCGTCGCATCGCGCGGCACTCCAGCGCAAAGCCCTCCGCATAGGCGGGATGCGCATAGCGCGAGGCACCGCGGAAGCCGAGCATCGGGTTGCTTTCGGACGGTTCGAACGCTGCTCCACCGATCAGGCTGGCGTATTCGTTGGTCTTGAAATCCGACATCCGTACGACGACGGGCTTGGGCCAGAAAGCGGCGGCGATGGTGCCGATCCCTTCGGAAAGGCGCTCCACGAAGAAGGCGCTACCGTCCGGATAGTCGTGCGTGAGTCGATCGATCGTCCGCCGCGCCTCGGGGTCGTCGACCTTCTCGGGGTGCAGCAGCGCCAGCGGATGTACCCGGATGTACTCGCTGATGATGAACTCCATCCGAGCGAGTCCCACGCCGTCGTTCGGCAGGAACGACGTCTTGAAGGCGAGCGCGGGGTTCCCGAGGTTGATCATGATCTGGGTTCGCGGCCGTGCCAGATCGCCGACCTCGCTACGGTCCACGTGGAAGCTGAGTTCGCCCCGGTACACGCGGCCCGATTCGCCCTCGGCGCACGACACCGTCACGGTTTCGCCATCGGGCACACACGTGGTTCCGTCGCCGGTGCCCACCACAGCGGGGATGCCGAGTTCGCGAGCGATGATCGACGCGTGGCAGGTGCGACCGCCGCGGTCCGTGATGATCGCCGCGGCGGTCTTCATGATCGGCTCCCAGTCGGGCGTCGTGGTGTCGGCGACCAGTACCTCGCCGGGCTTGAACCCCGACAGGTGCTCGGGGTTATGGATCCGTCTCGCTACGCCCGAGGCGATCCGAGCGCCGACCGCCCGGCCCTCGGCGATTACCTCGCCTCGGCCCCTGAGCACATAGGTTTCCAGCGCCGTTGCGCTGTGCTGGGAGGCCACCGTCTCGGGACGGGCCTGGACGATGTAGAGCTTGCCGTCGAGACCGTCCTTGGCCCACTCCATATCCATCGGCCGCCCGTAGTGCGCCTCGATGGTGCACGCGTAGCCGGCCAGTTCCAGGACGTCCTCATCGGTGATGCAGAAGCGAGCACGGTCGGACTTCGGTGTCGGGATGTTTCGCACGGTGCTCTTCGTCCCACCTTCGACGAGGATCATTTTCACCGCCTTGTCGCCGACGCGGCGGCGCAACACGGCGCGGTGGCCGGCTAGATAGGTCGGCTTGTGGACGTAGAACTCGTCGGGGTCGACGGCGCCCTGAACCACATTTTCGCCAAGACCGTAGTCGCCCGTCACCAGGACGGCGTCGCGAAAGCCCGACTCGGTGTCGATGGAGAACATCACGCCCGATGACGCGATATCGGAGCGCACCATCTTCATCACGCCGATCGACAGGGACACCTTGAATTGATCGAAGCCCTGGTCGAGTCGGTAATGAATGGCGCGATCGGTGAACAAGCTGGCGAAACAACGCCGGCAGGTGTCGAGCAGACTCTGTTCGCCTTTGATGTTGAGGTACGAATCCTGTTGGCCGGCGAAGCTCGCCGTCGGCAGGTCCTCGGCGGTCGCCGAACTCCGCACAGCGAGACTCACCTCCTCGCCGTACTCCTGCTGAAGCTTGCGGTAGGCATCCAGAATCTCGGCGGCCAGATCGTCGGGAAGCCCGGCGCCGTAGACGATCTCACGGGCGCGCTTGCCTTTACGCGCCAGCGCTGTGACATCTTGGGGCTCCAGGTCGTCGAGCTCGGCGTGCAAGCGGTCCCAGGCGCCGGCCTGGTCCAACATGTAGCGATACGCCTCGGCGGTGATCGCGAATCCGTGCGGGACGCGAACGCCCTGCCCGGACAGCTTCTGGAACATCTCGCCCAGCGACGCGTTCTTTCCGCCGACGAGCGGCACGTCGTCGATGCCGAACTCCTCAAAAAAGCGAATATACCTCGATGTACCCATGACTTGTCCTCTCGTAGCGTGTCCCGCAACGTCGCCCGCGACCAGAGTCATTGCCGGCCAACGTTGTCCGCGGCTGCGGGTCGTGCAGCCAACGGTTCATCGCTCGAATACCTGGCTAGCCGCGTGTGCTTCCGTACTCTGCGCCACGAACGTCAACCTCCCACAGCGGCCAGCCGCGAGCCAGGGGCGAAGGTCACTCGAATGGGTGACGCACCAACGTGCGGTCGTTCAGCAGTTGGCCGTTGTGTCGGGACGCCAAGAATGTAGTGGCGGCAGGAGTGCGGTCTTCTTGTAGTGGTGATCCGCCATCCGCCGCAGGATGCTGTCGAGGACGACGACGGCGTCGTTGATATGCGGTCCCTTGTTGAGCATCACGCATTCGGCTCGTTCGCTCATTGCCGCATCGCTGATTTCTGCACGAGAGGGATTCCCTGTCTGGGCGAGCTGCTCGAGTACCTGCGTCGCCCAGATCACCGGCAAGTGCGCCGCCTCGCATAGCCAGAGGATCTCCTCCTGCAATTCGGCCAGCCGTTCATATCCGCACTCGACGGCCAGGTCACCCCGGGCGATCATCACTCCGACGTGCCCACGCTGCATCACCGTGAGCAACAGTTGGGGGAGATTCTCGAACGCCTGCCTGGTTTCGATTTTCAGCACGACGCCCAGTGCACCGTCATCGAGGCGATTCAACTCATCAAGCAGCTGTGTGACGTCGGAAGGGCATCTCACGAAAGACATCTCGACCAGATCAGCCAGCTCGACGACGGTCGAGAGATCGGATAGGTCTTGCTTGGTGAGAGCAGAGATCGGCAGCCTCGATTCCGGCACGTTCACGCCCTTGCCTGCCCGTAGCCGCGATCCCATGTCTGCGGCGTGGTCGATCCGCACTCCCAGCGCGTCGGGCTCAACGGTTACCACCTCGCCGCTGATCCGGCCGTCGTCGAGATACACCCGCTCGCCCAGGCGTACGTGATCGAAGATTTCAGGCAGGGTGCAGCCGATGCGGTGCGGGCAGCCGGCGGTTACCCGGGCTGGCAGGCAATCGCGGGTCAGCTCGAGAATGTCGCCACGGTGCAGGATGAGCTTCTGCTCGGTTTGGGGGAGTTCGCCGATGTGGGTCGGATCGTCCATGCCTTGGACATTCAGAATCGTCCCCGTGGCGAGGTAGGTGGTTTTGGCGGCGGCGATGACGAATCCGCCTGACTTGCTTGCGGTGTGAACCCATGCTTGTAGCTCCAGCCGACGCTTCGACCCACGCGTGTCGTGCAGGTGCAGGACATCGCCGACGCGACGACGGTCGAGCCACTTCCGGGGTACCTTGATCGACGGCATGCCGGTCTCGGGAGGAGCCAATGGCGCGTCCGTGGTGGTCAACCAGGCTTGTGCCGGGGCGGTCACTTGTCCCAGCTCGTTTCTGCGTGGCCGAAGTTTGACGCAGCGCGGCCCGGGTTCCAATGGGCCGGTTCGAAGCTTTGGTCCAGCGAGGTCCATCGCGACCAGGCAGCTTCGCCCTGCAGCCTCAGCTGCCTGACGCACATGCCGTGCCATGGAGCGCCAGGCGTCGGCATCGTCGTGTGCACAGTTGATGCGCGCAATATTCATGCCGCTTTCCACCAGCTGGCGGACCAACGCGGGGTCTACTGCCGCATTGGATGGGAGGGTGACCATGATGCGCGTGCCGCGATCGACCGGGTCGGGCCCCAATAGTTCCTGCGTTCGGTTACGGAGCAGGTCGGCGCCTCGGTCGCCGGATGAGTCGGCTGCCGTCTCGGGTTGGAAACCGTCGCCGAGCATGGCGCTGATTGCGGACCTCACCGAAATCAGCGTGGCCTCGACGTGCGGCTCGCTCCGACCTAACGAGGAGAGGCCATAAGCGGACAGCCGGAACTGCAGGTCGCGCAGATCACTCTGACGTATTGCCCAGTAATGCACCATATTTCGTGCACTCGACCGATGTTCGGCCGTCACATCCGCTAGCCAACGGGACCACATGCGCTCGGCAGCGGACAACTGCGTCAGGAGTTCGTCTACGTCGTCGAGTAACTTGTTCAGCTGCTGGCTCGTTGGTTCAACGTCATTCTTCATATTGAGCACTGGCGCTCCAAAGTATTCGACAGCGCCGACATCCGGCGATGCAAGCTATCGGGGCCGAAAAGACCGAGACTCCCCAGCGGTGCGTCCTGCCCTCGGTCTGGCCCGACGTTACCGAGATCCCGACACGGGGCCGTAGGGGAATTGGTCCCCGATCCCGATAACATCAGGTGAA
The DNA here is from genome assembly GCF_010730955.1 of Mycolicibacterium aubagnense. Classification (NCBI taxonomy): domain Bacteria; kingdom Bacillati; phylum Actinomycetota; class Actinomycetes; order Mycobacteriales; family Mycobacteriaceae; genus Mycobacterium; species Mycolicibacterium aubagnense. The sequence goes on along the minus strand of NZ_AP022577.1, from coordinate 564,145 downwards.
CAGCAGCGGTCAACAGAAGGCTTCTCACCTGTCCCAATGACTTTCCAACTGGATCGCTGGACCTGGATGGAGTTGCGCTACCGCAGGTTTGACGTCGCGAGGGCCGTGCGGGTCATTCGGATTGGCTGGGTCCGGCTGCGTGTGGGGGTGGCTGGAATTGAAGTGTGCTCGCCAACTGGAGGTCGCTCACGACCGAAGCTACCCATCGCCGCACGTGCGCCTGTTCACGCCAGTCGCCTGCTTTGCTCTTCGCCATTGCGCTGGCCGGAAATCCTTTCGCGTCAGAGCTGAGGCAGCCGCCAAAAGTAGCGTGACCGCGGGCGCCCACTCGGGCGATCAGTTTCTTCACCTGCGACGTTGGCGGGATGTCGCGTTGTGCAGCAGTGTCGTCAAGCGGCCCGCTGCTGACCAGCCATACCGGCAACTCCCGCAGGGTGGCGTCGTTTCGTCGCACGAAGCGCCTCGCGTCACGGTGCCATCTATTCGCGTACAGCGCGCCCGCCACGATTACCGCGTCAAATCCGTTCAGGTCGTGGATATCTCGCGCGCTGGACACCAAGACTTGATAGCCGGCGTCGGTGAGTGCCTCGCCAATCATGCGAGCCAAGCCCGCGGTGCCGCCCCGCTTGGATCCGAAGGCGATGAGTATTCTGGTCATCGGTGGCGCGTCGTTTCCGGGCTGCTGGGCATCGAGGATGCTTCGGCGTTGGCCCTGATCTGTCGGAGCGTCGCGCGCATGATGTGGGCGACGAATGGCCGGATCAGCCACCAATACCGCAGAAACCGCCGACGCGAACCGGGATCTGTAGTCACAGTGCGGCATTCGTAAGTCAGCAGCGAGGCGGACTCGCCGCAAGGCAAGACCGAAATGTTCGCGGCGATCTTGCCCCAACCAGATTCGGCGAAGCCGCTGAAATCCTCCGCCGCTACGTTGTGCCATTCAATGGTGGGCTGCCAGAACTTTCCCACTGCGCCGAGCGCGATCTCGCGGTTCGGCTGCTGCCCAAGCGATACCCACCCCGGTAAGGTGAGCTGTTCGCCGATCACCAGGCGGGGCGGGGGCGGAGTTGCCACGCCAGACCAGCGGGCGGGCAGACCGCGAAGCCACATTGACAGGGTCAGCAACGGCGTGCGAACCGTGAGCAGGTCCAGCTCCCGTGCGGCCGCGAAGGTCGCCGGCGGATCTGCGGCTACCACCAAGTGTTCGGCGATCACGACGTCATATGTCGGCATCGCTGATTCGATCAACATTCGGCCGGTAGCAGGTGTGGTCACGGCAACAATGTTCGCGCGGCCCGCCGGCCGCCCGTAGGGCCTAAGGTCCCGGCTCCGCAGGTGAGTGACTCCGGCCTGTCCGTCCGAATTGCTTTCGGTCCTGGAGACGCCACGATGCGGCCGATCCCCAACTCTCGGGAATGCGAGGACCTTGTCCTCTGCCACTTGGCTGTTGGCGTGGTCAGTATTTAACCGGCCCGGGCTTGTCGCCCCACCAGACGACCGATTTACGAGGAGATTTCCCATGGCTATCAGAGTGGGTGTGAATGGCTTCGGCCGCGTCGGCCGAAACTTCTTTCGTGCGGTGGACGTACAACGCGCGGCAGGCACCACCGACATCGAGATCGTCGCGGTGAACGACCTCACGGACAACAAAACTCTGTCTCACCTGCTCAAGTACGACTCGGTCCTCGGACGTTTACCGCACGACGTGTCGGCCGACGGCGACGAGCTCGTGGTGGGAGACCAGCGGATCAAGGCGTGGTCCATCGCCGACGGGCCGGCGGCGGTGCCGTGGGGCGACCTCGGGGTGGATGTCGTCATTGAATCGACCGGTCGGTTCACTGCCGCCGAGCAGGCGCGCGGTCACCTCCACGGCGGCGCGAAGAAGGTGGTGGTGTCGGCGACATCGAAGGGTGCGGACCTCACCGTTGTGATGGGTGTCAACCATCGCGACTACGACGGCACGCAGACGGTTGTCTCCAACGCCTCGTGTACTACGAACTGCCTGGCGCCGATGGCGATGGTGCTCGACGAGGTGTTCGGAATCGAGCGCGGGCTCATGACCACCATCCACGCGTACACCGCAGACCAGAACCTGCAGGACGGTCCGCATCGCGACCTTCGGCGAGCTCGCGCCGCGGCGATCAACGTGGTGCCCACGTCCACCGGGGCCGCCCGCGCGATCAGTGTGGTGCTGCCCCAGCTCGAAGGCCGACTCGACGGGTACGCGCTGCGGGTGCCGGTGCCAACGGGTTCAGCCACCGATCTCACCGTCATCGTGCGAGAGCCGGCAACCGCCGAGGCGGTCAATGCCGCGTTTGCGACCGCGGCCGCCGGGGAGCTGAGGGGCTTCCTCACCTACACCGAGGATCCCATCGTCTCCTCCGACATCGTGACCGACCCCTCGTCATGCATCTTCGACGCCGGACTCACCAAGGTCACGGGTGACCTGGTGAAGGTCGTCGGCTGGTACGACAATGAATGGGGCTACTCCCACCGCCTGGTGGACTTGACCGACCTTGTCGCATCCACGCTCTGACGGGCTCCGTCGGCGGGTCAGAGGTCTGCGGAACCGTCCGCCAGGGCGATCGGTTCAGGAGCGATGTCGAACAGTCGCTCGACGTCGGCGCGAGTGCAGGTCGCGGTTCCCGGGGTCATCAGCATGGCGGCACCCGTGGCGATACCCAGCCGAATCGACTTGGTGAGTGACCACCCGCCGCTCAGCCCGACGGCGAGCCCGGCGATCATGGCATCGCCGGCACCCACACCACTACCCGACCGTACTGCCACCGGCGGATAGCGCTGGGCGCCTTCGGCATTGACGAACAATGCACCCTGGACGCCCAGTGACACCAGGACATTGTGTGCACACCCACGCTCGATGAGCTCTCGGGCCGCCGCGACCCGTTGGGTCTCGTCCGGCAAGTCGCGGCGGACACATTCGCGGAGCTCACGGACACTGGGCTTGAGCAGGAAAACCCTGTCGCCGGTGAGGTGGCGCAGACCGCTGCCAGAGGTGTCGAGGATCAGCTGGGTGCCCAGCTGCGCGCAGACACCGGCGACTCGGTTGTAGAAATCTGGCGATACGTTGGGCGGCAGACTGCCGCTGGCGACCACAAAGTCGGCCGAAGCTGCCAGCGAACGCAGCTCCCGGAGACATTCCTCTTGCTCGGCGGCGCTGAGGGCCGGTCCGGGCAGCACGAACCGGTATTGCCGTTCGGTAAGGCGTTCGTTCACCGTGAAGCTCTCCCGGGTCGGCTCGGCGATCGGAATCCGGCGCACGGGCACGCCTGCGGCACCAAGCAGCGCGGAGACAAGATCGCCACTGGCGCCGCCCGCGGGAAAGATGGCCACTGCCGAGGTGCCGAGAACCTGTGCCACCCGGGCGACGTTGATACCGCCACCGCCGGGGTCGTAACGCGCAGCGCCGCAACGCATTTTGTCGGTCGGCATCACTACGTCGGTGCTGGTGGTGATATCGAGCGCCGGATTCATCGTCACGGTGACGATCCGGGCACTAGTGGAGGGTGAAACCGCATCGGTGGCGATTGGCGTCACGACGATCACCTGCTTTCCGTTCCGCCTCGACCCTAGGGAAGGCGCTGGGTGGCGTTAATGGTCGTTAGTCCACGACACGCTGCCATTCGACCCGATCTGGGTTTGCCTCCCGATCAACCAACAGTTCGGGCCAACGACGATCGACGCATCCTGTCGGTGCACTGCGAATCCGAACAACATTGTGCCTGCGTTTCGACGACTTGCGGCCCTGCCGCACGAGCGCCGCGCGGTGCATAGTCACCGCATGGAGCACCTGACCGCACTTGACGCCAGTTTTCTGCAAGCTGAGGACTCCGATCCCCATGTCAGTCTGGCGGTCGGTGGCGTCTCGATCGTTGAAGGGCCGCCTATTGACTACGGTGAGCTCGTGTCCGCGTTCACCGAACGGGTACAAGCCATTCCGCGCTGCACACAAATGGTGCGCACGCACGTACTCGATCTGGGCTCACCGGAATGGGTGGACGACCATCACTTTGACATCGCGCATCATTTCCACCGGGTCGCACTGCCGCATCCCGGCGATGACGCCGAGTTGTTCCGGATGATCGCCAGCATCATGGAGCGACGGCTCGACCGTGAGCGCCCGCTCTGGGAGTGCTGGATCATCGAGGGGCTCACCGACGATAGGTGGGCGGTGCTGATGAAGATCCACCACTGTATAGCCGACGGTATCGCGACAGCGCAGATGTTCGCCAAGCTCAGCGACGACGGTGCCGGTGAGACATTCGCGACCAGTACTCGCGCCGCGAAGGAGTCCGGGAACTCCATCATGGGCCTGCTGCGGCCGAGCCTGAACCCGCTGAACTGGATAGGTGACACCTGGCGAGCGACGCGAGCCGTAGCCGGCGCCGCCGAGCACGCCTTGGTCGGCGCCGCAGAGCTGACGGCCACTGTGCTCACTGCCGCGGGGGAGTCATCGCTGAACGGGCCGGTCACCAAGATGCGTCGGTACAGTGCGGCCCGGGTGGACCTCGCCGTCATGAAGGAGGTGTGCCGGGCTTTCAAGGTGACGCTCAACGACGTTGCGCTGGCCGCGATCACCAACAGCTACCGGACGATGTTGATCGGCCGCGGGGAAACGCCGGGACACCACGCACTGCGCACACTCGTGCCCGTGTCGATGCGCTCGGCGAGCGACTTTGACGTAACCGACAATCGGGTGTCGGCGATGCTGCCGCTCTTGCCGGTCGACGAGCCCGATCCGGTCAAGCAGCTGGAGATCGTGCACAGGCGACTCACGGAGGTCAAGGGGAGTGGCCAACGGGAAGGCGGCAGCGCGGTATTGTCGCTGGCGCAGACCATTCCATTTGCGTTCTCGGCCTGGGTGATCAGGTTCCTGACGAGGTTGCCGCAGAACTCGGTGACCGCGCTGGCGACGAATGTGCCCGGGCCGCGCGCGCGGCAGCACCTGATGGGCAGGGCGGTGCTGGAGATCCTGCCGGTACCGCCGATCGCTCTTCATCTACGCACCGGCATAGCGATGATCAGCTATGCCGACAGCTTCTTCTTCGGCATCACTGCCGACTACGACAGCGCCCCGGACGTCGACGGATTGGCCCGCGGCATCGAGGACGATGTGCGGGCGCTGGCTGCGCTCGCCGGCTCGCGGCGTCGCAACCAACGTGACGCGGTGTCAACCGACCCCGCCAGTTAGCTCCGCCGCAGGCGCCCGTCGGTAGATAGCGGCACCGGCGGTGATCCCCGCGCCGGCGGCGATGAGCAGGACGCGGGCACCGGGCGGGAGCCCTTCGGCCGCGCAATCGAGTGCGGCCGCCAGCGAAGCGGTGTGCATTCTCTCGTCGTCTGCGACGACGATCCGGTCTACCGGCACCCCGAGGTGGGTGGCCAGTGCGGCGCGGTACCCGTGCCGGGCCGGAGCCGCGACGATCATGTCGACGTCGGCAAGTCCGAGCGAGGCCTCCCGGAGGCAGTTTCGGGCCACCTGACTCCCGGCGGTCGCGAACCGCTCGTCCACTGTGGTGGACTGCTTGAATCGAAGCACATTTCGTTTGTCTTCGAATCCTACTGTGGCACTGAAGGTCTCATTGTCGTCGGGGAAGTTCGCCCAGTGGACGCGTCCGAGTCCGTAGTCGTCGTCCGTCCAGCCACACAGCAGTGCCGCCCCGACAGGAGAGAACGGATAGCCTTCACTCATGCCGTGACCCGGGTCGGCGTCACTCGCGACGACCAATGCGCAGTCGATGGTGCGTGACCGCAAGAAGCCGTCGACGATCTGCAGTGCCGTGAGTACGCCACAGGTCCCGTTGGCTATGTCGAACGAGAATGTGCCGTGAGCGTCGGCATGCGGGTCCTCGGTGTTGGCCCCAACGTCCTCCTGAATCAGTGCTGCGAGCGCAGGCTCTGCCAGGTTCCGGTCCCGGTAGATACCGGCATTGACCAGAAGGTCCACATCGTCGGGGCCCCGTCCGGCCCGTCCCAGACAGGTTTTGGCCGCGGCGACGGCGAGTCGTAATGCGCTGTGCCGATTGCGCCACCCACCGCGGGTGACAGCGACGCGATCAATGACTGTGCCCAAAGCGATTCACCAGCTCCTCGTCCACGGTAAGGAGAACGATGCCGATCTCCAGACCTGATGCCAATGCGATCAGCGCGATGGTCTCGCCCGGCTGTATGCGCCCCGCTTCGAGTTCTTCGACCAGGGCCACCGTATGCGTTGTCGACGCAGTGTTCCCATAGCGATCGACGGTGATGACGGCGTCGTGCCGTGGACTGTCACCGAACGACGCCGTGACCGCGGCCATTCCCTTGCGTATCGCGCGGGCGGAGGTCTGATGAGTGATCACGTGATCGATGTCGTGCATCGAGATGCCGGCCGCATCGAGCGCTTCGCGCAATAGCAGTGGGGTGTCGGCGATGGCTGCCCGTTGAATACCACGGGAATTGGTGAACATCCGGGCACCGGGATCTCGCCCCTTCGGATAGCCCAGACAAAGGCGGCTGTAGTCGGCGACGGTGGTAAAGCCGGCAAGGCGGATTCCAGCGGACCCGAGGGGGGCGCGTTCGAGGAGTAGGGCAGCGCCGGCGTCACCCAATGTCAGGCAGGCAAGTTCGTTGCTCATGATGTTGCGGATGTGGCGGGCCGCGTTCTGACCGAGTTGGGAGATGTACTCGCCACTGACGACCAACCCGCTCGCAACGGTGCCCTGCCGGATCCAGTTGTTGAGAACCGTTACGCCTGTCAACATTCCGGCACACGCATTGGACAGGTCGAACGTCATTGCGCGCTCAGCCCCGATGGCATGGGCGACGGCGCTGCTCATCGTCGGCTCCACCCACTGCGTCAAGCCGCCACGAAGCTTCGTGATGCTGCAGCTGATTACTACATCGAGCTCCGCAGCACTGTGGTGTGGGGCCTTGCTCAGACAGTCGAGCGCGGCTGCGGTCGCGAGACTCAGGGAGTCTTCATCTCCTATCGAGACACGACGTTCGCGAATGCCGGTCAGTCGTTCCAGATCGATATGCGTGTGATGCCGCGTGGTCGCCATCAAATCGTCCGTCGTGAGACGAGTGACGGGCAGATGTCGCCCTGCACCGGCCAAGCGGGTGCCGAACTGCGCCGGGACTCCGTCGCCCTCCAATACCAACCAATGCTTGGCCATTCGTCTCATCCATTCGTTTCACTGAGGATGGGTCGCCGCGGCGGCCCGGCGGCCGACGGGGAATCGAGGAGAACCTCAGGCGAACGTCGGTTCGGTGTCGGGCTCAGGGCCGAAACAAATCGGCGTCCCGCAATCCTCAGCGGGTGGTGCTGTACGACGAAGTCCACGAGAACATCTCCGACTGGCCGTCAACGTTCGCGACGAGCCGTCCCAGCGCGACGCTTCCCGACCGAATCCAACGTTCGGGCTCGGAGCGAATCGACATCGCTCGCCAATCTATGGGCATGACCCGGACGCTACCGACGTGAAATGGCTGCTGCCAGGGCCATAGGTCCTGAGTGCTGATCGCGAGCGAGCCGAGGCGGCGTCCACCGTGTGTCCTTGCCGGATACAACCTTGCGCTCGGGCGGTACCGCCACTTCAATGTGGCGAAACCAGCTGTGAACAAGGACATTACGGCGTACTTCAATCACTGGCCTTGGCTGACTCTTGAGGGTCCGAGGCACACGGGGAGATGGCTTATTCCCCGCAGCAATGTGCTGTCGTTCATGGTTGGCGTGCCGGAGAGAGTCAGTCGGGGGAACCGTTCGAACAGAGCTTGCAGGCCGATCTGCAGCTCCATGCGGGCCAGCGGAGCGCCAAGGCAGACGTGGCTTCCGGAACCGAAGCTGACATGATCGCGTGCGTTGACGCGAGCCGTATCGAATTCGTCGGGTCGTTCGAAAACGCCTGGGTCGCGGTTGGCACCGGCAAGGAGGACGAAGACGGCCATGCCCTCTCGCACGGTGTGGCCGCCGAGCTGAACTTCCGCTGTGGCCACTCTGACTCCGATTTGGGAGACCGAGTCGTAGCGCAGTGCTTCTTCTACGGCGTTGGGCCAGCCTTCGGGATGTGCCTGGAGGCCGGCCAGTTGGTCGGGGTGATTGACCAGCGCCACCACTGCATTGCTGAATTGATGTGCAGTAGTGAGGTATCCGGCACCGAGGAGTAGGCCGGCGAAAGTCCGGATCTCGAAGTCGGAGAGTTCGGTGTCTTGCATAACGGCGTACAGGATGCCGTCGCCGGCACTACCGTCGCGGAGCCGCTCGATGTGCGTGGCGAGGTAATTTTCGAACTCGCGCAGCCCCGCAACCGCGGTCCGGAAGTTGCGCCAGGACGGCGCTGTGGTGGTGATCAATTTGGCGGCAGATTCACCCATTTCGTACAGGTGAGGCGTATCGCCAGGTGGAATCCCCAGCATCTCGGCGATGATCTCGATGGGGATCCGCGAAGCGTAAGCGGCAACCAATTCGCAGTCGCTGCCGTCCTCGAGTTCGCTCAGCAAGCCGTCGGCGACCTCGTGGATGCGCCGGCGAAGCCCGTCGATCGCTTTCGGGGTGAACGCCCGCGATACGAGGCGTCGCAGCCGTGCGTGCTCGGGTTCGTCGACCATCAGCAGCGATGGCGGCTCCACGGGGTTGATCACGCGGGGATTGGTTTTCTCGAATAGTCGCTGGACGGTCCGAAACGGCGAGCGATCTTGGGGTTTGGCTGTGCGGAAGCTGCTGTCCCGCAGTATCTCTCGAACCAGTTGCAGATCGGCGGTGACCCAGGCGTTGCTCCCGAATGCCGGCGCCATACGTCCCTGTCGGCGAATCCGCTCGATCAGGTCGTAGGAACATTCATGCTGGTCGTCGTCGAGGAGTAGCTGGGCGAACGGGTCGCCGCGACGTGCCAGAACCTTGAGCGTTGCGCGGGGGAGCCCGTACCCCATCAGCCAATGTGACCAGGTCTTGATATCCACATTCACGTTATTCGCCCCCGCGGATCGACTACCGGTCAGGCTAGCCGTGAATGTGCCGATCCTGTCCGTGGATCGCGATTATCGGTGATAGCAGTCGCTCGCCAGGATCTCCACCCCGCGCCAACCCGCAGCTCATCGTGACCGCGACACACTCCTCGCTCGCCCAGGATGTGTGCGCTAATTCTGGCCTCCGCGCTTTCTGACCGCGCGCAGCCAGGCCCAAAGGGCGATCAACGGGATCACGAGGCCGCCGACACCAAGGATCAGGAATCGGGTCGGCCCCTGAATGTTGCTGACCAACCAGTCGAAGTTCTGTCCGAAGAACCCAGTCACGAACGTCAGCGGCAGAAAGATGGTCGCGAGGACGGTAAGGCGTTCCATCGTGGCGCTCTGCTGCACGCTGACTCGCGTCTGCTCGACCGCGACGACGGCGATGTTCGCCTGCAAGATGGTGGCGAGCAAGTCGCGCTGTGCTGACACCTCTTCGTTGATCAATTGCAGGCCGTCGTGGACGTCACGAAGGTAGTGCGCCACCGGCGTGTCAGCAGCACCGCGTTCGGCGGCGGTGAGCACCGACAGCAACGGGTGGACCGCTCGGTAGAAATTGCTGACTTCTCGACGTAGGAGGTAGATCCGTTCGGTGGGGGCGACGGCACCGGAGAAGACCGTGCCTTCGACTTCCTCGATGTCGTGTTCGAGGCCGGCGACGACCGGGCCGTAGGCCCGCACCACCTGGTCGAGCACCGCCCACAACACTGACGCGGTCCCGACCTTGAGAAGGTCGGGATGCTCCTCCAGCCGCGCCCTGGCGGCGTGGAGCTCACTGGCGACACCCTGGCGGACGGTGATCACGAAGTTGGGTCCCACGAAGATACTGATTTCGCCGAAGTCGACTTCCTCGCGGTCGTCGTCGTACCGAGCGGTGCGAAGAATCACCAGTTGCACATCGGGCTCGAAGTGCTCGATCTTTGGTCGCAGGTGGAACGTCCCGGCGTCTTCGACCGCCAACTCGTGCAGGTCGAAAGCCTCCCGCACTCGAGCCATTTCGTCAGCCGTCGGTTCGAACATCCCGAGCCAGACGAATCCGCCATCCCGGCATCGCTGTGCCGCTTCGTCGATGGGCATTGCTGCCTCGCCCTGACGCACTCCGTCAAGGTAGTGCGCGCAGTCAACTATCATGCCGTCTCCCAATCGAATTCGTGCCACGCCGGGCTACGGTGCCGAACGGAGTAAAGCGGTTGAACCTGTGCGGACGATGTAAATCGGCTGCGAGTTCACTACTTCGACGCGACTGTCGAATAACTCGGTCAGATTCACCCCGCCCACGGGCACGCGAAGCCGCCAAGAATCCCCCAAGCCGGTCGCCGCATGGTCTTGGGTGACGACCGCGGATGACGTCCGCGCAACCACCGACAGGGAACGGACATCATGCATCGAGTAATGAACGCAGCGGCTGTGCTCGGAGGCGTTGCACTGGCGTGCCTGGGGCTGGGCGCAGGGACAGCTCATGCTGTCACCGGCCCGCATCAATGGTGCCCAGGCGACTCGATGTGGATATCCGGAAACCATGTGACCAATCCCGTGATCTGGGACGAGACCGTCTGCCATACCTACTACATGGTGCAGTTCGGCCACGGCAACGTCGCCCAGAATGTTTGGGATGGACCGAATCCACCAGAGGATGACCCGCCGGTTGGCCCTGCTCCCAATCCGTTGCCGGGCATGTGCTGGTCTTTGTTCATCCCTGTGCCCTGCCGGTAGAGGCCGACGGCCGTAAAACTGGTTGGCGGCCAACAACTGCCGCTGCTACGTTCGTTGGCAGGCCGTGCGAGAGGACAAGGAGGTGGTACCCGTGAACGTATCGACGTGGGTGCTCCTCTTCAGAGACACGGTCGGGCGATAGGTCGTCCGGGAGCGCCGTTTGACGAGCTCTCCCGAAAGGCACGACCATGCACTTCATTTCCGAAAAACGCCTCGATGACGGCAGTCTCGAACGCGCCTTCAACCTCGGTGACATACCCGGCATCCTGTGGACGCCCGCGTCCGCACCGGCGCCGCTGATCCTCGTCGGCCATCCCGGCGGACTGCCGGCGATGTATCCACGAGTGGCGAGCCGCGCCCGACGCTCCTTGGCGAACGGCTTTGCCGCGGCCACCATCGAACTTCCCGGTTGCGGGGACCGGCCCCGGTTGGCCGACGCCGAGCAGGCCCGCGCGGATCTGCGCCGGGCGCTTTCAGTCGGAGCGCCGGTCGACGACATCGTCGACCGGCTTGTCCTCCCTCTCGTCGAAGCGGCTGTCCCGGAATGGCGACACCTTCTCGACGTACTCCTCTCACTTCCCGAGATCAGCGGCCCCGTGGGGTACTCGGGCGGGTTGATCGCCATCGGCATCCGGTTGGCAGTAGTCGAATCCCGCATCGCGGCCGCCGGTTTGTTCGCCGGCAGTTTTGTCCCTCGCTCCATGTTCGGCGAGGCCCGTCGGATCACGATCCCGCTGCACGTGCTGCTGCAGTGGGACGACGAGTCGAACGACCGGCAACAGGCACTGAACCTGTTCGACGCCTTCGGCTCTCACGAGAAGACTTTGCAGGCCAACATGGGCGGCCACACCGGCGTCCCGCAGTTCGCGGGGGAGGACGCGGCCCGCTTCTTCACCCGGCATCTGATGCCGATCGGCCGTCTGCGGTCAGGTGCCGCGAGGACTCTGACCGCGCGCGGCCCCGATGTGGCTCCGTTATGGTCGTGACCGGGTCGGGGGATGAGCCGCAACTTGACGCACACCACAGGAAGACGTGAGGGGCAACCTATGAACACGAGCACGTACCGCCGTACCGCAGCCGCCGGCCTGGCCGCCGTTGCGTTGACCGCTGTCGGCTGCAGCAATGGCGCCACCGTCGATGTCTCGGCACAGCCCCAGGTCGCGTTGATCGTCACGTCCGAGGTGCCGGCGCCGTCCCCCGAAGTGAAACTCGTAGGGGATCGGGACGTCGAGGTCACACTCACCGGCCCGATCGCTGCGAAGTACTCGTCGGCGACCGACAGCCAGAAGGCGACCCTCGGCAAGCCACTGACGGGTGACCACAACGCCGGCACCCGGGACAGCGGAGTCATTTTCCAGCAGTTCCAGGGTGGCGCGATCGTCGCCAAGAACGACGATGCCGGTACCCCGGCGTACATCATCTCGGGCAAGATTCGCGAAGCCTGGAATGTCCAACGGGACGCGGATGGCGTGCCGTCGGCCACCGGCAGCAACGGCTCGGCGGGCCCGTTGGGTGTCGTCACGAGCGACGAGACCGCAGTGGGCGGCCAGCTGGCCACGACGTTCGAGCACGGGAAGATCGCGTACGACACGACAACCGGTCAGGTTGAGGTGACGGTCAATGGGAAGGTCGTGCCGTCGGGGCTGCCGTCGTGAGCGGTCCTTGGAATCGGCGGCGATGCCGAACGGGATTGGAGAACGCTCGCTGCCGACCGCCCTATCCCAGGATCGCCTGAGCTGCGCGCTCGGCGATCAACATGACCGGCGCGTTGGTGTTGCGCGACGTGATGGTGTCAAGCCCTCGGCGTCGTCGACTTCCCGAAGTCGGGTACGAAACCTGCTGAACAGGACTCGTAAGTTCGTCGCCGCGGCGATCGAGGAGGCACCATTGCGGCCATATACGTAGATTCAACTACGTAGTTAAACCTGCCTATATTGGCGCTTGCGCATCGGTGTCGATCTGGCCGACCCTGCGGCGGGTCTCGATGGGGGTGTGCAGCCGCCAGTCACCCGACTGATGCCGCGTGCGTGCCGGCCGCCAGATACTGTGCCGATGAACATCGTGAGGAGTGTCGAGCCATCGGGTGCCGTGCTGCGGAGCGCGCAGCGTGTTGTGGATGTTCTTGCAGCGCAAGGGGTGCCGTTCATCTTCGGCATCCCCGGTGCAAAGGTCGACGCCATCTTCGATGCCCTGCTCGACGGCGGACCGCAGCTGGTGGTGTGCCGCCACGAACAGAACGCGGCGTTCATGGCGGGTGCGATCGGCCGGCTCACCGGTACCCCGGGCGTGGTGCTGGTGACCTCCGGTCCCGGGACCACCAACCTGGCCACGGGACTGCTCACCGCCACCACCGAGCAGGACCCGGTGCTCGCGCTCTGCGGTGCGGTCAGCCGGGAGAATCGGCTCAAGCGCACCCACCAGTCGATGGACGCCGCGGCCATGCTCGCCACGGTCACGAAGTTCACCGGTGAAATCGCTGACCCCGACAATGCCGCCGAGGCGGTGATGAACGCATTGCGCGCGTGCACGACCGAGCCCCGAGGCGCCGCAGCCGTCGTCCTGCCGTCGGATGTACTGGCAGCTCCCACCGCGGCGCGGTTGACACGTCCCACGGCAGTGCCCGTTCAGGGACCCGCACCTGCCGATTCGATCACTGCGGCAAGCGATCTCATTCGAAGGGCCGGCCGCCCGGTGATCCTGGCAGGCATGCGAGCCGCCGACCCGGTCAGCTGCACCGCACTGCGCGCCCTGGTGAGCGCAACCGGACTGCCCGTGGTTGAGACGTTTCAAGGTGCCGGGACGGTCTCCCGGGAGCTGGAAGACCACTATCTGGGCCGTATCGGGCTGTTCCGCAACCAGCCCGGTGATGTCGTGACCGCGCGCGCCGACGTGCTGATCACCGTCGGGTTCGACCCGGTGGAATATGACCCGGCACTGTGGAACACCGACCCCGGCCGCACGGTCATCCACATCGACACCATCGTCGCGCAGCTGGACACCCACTATCAGCCCGCCCTGGAGCTCCGCGGATCCATCGCGGCCACGCTCGAGCGCCTGACCGCCCAGCTCGCAGGTCTTCGGATCGGCGCTGATTTCGCCGTCGAGCTCGACCGCGAACGTCGAGCACTGGCCGACCTCGATACCCAGGCCTGCGCCTCACCGGACACCGACGCCGGGGTCAACCCCGCCGCGCTGGTCCTGGCCCTGCGCGATGTCCTCGACGACGAAGCCACGATCGCCTGCGATATCGGCTCGAACTATATCTACATGGCACGTCATTTCCGGGTGTACCGGCCGCGGCATCTGTTGTTCTCCAACGGACAGCAAACCCTCGGAGTCGGACTGCCCTGGGCCATGGCCGCCAGTATGGTCAGGCCCGGCACACAGGTGGTCTCGGTCTCCGGCGACGGCGGATTCCTTTTCTCGGCACAGGAACTGGAGACCGCGGTGCGAATGGGCCTGACCTTCACCCATGTGCTGATGCGGGACAACACCTATGACATGGTGGGATTTCAGGAGAAGCTGAAGTACGGTCGCGCCTCGGGTATCCAGCTGGGCGACTACGATATCGTCTCGTATGCGAAGGCTTTCGGCGCCAAAGGATATCGCGTCAGCGACCTCGCAGGGTTCACCACCGTGCTGAGGCAGGCGCTCACCGAGAGCGGTCCCACACTGATCGACGTGCCCGTCGATTACAGGCACAACACCGACCTGGCCGCGCACCTGCACGCCGACCAGTTCGAATGAGCGACATGCCAACTGAGAACAGTGCTGGCGCACACGAACACTTCCCCCGATGGGCCAAGCGGATACTGGCCCACCACCGCGGCAATGAGCTCTACCAGACCGCCACGATGGATGCGTTGCTGGCCGGGGTGTACGACGGCGACGTCACCATCGGTGAGCTGCTCAGCCACGGCGATTTCGGGCTGGGTACCTTCAACCGGCTCGACGGGGAGATGGTGATCCTCGACGGTGTGTGCCATCACCTGCGCTCCGACGGATCCGCTGTCACCGCGGGCGCCGAGGAACGCACACCGTTCGCCGCGGTCACCTGGTTCCGCAGTGACCGGACCCTGACGGTGAGCGCGCCCGCGACATGGTCCGAGATCACCGCACGGGTCGACACAGTCACCGGCAGCACCAATCTCATCTACGCCCTCAAGATCACGGGGCGATTCGACACCATTCGCACCCGGACGGTGCGCGCGCAAACCCGGCCGTACCCGCGGCTGGTCGATGCCACCGAAGGACAAGCCGAGACCAGCTTCGCCGACCTCGGCGGCACCCTGATCGGCTTCCGCATGCCCGACAGCGACGAAGGTATCTCCGTGGCCGGCTATCACCTGCATTTCCTGGACGAGGCGCAGGGCCGCGGTGGACATTGCCTGGAGTTCCAGATGAGTCGCGGCACCGTCGACATCTGCACCATCGCCGATATGCACCTCAGCCTGCCGCGGACCCCGCAGTTCCTGAACGCCGCACTCGACTCTGCCGACACCGCAGCACAGATCCGCAAAACCGAAGGAGGCCACCAGCCCGCGCAACCGGCCGAGGGTGAATGAGCACGGATGCCGGTCGCTACCGCACCGGCCGGTTGAGCTTCAGCACACAATTTCGTCGCCGGCGGCAGATGGTGCCGCCCTGGTGGCCAAAGCGGCATGCACGGAACTGATGGCACTGGAACCCTCGCCGACAGCCGCAGCGACCCTTTTGATCGAGCCAGATCGGACATCGCCGACGGCCATGATTCCCGGGACGCTGGTTTCAAAAGGCAGCGGTCGGCGACCCAGTTCAGTCCACCGGTCGCCGAGGGCACTGTCCGGTATCTGGGCGTCGGTGAGGATGAACCCGTGATCGTCGAGGGCGAAGTCGGTGAGCCACTCAGTGGCGGGCGCGGCGCCGATGAAGCAGAACAGGCCGACGCAGTCATGATCAGCGGAGACGGGCCGTCCATCGGGGCCGAGGGTGGTCATCGTGATCGCGGCCAACCGATCAGTGCCGGACAACGCCGTCACCTCGGTGCGGATGTGAACCGTGATCCGGGGATGGGCCAGGATCCGGTCGGCCAGGTATGCCGACATGCCTACCGTCAGCGAGCTACTGCGCACACAGATATCGACCCGGCTGGCGCGCTCGGCGAGAAACAGGGCGGCCTGGCCGGCTGAGTTCGCGCCCCCGACGACGGTGACCGGTGCCGCGGTGCACCGCCTGGCCTCCAGTTCGGTTGCAGCGTAATAGATTCCAGCTCCCTCGAATTCGGCCCACCGGTCCAGTGGCAACGATCGATAGTGTGCTCCGGTGGCGATGATGACCGCACGGGTGGTGATCGTGGTGGAGTCGGCCAGCTTGATGTAGATCCCGCTCGCGGTGGCTTCGACGCCGACAGCTCTGCGCGGGGAATCGATGCGCGCCCCGAATTTCTGGGCCTGGATGGCGGCTCGACCGGTGAGGTCGGCACCACTGAGCCCGGAGGTGAACCCCAGGTAGTTCTCGATGCGTGAGCTGCTGGCGGCCTGACCACCCGGAGCGACGGCTTCGACGACCAGTGTCCGTAGGCCTTCGGAGGCTCCATACACGGCCGCGCCCAGGCCCGCGGGACCGGCGCCGATGATGACCACCTCGACGTCGGCGTCCTCAGCTGCGGTGCTGGTGAATCCGAACGCGTGCGCGAGGCGGGTGGGTGTGGCGCGACGAATCACTGCTTCTGCGGTCACGATCGCGGGCAGGTCGTTCGGGTGCAGACCGGTGTCGCGGGCGAGGCGCGCGCCTGCCTCGGAGTGAAAGTCGGTCCAGGTGAAGGGCAATTGGAGGCGGTCGAGGTAGGTGTGCAGGGCCAGGGTGCCGGCCGATGGTGCGCCGGCGAGCACTTCGATGGTGGCGGCCTGGCGGCTCAGCAGATTCTGCCGCCGCGCGACCAGTGCCCGCAGGATCAGGTCGGACAGGTCGGGTTGTTCGTCCATCAGGCGGCGGAAGTGCGACGGGTCGATGCGCAGAACGGTGCCTGCGGTGGCGGCCATGGCGTCGAAATAGGTGGCCTGCCCGGTCAGCAGGTTGAGTTCGCCGGTGAATTGTCTGGGCCCGTAGTGTGCCACCAGCGTCTCGGCGGTGTCGGTACTGGCCCTGCGCACCACTTCCACTGTGCCGGTCTCGACAACGATCATGTCGCATCCGGCCTGCCCTGCCTGGAAGAGAGTATCGCCGGCGCTCACGCTCTGGCGAATTCCGTAGGTGGACAACAGATGCCACTGTTGCTCAGACATTTCCGGGGCGGCGGGGTTGTCGCCGGATCCTGCCGAGCAGCCCAGTGCGAGCGCCAGTGTGGCGGTGGTCTGCTGCAGGGCGGCGGTGACCGCGGGGGTTGCGGCCAGCGCGTCAAGGGCCACGAAATCGTGTACCGTCCCGCCGTAACGCGCCGATGTGGTTTCCACGCCTGCAGCGCGCAGTGTGGCCGCCAGGGCTTCACCCTCATCGCGGACAGGATCGGCTTCGGCGGTGATGATCAAAGTGGGCGGTAATCCCGCCAGCGTGTCGGGGTCGATTCCCTGCACGAGGGTCCCCGTCGGTGTCTCGTCGCCGGTGTAGTGCTGCCACCAGCGTCGCGCGGTGGCGCTGGACAGCAAGAAGCCTTCGGCGAACGTCCGGTGTGACGGCATTGCCTGTGAGGGGTCGATGAGTGGGCACAGGGCCGCCAGGAAACTGAGGTGAACATCGTTGCTGCGCAACGACATCAGCGCCACACTGATCGCCAGGGTGGCGCCGATGGAATCGCCGGCGATCGCGATACGGGTGGGGTCGATGCCGTGGGCGGCGCCGGTGGTGGTGACCCATCGGCACACGGTATGGATCTGCTCGACGGTCTGCCGATGACGCGCATCCCAGGCAGAGCCGTAATCGGGACAGACCACGGCGGCGCCAGTGTGTTGAACAAGATGCTGCACGAGGCGATCCCGGGTCGCAGGGGCTCCGGACAGCAGGTCTCCGCCACGGATGTACACGATGGCCGGGACGGGATCGGTCACCGCGGTGGGCCGGACGAGGCGGACGTTGATCCGGCCGGCATGCTCGCAATCGACCACCGTCCATTCCTCGTGGTCGGTGTCGATGACGGGCCAGTGTTCGTGAACGGGGTGGGCGGGCGTTTCGTGCCGATCCTCAGGTCTGTCGACGTCGCTGCTGCTGTGTTGGTGGCGCCCGGTGGCACGGCCGAGGATGGCGCGCACCGTGGGATCGAGTGCACCCGTTGTCACGTACTCGTCGGCCATCGAATCCCTTCCCACAGTGATGCCCTACCGTG
The DNA here is from genome assembly GCF_010730955.1 of Mycolicibacterium aubagnense. Classification (NCBI taxonomy): domain Bacteria; kingdom Bacillati; phylum Actinomycetota; class Actinomycetes; order Mycobacteriales; family Mycobacteriaceae; genus Mycobacterium; species Mycolicibacterium aubagnense. The sequence continues at coordinate 546,129 of NZ_AP022577.1, read as the reverse complement.
CCGCACGAACACCTCGACCGTCATCGGTCACGTGACTGGTGGGTCCGGGTCGTCACCGCACACCGGGTTCCTGCCTGGCCATGCGACTCGGGTACCGCTAGCCGGTAGTGCGGAGTGCGGAATCCAGTGGGTTGCATTGCCCGCGAGCGGTGATGACCGTGGTGCCGATGCCCGAAATGATCGACAGGTCAGATTCCTTCACTCGCTCGCCAGACAGACAGGACCATCAGTCGGCTGACTGATGGCACCCGGGCCGGGGGAGCGCAGAGTGTGGACGAGAAACGCTCTCCCACAAGGGGAGCCCGAAGCAGGAGTGGATCATGGAGTTCATCTTCACCGACGAGGCCTTCAAGTTCGAGACGCTGCGCGCGGCAGGATTCGCTGCTGACGCCGGGTCCGATATCGGCGAAGTCGTCGTCACCACCGCGCAGATCCCCGAAGGAGACGAGGATGCCTGGACTGCAGCGTGGAAGGCCACCGCGGAACGCACCGCGCAACGCGGTGAGGACTCCCTGGAGATCGGGGACACCGTCAGTGCCCGTGAGGCGTTCCTACGGGCATCGAGCTACTACCGCTCCGCCGAGTTCTACCGGCGCAAGGACCCGCTCAACGATCCTGCAGTCCTGGAGCTGTCCCGGCTGTCCAAGGACTACATGGTCAAGGGCGGCCGGTTGCTGGACGGCCCCTTCCGGGAAGTGGAGATTCCGTTCGAGGGTGACTCGCTGCCCGGCTACCTGTTCTTGGTCGACGACAGCGGCACTCCACGCCCAACCGTCATCTACACCAACGGTTTCGACTCCACTCGCGAAGAGGGATTCTTCGTCATCGGTGCCGCGGCGCTGCGGCGCGGGTACAACTTCTTGGCCTACGACGGACCCGGCCAGGGATGGATGATCCGCGAGAAGAAAGTTCCGTATCGGCCTGACTGGGAGAACGTGCTGGGCCCCGTGGTCGATTACGCGTTGACTGTTCACGACATCGATCCTCACAAGATAGTGCACTTCGGCTACAGCCTCGGCGGTTATCTGGTGTCCCGGTACGCGGCCCACGACCACCGGTCCGCAGCCATCGTCTGCAATGACGGTATGACCACCTTCTACGCGTCCTACCCGCCGATCCCGGCGGACACCCTGGCGCTGATCGAGCAGGGCCGCGATGCCGAAGCGCTGCCCCTGCTGGAGACGATGATCAAAGACGACACCAATGCCCGCTGGGGTCTGCAGAACGGCGTGTGGGTCAACGGCGTCTCCAATTTTGCTGAATACGTCCGCAGCACAGCCGCTTACACGCTCACCGATGAGGACATCCACCAGATCCAGACTCCCACCCTGCTGCTCGAAGGTGAGGACGACAAGGTGTTTGCCGGGCAGGCCGCACACGTCGCCGGTCAGTTGCGGGCGCCGCACGAACACGTCGTGATGCGCAGCGCCGACGGTGCCGGCGCACACTGCCACGAAGGCGCGATGTACCTACTGCATCAAACCGTCTTCAACTTCCTGCACAGAACACTGGCCTAGAAACACTTCTCGCGTAGCGGCGCCTGCCCCCAGACAGCGGACAGGCGCTGCTGCGCGTCGATGCGCTGCCGGTCAAGTCCAGGGACGTGGTGTATGACGTCGTCGTGTGATTCTTCGAGGTAGTTGGGTCAGGCGGGCAGTGCCGCGGGGGTAGCCTCCTGTTCGGTTGGGGTGTCGTTGACGGTGCGTGATTTGCTCAGAACGTCGAGGCCGAGGTAGCGCCGCGACTCGGCCCATTCGTCGTGTTGTTCGGCCAGCACTGCTCCGACGAGACGGATCAGGGCCGCGCGGTCGGGGAAGATGCCCACGACGTCGGTGCGCCGGCGGATCTCCTTGTTGAGTCGTTCCTGGGGATTGTTGCTCCAGATCTGGCGCCAGATCTGCTTGGGGAACGCGGTGAACGCCAGCAGATCCGGCCGCGCCGCTTCGAGGTGATCGGCGACATTGGGCAGCTTGTCGGACAATGCGTCGATGATCCGATCATATTGAGCAGCAACGGATTCAGCGTCAGGTTGGTCGAACACCGAGTGCAGCAGGGTGCGCACCCAGGGCCACGAACTCTTGGGAGTGACGGACATCAGGTTGGTCGTGTAGTGGGTTCTGCAGCGCTGCCACGCCGCTCCGGGCAGGGTGGCCCCGATGGCGGCGACCAGCCCGGCGTGGGCGTCGCTGGTGACCAGTTTGACCCCGGACAGGCCGCGGGCGGTCAACGACCGCCAGAACGTCAACCAGCCCGCCCCGTCCTCAGCGGTCGTGACATCGATTCCCAGGATCTCGCGGTAGCCCTCGGCGTTGACCCCGACGGCGATCAGGGCGTGCACGTTGACCACCCGGCCGGCTTCACGCACCTTGAGCACCAGAGCGTCCGCAGCGACGAACGTATACGGGCCGGCATCGAGCGGCCGGGTCCGGAACGCCTCCACGGCGGCGTCGAGTTCCTTGGCCATCACCGACACCTGCGACTTCGACAACGACGTGATGCCCAGGGTCTCGACCAGCTTGTCCATCCGCCGCGTCGAGACACCAAGCAGGTAACACGTCGCCACCACCGTGGTCAGGGCCCGCTCGGCGCGTTTACGGCGCTCCAGCAGCCAGTCCGGGAAGTAGGATCCTTGCCGCAGCTTCGGGATCGCAAGATCCAAAGTCCCTGCACGGGTGTCGAATTGACGGTGTCGGTAGCCGTTGCGGGAATTGGTGCGCTCAGCCGAGCGTTCGCCGTAGCCGGCACCGCATAGGGCGTCGGCTTCGGCGCCCATCAGGGTGTGGATGAACGTGGCCAGCAGCTCGCGCAGCACGTCGGGATGGGCAGTGGTGAGTCGTTCGGCCAGCACAGTGGGCAGATCGATATTGTGGGCAGTGGTCATCGCGTCGATTCCTTTGCTCGAGTGACTTTGGACGGTCTCTCGAAGAATCACGCGATGACCTTCAATCACTCGGCTACGACACGCCGGTACCGCTGATCAGGTCCGACTCGTACACCACCTTGATGGACGCAACCCCGCTGCCCGCGCCCGGCGCAGACCGGGAGTTCTCGGCGCCGTCAGTGCGTGTGGGTAGTGCTCAGCCCGTCAGCCGATAGGTATTGCGGACCCGCCGGGCCCAACGCCGACTGATAGGCCGGCCCGCCCAGGGACCCTCCGATGACGAGGGCACGCATGTCAGCCGAAAGCCCGCGCATATCGCGGCGGGTGCGGGAGCACATGGCCGAGTTCCTCGGCGGCTTGGGTGATCCATGCCGGGTTCCGCAGCAGCACCCGCGCCAGGAACACCGCGTCGGCCTCGCCGTCGGCGATGATGGTGTCGGCCTGTTCCGCCGCAGTGATGAGTCCCACTGCGGCGGTGGGGATATCGATTTCTTTGCGGATACGGGCCGAGAACGGGACCTGGTAGCTGGGTGCGACCGGGATGGCGGCGTCGGGTGCCGACCCGCCCGAGGACACGTCGATCAGATCGACGCCGACGCCCTTGAGCCGACCGGCCAGCTCCAACGTGTCGGCCAGCGTCCACCCGGGGCGTAGGTCGTCGGTGTCGCCGGCAAGCCAGTCGGTGGCCGAGACCCGGAAGAACAGCGGTAGTCCTTGCGGCCAATTCGCGCGCACCGCAGCGGCCACTTCCACGGCGAATCGCATCCGGTGCTCCAGCGATCCTCCGTAGTCGTCGCGGCGGTGGTTGGAATGCGGCGAGAGGAACTGGTGGATGAGATACCCGTGCGCACCGTGGATCTCGAGTACCTGAAAGCCTGCCGTAGCGGCACGCCGGGCGGCCGCTGCGAAGGCATCGACTGTTGTCGCGATGTCACCGACGCTCAGCTCGGTGGGAGAGGGGAGCCGGCCGAACGGCACCTCGCTGGGGCCAACGGTGCCCCAGTCCTCGTGGGCGGGTCGTTTGTCATCGGGCCAGGGCACACCGGTGGATCCCTTGCGCCCGGCGTGCACGATCTGGATGCCCGGCACCGCACCTTGGGTTAGCAGGAATTCGGTGATGCGGCGAAATGCAGCTGTCTGGCGGTCGTTCCACAGCCCGAGGTCGTGATGACTGCTGCGACCGGTGGGGTGTACGGCGGTGGCCTCGACCATGACCAGTGCGGCTCCGGCGACCGCTCGGGAGCCCAGGTGCTGTAAATGCCAGTCAGTGGGTATGCCGGTGTCGGGCCCCGCGGGTACGGCGGCGAACTGCATCATCGGTGACATCCACGCACGATGGGCGAAGGTGATGTCCCGCAACGTCAGTGGAGTGAACAGATGCGGCATGAGTGTGCTCCGGTCAGGCTTTCAGGAAGTCGAGCAGATCGGCGTTGATGACGTCGGCGTGGGTGGTGGGCATACCGTGCGGGAAGTTGTCGCGGTATGTCTTGAGCGTCCCGTTCTGCAGCAGTTCAGCTGATTTCGGGCCGGAGGCGACATACGGCACGATTTGGTCATCGACGCTGTGCATCACCAGGGTCGGGATGGTGATCGTCTTGAGATCTTCGGTGAAATCGGTCTGCGAGAACGCGACGATGCCGTCGTAGTGCGACAGAGCGTCGCCCATCATGCCTTGGCGCCACCAGTTTTCGATGATCGCTTCCGAGGACTGCACACCGGGCTTGTCGAAGTTGTAGAACGGCCCTGACGGCAGCGCCCGATAGAACTCCGAGCGGTTGGCCGCCAATTGTGCTTGCAGACCGTCGAAAACAGATTTGGGCAGGCCTTCGGGATTGGCCTCGGCGCGAACCATCAGCGGCGGGACCGCGCTGATGAGTGCGGCTTTGGATGCTCGGGCCTGACCGTGGCGGGCCAGGTAGCGGACCACCTCGCCGCCGCCGGTGGAATGTCCGACATGTACCGCGTCGTGCAGGTCCAGTGCATGGACCAGCGCGGCCAGGTCGTCGGCGTAATGGTCGAGATCGTGTCCTTCGGGGGTCTGGGTGGATCGGCCGTGGCCGCGACGGTCGTGGGCGATGACGCGGTAGCCCTGCGCCAGGAAGAACAGCATCTGGGTGTCCCAGTCATCTGAGGACAGTGGCCAGCCGTGGCTGAACACGATGGGCTGCCCTGTTCCCCAGTCCTTGTAGAAGATCTCGGTGCCGTCGGTGGTGGTGATGGTCGACATGGTTGTGTTCCTTCGGTTGTCGGATCGGTGGTCGGCAGGGTCAGAGTTGGCCGACGCCGTGTGCGTCGACGGGGTTCACCCGGGAGACCACCAGCGGGTCTGCGGGAGTGAAGGGGAACGCCGGCAGATCATCGATGTGGGTGTTGAACGCGGCGGCCAGGACTTCTCGTGAGTAGGCGCTGGCTGAGGCTTTGAAGCCAATGTCGGCGGGGAACGGCTGATCGAAGAAGATCAGGAAATGCCAGTCGTCGGTGCCGATGTTCTCGATGTGATGGGGATAGGCCCGGGGGATGAAGTACATGTCTCCGGTGGTGAGGTTCCAGGTGTCCAGGGTGCCGTCCGGATTCATGATGGTCATGCGCGCGTCGCCGTAATGCACGTAGCCCATCTCAGCGGTGACCGGATGCCAATGCGGTTCGCGCATACCGTTTTCGGTGATACGCAACGAGTACATCGAGATGTCCTTGAGTGCGGGCCAGAACTGGTCGCGGGCGAAGCGTGCGTTACCACTGGCGAAGTTGAGCCCGGGCGCTTGGGCTTCGATGTCGAACTTGTGCGGATCATTGAACGACGCAGCAGCAGGCACCGTCGCGTTGCCGGTGCGGGCTGCCAGTTTGTGGTCGACGGTGCTGCGACGGATCTTGGTGATGTCGGACGACGGGAGGTCGTATGTGTTGCCCAGCACGGCGTCGGTGAACGCTCCGAAGGTAGCGCCCAGGCCGAAGTCCTCGGGACGTTCGTTGCGGAAGGCGATGATGAACTCGGCGACGTCGGTGCCGATGTTCTCGATGTGGTGCAGCGCACCGGATTCGATGTGGAACATCTGCCCGGCCGTGACGATGAAGTTCGAGAACGAGCTGTGGTTGTCCAGGACGGACACCAACGCAGTCCCCGACACGCAGTACGTCAGTTCGTTGGCGTTCGCGTGCCAGTGTGGGGTGCGCATGGCTCCGGGGTTGAGCAACAGCCGCTTGATCGACAGATTCTTGAGGATCGGCAAGGCATCAACGGTGACCCGGCGCATCGAACCCAGCTCGGACTCCTCGACAATCTCGCCGCTGAGGAGCGAGACGGTGTGGCTGCTGCGGGCAGCGGACGTGGTCATAAGAAGCCTCCTGGTTGTTGAAGCCGTCAGATGTCACTGTTGTCGACTGAGAGTCTGCCGTCATGGACGCCGGCGGCAATCACGGGCTGCCGGAAGCGCTACCTCGCGCCTTCCTGCTAGCGGTAGCAGGAAGGCGCCCCTCGACGGATCCAAGTGTCCGCAAAACGCGTTGCGTCGTCATCAGTCGGATGACTGACCAGTTTGTGGGCCCACAGGTGCCAGCACCGCCTGACCGGTCGCCTGGCAGACACGTGCAGGTCGTCTTCTCCGGGGGGCGGTGGCGTCGTACCTCGATGACATGGCGGAATGTCACGTCGATTGAGACACGAACAGGTCGGCAGTCTGTTGCGAAAAACGTTGGGGCACAGTCGGCTATTCACCAGATTACTGGGTCGCGGGAGAGTCGAAATTTGCCAAACCGGCGAACTTCTCGGTGTCGGCCGACTTATCCCAGGATCGCCTGAGCTGCGCGCTCGGCGATCAACATGACCGGCGCGTTGGTGTTGCCCGACGTGATGGTGGGCATCGCCGAGGCATCGGCCACGCGAAGGCCGGCGACGCGATACACGCGAAAGTCAGTGTCGAGCACCGTGGCCGCTGACCGTGGAACACCTTGCGGGTCAAATGCTCCCATCGCACAGGTGCCCACCGGATGGAAGATGGTCGTGCCGAGTTCACGGGCCGCCTGCTGCAGATCATCGTCGCTCACCACTTGTGGGCCGGGCAGCAGCTCGTCCGGGTGATAGGGGGCCAGTGCTGGTGCCGCCATGATCTCCCGCGTCATCCGCAGGCCCGTGACGGCGGCGTGCTGATCGGCATCAGTGGACAGGTAATTGCAGGAGATTTTCGGGTTGGTCAACGGATCCGCGCTGGCTATGCGGACGTGCCCACGCGAGGTGGGGCGCAGATTGCAGACTGAAGGAGTGATCGCTCCGAAGGGGTGCAGCGGGTCGCCGAACTTGGGCAAGGACAACGGCTGCACATGCCACTCCAGATCGGGACTGGCCAGTGCCGGATCGCTTTTCGCGAAAGCCCCCAACGTCGAGGGCGGCATGGTCATCGGCCCGGAGCGCAGCATCACGTACTGAAGTCCCATGCCACCACGGGTGATCCAATTCCGGTACAGCGTGTTGACGGTCCGGGCGCCTTGGATGCGGTACACCGTTCGCAGCTGCAGGTGGTCCTGGAGGTTCTCGCCAACTCCGGGCAGATCGACCGCCACCGGCACGTGATGCTGGGTGAGCAGCCCGGCCGGGCCCAGGCCCGAGGCCTGCATGAGCTGCGGCGAGCCGATGGCGCCGGCGGTCAGGATCACCTCCCGGCGCGCTTGGACGTCGATCATTCGGCCATCTTTGAGCAGGCGCACGCCGGTGGCGCGGCGCTGAGCCGTGGTCCAGGCACCGTGACGCTGCTGCTCCTGGACCTGGTCGTCCAGCAGCAGCCGCACGGCCTGAGTCTCGGTGTAGACGGTGAGATTGGGCCGGTGGGCGATGGGATGCAGGAAGGCATCAGCCATCGACCAGCGCCGGCCACGCCGTTGGTTGACGTGAAAGTAGGCGCTGCCGGAGTTGTCGCCCCGATTGAACTCATCGATTGGGGCGATGCCTACCTGGGCAGCGGCGGCCTGCCAGGCATCCAAGATCTTCCAGCGCACCCGCGGCTGCTCGACGCGGATCTCGCCACCAGCGCCATGCCAGTCGTCGGCCCCGCCGAAGTAGTCCTCCAACTGCTTGTAGATCGCCAGCGTCTCGCCGGGACCGTCAGCGCCGCCCCACAGCCAGCGCTCGTCACCGGTGGCCTGCGCCCAGAGGACGTAATCGGAGGCCTGGCCACGCATGTGGATCATGGCGTTGATCGACGAACAGCCGCCGATGACGCGGCCCCGCGCGTAGTGAATGCTGCGGCCGGCCAGACCTGGGTCGGCCTCGGTCGTGAAGCACCAGTCGGTGCGCGGGTTGGCGATGGTGTACAGGTAGCCCACCGGCACCTTGATCCAGAACCAGTTGTCTTTGCCGCCGGCCTCGATCAGCAGGACCCGGTGATCGGGGTTGGCGCTGAGCCGGTTGGCGAGCAGGCAGCCCGCACTGCCTGCGCCCACGATGATGAAGTCATATTCGGCGGCGGGGCTCATTCTGAGAATCGATCCTCCATGGCAGCGGACGGCGTGTCCTAGTGTGCGCGATGACCGCCCGGTGCGGGTGCATTCACGTACCGCGTGTGGAGAATCAGAGTTGGCCGACGCCGTGTGCGTCGACGGGGTTCACCCGGGAGACCACCAGCGGGTCTGCGGGAGTGAAGGGGAACGCCGGCAGATCATCGATGTGGGTGTTGAACGCGGCGGCCAGGACTTCTCGTGAGTAGGCGCTGGCTGAGGCTTTGAAGCCAATGTCGGCGGGGAACGGCTGATCGAAGAAGATCAGGAAATGCCAGTCGTCGGTGCCGATGTTCTCGATGTGATGGGGATAGGCCCGGGGGATGAAGTACATGTCTCCGGTGGTGAGGTTCCAGGTGTCCAGGGTGCCGTCCGGATTCATGATGGTCATGCGCGCGTCGCCGTAATGCACGTAGCCCATCTCAGCGGTGACCGGATGCCAATGCGGTTCGCGCATACCGTTTTCGGTGATACGCAACGAGTACATCGAGATGTCCTGAGTGCGGGCCAGAACTGGTCGCGGGCGAAGCGTGCGTTACCACTGGCGAAGTTGAGCCGGGCGCTTGGGCTTCGATGTCGAACTTGTGCGGATCATTGAACGACGCAGCAGCAGGCACCGTCGGATTGCCGGTGCGGGCTGCCAGTTTGTGGTCGACGGTGCTGCGACGGATCTTGGTGATGTCGGACGACGGGAGGTCGTATGTGTTGCCCAGCACGGCGTCGGTGAACGCTCCGAAGGTAGCGCCCAGGCCGAAGTCCTCGGGACGTTCGTTGCGGAAGGCGATGATGAACTCGGCGACGTCGGTGCCGATGTTCTCGATGTGGTGCAGCGCACCGGATTCGATGTGGAACATCTGCCCGGCCGTGACGATGAAGTTCGAGAACGAGCTGTGGTTGTCCAGGACGGACACCAACGCAGTCCCCGACACGCAGTACGTCAGTTCGTTGGCGTTCGCGTGCCAGTGTGGGGTGCGCATGGCTCCGGGGTTGAGCAACAGCCGCTTGATCGACAGATTCTTGAGGATCGGCAAGGCATCAACGGTGACCCGGCGCATCGAACCCAGCTCGGACTCCTCGACAATCTCGCCGCTGAGGAGCGAGACGGTGTGGCTGCTGCGGGCAGCGGACGTGGTCATAAGAAGCCTCCTGGTTGTTGAAGCCGTCAGATGTCACTGTTGTCGACTGAGAGTCTGCCGTCATGGACGCCGGCGGCAATCACGGGCTGCCGGAAGCGCTACCTCGTCCCTTCCTGCTGGCGGTAACGCGCGGCAGCTCTGACTCCGGCGGGAGGAATAAAGCCCGCACTGCCCAGGTTCGTGGAGGCGTGCCAGCCATCTACGACAGCGATGCGACTCCAACAGCGGCGGGATCCGAGCGTCCGAGCACGAGTAGCGGACGGAGCCATAGGTGAACATCGGTGAACTCAGGATCTTGCCCGTACATGACGGCACCGGGATCGAAGTTGCAGCCGAGATCCTCAGTCGCCCAAATGTCGCTGATGCATGGGCGTGTCATCCCGATGAAGTCCGGTCAGACGGAACCCTGGAGCTTCCGTTGGGTGGGTTCTGTATCACGACCGGCGATCAGGTGGTCCTCGTCGATGCCGGGGTGGGTGCGTACGACGACGGGAAGTATGTCGGCGGCGGACTGCTGGACAGTCTGCGTGATCGCGGGATTGCGCCGGGCGATGTCACCGACGTCGTCTTCACTCATCTCCACTTCGACCACGTCGGCTGGGCGAGCCATCGGGGTGAGATCGTCTTCCCCAGAGCCACTTTCAGAGTCCATCGTACCGACTGGGAGCATTTCGTCACCGGCCCGGATGCAGCCGACGCCGCTATCGAGAAGCTCACCCCGATTGAATCGCAACTGGAGTTGTTCGATACCGATTTCACCGTGGCTCCCGGGATCGATGCGGTCCACACTCCTGGGCACACACCCGGTTCGGTGATGTACGTGGTGTCGTCACGGGGCGAGCGGGCGCTGCTTCTCGGCGACATCGCGCACTCTGTCGTCCAGTTCAGCGAGAGGGACTGGCAGGTGATCTGGGATCTCGACCCGGCAGCGGCGTCAGCGGCACGGAACCGGATCGCCGACGAGGCCGCCGCCACGGGGGATTTCCTTGTCGCCGCGCACTTCCCGGGTATGCGGTTCGGGCGGGTGATCAAGACGGGTGGCCAGCGTCGGTTCGTCGCGGTCTGAGCAAGCCAAGCAACTGTCACGATTGCAGTAGGGTGCTGGGGCGCATCGGATTTACGGCGCGCGGCTCTTTGTTCGCTGACGGTGGCTTGATGAGTTCGATGGTCGAATCGAGGATGGTACGTGGTCAGGGCCGAGGATCTGCTGGTCGACGTGGCCGCGGAGCTGGTCGAAGATACCCGGCGCTTCTACGACGTGAGGCCGGCCGGACGCGGCCCGGGCACTGTCGAGGAGTTGATGGCGGTCAGGACAGCGAGGGCTGCCTCGGCTCCATCAGATCCACCGGCCGAAGAGGACGTCGTGCGATGCGGGGGAGTCCAAGTCCCCGTCAGGATCTTCATGCCCGGCGACGTCGCAGCGCGCGGTGTCTACCTGGACATCCACGGTGGCGGCTTCTACCTGGACTGCGCAGCGCGAGATGATGTGCGTAATCGCGAGCTTGCGGTCTCCCTGGGCATAGCCGTGGTCAGTGTCGACTACCGGCTGGCGCCCGAACATCCCTGGCCGTCTGCGCCCGATGATTGCGAGTCCGTCGCACGGTGGCTCATCGGACACGCCGAAGCCCGCTTCGGGTCGTCGCGACTGGTGATCGGCGGACGGTCAGCGGGTGCGACGCTGGCCATGACCACCCTGCTGCGACTCAGAGACAGCGGAGACGTGGGCGGTGTCGCCGGCGCCATGCTGCAGTTCGGGACGTTCGATCTGAGCGCGCAGACCCCCGCCGGCCGACGCATCGCGGATGAATACTTCCTTGAGGCATACGTCGGCCATGCGAAAGACCGGACCGTCGCGGATATCTCGCCGGTCTACGGCGACCTGCACGGCCTGCCTCCGGTCCTGATGGTCGTCGGGGCCAAAGACGTTCTGTTGGAAGACAACCTCGCGATGGCCAGTCGGCTCTGCGCCGCTGGCAACGGCGTCGACATCAGAATCTATCCTGAGTCACCCCACGGGTTCACCGGACATCCGACGGCAATGGCCGAAGCGGCCCTCGACGGGATCAATACGTGGCTGCTTGACCGAATCACCGCTGCCACAGGCTGACTGGTGCGGCCGCTCAACCCCGGCGGCTTCGATTTGGCTCGAATGGCGCGAGCAGGAATTCGTCGACAAAACGGGTGAAGGTGTCATCGACGTAAGCGGGGTGTTGAGTCCCGGCCCAATCCGCATTGCGCCGTAGAGCCTTGTGCCCGTTGGCAATACAGCGCTTCCGTCTGGTCTGAACCGCTCGGCAATGAAAAAATCGCTTTCGGCAGTTTGTAGGTTGGTCGTGTGGCTCATCTCGATCTGTCAAAAATCAGCTACGGCCTACCGGACGGCCGCCCGCTCCTCAACAACGTCTCGCTACGCGTCGGTCACGGTGAGCGCGTCGCACTGATCGGCGCCAACGGCGCCGGCAAATCGACACTGTTGAAGATCGTGCTCGGTGACATCGAACCAGACGAGGGCTCTGTCGCTCGATCTGGAGCCATCGGAATAATGCGCCAGTTCATCGGAGGCGATTCCGTCCGCGATCTACTGCTGAGCGTCGCACCGCATCGCGTGGTCGAAGCAGCGGGAAGACTCGACCGCGCGGAGCGCAACATCCGTATGACGGATACCGAAGCCTCCCAAGTGAAATACGCGAACGCACTGGCCGCATGGGGAGAAGCAGGCGGTTACGAGATCGAGGTGTTCTGGGACGTCTGCACCAACGCAGCGCTCGGTATCCCATACGATCGCGCAGCGGCTCGGCCGGTCGATACCCTGTCGGGAGGGGAGCAGAAGCGCCTGGTACTCGAGGCCTTGCTGCGAGGCACCGACGGGCTCCTCATCCTCGATGAGCCGGACAACTTCCTCGATGTGCCCGGCAAACGGTGGCTCGAGGACCGTCTGCGGGAGTCCGACAAGAGCGTGCTCTTCGTGAGTCACGACCGTGAGCTGCTCGCGCGCACGGCGACGGCCGTCGTCACCCTCGAACTCGGCGCCGCCGGGAGCACCGCCTGGACACATCCCGGCAGCTTCCGGTCCTATCATGTTGCGCGCGAATCCCGTTTCGAGCGGCTCGACGAGATGCGCCGCCGTTGGGACGAGGAGCGCGCCAAGCTCAAAGCGCTGGTGCTGATGTACAAGCAGAAGGCAGCCAACAACGACGGAATGGCGTCGCGGTACCAGGCAGCGCAGACACGGCTTGAACGCTTCGAGACGGCGGGTCCGCCGCACGAACTTCCTCGTGCGCAGCGGTTCCAGATGCGCCTCGCTGGAGGAGGTACCGGCAAGCGGGCGGTGGTATGTGAGCAATTGGAACTGATCGACCTCATGTTCCCGTTCGACGCCGAGGCCTGGTACGGCGACCGCATCGCCGTGCTCGGGGCCAACGGGTCCGGCAAGTCGCATTTCCTCCGGCTCCTGGCAGCGGGTGGGACCGACCCCGAACCCGAACACGAGCCCGTCGGCGACCTTCCGATCGCGCCCGTCCAGTACACGGGTCATGCCCGCCTCGGTGCGCGCGTGCGGCCAGGATGGTTCGCACAGACCCAACGCCGACCCGACCTGGCGGGCCGGTCCCTGCTGGAGATCCTTCATCACGGAGATGGCCGCCGCGACGGACGGGACCGTGAGGCGGCAACCCGCGCTCGCGCGCTACGAGCTCGCTCATGCCGCGGAGCAGGTCTTCGACTCGTTGTCCGGCGGACAGCAAGCGCGATTCCAGATTCTGCTGCTCGAGCTGGGCGGCGCTACGCTGCTTCTGCTCGACGAGCCCACCGACCACCTGGACCTGGAATCCGCTGAGGCCCTGCAGCAGGCGATCGCCGCGTTCGAGGGCGCGGTGATCGCCGTGACACACGACCGATGGTTCGCGCGAGACTTCGACCGATTCTGGATCTTCCAGGAGGACGGCGAAGTCGTCGAGTCACCGGTACCGGTGTGGGACGAGGGGCGCGTCGTGCGACCGAGGTGAGCGAATCATCGTCGCGGCGCGTCGAAATACATTGGCGCGTATCGCTGCGGTGCCGCTATCGTCACCGGTGTGAACATCCGAGTCGAGGAGGTCGTCGGCGCTTACGCCGACATCAGATGACCGCGCCCCGTCGCCGACCCATTCAGGTCGGCGGCATGGTCATGCCCTCACTCACCGGGTGCGCACCTCGTGCGCTCCCTTCTCAGGATGGATTCACCGATGGACTCCTACACCCGGGACCAGATCCTCGGCGCCTTTCGAGGTGCCACCCGCAGCGAGGTCAAGAAGGTCACCTTCGCCGCGAACTTCGACGCCGTCGACTTCGGCAAGCTGGACTTCTATGGCTGGATCGATCCCAAAATCCCGCGCCGGGCCTACGTGCTCGTCGACGGGCCCGACGGGCCGGTCGCGCTCCTGTTGAACCGGGCCGCGGTCAAACCACGCTGGCGAGCCATGTGCGCGTGGTGCAACGACGTGAACCTCACCGATGAGGCCGTCCTCTACACCGTCCGTCGGGGCGGTGCCTCCGGCCGTAAGGGAGACACCATCGGCGCTCTGATCTGCGCGAATTTCGGCTGCTCCCGGAACGTCCGGCAGCTGCCGCCCGCGTACCACAAAGGGACCGACCTCGCCCGCATTTGCGAACAGCAGGTCAGTGAGCTGCGGCGCAAGGTGCACGGATTCGTCAACGAGGTGCTCTCGACCGAAGACTGAGGCCGCCGGTGGCGCACTCTCGTATTCGATTGCTGCGCAAGCAGTCCCGTGGCAGCGCCAAGGGACAACGGGTGGGGCCCAGACCGGATAGTGTCCCGGCAGACATCACCTGACTCGATCAGGCGGTGAAGCGCACATGTTCGATCGTCGTCACCCGTTGTCCCGCCAGGTGAGCACCTGCTTGAGAGACGTCAGGTCGTAACCGTTGTCGGAGGTGAGCTCCGTCTGAAACAACGTGACGCCGGCCTCGCGGAAGGCATCGGCGCTCTCGGCGTTCTGCCACAGTGTCGAGCGTTCGATATCGGCGCCGTTGCGGCCGAACGTCGCCGCCAGCTCGTCGACGCGGTCGCTGGATTTGCGGAACGCGTCGAGGTCTTGGAACGCGTGCCAGATATCGGCGTGGCGGGCAACGGCGGGCAGCGACCGCTTGGGCCCCGTGCCGCCGATGAGGATCGGCACCTTGCGCACGGGCGGCGGGATCAACGCGGCCAGCCGCTTCTCGATGCGGGTGAGGCTTTCGTCGAACAGATCGAAGCGGGAGCTGAACGTGCCGAACTCGTAACCGTAGGTGGTGTAATCCTTTTCGTACCAGCCCGCGCCAAGGCCCAGGATGAGCCGGCCGCCGCTGATGTGGTCTACGGTGCGCGCCATGTCGGCGAGCAGGTCCGGATTGCGGTAGCCGACGCCGGTGACGAGAAGGCCGATCTCGGCGTGCGAGGTGATCTCACCCCACGACGCGAGCGCGGTCCAGCCCTCGAAGTTGGCGACGTCGGGCTGCTGGTCGTGCAGGACGGGTTTGCCGTCGACGATGGCTTTCATTGCCGGGCGGTGGAAGTGGTCGTAACCGAAAATCACGTCTGCGCCGAGGTCATCGACGGCCAGGACGGCGTCGCGCCACGTGCGGTAGTCGGGTGCACCGCCGGGCTGGATCTGCACGGCGACGCGGACGGGACGAGTCATGGATGCTCCTGAGTCGGGAAAGGGCGACTCTTGAGCCAAGTTGACTGGGCGCGAGATTATTCCGGGTCGGCCCACCGCTGCCTGGGCACGGGGCGGGGGGCGAAACAGCCGGATTGAGCAGAACCCTTGGTGACAGCCCACCGACTTGCTAACTTCCGGCGGTGCGCTATATACGACGAGCCGTCCTGCCGGTGCTGCTGCTCGTCGCTCTGGTACTGGCGGCGTGCGGGTCGCCGGGCAGCAACAACGGCGAGAATCCGGTCAAGGCGGCGGGCGTGCTGCGCGTCGGCACTGAAGGCGTCTATTCGCCGTTCAGCTACCACGACCCGGCCACGAACGAACTTGTCGGATACGACGTCGACGTCGCCAAGGCGGTCGCCGACAAGCTGGGCGTCCGCGTCGAATTCGTCGAGACGCCGTGGGATTCGATCTTCGCCGCGCTGGAGGCCGACCGCTTCGACGTCGTCGCCAACGAGGTGACGATCAACCCCGAGCGCCAGGCCAAATATGACCTCTCCGAGCCGTACTCCGTGGGGGAGGGTGTCATCGTCACGCGCGCCGACGACAACTCCGTCACGTCGCTCGATGACATCAGGGGCAAGGTCGCCGCAGAGAACGCAACGAGCAACTGGGCGGAAGTAGCCCGAAAAGCCGGGGCCCGCGTCGAGACCGTGGAGGGCTTCACCCAGGCCATCAAGCTACTCAACCAGGGCCGGGTCGACCTCGTCGTCAACGACAGCATCGCGGTGTACGCCTACCTTGCCGAAACCGGAGACAAGTCAGTCAAGATCGCCGCCAACACCGGCGCGAAGAGCGAGCAGGGCTTCGCCGCCCGGAAGCACAGCGGGCTGCTGTCAGGTCTGAACAAGGCCCTCGATGAACTTCGCGCCGACGGCACGTTGGCCAGAATCTCGCAGAAGTACTTGAAGGCCAACGCATCTGGCGGACCGGACGCTGACCGGGCCGAGCGTGCGCCGCGGTCGACATGGGAGCTGATCGGCCACAGCCTGGTGCCCTTGGCGAAGGCGGCGATCACCAAGACGATCCCGTTGACGGTGGTCAGTTTCGTGATCGGTCTGGTGCTCGCACTGGGGGTGGCGCTGGCACGGCTGTCGCCGAATGTGGTTCTTGCCAACGTTGCGCGGTTCTACGTCTCGATCATCCGCGGCACTCCGCTACTGGTGCAGCTGTTCATCGTGTTCTACGCGCTGCCCGAACTGGGGGTCAAGATCGATCCGTTCCCCGCGGCCGTCATCGCCTTCTCGCTGAACGTCGGCGGTTACGGGGCGGAGATCATCCGCTCGGCCATCCAGAGCATTCCCAAAGGCCAGTGGGAGGCGGCCGAGACCATCGGCTTCAATTATGTTGGTGCGCTTCGACGCATCATCCTTCCACAAGCTGCCCGGGTCGCGGTGCCGCCACTGTCGAACACGTTGATCTCGCTGGTGAAAGATACGTCACTCGCCTCGACGATTCTGGTCACCGAATTGCTGCGGCAAGCCCAGATCATCGCGGCGCCGACATTCGAGTTCTTCGCGTTGTACGGCACGGCCGCCGTGTATTACTGGGTGATCTGCCTGGCGCTCTCGTACGGCCAGGGTCGCATCGAACGCCGGCTGGAAAGGTATGTTGCGCGATGACAGACAACCGCGTGGTGGCAGAGGGCGTCGAAAAATCCTTCGGCGATAACAAAGTGCTCAAAGGTGTTTCGTTCACGGTCGAGAAGGGCACGGCGACGGCCATCATCGGCCCCTCCGGATCGGGCAAGACCACGCTGCTTCGCACGTTGAATGCCCTCGACCGGGCCGACGCCGGGGTCATTCGGGTGGACGATGTCGAAATCGACTTCTCCACGCCGACACCCAAACCCGAGGTACGCAGGTTCCAATCGCGGAGCGGCTTCGTGTTCCAGGGCCACAATCTGTTCCCGCACAAGACAGTCCTGCAAAACGTCACCGAGGGTCCGGTAATCGTGCAGAAGCGGCCCAAGGAGGAAGCAGAGGCGGAAGCCCTGGCGTTACTGGATCGGGTGGGGCTCGCCGCAAAGAAAGACCAGTACCCGTATCAGCTGTCCGGCGGCCAACAGCAGCGAGTCGGCATCGCCCGCGCGCTGGCCTTGAAACCAAAGTTGGTGCTGTTCGACGAGCCCACATCGGCGCTGGACCCCGAGCTCGTCGGCGAAGTGCTCTCTGTGATCAAGGATCTCGCGGTCGAGGGTTGGACGATGGTGATCGTCACTCACGAAATCCAGTTCGCCAGACAGGTTTCCACTCAGGTGCTGTTCACCGATCAGGGCATCATCCTGGAGCGGGGCACACCCGACGAGGTTATCGGCGACCCGAAGGAAGAACGCACGCGACAGTTCCTCGACCGCATCTTGAATCCGCTGTAGTGCGGTTGCCGGGATTGGGTATGGATTACCCGTCCGCTGGGGCGGTCGCGGGCGTCCTCTTCGGTCGTGATGCTCGGCTTGTTGACGGCCTGGTTTGTCGCTGTGGGGATCGTGTTGCCGAAACACCGCGCCGGGCGGAACCGGCAGGAGCACGTAACCACGGGCAGGTCGACATGAAGCTCAGCGTCAGCCTCACCAACTTCTCGCGTCCGGCCGCTTGGCGGACCACCTCGCCGCTGCTCGCCTCAGCATGGCGGTGAACCAGATGATCTCAGGCTGCTCGACCAACGGGGCGAGGACCAGCATGCTGCAGGTCATGGCAGCGACATCGATCGGAAGGTCGAAAAGCGCGAGTGGGTGATTCTGGGCAATGCGCAGTGCGAGCCTTTCCGGCAGTACACCGATGACATCGGAGTTCTCGACGACGTAGGGGAGCGCATGAAAGTTGGGCACCGTCACCGCGATTCGACGTGCTAAGCCCAGCGCTGAGAGCGCTTGGTCGACATCACCGCGGGCCGGACCGCCGGCCGACATCAGCACGTGTGGCAGTGACGTGAAGTGATCGATCGACATGCGCCGGGCAGACACGTACGGATGGTCGTGACGGGCGACGCCGACGAACCGATCGGAGAACAGCTGGGTCCGCGCCACCCGTTCGGCGGCGACGTCGATGAAACCGCCGAGAGCAAAGTCGATTTCACCGCGGTCCAAGCCAGCGACGACCTCGAGTGGACCGACGCTGATGAAGCGGAGGTCGACGCTGGGGGCCTGCGTGCGGACGTCGTCCACGAGCATCGGCGTGAGCACGGCGATGGCGTAGTCGTGTGCGGCGATCGTGAAGGGGCGACGAAGGGCCTTCGGATCGAAACCTGTTTGCGGACTGAGGATTTGGCGAATCTGTACAAGTGAATTTGAAATGTGAGGTGCCAGTTCCTGCGCGCGTGAGGTGGGTTCGACCCCGCGGGGGTGTCGAACGAAAAGGGGGTCGTCGAACATGGCGCGAAGGCGGCTCAGGGCGTGGCTCGTCGCTGACTGCGAGAGGGACAGCCTCTCTGCGGCTCGGCCGACGTGCCGCTCTCGCATGAGCGCCTCAAAGACCACCAGCAGATTCAGGTCTGCGCGTGTCAAATCGATTTCGTGCATCGACATGCTGCATGCATACCATTGGATTGATCGGACCGTCGCCGATACGTTGGCCACCATGATTCACGACGTTGTCATCGTCGGTGCGGGGCCGGTGGGATTGTTCCTCGCATCCGAATTACGACTGACCGGCGCCTCCGTGCTCGTCCTCGAACGCGCGGAGAACCCAAAATCGCCACTCAAGAGCCCGCCGTTCGGCCTGCGAGGATTGTCGGTGACCACCGTCGAGGCCCTGTATCGGCGCGGGCTGTTGACCGACGTCCAAGCGGGACGTCAGCCGCATCACGGAGGAGGGCACTTCGCGGGGATTACGTGGGACGCGGAGAAGATCGACGCCGCCTCACGGCCATATCGGCTGACCAGTCCCGCAGACGTCGCCGTGGCGACCACCATGGAGCATATCGAGACTGTGCTCATCAACCGCGCTTCCGAACTCGGCGTCGACATTCACTGGGGCACAGCAGTTCACGACGTCCTGCAGTCGGACAACGAAGTTTGCGTAGCTGGGGGGAACCAGGCATTTCGCGCACGCTGGCTGGTCGGCTGCGACGGCGGCCGCAGCGTCGTTCGCAAGAGGGCAAGATTCGAGTTTGCCGGTACGGAGCCCAGATTCACGGGTTACTCGGTTCAGGTCGAGCTCTCCGAAGGAGAGTCACTGCCGCTCGGGCGTCACTGCACGCCGACGGGTATGTACGTGCAGTCTCAGCCCGGCACGTTTGCGATAGCGGACTTCGACTGGGGTGCGTCGCATCGCAATACACCGATCACGATTGAACACATACAGGCCGTACTGCGACGCGTCACGGGTATCGCCCTCACGGTGACGGCGATTCACACGGCGACCACGTGGACCGACCGCGCCTTTCAGGCCACGACCTACCGACAGGGACGTGTACTGCTGGCCGGTGATGCGGCGCACATTCATTCGCCACTCGGAGGGCAGGGCCTGAATCTGGGGCTCGGCGACGCCATGAACCTCGGCTGGAAGTTGGGCGCTGTCATCAAAGGTGCAGCGTCGAGAGACTTGCTCGACGGATTCTGTCGCGAGCGGCATCCGGTGGGTGCCGAGGTGCTGAACTGGTCGCGTGCGCAGGTCGTGCTCCTGGAACCGACAGCCAGCGCGCGTGCCATGGCCGGCATTGTGCGCGATCTGATGGCCACGCGCGACGGCGCGACATACTTCGCGGAGCGCGCCCAGGGCCTGTACATGCGCTATGACCTCGGCGGTCGGCACCAATTGATCGGTTGCAGCGCACCGGATTTCGAGCTAGCCGACGGGACCCGACTCGGCGCGCTGCTCCGTGATGGGGTGGGCGTCCTCTTCGACTTCCAACGCAATGCCGGCCTGCAGGCCATCGGCCATCGATTTCGGGACGGACTGCGATACGTCGGAGGGCCGGCCAAGGATCAGCTCGGATTGGGCGCCGTCCTCGTCAGGCCCGACGGTATGGTGGCGTGGGCGTGCGACGACGAGCCCGATTGCGGTGCCGTGGTGGACGTGCTCTCGCAGTGGGTGTCCCTGGGTCGGGAAAGGGCGATTCTTGAGCCACGTTGGTCAGCGGCGCCCTGATGGGCAGGCTACGTTGCCAGTCGGGGGAGCACCTCGTCGCCGAATCGCCTGACCCAGCCTGCAGGGTCGGGGTTGCCCGGCCGGGGTCCGGTGTTGATGGTGTCGATACCCACCGCGGCGTACCGGTCGACCGCGCGCAAGTACTCGTCGACATCGGCGAACGGATCGTCGAAGTTCCCCGCCGTCAGCCGGATATCGGAGAAGTCGCGACCGACAGCGTCGCAGTGCCGACGAAGCACGTCGAGCTTGTGCGGTAACTCATCGAGCGAGGAGGTGCCATTCCAAACGTCGGCGTACTGCGCCACCAGGCGCAGCGTCTTCTTCTCACCACTGCCTCCGATGAGGATAGGGGGACGCCGGACGGGCTGGGGTTGGCAGATTGTCTCGGCGAGCTGGTAGTGCTTGCCCTGATATGCGCCGTCGTTCTCGCTCCACATCTGCAGGCAGATTTGCAGTGTTTCTTCGAGCATCTCGAACCGATCGCCGATGGGCGGGTACGGAACACCCAGCGCGTGGTGCTCTCGGTCGTACCAAGCCGCACCGATACCGAATATCGAACGGCCGCCAGACAATACATCAAGGGTGGTCACCGTCTTGGCCAGCACGCCGGGGTAGCGGTAGGTCACGCCGGTGACCATCATCGCCAGTGTTATGCGCTCGGTCAGGGCTGCGAGGTATCCCATCGAGGTGTACCCCTCGAGAAACGGATCCGTGGCGCTACCGACGGCCTCCATCTGAAAGAAGTGGTCGGCCAGCGTGAACATATCGATGCCGCACTCCTCGGCGGCTCGCACGGTTGCGGCCAGTGTCGGCGCGAGGTCCTTGGGCTGGCCGGGCAGGAAATCGATGTAATGGATGCCGAATTTCATTCTTGTCCATAACCTTTCACTAGTCGGTGATGCGCTCCAACAACGTGAGTGCTTCGTTGATTGTTCGACGTTCAGCTTCGGTGTACCGGTCTTGGATGGTTGCGGCCAGCCACTCCTGGCGGGCCTGGCGCCCACGTGCAGCCCGCGCGCGGCCCGCCTGCGTCAACGTGATCACTTGGCGTCGGCCGTCCTCGGGATCTGGTGATCGTTCGAGATAACCGAGTCGGTCCAGGCCGGCAAGCGTGGCCGTCATCGACTGGGACCGCACGCGTTCCGCGCCGGCGAGCTCGCTGGTGGATGCCGGACCGTCTTTGTATAGGCGGATGAGCACCGACGTTTGTGAAGGAGTCAGGTCCTGTGCGTCGTCAACCTCCCGGAGCCGGGTGCGCAGCCTGCTGAACAGTACTCGGATGTTCGTCGCCGCGGCGGTCGATGAGGCGCTGATTGCAGCCATATACGTAGCCTAAACTACGTAGTTTAAACTGTCTATATCGGATACCGTGGTCGACTTCGACCGAATCAAAAAGCAGTGGCCCACTGCACGAATAACCCACCTACTTCCCGCAGCACCGCTTCTCGCTCCGCCAGGGGCTTGCCAGGGGCGTCGTAGTACGCAGCGATCAGTAGTGGTGCCGCCCCGGGCGGACGTGCCAGCAGATAGTCGTTCGTCTCTTTTTCGATGCTGGTGCCCGGTCGGTCGGCGCCCTGCCAGCCGTCCGGCAGGGCCGCACGTAAGCGGTTGAGGCCCGGCTTGCAGTTGACCATTCCTTG
The DNA here is from genome assembly GCF_010730955.1 of Mycolicibacterium aubagnense. NCBI lineage: Bacteria > Bacillati > Actinomycetota > Actinomycetes > Mycobacteriales > Mycobacteriaceae > Mycobacterium > Mycolicibacterium aubagnense. The sequence continues at coordinate 524,205 of NZ_AP022577.1, read as the reverse complement.
TTCCAATATCGCCCGCGAACTCGGGCCCAGGACATCGTCCAGCAGCAGCCGCTGGGCGGTCGTGACGATCGCGCGCGGCGAAGTAGTGTCCAGCACACCGTTTGTGTTATTCGACTCGGGCTCATAACGATCAGAGCGCGTCACGTTGTCGCCCAGTTGCCGCACGAATTCCGTTAGACCAGCAGGACCGCCCGCACTGCGCATCAGTAGAACCGCCGCCGTGTTGTCGCTCTGCTCGAGGATCGCGTCCAAGAGGGTGCCAACGGGCAGTGCGCCGTGCGTGACGTTCACCTGGGTGACCGGCGAGGTGAAGATCAGGTCATGCTCCGTATACGGCACCAGACGGTCGAGCTGCTCCTGGCCCGCGTCGACGCGCGCGAGTATCTGCCCCGCGAGCAGTCCCTTGAAAGTGCTGCACATCAGGAACCGTTCGTCGGCGCGCCATGCGAGGGTGCGTCCTGAGCCGGTGTCGAGCGCGAACACGCCGAGGCGGCCGCCGTGCCGCTGTTCGACGTTCGCCAACGACGACGCCCCAGCCCATGAAGTCGGTGTCACACTAAAGCCCGCGAGCAGCGGTAGTCCGATCAGCAGCCGCCGGCGCGTGACCGAGTGAATCACTGAACTGGCCCCTGGGGGAACTCTGCTAGGCGACACGCTCAGCGATAACCGTATGGATCGAGGCGCCCGACGAGCCGCTGATCTGTTGGTCCGAGAACCTCACGACAGCGCTCCCAAGTGCGCCGAGAACCTGCTGTTCGTCGACGGCAGAGTAGAGCCGTCCGTGGTCGTCGCGGCGACAGCTATCCGCGACGCGCCAGCTCAAGTAGAGGATGCCGCCGGGGCACAGAATATTGACCAGTCGACCTACCGATGATGCGATATCTCGGGGCTGCAGGTGCATTATTACCGTCTCGCACAGCACGTTGGCCAACGATGCATCGGCAATGCTGTTCAAGTCTGGCAGCGAGTCGCACCGGAAATCGATTCCGGGGTGGCGGCGGCCCGCCTCGGTGAGCAAGCCGATCGACGGATCGTATCCAATCGCCGGATAGCCGTTGCCGGTGAGCCAAGCCGTATCTCGCCCTGCGCCACAGCCGATGTCAGCTGTCGGGCGGCCCGGGTGGAAGAATCGCCGTACGAGATCGTGCAGTTCTGTTGGCGCCGACTGGGTATGCCAGGTTTCGGCAAAGGACTCGGGTCGGGAGTCGTAGGCCGCGACGGTCAATTCATCCATCTCTGCCCCTCCCAATGTCTGCACACTCAGGTCGATGCCCACAGTATCTGCCCACGGGCGTCTCGATCGTTGACGGGCGGCGTGTTGACTACAGTGAGCTCGTGTCGGCGTTCACCGAACGGGTGCAAGGCATTCCACGCTGCACACAAACGGGGCGCACTCACGTACCCGATCTGGGCGCACCGGAAAGGCGAGAACGGAAAGCCTTCGCTCGGGTCGTCCAGATCACCACCGCTGCATCCACTTTGCCGACGCATGGGCGTAGATCGGCAATGACGACAACGCAACGGTACTGGAAGAAAGGCCGATGGTTCCGCAGAGCCGCTGCGTCGAGGTGCGGGGCCTCGGTCTCCTGAGTCTCCACACCAGGACACCGGTGCCGCCTCACAAGGGTCCAAGTGCCCTGTCGGTCCATCGCGAGCCAGTGCAAGGTGGAGGGGCGCACAGGGCTAGATGGTCTCCCTGCGGATAAACACCGTCGGCGGGTTCGGTCCGCGGATCGCAGTGATCACAAAGGAGCAGTACATGATCGAATACGACCTCGACAAAGAGCATTCCATCTTGCACGTGGAGCCAAAGTCGTCGCTCGAGCAAGACGATTTTGTCAAACTCGCGCAGGTGGTAGACCCCTACATCGAGTCAACCGGCGGTCTTGCCGGCCTCATCATCGAAGCCTCGGAGTTCCCCGGATGGGACAGCTTTGGGGCGATGGTTACCCACTTTCGCTTCGTGCGCGAGCACCACAAGCGGGTCAAGAGAGTCGCCGTCGTGACGGATTCCTCCATGGGTGACATCGCACAGCATTTGGCGTCACACTTTGTATCGGCCGAGATCAGGCATTTCCCGGCTGGGCAGATCGACGCAGCAAGAGAATGGATCAGCTCGCCAGCCTAGTTGGGTCGAAGGGTCAGATTCGCCACGCCATAGGTGCGCGGCTGGGTGCTGTGGCATCGACGATCGTCGACTACCGGAACTGTTTGTCCAGGGGCGAATGCGTCGACCGTCAGGCTCTCGGTGTCGCCGCACCACAACCAGCCCGACCTGAATCACGCGATTCAGTTGCCGCCCTTTGAGGATTTTGAGGAGGCCGCATGCCACAGTGGCGGGATTTTCTTGAGCGTTTCCGTCCTGCGGGCACGCCGGGCGCCGCGGCTCAAGGTGGCGTTCCAGCAGACCGTGCCGCCGACACAGCAACTGAGCTGGAGCCGGTGTTCTTGATGCTTGAGGACGTTCAAGCCGAGGCTGCGCGCACTCTGCAGCGCGCCAACGAGCGGGCCGCCGACATTCGAAAAGATGCGGGTAGGTATGCCGCCGAGAAGATCACCGAGGCCCAGGCGCACGCAGAAACAGCGCGCGCGGAGGCAGCAGCGCAATCGCGTGCACTGACGACGGCCGCCGAGACCCGCGAAGGAGCCGAGCGGGATCGCGAGCTCGAAGAACTGACAGCGCGGGTGGAAGCACGAATGCCGGACTACATCGACCGGGTCGTGGCAGCCGCCGCAGCGTTGCTGGAGGAGTTCTGCGAACCATTGGGCAAGCCGCGCGATGCGCCGTCCTGCCGATGAGCACAGCTTGGGTGGCCGGAAACGTCCGGGCGAAGGCGATGCTCGACCGCCGCATCGGGTCGGCCCGCGCTCGGGAACTGGCGGCGTCCGGATCGCTGGCTCAGGCTCAGCAAATCCTGGCCGACAGCCCGTACCGCCACTGCGTGCGTGGCGGGCAAACGCTCCCGGAGGCCGAGCATGCTCTTGCCGCCACCGTGCTGTGGCATCTGCGGGTGCTCGCCGGCTGGCAGCCTCGTCCAGGAGCCGGGACGTTGCGGTTGCTGGCGGGCTGGTTCGAGATCGCCAACATCTGCGCGCATGCCCGCGCGGTGTCCGGCGGCGAGAATGGCGAGAATGAAGCCCTGTTTGCTTTGGGTGCGTTGGGAACGGCCTGGTCGAGGCTGCGCGCCACATCGTCAGTTGCCGAACTCCGGCACGTGCTGACCGAAACACCGTGGGGCGATCCCGGCGGGGATTCGCCGTCCGACATCGCGGTCGGCGTTGGGTTCGCCTGGGCGCGCCGTGTCGTCGTAGCAGTGCCCGAGGCGAACGACTGGGCGTGCGGCGGCGCCGCCCTGCTGGTAGCACGACGCCGGTTCCTCGAAGGGCGCCTGCTTGAGCTGCCGGCTCAGACCAACGCGGAGCGCATTCTTGGCCGGCGCGCGATGGCCGCCGGGAGCCTCCAGGAATTCACCAGCCGACTGCCCCCGCCCGCCCGCTGGGCATTGTCCGGGACCGCCGATGTCGGGGAGCTCTGGCAGGCCGAGTTCCGGTGGTGGTCGCGGGTCGAGCGGGACGGACTCGACCTGCTGCGTCGTCCTCGCTTCGGTTCGGGCCCGACCGTCGGCGCAGCTGCGGTGCTGGCCGCGGATGCCTGGCGCTGCCGCGCAGCACTCCAAATCGCCGCCGGCGGAGGCGGATCGATGGAGATCTACGATGCCGTGGCCTAAGACCATGGCTCCGGTACGGATGGAGCGGATAGCGCTACTCGCGCCGTCGGACGCACTGCGTGATGCGCTCGTACTCGTCGCCGCAGCCGGAGTGGTGCAACTTGATAGCACTGGGCCGCAAGATAATTCGGTGTCCAACGAGGCCGCGCAACGGCTGCAGCGGCTCGGGAGCAGCGGCCCGACGCCGATGTTGTGCGCCATAGCGCCCGACTTGGCGGAACTCGAAAACGCGGGTCGCGCTGACCTCCTCGCGGGGGAGACGCAGTTAGCGGAGCGCGCTGCCGCCGCGGTCCACCGCGATGAGGTCGCCGCGGTCACCGGGTGGTGCCCCGGGTCTGAGCTTGATGCGCTCGCCGTCGCGCTGGGATCGGTGGCCACCGCCGTCGTGCCCCTACCCCGTCCGCCCGGAGTCGATCCACCCACCTTGCTCGGGGGTCAGCGCCTGGGGCGCTCGTTCGCGCCCTTGGTGCGCACCTTCGGCACGGTGCCCTACCGAGACGTGGATCCGACGGTCCCCGCCGGGGTCGCATACGTGGTCATGTTCGGCATGATGTTCGGCGACGCTGGGCACGGCGCGCTGCTGATCGCGATCGCACTGTTGTTGCGTTCCGGCCGGATTCGCCGGTTCGCCGGACTGCGCCAGTTGTGGCTCTTCGTTGCCGGTGCGGGAATCGCCGCAACCGCGTTTGGCGCGCTCTACGGGGAGTTCTTCGGTCCCACCGGTGTGCTGCCCGTCCTGTGGCTGGCGCCGATGGCCGAACCGGTGCGGCTGCTCGGGTTCGCCATCGGCGTGGGCGCGGTGTTCCTGGCGGTCTCGTATGCGATCGGGATCATGAACCGGTGGCGGGAGGGTGGCGCCCGGCTGGCGCTGTACGCACCGACCGGGATCGCCGGCGCCACACTGTTTCTGGGAGTCACGATGGCCGTCGCCGGCGTCGTGCTGGCGACGTCGTGGTTGGTGATCGTCGGGGCGGTCACTGCGGTGACCGGGCTGGTGCTCGCGACCGTCGGATTGTTCAGCGAATCCGGCGGCGGGGCAACAGGAGTCGCGCAGACCGGTGTAGGAGCGTTCGACCTGGTGGTGCGGCTGGGGTCCAATCTGGTGTCGTTCGCCCGCCTCGCCGCATTCGGGATGACCCACGCGGCGCTGGGCTGGGTGGTGTGGCAGGCCACCGTCGCGTTGACGGGATTGGGCATGCTCGGCGTGGTCGCGGCGGTGATCGTGTTTGTCGTCGGCAATGTGATCACCTTCGCGCTTGAGGCGCTCGTCGCCGGGGTTCAGGCCTTGCGTCTGGAGTTTTACGAATTGTTTTCGAGGGTCTTCGTCGGCGAGGGAAATCCCTTTGAGCCGTGGCGGATTCCCACCTTCACACCGGAGGTTGCATCGTGCTGACGTGGATAATCGCTCTACCCTTTCTGATCGGGGGATTCGCCGCGACGTTGGCGCTGCTGCGCCGTCGAGGTCAGTTGGCGCTGCGGCTGTTCCTCGCCTTCGACGCGATGCTTTTGCTTGCCGCACTTGCGGTGGTCATCGTCGTCGCCACTGCCGGCCCAGCCACCGCCGAGCCACTCGCCGCGGGCCAGGTCGCGGGCGGCTCGAACTGGGCGGCGCTGCTCGGTGCCGCGATCGCGGTGGCCGGATCGTCGATCGGCGCCGCCATCGCCGTTGCCTATACCGGTGCGGCCGCGCTCGCCGCGCTCAGTGAACGGCCAGAGCTCTTCGGCCGCGCGATGGTCATCGTCGGACTCGCCGAAGGCATCGCGATCTACGGCCTGATCGTGGCCATCATCCTGATCGGGCGGTCATGACCGGCGGAACCGTCGCGGTGATCGGCGAGCAGGCTCAGGTACGGGGTTACGCCCTCGCTGGAGCAGCCGTGATCGCCGCGGAGGGGATGGACGCCGTCCAACGGGCGTGGGAATCACTGGATGACCAGACAACCCTGGTCATCGTGACCCAGAAGGCGGCCGCGCACCTGGCCCATGAGCTCACCGCCGAGTGGCCTCTGACGGTGGTCATGTCGCCATGATTGCGCTGGACACGGCGCGCGTGCGAAATGCACTGGCACCGCTGTCGGCGGAGCTGTTGCACCGGGCAGACGCTGAGGCGGACCGAATCCTCGCCGATGCCAACACCGAAGCTCACAATGTGCATGCCCGCGCCGACAGAGACGCGCGGGACATCATCGACAATGCCCGCGCCGCGGGCGCGGCAGAGGCATCTCTCGCCCGAGCCGCCGAACAGGCCCGCACCCGCCGTGCGCAGCATAGCGACATCCTCGCCGCCCAGCGGAGCGCCTACGAACAACTGCGGGTCCGCGCCAGCGACGCAGTACACCGACTTCGCGACGAGCCGGAATACCCGGCGCTGCGCGAGCGGCTGGCGGCGCGGGCGGGCCAGATTCTCGGCGCCGACACCGTTGTCACCGAGGACGCGGGCGGCGGCATCATCGCGCAGGCCGCCGGTCGTCGTCTCGATCTGAGCCTGACCGCATTCGCGGCGCGGGCATTCGAACGGATCGAAACCGACATTGACGGACTGTGGTCATGACGGTGCCCAGCGCTTCGCCGGCGACCGCCCGAATACGCCGGGTAGTCGGGCCGCTGGTCGAAGTGGACGGCGCCGTGGGCACTGCGATGAACAATCTGGTCGCCCTCGGTGCGGACGCGATCCCCGCCGAGACCGTCGCGATCCGGGACGGCTTGATCACCCTTCAGGCCTACGAGTACACCGGTGGCCTCCGCCCGGGTGATCCGGCGACGCTGCTGGGACACCCCTTGTCCGCTCAGCTCGGCCCGGGGTTACTCGGCGGCGTCTTCGACGGGCTACTGCGACCACTGTCGTCGGCGCCGACTTGGCTGACCCCGGGCGGCTATGCGCAGCACGACGAGCGCATCTGGAGTTTCACGCCTACAGCGGCCGCCGGTGAGGTGGTGTCGGCGGGGTCCGTCCTGGGTGTGGTCCGCGACGGGAATCCTCTGGAGTACCGCGTGCTTGTGCCGCCGGGAACGGCCGGCCGGGTCGAGTCGATCGCGCCGTCGGGCAGTTACCCCGCCGACGCGGTACTGGCCACCGTCGCCGATGTACCCGTGTCCATGTCCGTGAGCTGGCCCGTCAGAGTGCCACGGCCATATCGGGACCGGCAGTCGCGTGTAGAGGTGCTGCGTACCGGCCAACGGGCTCTGGATCTGCTGTTTCCCGTGGCGCGCGGCGGCAGCGCGTGTGTGCCCGGCGGATTCGGAACAGGCAAAACTGTTCTCCTGCAACAATTGGCGAAGTGGTGTGATGCCGACGTCATCGTGTACGTCGGTTGCGGCGAACGTGGCAACGAGATGGCCGAAATCGTCGAGCAGATGTTCGCGCTGACCGACCCGCGCACCGGAGGCCGACTGGCTGACCGGACGGTGATCATCGCCAACACCTCGAATATGCCGATGATGGCCAGGGAAGCCAGCATCTACACCGGGATGACGGTGGCGGAGTTCTTTCGGGACATGGGCTACGACGCGGTGGTCATTGCGGACTCCACGTCGCGATGGGCGGAGGCGTTGCGGGAGTTCGCCTCTCGCAGTGGCGAATTACCCGCCGAGGAGGGCTATCCGGCGAATCTGGCCTCAGCGCTGGCTGCCTTCTACGAGCGAGCGGGATCTGTGATCACCCTCGGCGGACACACCGGCTCGGTGACCGTGATCGGCGCGGTGTCGCCTCCTGGTGGGGACCTGTCCGAGCCGGTGACCGCGCAGACTGAGCGGTTCGTTCGGTGCCGGTGGACGCTGGACCGCGAACTAGCCTATTCTCGGCACTATCCGGCGGTGTCGTGGTCGGGATCGTTCTCCCGCGACGTCGAGGCACTGGCTGCGGGGTCCGAGTCGGCCGGCGGCTCGGGCTGGTCGGCGCAGCGCGCTCGGGTGGTTGGGCTGCTCGCCGAATCCGACCGGCTGTCCGCGCTGACCGAACTGGTCGGCGTCGAGACTCTGCCGGGACGCGAACGAATGGTGATCCTCGGTGGTCGGCTGCTGCGGGAGGCGGTCCTGCAGCAGAGTTCGCTCTCGGCTACCGACGCCTACTCCACCGAGGAAAAGACGGCCGCGTTGGTGGACGCGGTGTTGACGGTGGTCGATCGCGCCCAGATAACCGTCGACTCAGGTGTCCCGGCCCCACTGGTCGAGGAACTGGACTTCGGGCCGTTGATCCGCGCTCGGGAGGAGTCCGGGCCGCACGACACCGGGGTGGCCCGCCAGCGCCGTGACGGGATCATCGCCCTGCTGAGCGAGCTCAAGTGAATGGTGGTGGCTGGATCGACTACCTGTCCGTGCGCGAGCTGCGCGGCCCTATCGTGGTGGTTTCCGGCATCAATGGAGTCGGCTGGGATGAGTTCGTGACGATCACCCTCGCGGACGGCGCGGTGCGCCATGGCCAGGTGTTGGAGGTCGATCGCGACGTGGCCGTGATCCAGGTGCTGGAGGGGACCGCGGCCATGAGCGCCTCAGGCACCCTGGTGCAGTTCAGTGGTGAATCGCTCCGGATACCGGTCGGCGAGGGGTGGTTGGGCCGGGTGTGTAACGGCCGCGGAGAGGCGATCGACGGTGGCCCGCCGGTGTCCGGAGTCCACCGTGCGACGGTTTCCGGGGATCCGCTCAACCCGGTCCGGCGGGATCCACCTGCGGACCCGGTTCACACCGGGATATCGGTCATCGACGCCCTGACCACTCTGGTCCGTGGGCAGAAACTTCCGGTCTTCTCGCTGCCGGGACTGCCGCACCTGCGCCTCGCGTGTCAGATCGCGGCGCAGGCGACAGTAGGGGGCGAGCCGTTTTGCGTGGTCTTCGCGGGCATCGGTCTGACTCACGCTGACGCCTCCTACGCCCGTGACGTTCTCGATGAGCGCAGCGCGGCAGGCGAATTGGTGCTTCTGTTGAACACGGCCGATGATCCCGTGATCGAGCGCATGTTGACGCCGCGGCTGGCGTTGACCATCGCCGAACACCTCGCGTTCGACGGCGGACGCCACGTCCTCGTCGTGATGACCGACATGACCAGCTACGCCGATGCGATGCGTGAAGTGTCGGCCGCGCGCGGCGAAATCCCGGCGCGCCGTGCCTATCCCGGTTACCTCTACAGCGATCTGGCTTCGTTGTACGAACGTTGCGGCCGGGTCAAGGGCCGGCCCGGTTCGGTCACCATCGTTCCGGTGCTGACCATGCCCGGGGGCGACATCACCCACCCGGTGCCCGACCTCACCGGATACATCACCGAAGGCCAGATCATCTTCTCCGCGGAGATGCACGCCCGGGGCGTGTATCCGCCGGTCGACGCGTTGTCGTCGTTGTCGCGGCTGATGCGAAACGGAGCCGGCGCCGGACGGACCCGCGACGACCACCTTCCGCTGGCCGAGCAGTTGCTGGCCGCCCTGGCCCGGGCGCGGCAGGTGCGAGAACTAGCCGAACTCATCGGACCAGAGGCATTGAGCCGCACCGACCGACGCTACCTCGACTTCGACGACGCGTTTGCGCGCGAGCTCGTCAACCAGCGTCCCGATGAAGCACGGGAGCTGAACTCGACCCTTGACAAGGCATGGCGGGTAATCCGGCGGCTACCGGAGAGCGAGCTCGTGATGCTGCCCACCAAACTGCTGGCGGCTCATCCGGACCAGCGCACTGTTGCCGACCCGGACGCGGGGTGAATGGGATGCCGACACTGCGGGTACCCCCTGGTCGTGCTGGCCGGCTGTGGTTGCGCACCCGGCTCGACGTTGCGGAACGCGGTGTCACGCTGCTGGAGCAGAAAGTCGCCATTCTGGGCGGCGAGCGCCGACGTTTACGCGCGCTCGCCGCGGACACCGGCCGCGACTGGGAGCGCGCCCGCCTAGACGCCCGTACCTGGACACTGCGGGCCACCCTGCTCGGCGGGCAGCGCTCGATTCAGCAGGCAACCCCAGATCTGCCGGCGACGATCACCGTCGTCTGGAGAACAACCATAGGCATCCGCTACCCCGACAGCGCTGACTGCACGCCGCCGCGCCCAGACGGGCGGGTAGTAGTGGACAGCTCGGCCCTCGTGTACGCCCAGAGAGCCCACGACGCCGCAGTCGCCGCTGCTGCGCGCCACGGCGCCGCGCTCGCGGCCGTGCGGGTGATCGACCGCGAGTTTCACGCCACCCGGCTGCGGGCCATGGCATTGCGCCGGCATTGGGTGCCCAGCCTGCGCGCAGCCCTGGCGAAGATCGAACTTGATCTGGAGGAGCAGGAGCGCGCCGAGGGGGTCCGGCTGAAATCTGCGATGACGCTGGCCCGGACATCTGAGCGGTCCAGCTCCAGAATGTCTGCTGACCAGTCAGGCGACGTATAGCTGGGTGCGCATCCTCTGGCCCAGGCGGAAGGTGATCAGGCCTCTAGTGTGCCGCTGTGCGTCGCTGAAACGCACAGATCGTTCGTCGCGTCGGCTACCACACGGTCGGCTTGCGCCTGGGTGATGCCGCCGGCAATACGTGCTCCGTCATACACCTTCGCGGCTGCCGCAGTAGGCGTCATGCCCGAGGTCAGAGCACGACAGATCGTCCAGCCCTCATCCACGAGACCCTGAGCGCTCACCGCGGGTCCCATACCGTCGGCGGCCAGATCGCTCAGATAGGCGATTTCGTCGGCGGTAAAGCTATCGCCGGTGCTGGCTTGTGCCGCCGTGGCGGCGCTTAGCGTTGCCGCACAGAACAATACGGCTGTGAGCAGCCTCGTCGCCAGGTTCATCGTTGTCTCCTCGGAGTGGTAACGCTCGGCAGCTATAGGGCCGTGCCTTCCTGCGTTGCCGCTGATCGTGTCGCGGGTCTGCACCGGTTGCTAGGGCCAACTGGCCAGGGTGCAAGGACTAAGGGCCCATGCTGACCGTCCATCCCGCGGCGGCCGAAGTCGCCATAGGCACGGCTCGGTTAGCACTGGCGGGGTGTCGACACCGACCCAGTTGAGCGCGGCGGTCACTGTGGGCCGGCGGCTGAACAGGCCTTCGGCCAGGTTGGGCAGCGCCACCAGCGTTGTGAAGCGCACACTCTCGGCCGTGGAGGCGTGCGGGAAGGCGACGGCGCGGCTCATCAATGTTTCTTACTGGAGATGATGGCGACGGTCGTCGTCGTGCCGTGGTGCATTGACGGTGGCTTGGATGTGGCTGAGCAGTGTATGTCGAGCGGGCTTGGCTTCGGGGACCGGTAGCAGTGGGTAGACGTGAATTGCGCCTGGGTGCTCGTGGTAGGTGATGCGGTCGTTGCCGATGCGGTCGCGTAGTTGACGGCAGTCGGCAACGAAGATGTCGCGGTCGCCGACGTAGAGGTCGATTGGTGGAAGGTCATGCAGCTCACCGTGAATGGGGCTCACTCGGCTGTCGTCGTCCGCTAGGTGTCTGGCCCACACGCGGCCGCACTCGCGTAGCCCGGGAACCGCGAGCCACGGGTCCCGTTTGGCGATGGTGGCGATGGCGGGATTGGTCAGTGCGATGTCGAGCCAGGGACTGATCAGGGTCAGTCCAACTGGCGGGGTGGCTCCGGCGGCGATGACCGTTTGGGTAGCTGCCAGGGCCAGTCCCGCTCCGGACGAGTCGCCAGCGATATACATAGGCCCTTGTTGTGCCGCTCGGCCCATCACTGTTCCCAGCAGGTCGACCGCTTCTTCGGCGCAGTGTTGTGGCGCGAGCCCGTAGAGGGGCACATGTACAGGGCGCTGGGTCGCGTCGGCGATCGCGCAGACGAGTTTCCAGTGCGCGCGCTCGATTTGGTTGACGTAGGCACCGCCGTGGACGTAGACAACCGATGACCGGTCGGCAGGGATGGTCGCGCCGCTGCTGGATTGCACTGTGTAGCAGTCGAACCCGTCGATAGCGTCGCGGGTCACCTGGTAACGATCGGACGTGGCCAGTTGCGAGGACGGTTCGCCGGCGCTCTTGGGTCGATTGAGGTAGGCGCGCGCGCTCTGGGGTGTTGCATAGGTGCGGGGGCGACGCACGAGGCGCCCATAGGTAGCGACGGCGTGCATCTGCCAAGACACGGGTCTGTCCTACCGCAATTGCGGTGTCACCGGGCGACCGCAATCTTGAAGACAGCGCTGGTGATCGCGCCGAATGCATTGCGGCCGCCGATGAATAGGCGCTTGGTGTCGTAGCCTGCGACGTCTTTCATGTTCTGACCGCCGAAGCGGGCCACGGCGGCGCCGTCGGGCAGGACGACCTCGACGCCGAGCAGCCCGTGACGCACCGCTAGGCGCTCCTCACCCGCTGCATTGGCGATCAGTTCGCCGACGGTACGTTCAGATTTCTCGGTGGGGATGGCGGCGCATGTCACGCCTTCCTCGTCGAGTTTCTTCGATAGTTCGTCCAGGGTGACTGCGGCGCCGACCACCAAGTTCAAGTTTCCGGTGTTCACCTCGACGCTGGTGTCGTCACCGTCGGCTTGCGCAGCCGAACCCGGATGGCGGTCGAGGGCGGCGCGCACGGCGGTCTCGAAAGAGAGCAGCGCAGGTTCCGCCGGCGACACGTCGGGCAGCATGATGCCGGGATTGAGGCGCTGCGCGGGATCGAAGACCTGCTTGAGGATGCGCTGGGCCGCGATCTCCACCGGGGTGAAGCGTTTGGTCATGAATTGGATCTTCTCGGTACCGACGCCGTGTTCGCCGGTGATGGTGCCACCCAATTTGAGTGCCGCTTCTATGATTTCGTTGTTGGCAGCCTCCAGCGCGGCGGCTGCGTTGGGGTTGTCCTTGTCATAGAACGTGGTCGGGTGAAGATCGCCGTCACCGGCATGGCCGGTGACGGCGATGAATAGCAGTGCGTCGGAGTGCCGCTTGGCGGCATCCTGGATCGCCTGCTGCATCTCCGGGATGTGTTGCCGGGGAACGGTGACGTCTCCGATGAAAAAGCCCTTGCCGCTCCGCACGACAGCGTCGGGGGCATGCAGACGTCCGTACCATAGCTTGGCGCGGGCGTCGTCGTCATCGGCACGGCGCACCTCAACGGCGTGTTGCCGCAACACTTCCTCCACGATCTTGGCGTCTCGGTCGACCTCGTCGGCGGTGCCGTCGACGTCGATGAGCACGATCGCATCGGCGTCGGCGGGATAGCCGGTGTCGGTGAACTGCTGCAGTCCGGCGATACCGACGCGGTCGAGCCATTCGACGGCCGCAGGCACGGTACCGGTCTGAATGATCGCGGCGATGGTTTCAGCTGCCTTTCGGGCGGTGTTGAAGCTGCCCATCAGGCTGCGGGTGACCGGCGGGGTTGGGCGCAATGCCACGGTGGCCTCGGTGAGGATGGCCAGGGTGCCCTCCGACCCGATGAGTACGCCCAGCAGGTCCGGGCCGTCGTCGTCGGCCCGGAATTGGAGAACCGCGCCGTCGGCGAGAACCGCTTCCACGGCCACCACGTGGTTGTAGGTGACGCCGTATTTGAGAGCGTGTGGGCCACCGGCGTTTTCGACGATATTGCCGCCGACTGTTGCCAGATGGGCCGAGACAGGGTCCGGTGAGAACACCAGCTTGTGCGGCGCCAACTGCTCCTGCAGATCGGAATTGATGACGCCGGGCTGGACTCGCGCGGTCCGAGCTGCCGGGTCGATGTCGAGAACCTGGTTCATCCTCGTCATGTCGATCACCACGCGGTCCGAACCGGCCATGACCCCGGCGCTGCAGTTCGACGCGCCACCGCGGGTGACCAACGAGACATTGTGTTCAGCAGCAACTTTCACGATCGCGACGACCTCTTCGCGGGTGCGCGGGCGCAGTACCAGGCCGGGCTGTTGACCGAAACCCCAATAATCCCTACCGTTTTCGGCCAGGGTAGCGGCGTCGGTGGCCACCGCGTCGCGGCCACCTAACGCCGCGGCGAACGCCGATACGATCGTTTCATCCACCGCAGTCCTCCTAGCTGCCGAATCCGCCCGAGACGGGTAAGGTGCGCGCGTTGATCAGGGTCGGTCGGTCGCGGTCAGCGATGCCCGCCTTCACCAACTCGAATACCTCGTCGGAGCTGTGGGCTTCGTGGGCGTCGACGCCGTAGCTGGCTGCGGTTCCTACGATGTCGAGGCCGGGAATGTCGAGGCCGGGGACGTTCGGGGTCTTTTCCCAGACGCCGAATTCTTTGACCACGCCGTACTCGGCATTGGAAGCCACGACGACCGTGACCGGGATCTGGTAGCGCGCCGCACTCCACAACGCGGTGATCGCGTAGTGCATGGAGCCGTCGCCCATGAGCGCGACCACGGGTCGATCCGGTGCCGCGATTTGGGCGCCCACCGATGCGGGTAGGCCCCAGCCGAGTCCGCCGCCGGCGGCGGATAGATGCGATAGCGGATTTCCCGGGCGGATGCTTGCGGTCATGGGGATCTCGTTACTGCCGGCTTCGCTGACCCAGAGCGTGTCATCGGGCGCGGCGTGACCGACGGCCGCCCACAGCGACTCGGGCTTCAGCGGTACCTGTGCCGACACGTGTTCGGGGCCCGCCGCGCGCGGCGTGGGGGCGGGGCGCTGGGTTGGTTTCACCGTCGTTGCCAGCGCCTGGGCGGCTGTACGGACGTCGGCGACGATCGCATCCCCGATGGGCGCGCGGGCGGCCTCGTCCGGATCGTTGGTGATGTGGATCAAGCTTGCGCCCTCGGGCAGGTACGGCCCCGGCACCTGGGGGTAGTAGCGGAACACCGAGGTCCCGATCGCGAGGATCAGGTCGTGCCCGGCGAGAATCTGCGAGATCCAGCCCGCGCCCGGCGGCAGCGCGCCGTGATAGAGCCGATGATTCTCCGGGAATCCGCTCCAGCCGGTCAATGGTGCGGTGAACACGGGAGATTCGGTGCGTTCTGCCAGTGCGATCACCGCCTCGTACGCGTCGTAGCGGTCGATATCACCGCCGACGACGATCACCGGTGATGTGGCGGCGTCCAACCGTGCGCCGATCTGTTCGGCCAACTCGGTTGGGAAACCCGTCGCGTGGGTTACGGTGCGCTCGCGCACGACCTTGATATCGGCGACTTGATCGTCGGTCAGTTCGACCGGCATGTCGTCCATCGGGAGCGAGACGAAAACTGGTCCCATCGGCGGCGTGGTGGCAAGGTGAATCGCGCGGGCCAGCACTGCCGGGGCTTCACTGGCGATGGCGGGCTCGGCCGCCCATTTGATGAATGGTTTGGGCACCGTGGTGGGTTCGTGGTTGGTCAGCAGACAGTACTGGTTCTGCATGTTGCGGCGTTGGTTCCCCGCGGTGATGATCAGGGGCGTCTTGTTGACGTAGGCGTTGTAGATCTGGCCTTGCGCGTTACCCATTCCGGGGGCGGTGTGCAGGTTGACCACGGCGGGACGCCGTGTGACTTGCGCATAGGCGTCGGCCATCCCGACCGGAATCATTTCCTGAAGGCCGAGGAAGTATCGGAAGTCGTCGGGAAAGTCTTGTAGCAGAGCCAATTCAGACGAGCCGGGGTTGCCGAACCAGGTGGTCAGATCGTGGGAGCGGAACAGGTCGAGGATGGCGTCGCGCACTGTGGTCACTGGTAGTCATTGCTTTCGTGAGAAATTACAAAGGGTCAGTCGAGTTCCCCGCGCACGGGGTTCAGCGCCCAGTTCAAGGCGAAGTCGGCGACTTCTTCCCATCCCGGTGCGCCGCAGGTGAAGTGGTCTCGCTGGGGGAACAGCTTGTAGGCGGTGATCGCAGACGAGTGTTTGGCGTTTTTCGTGTAGTTCTCGTGCTGCACCGCAGGCGGGAGGATGTGGTCGCGGCCGCCGGCAATGAACAGCAGCGGCGCACGATCGTCGTTGGCGAAGTTGTATGTGGTGGCAGCGTTGTGCGTGAAGTTGGCCAGGCCGCCCTGGAAAAGGATCCGCCCCGGCACGGGGACGGCGTAACGGTCATAGGCGATCATAGATTCAGATTCGCCGAGCGTGTTGGTGAACGCATAGTGAAATTCTGCGGCCGTGATGGGCACCGCACGGTGCACATTGGCGGGATTTTTCAGTACCGGGAACGTGGCCCGGATTTCTGAAAACGGCAGCGCCTTAATGCCTTTGACGGCGGCACCGTCGATGGACACCCCGGCTTGTCCGTAACCGGCGTCGAGCAACAGTTGCACGAACGTGCCGCCGAATGAGTGGCCCATCAAAATCGGCGGTTCGGTAAGTTCGTCGATGAGCTCGGCAAAGTGATCGAATACCTCCCGCACCCCGAGTTCAGCTAGCGGTGTCGGGTCTTCCCGCAACGCTGCGACGCCGGCCGGGCCGGGAGCAACACCGGGGTAGCCAGGCGTCATCACGTCATAACCGCGGGCGCGGTAACGCGCCACCCAGTCCTCCCAAGCCAACGGCGTCATCCACAGCCCATGAATGAGAACGATCGTCTGCGCAGAACCGGATGCCATGGCAGCCAGCATGCGGAATCGAGGCGGGCGCCGACAATGAACTGCAGCCTAAAAGCACCCTTCGAAACCTTGTGCCAGAGCACAATGCTGCGCGGCGTTTTACGATCCGGTGCGTGCCGCAGCGACGAATACAACCACGGACAGTTTTGACCAATCGCGTCCGCGAACAGTCGGAGGCGATCGTGATCAAAGTCTTCAGTGTGCTGCGCGGCGAAGTGTCTGACTACGTCCTTGGCCGTGACGATGAAGGCAACACTGTTCAGGACAATATCGCCGCGTACCTCGACGAGATGCTGGACTGGATCGACCTCGGCGGCGAACCCGGCGATCGGAGTTTCGATTCCGCAATTCGTCACCGCGCCGGTCAGGGCCTGACACTTTCCAGCTTGCTGCACGCCTACAGGCTTGGCGCGGCCACCATCTGGGACGAACTCGCATCTTTGGCGAACACAGACCAGATCGAAAAGGAAGCGCTGATAGCGGCAACACCGTCCATCTTTGCCTGGATGAACACCAATTCGCTTCGCGCGCATGCAGTTTTCCGGGAGATCGAGATCCGTGACGCGCGGCGCAACGAACAAGTGCGCGCCGCGCTGCTGGATACGATTCTGTTCAACGACTCCAGCATCGGAGCAGCGTTCTGGGACGCCGTCGCCGCCCTCGGACTTCCGCGAACAGGACATCTGACGGTCATCGCGGCCACCGGCGCCGAGGACACATCGATCGGGGACGCGCCTCCGGACATCGAGACGATGATCTCGTCGCATGCCGCTGTACAGGACGCATGGTTCCGCCTGACTCCGAGTTCACAAATCGGAATCGTGCTGATGCGTCGGAACCACACCGACGCGCTGGACCGCATTGCCGGCAGCATCTGTTCAGACGTACCGGTGTTGATCGGTCTCAGCAGTCCCTTCACCGCCGTCACCGACTGTTCGAAATCCCGCGCCCAGGCACAAGTCGCCATGGCAGCATCCGCGACCGACAGGCCGGTCACCCGCTACAACCGCGATGTGTTGCCCGTGCTGCTGGCCAGCGCGCCTGATGCCGCCGCCGCCGTTGTGGCGGCCACCCTGGGGCCGGTGCTCGAGCTGCCATCCGACAGAGCCGAACCGCTACTCACCACTGTCCGCACCTGGTTACGACTCGGCCAATCCGTATCAGCTACAGCCGTAGAACTGCATTGCCATCGCAACACCGTCAACTACCGGCTGCGTCGATTCACCGAACTGACCGGACGGCCTCTGACCGACAACTTCTGGCTGGCCCAAGTCGCCTTGGCGCTCGAGGCCCCACGCCCCCAGAAGTGAGCTACCAAGCCGAGCGACGACAGTCGAGCCCTTCTGCGCGGCCTCGCGGCGTGAGACGTCACGGCATGTTTTCTCAAGTCCAACGGCTCGGGTTAGATCCTTTGACCTGGCAATGTCTGAAATAGATATGAATCGATTATGAAATCGACCTGGAGGTCATTATGCGTCAGCTATGAGTATGTCGACTCGCGTTCAATTCTAGCTAGAATTGGCTTTTAGATTGCATTGATAGGCAAGATTGAACGCGGGAAAGGATATTGAATTGTTGAGCAGCGGGATTGCCAAGAGCATTGTGGTTGCATCCGTAGCGATGATGTTAAGCGGGCGTTCGGCGGTGCCGGCACTGGCTGCATCCGAGGTGCAGGCATCGGCGCAGGAGACGATCAGCGACCTCGAAGCCCGGGGAGTTCGCCCGATACTCAACAAGATCGGGAACGCACCCATCGAGCAATGTACGGTGATCGCGGTGCGGCAGGGCACTGCCGTCAAACATTCCTGGGTGCAGCGGGGCCCGACTGGAAACGTGGGCAATCTCGTTCGGTACAAGACTGCGTATGTCGATCTCATGTGCAATAGATGATGACGCAAGGAAATCATTCAGCGACAATTCGCCGGTCAAGTCTTCCGAATTTTCGCTAATTGCTGACCGCAAATGAACGACTGGTCCGTATTCGATTCCGCCGGATTTCTGTAGATGGTGCGCAGAGTCTCGTTCTAGTGGGCGGACCAGTTTTGCTGAGGCCAATGGCGACTCCCATCTGATGCGGGCCGGCTCGCCTGACAGCGCCGCGGTGTGCCGAAGATTCGGGACGGGATAGGACACACCCCGAGCTGCGCTTTGACGGCGGGGGAGAGGCGCGTAACCGGGTGTCCTGATTTGTTTGGCAACGAGACCAGCGAGTCCGATGATGGCGGTTGCGTTCCAAGAAATCGGTTGTTGCATCCGGATATGACGCCGATGCTGTAGCGGTGGGGGTTAGCGGGAAATGGCCGTCTTTGGCTGGTGAACTCGCGGTGGCGGGCCGGTTGTTTGGCTCGTCAGGCGCAAGCAAAGTCGATCGCTGGCTGAACGAGCAAGCGGAACTGGTAGGGGACATCGAGTTCGCGCGCACCTTCTCCGATCACCTTGCACTGCCGGGCGTCGCGTCGCTGGACTACGCCCATCGGCACGTTCGCACGGCACGCGGTGACCTGCTGGGTGGAATCAGGTTCTACTCTCGCAACACCGCGCGCCCCTTTGTCGACGTCCTCGCCCATAGCTTCGACGACATCGACGCCCTCACCGGCTGCGTTGTCGCCGAATGGTCAAACTTCAACATCCGCTTCCTGCGGATGCGGACCACGCCCCACCTGCTGGCCAATCGGCCGGATGTCATCCTCGACAAGAGCATTCACCTCGCTCGATGCCACGACATGGCCCCCGCGGATGGCCGCATCACCCTCGATCGATTCGGCGCCGCAGAAGACGCCCTTCACCTCGTCGCCGACCGCTACGCCCACGTAGCCGAAACAGATCCCGTGCTGTCGAACAATCTCACCGCCGTCCAACCCGACGACCTTCGGGATTGGCACGAACGTGAACAGATGTGGGCCATCCGCACCGGCGACGACACAGTGGGCGTGTTCGCGGTGGCGCCCGGTGCGCTCGGCTGGATCACCGGCCAGGAAATCAACGAGGAGGTCATCAGCGTGGGACATGCAGGAAAGCGCCTTGCCACGTCCACCCAATGCGCGTGGGCGCACGGTTGGGCTGCCGACGCCGCGGACCTACTGATAGGAACCATCGACCGCCACAACCACGCCTCCCGAGCCACCGCTCTACGTGCTGGCCGGCCTCGCGTACTCGACGACATCTTCATCGGCGCCTTGCAGGCCGATGAGCGGGCCAGCTGAGACAGTACGAGTCTCCGCCCACTCGCCCGTTGTCGGTGGACCGTGTTCAGATTTCGCGCGATGATGCCGCGCGTGCCGACTTTAATTCCGCCGGCGATATCCGCTGGTCATTTGTCTCGATCTCCTCATCCGTCGTTGTCCGTGGCCAGCGTCGCGTTGCTCCGGCCGTGGCGACCATCTGACGCCAACGCAGTCGTGGACGCCTTCAGTGATCCCGAGATCCAACGCTGGCATGTCCGACGTGCTGACTCTGCGGACGAGGCGCGGCGATGGATCAACGAGTGGAATGCCGGGTGGACCGCTGAGGCTCAGTTGAATTGGGCGGTGGTCGACCTCACCAGCGATGCTCTGATGGGCCGCGTGTCGCTGAAGTGCCTGGATTTGCACGATGGTTCAGCTGAAGCGGCGTATTGGATGGTGCCGACGTGGCGCGGTCGCGGACTCTGTACGCGGGCGTTGACTACGTTGTGTCAGTGGGCATTCCGCGACGCGGGTTTCCATCGGATTGGGTTGGAGCATTCAGTGGCGAATCACGCTTCGTGTCGGGTTGCGACTAAGGCCGGGTTTCGCGCGGAGGGCACCCAGCGGAGTGCTGCGTTGCACGCTGATGGGTGGCACGACATGCATGTGCATGCGCTTCTGGCCAGCGATGCGCAGGACCGCCGGCGATGAGCGCTGCTTTCAGCCGGGCGGATGCATTGGCCTTCGTCGCAGCACGGATTCCTGCCTTCGACGGTCAGCGCTGTCCGAGGATCGCGATAGACGGACCCGACGGCGCCGGCAAGACCCATTTCGCCGACGCTCTTGCCCACCTTCTGCGCGACCAAGAACGACCGGTGGTGCGTGTATCGCTCGACGACTTTCACAACACGCGCGAAGTCCGTTACCGGTTGGGCCGTGGTTCGCCTGAAGGCTTCTGGTCAGACTCCTACAACTATCGCCAGTTCCACACCGATGTCCTTACCCCGTTTCGACCCGGCGGCTCTCGGCGCTACCGCACCGCCTGCCATGATGTCACGACCGATGCGGTTCTTACCCCTGAGCCGCAGGTTGCCGCCCCGGGAACAGTGCTTGTCGTGGACGGAATCTTCTTGCAACGCAACGAACTTTCCTCCCATTGGGACGTTTCGATATTTCTCGACGTTGCCTTCGCCGAAACTGCGCGACGGATGGCATTGCGGGATGGAAGTAGTCCAGAACCCGACCACCCCACCATGCGGCGCTATGTTGAAGCCCAGCGCCGCTACTTCCGGGAATGCAAGCCTCAGGAACAAGCCACGATCCTGATCGCAAACGGTGACTACGAATCGCCAGTCGTACTCCGCGCATAAACACAACCAGTTAGGGAACACTCACGTCCCCGCCGGAGCCAGAGGTGATCGGGACGAGCGCGGTGAATCGGTGGTCTCTCCAGAGGCGCCGGGATGCCTCTTCGGGGTAGGTCTCGTCGGTAATGTCGGTGCCGTAGACGCGAGTGATGCGCGTGCCGGGCTCGTAAGGTGCCCATCCCGGGTCACCATTCGATGCAAAGGCAACCCAGTCCATGCGCATCGCCCCGGATAATCGCTCAAATTCGCTGGCAGCGTTCGGATTTGCGGTCGGGTGGCTGGTGATGTCGGCGTGACTGAGCGTGCCGAATACAAGTAGCACGTCCAGGCTGTGGGAGGCACTTTCGTCTGGGTTGAAGCTCCACGACAGTTCAAACAGTCGCGCGGTGCCGCCCCCGGCATGGTGGGCATCGGCGAGGTGTTCGCTCGGCATCCGGAACAGCCAGTCTGCGTTCACGGTCTCGTAGAGCTGTGACGCCGTGGCCCGAGGGTAGGCGGTCTGATAGTCGCCTGGCCCGCATGATTCTGGCGCAAGCTGTTTGACCGTGCTGGCGAGGTGTCGGGCAGTGACGGGCTTTCCGCGCCACGGATTGAACAGGGAGTACTCGTCGCGAGTGTGCCCGACGAGCAGATCAATCGCGTGACCAGCGCCTGATGCGAGCAAGCGCCAGGGTGCGTCGGACAGGGTGACGCCGTCAACGATGGGGGAGAAGGGTGTGGGGGTGAGTGCCATCGGGCCCCAAGAGTCAGCGAAGGCAGGCATCTTTGCGAGCAGTGCGTGGCTAGCTGCGACCAGAGAGTGGGGTGAAAAGTGTTGCAGCTCAACGGCCGTGGCCCTTGCGCCAAGCTGCTTAGCGATCTGGGCGGAAACGCCGGCAGCGAGTTCCTCGGTGAAGAACGTCCCCGGCAAGCTTTGGACGATAGCGCGCCGAAACAGACCCGCACTGGCCGGCATGGTAAGCAGGGCGGCGACGCTGCCGGCGCCGGCAGATTGACCGAACACCGTGACGTTGGTGGGGTCACCGCCGAAGGCGGCGATGTTGTCGTGCACCCATTGCAGTGCGGCAATCTGGTCGAGAAGGCCGCGGTTGTTCGGTGCGCCCGCGATATAGGCGAAACCTTCCACGCCGACCCGGTAGTTCATGCTGACCACGACCACACCGGCCGCGGCGAGGGCGGCACCGTTGTAGTGCGGGTTGGCGGTGTGGCCTTCCAGGTACCGGCCACCGTGAATCCACACCATCACCGGGAGACCTGAGGTACCGAGGTTTGGTGACCACACGTTCACCGTCAGCCAGTTTGTGTCGACATCAGACGCTGGCGCTCCGGTTTGCGGTGCTGGCGGCCCGAATACCAGCGCATCCCGGACACCGTCCCAGCCTTGTGGCGGAACGGGTCGCGCGAAGCGGTAGGGGCCCAAAGGCGTTTGGGCATAGGGGATACCGCGGAACACAGCGACCGACTTCTCCCATCGGCCTCGCACGAATCCGGCAGTCGTCGGTACCTCAGGCATGAGGGTCACTGCCTGATTCCATCATGGGTGCAAGTTGGTCGCAGGTATCACGTGTCCGGCAGCGCGCAGTCGCCCCAGCAACTGTGGGCGCGGCGGGGGACGACCGCGTTCATCGATCGTTTCGTGGTGGCGTTCAATTCCGATCTCGGTCGAGCAGGTTGATGCCGAGCCAAGCAAGCCTCATCATGTTCGATTGCCTATCAATGTGGCGTCCGGGCCAGGTGGGAAAACCTTGACTCAGCAAACATACGTTAGGTATGTTTACCCGAGGAATTCGATGATTTGAGAACATGACACTTGGGCCGGAATTGAAGTACTGACGTCAATAACATTGTGTCCAAGGTCTTTAACGATTCGGTGACGCGGGGGACTGAATCATGACAGGTACGCAGAACGGAACGCAGACAGCAAATAGCAGCGAGGAGGCTGCAGCCTGGGCGGCGATCGACACTGCCGACAGGATGGGCTTCCTTGTGGCCCATCCTCTGGCGGCCGCCGACAGCAGCGATACCCCAGGCGCCGGTGGGACCTGCGGCGTCGACGCCCATTCAACGGCATTGCGCAGCCAGTGAGCTCATCGGAATATGCCGACCTGGCAGCGGTGGTTAGCTCGCATCAGCGGCGAAACTGGAGCATCTCGCGGCACCGGCACGACCAGTGCTCCAGCGCCGGCCGGCGCACCCGGTGGTCCCGGTGCCGCGGTTGCGTCCATCAAGGTGGTGTACGAGTCGGACCTGATCAGCGGTACCGGCGTGTCGTAGCCGAGTGATTGAAGGTCATCGCGTGATTCTTCGAGAGACCGTCCAAAGTCACTCGAGCAAAGGAATCGACGCGATGACCACTGCCCACAATATCGATCTGCCCACTGTGCTGGCCGAACGACTCACCACTGCCCATCCCGACGTGCTGCGCGAGCTGCTGGCCACGTTCATCCACACCCTGATGGGCGCCGAAGCCGACGCCCTATGCGGTGCCGGCTACGGCGAACGCTCGGCTGAGCGCACCAATTCCCGCAACGGCTACCGACACCGTCAATTCGACACCCGTGCAGGGACTTTGGATCTTGCGATCCCGAAGCTGCGGCAAGGATCCTACTTCCCGGACTGGCTGCTGGAGCGCCGTAAACGCGCCGAGCGGGCCCTGACCACGGTGGTGGCGACGTGTTACCTGCTTGGTGTCTCGACGCGGCGGATGGACAAGCTGGTCGAGACCCTGGGCATCACGTCGTTGTCGAAGTCGCAGGTGTCGGTGATGGCCAAGGAACTCGACGCCGCCGTGGAGGCGTTCCGGACCCGGCCGCTCGATGCCGGCCCGTATACGTTCGTCGCTGCGGACGCTCTGGTGCTCAAGGTGCGTGAAGCCGGCCGGGTGGTCAACGTGCACGCCCTGATCGCCGTCGGGGTCAACGCCGAGGGCTACCGCGAGATCCTGGGAATCGATGTCACGACCGCTGAGGACGGGCGGGCTGGTTGACGTTCTGGCGGTCGTTGACCGCCCGCGGCCTGTCCGGGGTCAAACTGGTCACCAGCGACGCCCACGCCGGGCTGGTCGCCGCCATCGGGGCCACCCTGCCCGGAGCGGCGTGGCAGCGCTGCAGAACCCACTACACGACCAACCTGATGTCCGTCACTCCCAAGAGTTCGTGGCCCTGGGTGCGCACCCTGCTGCACTCGGTGTTCGACCAACCTGACGCTGAATCCGTTGCTGCTCAATATGATCGGATCATCGACGCATTGTCCGACAAGCTGCCCAATGTCGCCGATCACCTCGAAGCGGCGCGGCCGGATCTGCTGGCGTTCACCGCGTTCCCCAAGCAGATCTGGCGCCAGATCTGGAGCAACAATCCCCAGGAACGACTCAACAAGGAGATCCGCCGGCGCACCGACGTCGTGGGCATCTTCCCCGACCGCGCGGCCCTGATCCGTCTCGTCGGAGCAGTGCTGGCCGAACAACACGACGAATGGGCCGAGTCGCGGCGCTACCTCGGCCTCGACGTTCTGAGCAAATCACGCACCGTCAACGACACCCCAACCGAACAGGAGGCTACCCCCGCGGCACTGCCCGCCTGACCCAACTACCTCGAAGAATCACACGACGACGTCATACACCACGTCCCTGGACTTGACCGGTGCCGCAGGCGGGGATGGCGTGGCGTGGCCCCGGATATGGTCGTGCGCTGGCTATCGCGCTGCCGCTGGTGGCACCACTGGAAGGGTCACGCGATGGCGGCCGTCACCGAAGGCCCGTTCCCGGCGCATACCTGTCAGGACTGCAAGCTGATGTGGCAATCGACTCTTTGGGGACCCTACGGCTACGGCGATTACGGCGACAAGTGATGACTGGACACGGGCGCCGCCAGGTCGAATTGGGGCAAGAGGATCGGCCGCGCGGACCAAACTCAGGTGCCGCCGGCAGAGACATTGCCCGGCCAGGTCCCGGAGGCTGCCAACCATCCGGTGTCGACGCTCACCGCGTTGTGACAGTTCCCGCGACACTACTGACGATCGCGATAACCAGCCCGCCCAGGGTCAGTACTCCGACGATCACCGCGGCGGCGATCGCTCGGCCTCGTCGGTGCCGGCGTATGTCGTAGATCGCCAGCGCGAGGCTGGCCAGGATCAACGCGGCATAGGCCGCCAGCCCCACCGTCAGCTCCGCCGTTGACGCAGCGCTGGCCAGGGTCACGTGGTGCACGCCGTGAGCCTACGGCGCGGGCGGAAGCATCGCGAAGGCTGTCGTACGATCCTGACGCAACCCGTTGTAAACCGTTGATGGTGAGCTGGTTTGGCCAACTCGACCCGCTTCGGCGGGCGAGAGGTGCGTATCGGTTCCTTGACCCGAGGCGTGAACGCCGCTTCTCGGCTTGGCACAGCCGACACAGAACCCGCCCGGACGTAGATGGGGTCCGGCCGGGCGCTAGTGCAACCAGAGGCGGCCCGACAATGATGGCGTCAGCGTCCCTGCCGCCAACGCCATCGGCCAGCACCGAGGGCTCAGACGTTCACTCCAATGGCTCGGGCGTGAAGGTGACGTCGACTCTGCCTACGGTCATCGTTATCTGACCTTCGATCACCATCACCTGTGCCGAGACCCGTCGATCGACAGACTGGGCCAGTTGCTGCACCGGTGCGTGCGGTATCTGCACCACCGACAGGTTCGGCAGCCCCGCTACTTTGGGGCCGACCGTGCGCCACCAGGTGGCCACGCCGGCGGCGAACGGGAAGAGCAGTACCTGGTCGGCCTGGCTCGCCGCCTTGCCCAAGGCGCGTTCGTCGGGCTGACCGACGTTGATCCACTCCAGGATCCGGCCGGTGTAGTCGGCGAGCCGCAAGTCGGGTACGCCCGGGGTGGACAGGCCTGCGCCGAACGCCAAATCACCGTCGACGTCGCTGAGTCGGTGTGCGCGAAGCCCAAAAGCCAACAACCGCACCACCATCCGCTCATCGGTCTCACTGGGATGACGGGCCACGGTAAGCGCGTGATCGGCGTAGTAACCGTGATCGACATCGGAGACGCCAAGCTCGACTTTGAATACTGTTGCAGAAAGGGCCACGTCATAGTGTCCACCCAGGTGGTGTCCACTGAGCAGTCGGGCCGCGTTGAGTGGTCAGGCCGCCGAGCCAGCCGTCAGTTGGAGTGGCCACCGACAGACCACGGATTGGGGACTGTCCGACGATGGTCTATACGAAAGCGATTGGGGCCCAGCATGATCCGCTGCAGTTCACTGGTAGCGCGCCGTATTCAGTTCCGCTGTATTGCCGTTTCGAATCGTGATGTGTCGTGGCATCTCCCAATGGCGCCGGAAGGGAGCGCTTGGGTCGTGCTGGTCGAGCCTGTGGGTCGAGTGCCTCGGCGCCGCTGAAGATGCCAATAGTTTGCTGGAGTCTTTGTTCAGGTCTCGACTCGAGCTGGCCGGTTCGGTGCTTAACGACGTTGCCCACTGAAATTGGATTGCCCGCCAATGGGCGGTGCGCTTACCGTCGATGCCATGCCTTCGGACGCACCCACCATTCTCGCGACCAGTGGGGGAATAGGCCAAGGTCAACGCACACGATTCGAGTTCACTGCCATGACCGATTACGCGGTCGATCTTTCCGGAGTCACCGGACGGCCTCCACGCGTCTGCCTGCTGGCGACGGCGATGGGTGACGACAAGGCGGTGCTGCACTACCTCACCGAGGCAGCGCAGGTCCGTGGCTTCATCCCGTCGCACGTGGCGTTGTTCCCAATGCCCACCGTTGACGATGTCACCGCGCATCTCCTGGAGCAGGATGTGGTGTGGGTGTTCGGCGGCAGCGTAGCGGGACTGCTGGCGATGTGGCGACTGCATGGTGTGGATGAAGCGCTAGGTATTGCTTGGCAGGCAGGGGTGGTGTTGACGGGCACCTCGGCGGGCTCCATCTGCTGGCATGCAGGTGGCACCACGGATTCGTTCGGCCCACAACTACAGCCTGTTACCAACGGCCTGGGGTTCCTGCCTTACGCAAACGGCGTGCATTACGATTCTGAGGATCAGCGCCGACCACTACTGCATGAGCTAGTTGGTAGCGAAGTTCTGCCATCAGCGTTTGCCACCGATGACGGCGCCGGCCTTGTCTACCGTGGCACTCAATTCGTGGAAGCCATCGCCGAAAATAACACAGCGGGAGCATATTTCGTCGAACGATGTGGCGGCGCGGTGACTGAGACGGCCCTCGGTGTCCGACGGTTGCAGCGCTGAAGCCCGAGCAGTAGCGACGGAGCAGTCGGCGCCCAGTCCCTGTCGCAATCCCTGACCGAGATCGTAGGTGAATGTCGCACGATAGCCCTGTGATTCACCAGATGAAAATGCAGTATTTTACTGGTAACCCGCCATATTGGATTCCGCCGTATTCCTGTCGGTGGTGGCGTGCAAAGAGGCGGGAGAGCGGGCTTTCGGACGCGGGGTCTGCCGCGCTATGGCAGTGACGGAACTTGCTCGCCGTTGCCCGTCAGCCACGACGTGATTCGTTCGCTGTCTGGGGATCGTCGGGAGCTGCAGGAAACCCGCTCTGGCAGTGGCCGGGGTGGAGTCCGTCGGTCGAATGGTTGAATCTGTCCGCGTGCCGCCCGCAGTGTCATACTGATACTGCGGGTTTGTATCACTAGCGCTTCGCACCCTGACACTGTGGTACCACCGCTGCCGCCCGCAGCGCAGATCGGCTACGTGCTGTGTCCGTGGAGCATGTCCTGCCGGGGCCCGGTCGTTCGCTTCACGGTGTATCGGTGCTCGATGTCGCCTGCCGACAACAGCTGACCCCACGGTCCAATGGGCCAGCGGTACAGCCCTGCACACTTCCAACCGATTGCAGAAGCGAGAACGGTCAAATCTTGTCCCGTCCTAGAATACTCGAGAACCGTTGTTACCGAACGCCTTTGTTCCGAAGTAGGCCTGCCACCCCGGCCAGGAAGAGAGCAGCCAAAGCCCACAGCGGTTGCGTCCATCAAGGTGGTGTACGAGTCGGACCTGATCAGCGGTACCGGCGTGTCGTAGCCGAGTGATTGAAGGTCATCGCGTGATTCTTCGAGAGACCGTCCAAAGTCACTCGAGCAAAGGAATCGACGCGATGACCACTGCCCACAATATCGATCTGCCCACTGTGCTGGCCGAACGACTCACCACTGCCCATCCCGACGTGCTGCGCGAGCTGCTGGCCACGTTCATCCACACCTGATGGGCGCCGAAGCCGACGCCCTATGCGGTGCCGGCTACGGCGAACGCTCGGCTGAGCGCACCAATTCCCGCAACGGCTACCGACACCGTCAATTCGACACCCGTGCAGGGACTTTGGATCTTGCGATCCCGAAGCTGCGGCAAGGATCCTACTTCCCGGACTGGCTGCTGGAGCGCCGTAAACGCGCCGAGCGGGCCCTGACCACGGTGGTGGCGACGTGTTACCTGCTTGGTGTCTCGACGCGGCGGATGGACAAGCTGGTCGAGACCCTGGGCATCACGTCGTTGTCGAAGTCGCAGGTGTCGGTGATGGCCAAGGAACTCGACGCCGCCGTGGAGGCGTTCCGGACCCGGCCGCTCGATGCCGGCCCGTATACGTTCGTCGCTGCGGACGCTCTGGTGCTCAAGGTGCGTGAAGCCGGCCGGGTGGTCAACGTGCACGCCCTGATCGCCGTCGGGGTCAACGCCGAGGGCTACCGCGAGATCCTGGGAATCGATGTCACGACCGCTGAGGACGGGGCGGGCTGGTTGACGTTCTGGCGGTCGTTGACCGCCCGCGGCCTGTCCGGGGTCAAACTGGTCACCAGCGACGCCCACGCCGGGCTGGTCGCCGCCATCGGGGCCACCCTGCCCGGAGCGGCGTGGCAGCGCTGCAGAACCCACTACACGACCAACCTGATGTCCGTCACTCCCAGTTCGTGGCCTGGGTGCGCACCCTGCTGCACTCGGTGTTCGACCAACCTGACGCTGAATCCGTTGCTGCTCAATATGATCGGATCATCGACGCATTGTCCGACAAGCTGCCCAATGTCGCCGATCACCTCGAAGCGGCGCGGCCGGATCTGCTGGCGTTCACCGCGTTCCCCAAGCAGATCTGGCGCCAGATCTGGAGCAACAATCCCCAGGAACGACTCAACAAGGAGATCCGCCGGCGCACCGACGTCGTGGGCATCTTCCCCGACCGCGCGGCCCTGATCCGTCTCGTCGGAGCAGTGCTGGCCGAACAACACGACGAATGGGCCGAGTCGCGGCGCTACCTCGGCCTCGACGTTCTGAGCAAATCACGCACCGTCAACGACACCCCAACCGAACAGGAGGCTACCCCCGCGGCACTGCCCGCCTGACCCAACTACCTCGAAGAATCACACGACGACGTCATACACCACGTCCCTGGACTTGACCCCCACAGCGCGAGCTTGATGGCGGGCAGCACTAGCACCAGCCAGATCGAGGCAGTCGACGGAATAGTCCAGTCCCTGTTCTGCTGACCGGCCGGCGGTAGTACATCGTCGACCGTGTAGGTGATCGATTCCAACCAAGGGTTCTTGTGCCCAAACTGTTTCGCGGCTTCCGGCTGCGACGGAGCAACGACCGGCGGCGCAGAAGCAACTACCGAGTGCTGAGAACCTGACTGGGTGGCGGGCACGATATCTGCGCGGTACCCATGCACAATCCCAACGCTCAACGCCAAAAAAACGATCATGCTCGCGATAGACGCCAAAGGATAATAGCCATAGCCTGCGAGAACGCAATACAAACCGCGCGCCATTCGCGGCACCAACGGTGATTGGCCGGTGACCTTGTTCTCCGCGGCGAACCGCAAGTGCCGAGCGGCGGCGGGATCACCGATGCGGTCGTAGACATCAGCCAGCGCATGCCAGGGCTGTACCGATACCGCTTTGTTCCTTCGCAACCAGGCTGTGTGCCTGCGCACCCACCCCGAAAGCCGCCGCCACCTCACCAGCAGCATCCGCACTGATCGGGCTCTTTCAGGCGAGCTTGGCGATGCCGCTTCGGGAGCATACTGACGCAACCAGTCCGTTTGCCTGCGCACCCACCTAGAACGCCGCCGCCACCTCACCAGCAGCCGCCGCACTGATCGGCGTTCCGCACACGAGCGGTTGACGTCCGGCGCCCCCGAGTTGAGCCACCTGTATGCGAGCCTCCAATTTTCGCGTAAGCCGCCCGAAGACTCCGGACTGCGCATGTCGCCGACAGTCCATCCAGTCGCCACAACTGGTCTCGGAGGGCGCTTGCCAACGACCAAGTCGGCGACCTGCGCCCTGACCAGGTTCACCAACCCGTCACAGTGTTTGGGTGTCAGATCCAGCCGCGAAACCGTCAGTGCCTCCAAGTTCAGCGCGATTCCTCCCGGAGTCACGACGCTAGCTCCGCTGAGATCAAGCCGGGAGCCCACCGTCGCCCCGACCGCGCGCAACGTGCCGTCGATCCGGCTCGGCGTCGTGGCAGGCTCATCGCCCTCGCCCGCAAGGACGCTTCCGGTGATATTTGCACCGGCGATGTCCAGGGCAGCCCTGCCTACTCTGCCCGCAGAGCCCGGGCACCAGAGCCTGGCACCGTTGATCGCCAGGTCCCGGCCGATGGTGGCGCCGCGAAAAGAGACCATTCCCTTGGAATCGAATGCGTATGGGACCTGGTCGTCCACTTCGATTTCCCCGGCGGACACGCCCCCAGCGACCTTCGCCTCGTCGAGGAGCAATGCCCATCTGTCCGAATCATCTTCTGCAAGGGGATTGTGGAGCGCGGCACCATCCAAATAGAGCTTCCCGTCAACGGTGACGCCCACAGCGCGGAACGTGCCCACGACCGTAAAGCCTCTCCCCGCGTACATGTTTGACTTGATATGGGCCAGGTCAAGCGTTAGCGCGAAACTGCTCGAGCCCTTGCGGTCATCGCTGCAGCTGACCTTGGCGCCGTCAAGGTCGAGCGTATGGCCGACGGTCAGCCCGATAGCACTGACGGCCCCCCTAAAGCGCGCCCCCGGATACTTGTCGTCGGGAGCGGCGAACACATGGCCTGCGATCTGGGCGCCGTCCAGAGCCGCTGCAAGTCTTTTGCCCTTAGGCCTGATGAGAGTGGCTCCCGTGAGGTCCAGATCGCCGCCGATGACCACACCGCGCGCTTCGATTACGCCGATGGAGCGGAACCCGTGGCGCGCCAACACGTCGTTTGTGACGGTAGCGCCGCGAAGGCAAAGCGCCGGCACAAGCGCCGTGCCGACCAGGACAGTTCCTGTGAGATCGAGGTGGCCGTCAATAGTTGCCCCTGTCACGAGCAGGCCACCGCAGACGGTGACGTTGGATAGCGTGAGCCCACGAATACGCGAGTACCCAAGGTTTAAGGATTTATCTAGGACGCAATTTTCGAAGCGAAGGGGATGGGCGAAGTCCACGTGTCCAAGGTCGACGACGTCAGTGAATCTGACGCCTCTGATGCGGATCCCACGCGGGTCGACCTGAATTGTGGGGTCGGTCAGCACTGCTCGCAGGGCTGCGGCGGGGAATATCCGCTCGGCCGGCCACGACGCAACGGATTTCCTATCATCCACCACCCTGGGCGCGCGGTCGAGACACTCACCGGCTTCGGCTTTGCGTCTAAGTTCGTCGAACCAGTCCTGTTCGATCTTCGAAAGTGCTGTCGCCACGTGTCGACAGTCTTCCGCGTTTCTGGTTGCACCGCAGGTAATTCGACATCTACGACGGCCCCACCCCTGGTAACCCGCAGTGAACGCAATGAGCCGTGCTGGCAACGGTTCCACCCAGCGGCCGCCGGTGACGTGGACCGCGCCGTCACAGAGATCCCCGGCACTACCCGGCGTGCACCGAATGCTCACCAGCCGGGCGACTCGGCGCTGGCGACCCGCGGCGGCCACCGACCCGCTAACTCCGATTCTCGTCGTGGCAACGCGTGCTCAGCGCATCGGCTGCCGCTTCTCGATGAAGATCAACTTCCCGCAGCGGTCGCACCGGAACGGTGGCGCAGCAATTTCATGTAGCTCCTGTAAGCCGTTGGCGTCGAGGCGCTTTGGCCATATCGAGACGGCGCGGCGCGAGAAGCGCACTTGGGCCCGCATGATTCATCAGATGAACATGGCGTGGTTCACTGAATATTGGCCTTATCAATAAGTGTCGTAGTCACCTCGGCCTGACCCACCCTGGGGGAGCTGCGTGGCATCGCGTGCATAGAATTGCGGCTGGGAGGTTGGCAGATTCCGGAAGTCGAGCTTTCTGGTGGCGTGATGCATTATGAGGACCGCGGTAGCGGCCCATGCCTCCTGCTGGTGCATGGAATGTTCGTCAATAGCAGCGTGTGGTGCCAGTTGGTGCCGAAGGTCGAGGAGTCGACGCGTTGTGTCATGCCTGATCTTCCGTTGGGCGCGCATAAGACACCGATGAATAATGCGGATCTCTCACCGCCGGGGCTTGCCGCCATGCTCGCCGAGTTCATCGAGCGACTTCAGCTGCACAACGTCACCGTTGTCGGCAATGACACCGGTGGCGCGCTGTGCCAGATTCTGTGCGCCAGCCACCCAGATCTCGTCAGTCGGCTGGTGTTGACTAACTGTGATGCCTTTGAACACTTCCCGCCGGGGGCGTTCCGACCGATCGAGTTGGCCGGAGCACACGTCCCAGGTCTCATCGGCGGGCTTGACTTGCTTCTGCGGTCTAGGTTTTCTAGGCGGACTCTGCTCGCCGCCGCGCCTTTGACTATGCGTCCGCTGCCGGATGACCGACTCGCGGAATGGTTTGCCCCACTGCGGGATAAGCGTATTCGCGCTGATTTGCGTGCTGTGTTGCAAGGAGTTTCGAACAAGCACACACTGAACGCCGCCGAAGGTTTGAGAAGTTTTGCTCGTCCATCGCTTATCGCTTGGGGCGCACGTGACCGATTTTTCCCACTGCGCGATGCCGAACGACTCGCCGAGATATTGCCCTTCGCACGGCTAGAGATAATCGATGACGCGCGTACTTACGTGCAGTTCGATCAACCAGAGCGGCTGGCCAACCTACTGCTTGAACACGTGGGCTAGACGCGCCGCCGGGGCTGCATCGACGAGCACGGCTCTCGGGGGTGCCGAGCCGGGCGGTTTGATGGCGGGGTCGGGTCCGTCTCTTTGGCGAGGTCCGTCATAGCCAAATACGCTTCACTCCGACGTGCTCGCGCATCGGTGGGGAGGTTGGAGGTATCAGAAGAAGTGGACGTATTCGCATCCCATTCGAATAGCCAATTCACTACTGGTAACTCTGCATATTCGATCCCTGCATATTCCGCCCGTGCAGCCGGGCCTAGGGCCCGCCTGCCGGCGCCAAAGGGCGGCGAGGCGTCGCTATTGCGAAGACGCTTGACCGGTGGCTCGGTACGCCAACGGACAACGGACTAGCTGTCCTCGCCTTCCATTACCGGCTCGGGTTGCTGACCGTGCCGTCGACGCCAGAGGTTACCGACGTCGTCGGCGAACCGGATATCAACGCGCACCTCAACCACCGTCGATGCGCTGTACAGCACTTCGGAAGACTGGTCCCTCGGGATGACCTGGGGGTATTTATCGACCATCTGCTGCTGCGCATTCCGAAGAATTGAGGAAAGACCTGGCACAGTCAAGATGTGGTCGGTGAACATTCCCCCGTACGCACCGAGATTCGCTGGCATCCCGGCCACCATCCCGGGCGGATGCATCGACTGAGCGCGGGAGCCGATTGCATCGAGAGTTCCGCTCATCCCGCCCGACAGAGTCTCACGGAAGAGTTCCTGCACCGAGATTTTTCCCTTCGCCGGGTGACATGCGTCATCTAGCCGATTACCGTCTCCGTCAACTCCGTACACGTCGACTTGGAGGTCGGTGATCGGACCAGAACTGGCGTTGGTGACGGTGACGGTCCACAATCCCTGACCGATGGGCACGGCTTTCACGGAGGCGGTTACCGCGCGGATGCGGCCACCACTGTTCCCAGTCTCCGTGGCACCGATAGAGAAATAGGTGTTGTTGTCGCGCCCTACGAGCAGGTTCTTCTTTGTGGTGCTGAGAGATGGCGCGGAAGCATACGAATCCTCTACTGCTCCCGCGCCTGGGGAGGGTGGGGCGGCGCCTTGGGGGCACGCGCAGCGACTCGACTGATCCGAAGATCGCCGCCAGCTGCAACGTCCTCCGCTGAAACACCGGTTCCGCCGTCGACAGCCACGTCTTCGACCTCGATGTTGCCCCCAACCGCGGCGCGGCGGATCACCACGCCGATGGTGGCTGGGAGATCCGGGGCCTGCTCCTCAACGGCCGACAGGAGAGCCTGTGCGAGGCCGTACAGCTCAACGTCGTCGCCGGCCCTGGCTTGGGTGAGCTTCTTCTCAACCAGTGCGCGGCGAAGCTCTTCCTCCGGCTCCTGCTCCAGACCCTCGACGTCTGCGCTGACCGAGGCGTAGCGATTTATGACCAAGTTTTTCATCGCGGAGTAGGCGTCGCCGATCGCCTGCTTCGCGGTGCCGCGGACGCCGTCGGACGCGCCAAGGGCGAGCGCGGCGACGATTAGAGTCACGGGATCCATCTGCAACCTCCAGCTCCGACCCCACAGCCGGGAGGGGTCTCATCTAAATCTAGGCGTTGGTTCCGACAACTCGGCGGACGTCGGCGAGGGCCGGAGCCCACCTGGAGAACGGCGACCCCTGGGTTAGGACTGAACACGCGGGTGGAGCCCTAGGAGGTGAGGTGTTTAACCCCCCGTGACTTGAGCGGGAGAACGATCTGGTCAAGGGAGGCGCCGCGCCCGCTGCCCGGGCAATGGATCAAGCTCCCGCTTATTTCCATCCTGGCCGACCGCTCACTACATCTCATAAACGCCGCTACGTCGACGCCAACGTCGGACCGTCGACGTAGTGTGGCATCAACGTCGACGAAGAATCGGGGTCCAGGATGCCGAAGCGGTCTAACGAATTTCAGAGACTCATCGCGCTGTTGACCATGGCGAAGAGCGACGGTGCGATCGTCCACGAATCTGTTGAAATCGAGACCCTCGACGGGGGAAAGAAGCGCGAGATTGACATCGTCGCCGTCGGTGCGGTCGCGGGTCACCGGACCATCGTGGCCATCGAAGCTCGGGATACGAAGCGAAAGCAGGATGTTCTGTGGGTCGAGCAGGCGAAGACGAAATTCGAGCGCCTTGGCGCCAACGTCAAGATTCTTGTGTCGTCTTCGGGGTTCACAGCCGAAGCGTTAGAGAGCGCCACCAAGTTCGGCATCAAGACGATCACACCCGGTGAAGTCACCAAGGAGTTCGTCGGGCAAGTCGTCAACAGTGCTACGCAAGCGGAGTACCACCACTGGGTCACCCTCGTGAAGAAGACGGAGATAGTCGTTTCTCTTGATGGCCAAATGGATCGACGAGAAATGGTCGGAACTTGTCCGATCTTCACCGGCGATGGCGTACAAGTCGGGATGTTCCACGGTCTCGTAGAGCAGATCACGAAACACCACACACAATCTCACCAAGAGCTTTGGGATGAGAGTGACCGCGAAGGTGAGCAGCAATACGGCACAGGCAAGTTTCAATACCTCGCCACGGGTGAGTACCCAAACCCGAAATTCAACGGCCAGAAGATCTATGTCAAAGGGCTTGACCCTGCGGGCTGCGAGATTCTTTTAGAGCTGGTCAATGTCATCGTCACCTTCGAGGCCAAACGAATCGTCGCTGATGTGAGGCTTCGCCACGGCGTGTACGACGGCACATACTTCTCCACTGGGTCAGGCGCTCTTGGCGACGCAAAGGTGCAGTTGGTCTACACAGAGACACCCGAGGGCGGCTTCGGCGTTGTTGGGCGTATAGATGGACCCCTCGACACCCTTGTCGGGCTGAAGACCGTGGCTGAGGGCTATGACGCCGACTCGAAACTGTCCAACGGAAACAGTGCTGAGTAGCACTAGCTGACCCAGTTGCTGAGCTGCGTAGATATCGAAGACAGCGCCGATGGGGCGAGTCGAAGCGGTAGCGTCGGGTCGGTGGGCGGAAAGTGTTGCAACGCAAGCCGAAAACGACGGGAGGAGTGGTGGCCTGCAAGCGGCCAGGCGTTGATTCATCTGATGCAATATGCAGTGGGTTTAACTGACATAATGTACCTTATCGGCGTTTAACCTTGCCTGGTGTGCAGCGACTAGTTGCGGCGTTTGCCCGCCTTTGTCCGATCCAGGACTTCTTGACAGTGATCCCGGAAACATGTCTGCGGTCAGAGTCTGCCCCGTTTTCCGCGACTGCTTGAGAGTTGCATTGCCCCTTAAGCCGCCTGCAGGACTCCGAATCCGGTCAACCGGACAGCGCCCTGACAGGGCTCGCGCCGGCCGTCCGGAACTAATTGAGAGGGCCGGATCTCATAGTTCAGCTGATTCCGAGTGGCGGCCCGTGACACCCCCAGCTCCGCCGCGCGCCAGTAATACGTCACGTGACGTTATGGATGGTTCGGGACTGGATGGTCACGTTCGGCGAATTGGCCGGCTTGGAGCGGTTTTAGGCCCGCACCTCGACGACCCAGTCGCCCGCTGACGGTGATGATGCGCCGGCGATATTCATCCTCGTCGTTTCGTCCAGCGGCGGGCTCGATGAGTTGCACAGCGGATTCGCGATCTCGCATCAAGCCTTCGATCACGCCGCTGACGATGACGTCGTACATACTCTGCCGAGACGTGTGCGTCAGGTCGCCGGCATTCAGCAAGGTGGCCAAGTCGAAGGCTTCACGGTCGAAATTGTCTCCGTTCACGCTTCCACCCAAGGAGCCCGGCGCACAACCAATATTCCGTCACTGTGACACTTCCCTGCAGGAAGGCCGTCAGGAAATCCATTGCTGTGCAACGCCTTTACGATAGCTGGTGGATAGCCACCCCCTCCCGGCCTGGTTCGCCGACTTCCTCAATGACCGGCAGGCAAGAAAACTCTCGGCGCACACGATCAAGGCCTACCGCCAGGACTTCACCGTCATTGCGTCAGCATTGACTAACGACGCGTCGGCGACGATGTCCGTATCTGACATAACCAAAGATTCGGTGCGCCGTACCTTCGCCACGTATGCGGCAACTCGCGATGCGGCGTCGGTCCGTCGATGTTGGTCCACC
The DNA here is from genome assembly GCF_010730955.1 of Mycolicibacterium aubagnense. Taxonomy (NCBI): domain Bacteria; kingdom Bacillati; phylum Actinomycetota; class Actinomycetes; order Mycobacteriales; family Mycobacteriaceae; genus Mycobacterium; species Mycolicibacterium aubagnense. Next base: position 487,480 of record NZ_AP022577.1, on the reverse strand, counting down.
TGGAATGTACTGTGCACCTTCCTCTATGTGGGGAGAACACATTTCATCCAACCCCATGCTGCTTGTTGGCCGCCCCAAACGCTTTCACGTGCACTCCCCCGACCAGTCGTCGACGCGCTGCTGTCGACGGTCTCGCAAGACGTTGACTCAACGCGGATAACTGATTGGGCCGAAAGGAATCTGGCAACGTCACCGCAGCAGGCATCGAGACGCGCAACGCAGCTTCCCGCAATCCGCTCTGCGGCCCCATCTCGTCAAGCGAACGCGATCCTTCCTGATTTGTCGTAACGTATGGGCGAAATATGCTGCAGAACAACATGTTTAACACTTGGGATTTGCCACGTGCTGGGTAGGCAGACGCCGATTCCGGGCCGCAGGTGCGGGGCGGTAAGTTGGTGCCTATGAGCGGGATTGGCGAGTCGCGCGGTTCGCGGAAGAAGGCGCGTACCTATGCTGCGATCCTCGATGCCGCTGAGGTGCTGTTTCGTGAGCGTGGTGTGCGGGCTACCACGATCGAGGATGTGGCCGAGCAGGCCGATGTCTCGGTTGGATCGGTCTACGTGCATTTCAAGAACAAGTCGGGTCTGTATCTGGCGCTGGTGGAGCGGGCCCTGGACTTGAATGAGACGGCGATGGCTCGGGTTGCCGAGCAGAACATCGCCAGCCCAATGGAACGGGTCCTCGCCGCTGGTGAGGCGTACCTGAGGTTCCATCTCGAGGAACCAGGCGCGTTCCAGATGATTGCGCTGCGGGTCCTTGAGCCTGGTTCAGGCCAGGACGACCCGGAGGTGGAAAGCCGCATCGCCGATCGCGTCGAAGCACTGGTCGGTGCCGTCCACGCGGACTTGGTACTGGCGGCGCAGGCGGGCGAGATCCGTGACGATCTGGACCTCGCCCGCGTGATGCGCTTTGTCTGGGGCGCATGGAACGGCGTGATCGCTTTGGCGTTGCGTCAAGACCGCCTCCGTGTTGATGACGCCGAGCTTGAGCAGACCCTCGGCGTAGGTCTGCAGTTGCTCAGGGACGCATTGCGCGCCGACGACGCAGAGCTGTAGTGGCCATGCCGACGAACCCAACCGTTGTGGACACGAACGAAACCGTCGCCGCGGCCATATACCTCTTGTCCTGAACGAGCTTTGGCTCGAACGCCATCGGCAGGAACAGCATGGCGTTGCTCCACGCGCCGGCTGCCAAAGAACGCTCGACGATCTTCGGGGCATCAGGAACCGCTAGTCCGAGCGCCACGCTGCAGGTCCCGAGCATGGCAAGGTCAAGGTGCCATTGGCGTATGCGCGGGACGCTGACGATACCCAGACGTTTGGCCCTTTCTTTATCGGACATCGCCAGGGTGTAGACCCAACCGGATAGCGCGGCAGCGGCCAGCTCAACGGCGCCGGAGGTGACCAGCGCGGACGGACGAGTGCTCACGCCTTGGCCTCCGTGGACCGTGCGGCCTGCGAGCGGTCATAGAGGCGGCGCCCAACCAGGTTCTGGTAGCTCTATGCCGCAGAGGCCATGGTCCCACGCTCCTGAAGCCAGAACCGGTCGCTGGCGAGACGCGGCGCGCGGCGCCCGAGTTCGACCTCGGCCATCACCACGCCCTCCCCCTGTTCCCGGCTCCGGAACGCCAGGACACGGCCAGTCGCATCAACGATCTGGGCGCCGCCCTCGAAATGGCCTCGGTACGGCAACGGCGTTCCCAGAAAGCGGCACTCGACAGTTCCGGCGTGCGCGGCGTGAATGACGGGTGCCCCGACGTGACGGGCGAAGGTCGCCGGCGACCGGGTCGCCCGAAGCTGGTTACGGGCTTCAAAACCGGCAAGCAGCGGCCAGTTGGTCGGCATGCTCCACCAACCCGAACCGCCCACAACCAAGTCGACCTGCCCACCGAGGCGGGCGACAGTCTGCGAGCGCATGAGCTCCCAACACATGGCAACACCCACAGTGTGCTCACCGACCTCGAATCGGCCGGGGTCGGTGCCGCCGGTGTAGAGGGCGCTCTCCCACATCGTGGGGAGATCCTTGTTGTGCCGGCCAATGAAGTCACCGTCGGGTCCGAACAGGAAGAACGCGTTGCGGTTCTCGCCGTCGCTGTCGCGAACAATGATCGAGCCGCCGACGTGAATTCCGTGCTTCTGCGCCAGGCGCGCAAGGAGTTTGGTTGGCTCACCGTCGGCCGGTGGCGCGCTCTCGCCCAACTCGCGGCAGAAGCCGACGCCCGTGGCGAAGAACTCCGGCAGTACGACCCACGTGGCACCCTCGGCGGCTGCCCGGGAAGCGAGCCGTTCGCAGGCGTCGAGGTTGTAGTCGATGTCGCCGAGCTTTGCCTCGGTCTGTACCGCCGCCGCAAGAACAGTTTTTGTAGTTCCATTCATAATTGAATGATACTAGAATCCTGGGTGTCGGCACAGGGCCTGCGCGGCTGCTCGATCCGCACCGACACTCGGCGGATTCACGGCATGCGCAGTGAATCCGCGCCAGGGTGGTCGTCGGAATCAACGCCTGGCTGTGATGACGACGCGTCGGGGGTCTGGTACATCCTGTTGCGGACAATGTGTTCGACGAGAATCGGAACGTAGGTTTGGATTCGTGCCGCATCGAAGTGCGCGGCGGCCTCCTCACACCAGCGCATGATCTCGGCATTCCGCCGATCGTCTTGGCGACCTTCATGGTCCGCCAGTTTGCCTGCGACTTCGGCCAAGGACCGCGCTGCGGCGGCGGCTGTGCCTGTGCCGGCGCAGCTTCGTTCCGGTACAGCGGCCAAGGCCTGTTGAGCATCCCGTTCACGGGTCTGTGGCGAGATGACGCGCAGTGTGAGGTGATGACCGTCCTGCCCCACGAGGATGACGCTGGCCGGTTCGGCACTGTCAAAGGCCAGCAGTTCGATTGTCTGACCAGCGATTTCGGCCTCAGGCGGCGTGTGCGTCCAGCCGTTGCGGACATAGCCCACCATTACTACCTGGCCCAGCCGGTGCGTCAGCGTGGACAGCAGGGCGGGAAGTTCGGCGACCAAGTCCGTTGAGCAAGGCCACCAGGCACCGTCGATGTGTTCCGACGGAAGTCGGTTGGTGATTCGTACACGGACTCCGGCGACATCGTCCACATTCGGTTCGCCAACCAGAGCATCGTCGTGCACGGTGGGATTCGGTCGGTCGGTTCGCGTTCTTGCGGGCGGGGCTTGCTGGCTTGTTTGCGACATGCCGCCAGGATGCGCGAGCTACGTCGAAGGCACTAAGGCCATTAGGCCCTCATGGTTAGAGGCCAAGGAACGGTGCCAGATTCGCGTGCTGCCGGTAGTGAACCTCAGGACGACGAAGGGCAAACGTCCAGTGGCCGAACGGCGTCTGCGTGGTGTCGTTACCACTCACGTGCCGACCCGAGCGGGGGCGGTTCACGTGTCGTCGAGTACCGCCAGGGGCCACCTTAATTCCGGTGAGTGGCCGTAGACATATCCCAAGCCGGAGGTCGACTGCGGCGTGGGCTCGCTATCCGAGCGAAGTGGACGTCACGGCATCGGGATCCGTGGCGGCGCCGGAATGGGCGGCGGTGACGGAATGGCCGGTGGCGATGGAATCGCAGGAGGTGACGGGATGGCCGGCGGCGCCGGCATCATGGGGCCGCCCGGCTCGGGCGCGGGCATCTGCGGTGCGGGCGATTCGGTGACCGGGGCCGACGAGGACACCGTCGGTTCAGATGAGGTCGGAACGACTGTGGACGTGGATGTTTCGGTGCTCGATGTCGTCGTGGTGACCGATGTCGTCGTCTTGTCGTTCGACGCCTTGTCGCCACACGCAGCCAGGCTGCACACGGCCAGCGCCAGCGCGCCGACGCATACGGTCAGGCGATCTGCAGACAGCGGATTCGGGATGGTGCGCATGGTGGAATCACTTTCTTTCGGCAGTATCGTGGCCGCGGATACCCGGTATCCGACCAGCCACAAGAGAAGACGCCGCGATCACGATTCCCAGAATCGCCACGGGAATCGACCACGCCCGCCGATTGGACAGTTCGGATTCACACTGTGCGACGTAATCGGTATGCGGGACAATCTGATTGAGGATGGGAACGCCCCCGACGCCGGACGCGTTCGCCGAGCGCGCCTGGTCGAGATTTTGGAACAGTGCGTTACCGCAACCTACGTCCTTGCCGTCGCTGCTCGACGTCGAAACGGGTACCAGCAGCCCGATGACGCCCGCCAGCAACAGAATCGCGCCACCCAGCAAAATCACTCGTCGAACCGACATCTTTGCTCCTTATCGCCGTTGCACCAATGGTGCCGATACACCAAATGCCAGTTGCTCAAGACTTCTTCGAGGGAATGACGATCACGACGATCAGCGTCAGGATCGAGAAGAACAGACCGAGAATGCCCCAGCCCAACGAGCTTCGGCCCTTCATGCCGGCGATCACCGCGCAGATGATCGCGGCGATGACACTGCCGACGGCGACAAAGATTCCTTTGATACCCCGCAGGATGAATCCAGCTGCCTCGGGCTGACTCTGCAAGGCGAACAGCGCTTCGTGAACCATGTCAATTCCTCACACTCAGTGACGCGTCGAGGGCATCAGCTCACTCAGCTATTCCCTGCCCCGACTTCTTCCAAACGTCACCGTCGAGCTCACGTCTATTGTTCGGTTCGAACGCGCTGGCGGTGAGGTCAGCCCAAGCCCCTGCCTTTGGTTTTCGCAATCTGCACGACCGCGCGTGCCGCTACGGTGTTACCGGTACCCCCGGTGGCCCGGGCAATGTCGGCAAGGGTGGCGTCGACCGCCGAGATCACCTCCGCAAGACTCGCCGGGTGGGCCGCGGTGACAGTCAATTCCACAGTCGGCGTGCGGCGATCGGCAATGGCTTTTCCTTTGGCGGACTGCACATTCGAGTCCCGCTCCAAGGCCTCGGCGGCCGCCGAGGCGACGCCATCGAGGTTCACCGTGATGAACCCCGGGTCAGTGGTGCCTGGCACGCGCAGCACCGGTGTCTTCCGGACGGGAACATGCGCGATGAGCCAGACGAGCCCGATCACCACCAAGACAGTTCCGGCCCCGGCCAACTCCCATGGCCACCACGTGGAGGTGGCGGCGTGCGCTACCGGTCCGGTACTGATGTGTTCCGGTGCCATACGCACCAGATGGGTAGGCCACAGCACCGCCGCGGCACCCAGACCGGCCAGTGCGAGTCCCGCGACAAGAGCCGCGGCACGATCAAGGAAATCAGTCGGGAGCAGGCTCATGCAGCCCCGCTCGTACCGACGTGCACGACGATTCGCGGTGTGGGAACCAGGATTTCGGTCGCGCTACCCACCGCAGCAGCGATCGCACCCTTGGCCGCGACGTCGGACTCGGCGCCGGTGAGGCCGACGTACATCGTGACCTTGCGTCGAGTCGCCGCCGAATTCAGCACTTCGACACCGGGCACGCAAGATGCCGCGTGCGATGCCAATCGTGCGACGTCGCGCGGGCGCATCCACACCGATCCCGCTGCATCGACGGCGACGACCGTCTTGCGTCGGGGCCTTAAGGCAACGAATACCAGCCAGCCGCCAAGGATCAGCGCAGCGGCACCGGCGGGCACCATCCACCACTGGCTGCGCAGGCCGTTGAGTGCCGAGACGGCCGCCCCGATCCACGGCGTTCCCGCGACCCAGCCCAGCTCCACACCGGCTTCACGCAGCGAGACGACCCCGCCGCACATGACAATCAGTGAGAGCGCCACCGCGACATATCGAGCGGTGGCAGCAGCGACTGGGGACCGGCCCGGTGCGGGTAATGCAGGGTTGTCGACGGTCATCATCGAGTCCTCTTCGTGTCTTTGGTGCCGGCGCTGAGTTGGTCGACGGTGACATCGACGCGGTCGACGTGCAATCCGGCCATGTCGGACAAGGTCTGCGCGACGTTGCGCTGCACCGCACGGGCGACTTCCACCGCCGGCGCGGGCCATGCCACGGTCACCTTGAGGTGGGCCGTGACCCGGTCACCGGTGACAGTCAGCTGAGCTTGGGGCAGAGACCGGCCGGCGATCTTGGTGCGGCTTTCCGGGAACGGCAGCACGTCCGGTGTATCTAGCGCAGCCCGGACGGCAAGCCGTTGTGCGACCTTCTCACGTACGGTCAGGGTGCCGCGCGTCGCACCGTCGTCCTCGGAATCGGACTCCGCTGCAATCGATTCGGTCACCTCTGACTCAGTCACGGTCGCGACCCCGCAACAAAGCGGACAGGTCGAGTTCGCCGTCGCGGTAAGCGCCGATCAGGTATCCCCCCACGCCGAGCAGCAACGCGATGAGAAAGCCGCCGAGCCCGCCCGCGGCTGCGGCGATACCGAGCAGCAGACCAGCAACCAGACCCAGCGTCGATGAGGTCATGATGTGAACCTTCCGCGAAACGAAGTTGTACTGCCACTTGGGAGTTCGTGAACCACGGTGGGACGGCGCGCCCCTCGTCGCGCCGCCACACCGTGGAGGCCTACTGCAGTCCTCGACCGGGCGTTGGTGTCACCGGCACTGGCACCAGATCCTCGATCGTGACGTCGACGGGCAGTTCAGTCAGCTCGGCGACGGCCCGCTGAATTGCAGTTGCGGTGGGCCGTACCGGCACGCCGAGCACAAGACTCACGTGCACGTCGACCCGGTCCGCCCCGATCCGGATCCCAGAGACCCGCCGTCCCGGCAGGTAGGTCGCCACCTCACCGAACATGCCGGCGTGCAGGCCTGCCACGCCGTCGACGGCGCTTACCGCGGCAGCAATGCGGTCGGCGGCGTCCTCGTGAACCGCTCCCCCCGGCGGCGCATCACTGGACACGGGCAGGCGCGGCGTCGGCATCGTCGCCGCTGTCACCGTCGAGGTGCACATCGTGGACGGTGATGTTGACCTCGGTGACCTCGAGACCCGTCATGCGTTCGACCGCGGCGATGACATTGCGCCGGATGCCGGCGGCCAGATCGGCGATCGCCACGCCGTACTCGGCGACGATGTCGATGTCGACCGCTGCCTGCTTCTCCCCGATCTCGACCGATACACCCTGGCTCTGGTTGACGCTGGCACCAGGGATCCGCTCGCGGATGGCGCCCACCACGCGCGACGCCCCGCCGCCCAGGTCGTACACGCCGCTGACTTCACGGGCCGCGATGCCGGCGATCTTGGACACGACCACGTCCGCGATGGTCGTCTTGCCCTGCGAGCTCACCAACGGTGACCCCTGGTAAGGGCTGACTTCTTTGCCGGCCGACTCCACATCGGCCTGTGCGCTGGTCATCACCGCTCCCCTTTCGACGTCGATATATGGGTAGTCGTTACTCAAGACTCGAACCGAACGCCCCGCTTGAGTGATACAGGACACATCGCAAATCTACTCAGCTGAACGTGCTCAGGCAGCCCAAGCGGCGGCCGGTTCTGGTACGAAGGCCTATATTTCAGGAGCGGTGGAGCGTAACTGAGAGCGGAGTGTGGTGACAGCGCCAACCGGTGGCGACCTACGCGACGCTGACGACGAGGCCCTACGGGCATCGGCGGTAGTCGGCGATCGCGAAGCATTCGACGTCATCGTGAACCGCTACGGACCGGTGCTCTACCGGTACGCGCGGCGAATGCTCGCCTACGAAGCCGATGTCCCAGATGTCGTGCAGGACACCTTCGTTGCCGCATGGCAACAGATCGGCGCCTTTCGTGGAAGCTCATCACTTCGGACGTGGTTGTTCGCCATCTGCTACCGGAAAATTGCCGATACACACCGGCTGAAGCGTGCCCGACCGGTTGAAGATTGGGTGCTCGAGCCGCTGGCGGGGCCCGACACATCCGCGGACCCGTTCACCGCGGCGTCCAATGCGGCCTTCTTGGATGCCCTGGAGTTGGCGCTCGGCGAATTGCCGGTGCGCCAGCGCGCGGTGTGGATGATGCGGGAGGTCGAGCAGATGACGTTCCCTGAAATTGGCGAGGTGCTGCACCTCAGTGCCGATGCGGTGCGCGGTCACCACCTTCGGGCTGTCAAGACCCTGCGTGTTCTGTTGAGGAGGTGGCAGTGACGGAGCCCGATCCCTTCCTGCACCGCGCAGCCTCGTACCTGAGGACTGTGCCCGAGCCCGGCTGGGACGCCATCAGCAACAGGGTGCGTGCGGCAGTGCATGCAGCGTCCCGAGCCGGCTGGCCCATCCGGGCGTCCCGGGACACCGGTGCCGGAGTGGTGTACATCAGCGACCACGCCCTCCGCAGCCTGCTGGCCCGGGAGCTGCGACGCGCATTTGTCTGCCAACCGACACGTATCGCGTTCACGCTGGAAGGCGCGGTGCTGCGTGCCATCGACATCGACGTCACCGGAAGCTACGGAACCCAGCTGCGCGATCTCGGTGACGACATCCGGCGATTGGTGCTCGACACCATCCGAACCATCCTCGACGAACTCGACCACGACGGCGGCGCCCCCGCCGGACCGATCGATGTCACCATCACCGACGTCGTGGAGGGTGACCCGCTGGGGTAACAGCAGCTCGAATCCCCGCTGGGGTCATCCTGCCGCGACTACGCCACGGGTGTCGGCGACCCCAGCTCGCTGGGCCTCGCGGTCGGCCATTCCCAACACCCGTCGAAGGCGGCCAGCCGCTGCATTTTTCGTCAACGGGGGTTCGGCCAGACGCCCCAAGTCGTCCAATGACAATTCTGGGTGTTCGATGCGTAGACGTGCGATGTCAACGAAATGCTGGGGTGCCCTATCCCCGAGGATTTCCAATGCGCGTTGGGCTCGAATCGCTGACGCCATCGCCGACCGTTGCGCGCGACGCTGATTGGAGTCGACCAATGCGGCATCAGCGATGATCGTGCCGGTCCGATCTCGGTGCGACTGCCAGGCCGCTCGCGTTTGTTGGGCACCAATTCGATTCAACAACAAAGAGATTGTGTCGGTGTCTCGCACCGTGACACGATCTGCGCCCCGCAGCTGTCGAGCCTTCACGTGCACCCCAAGTCGGCGCGCAGCTCCGGTCAGCGCCAGGGCAGCTTCCATACCCGGGCACTCGACCTCCAGCCCGCGCGCCCGACCGGCCAACGACAATGAGCCCCGCGCGAGAAACGCCCCACGCCATACCGCTTCGGCTTCTGCGGTACTACCGCCAACGATCTGCGGCGGCATGCCCCGGACGGGCCGCCCCCACCGGTCGATCAGCCCGGTCCAGCGGGCCACATCTTCGGCCTGGTGGGCAACCTGCACCAGGTAACGACTGCGCGAACCGATGCTCGGCAGCGCACGTACTTCTGCCGAATACCCGCGCAAGTCCTTGAGGTCCTTGCAGATGCGGGTGGCCACGGACTCTCGATCGACGTCGGCGTCGATCACAACGCGCCCCCCGTGTACCCGCAGCCCGCCCGCGAATTGGAGAAGCGCGGTCACTTCGGCCTTGCGCGCACTGGGCAGATGCACGACGGTACTAGCGAGCTCGTCTTTCGCCCTCGGTGTCAACACTACAAATCCCCCACAACACATTGGTTCCGTACTCGCCGCGGTCTATCCACCACATCGGGAATCTGGGCTCAGGCGACACTGTGCGATCTGGCGCGCGAGACGTTCCGAAGCCACGCCATCGGGATGGTGCCGCACACGCCAGGTATGGAGCGAGTCGACCAGCGCGTCGGGCACCGAAAGTCGTTCACGTTCAACGACTGTCATCGCAACCTGGATCACCGGGTCGAACTCGCCGATACCCAGGTTCACGTACGCGTTATTGAGTTCCGCGACCGTCAAGCGAGCGCGGACGCACTCCACCAATTCCCATGCAATGTCGGACTCGCTGGTCAACGAGGTGATCCCTTCGGACGTCGGGCCGGTTCCGCATCGCACCGGGAGTGCTCTGGCCCCGTGACGACGAGCCGACGGAGGTAGTTCCGCTGGTCAAAGGTGAGGCGCTGGATGAAGTTGGCCAGCGCGGACGCCTCGGTGCCGTCGTCGGGCATGTTGCGAGGAAAGACCACCCACACCGATTCACCGCCGGCCGCGCCGATTTCGGCAATGAACCCTCCACCTGCGAGCTGCTCGCCCAGTGCACACAATCTCCAGCCTTGCGCTTGGAGCGCATTCGCCCACCAGTACGCCACCCGTACCGGACGCGGCGGTTGACAGATCATGCCTGGGATGTGCGCGGAGTTGCGGCCCGCCGAGCACGACTGCTTCAACAGGCGCGAGTCGCCCAGCAGCGCCAGCACATCCGCGGTCTCGTCCGTCCACCCTGCGGACTCGTGCTGTGAGTAGTCCTGCCATCCAACCGAATTCATTCGTTGCGGCCGATCGTACACAGTGTCTGGTGTACCGACTCCGGGGTGAAATCGATGTCTGCGTGCACGTAGGTGCCCGAAACGCGGCTCGCACCGCCATCGTCGATGACCACCACGCAGCCATCAGGTGTGATCGTGGTGTCACACCACAGCGTGTTCGTTGTCGTCCGCAAAGCCAAACTCCTTCCAACTGCGCCGCGCGGCGGCTTGTCCCGGTCGTTGTGGTCGACAGCAGACACCGGGCACCTTCACAGAAAACGGCGCAACCCACACCAACGTGCATCACACGGCCCGCGGACTCCCACGGCCTCCACCGGGTCGTGGCACCGCAGGGTGGGCACGATCTCCGACTTACGGCCTGGCAACACCCGAGGGGAGCCGGCCCAGCGCACCATAGCTCACCGGATGTCGTCGATCTGGTCGCCAACCACGGCGGTTGCGTTCGCGGTCAGCTCCGCTGCGAACCCCGGATAGCAACCACCGGACGGGCAATCCTCACAGGCGCCGCGACGGCAATGTGAGCAACGCGACCATCGACACGAGACACCGCGAAACCCGCGGCACAACACGAAACACTGCATCCCCCTTGAGAAGACCTGCCCCAAGCCCCCCGGCTTACCTGGCACTCAACTGATGTCACGAGAATTCCACGAACCCACCGACGCGTCAACTCCGCGCAAACATTTGCTGTCGTTGCATTCACAGAAATGTGAGCTAACGTGCGTGCGACGGGTTCACGCCCGAACACCACCCTGCGGCGTCCAGCCCAGGCGCCGCACCCCCGGGCGGTCATCATCAGGTCGCTTCAGCGCCACGGCGGAACCGATATCCATTCGTACGCCGCAAGGCTCTGCACCGCATCATGATTCAAGGGGGAATCACATGGCCAGCAAGAAACGTCGCCAATCTTCATCGGACGCAGCCACTTTCGCGGAGCGACTCAACCGATTGTTCGCCACCGTCTACCCGCCCGGGCGCGGTCCGTACCGAAACTTCGAAGTGACGGAGGCCCTGGCCCGCCGTGGGTACCGACTGTCCGCCCCATACCTCTCGCAACTACGATCCGGCATCCGGGCGTGTCCATCCCCTCGCACCGCGGACATGTTGGCCGAATTCTTCGGCGTGGGCGTCGACTACTTCGACCCCACCACCGGTTATGCCCGTGCCCTTGATGCCGAACTCGACTGGCTCCACCTCACCCATGACGAGTCCGTCCGCGACCTCACTTCTGCACTGCTGACGTTGACGCCCGGCCTGCGCGACGACCTGCTCGCCCCGCGGTGCGATGGGGCGTAGGCGACCACCGCGAACCTCGTTCCGGGGCAGCGGGATTCCCGTTCACGGCGCGACCGGGTCATCCGGCCTGATGGGCCGCGTGTGCTCGGGCCTGATCTCGCCGCCGTCGGGCGTTTGGTACCGCAATCGGGGCAGCGAGATACCGGTGCGCGAGTCGACGTAGGACGTGCGGGGCTCATCCTCGGTGAACGCATTGTCGGCACCCCATTCCCGCAGCGCGACGATGAGGTGAAAGAGCCGCTCCCCCTTGGGGGTAAGCACATACTCCCGATAAGACGAGCCGCCGGCTTCGGGCCGCGACTCCATCACCCCGGCTTCCACCAGGTGTTGCAGACGGCCAGACAAGATGTTCTTCGCGACGCCGAGGCTGCGTTGAAATTGGGAGAACCGCGACACCCCTTCGAATGCGTCCCGAAGGATCATCAACGTCCACTTGTCCCCAACGATGTCGACGGTGCGGGACACCGGACAGGTTGATTGAGCCAGCCGACCACTCATGACACCCCTCACCCATCCTGGTTGCTATTTGCAACCAGTCTACCTATTCTCTGGTTGCAATCTAGTACCACTTCGCTGGATCTCGGAGAAAGTGAGCCGATCGAATGTCGTGCACAACGGAACCGGCGACCGGGCAGGTCCAAACAATTGACGCAGGGACGGCCCTGGTGCTTGCCTTCGTCAGCGGCGCAGCGGTGGCCAATGTCTATTACGCCCAACCACTCCTGGACGAGCTCGGCACCCAGTTGCACCTGTCGGCGGCTCAGCTGGGATGGGTAACCACGGCGACACAGGGCGGGTACCTGCTGGGGCTGATCCTGGCGGTGCCGTTGGGTGATCGCTTCGACCGTCGGCGGATCATCCTCGCGCAACTGGCCGTGACCGCGCTCGGACTACTCGGAGCAGCGGTTGCGCCGTCGGCGTGGGTGTTCCTCACCTTCTGCGCGATCTTCGGCTCGGCCTCGACCGTCGTCCAGGTGATCACCGCGTTCGCCGCGGCCACGAGCCCGCCAGGTCGGCGCGGGCGCACTGTCGGCGTGGTGACCTCGGGCGTGGTCCTCGGAATTCTCTTGGCCCGCACGGTTTCCGGGTCGATCGCTGGACTATGGGGTTGGCGGGCCGTGTTCATCGTGGCAGCGCTGGTCATGCTGGCCGTCAGCGGTTGGCTGGCCGTTGCCCTCCCCCGCGACACGATCGAGAAAGTTGCTGTGCCTTATCGCCGGGCGATCATGTCGGTCTTCGTACTCAGTCTGCGGGACAGGGCATTTCGCGTACGAAGCCTCATCGGCGGCCTGATGTTCGCCAGCTTTGGCGCCGCATGGGGATCCATGGCACTGCCACTCGGTGCGGCGCCGTGGCATCTGACCGCGACACAGATCGGACTGTTCGGCATCGTCGGCGCGGCCGGGGCGCTCGGCGCATCGGGTGCGGGCCGCTGGGCCGACGCGGGTCGCGCCCAACTCGCCACCGGCGCAATGCTCGTCGTACTGCTCGCGTCCTGGCTGGCCATCGCCCAGGCACCCAGCTCGCTACTCCTGCTCGGAATCGGTTTGGTGGCTCTCGATTTCGCGGGGCAAGCGCTACACGTCATCAACCAGCACCTGATTGTCGACTCCGACCCGACGGCGACCACGAGTCTGATCGGAGGCTACATGGTCTACTACTCGATCGGCACCGGCCTCGGCGCCGTCGCCGCGACGGTCGCATACGCATACGCCGGATGGGCCGCGACGAGCATCGTGGGTGCCATGTTCGTGGTGGCCGCCCTCATCGTTTGGGTCGGCGACCGCCTGAGCTAAGGTTCGCGGCCAGCCGTCAGGCTCGGCAGTAGGACATCGTCGACCAAGATTCGCACCGTGTCATCGGTCGGTGGCCGATCCGAAACCAGTGCCCGGAACACCAGATATCCCGGCAACAGATCGAAGATCTCCTCGTTGATGGCCGAGGGGTCGATCTCCCCGCGTTCCACCGCCTCGGCCAGGACACCGTCGATCACCAACTTGCGCTGAAGAACGAACTTCTCCTGCATCACCGCTTGCAGGCCCGGACTGTGCGACATCTCGTTCAGCACGGCACGCATGGTCCGCGTGTGTTCTTGAGCCTGTTCGCACGTGGCTCGACCGATTTCCAGAAGGTCGCTCCGCAGCGACCCGGTGTGTGGCGACACCGCGGAATTGCGGGTGCCCTCGATGAACGCGGCGAGCACCAGATCAGCCTTCGACGGCCAGCGCCGGTACATCGTCGCCTTGCTGGCTTTGGCCCTGGTCGCCACCGCTTCCACGCTCAGGCGGTCGTACCCGTGCTCCTGCAGCAGTTCCAGCGTGATGGCCAACAGTTCGGTTTCGCGCTCACTCCACTGGCAGCTGGAGCCGGCGCACATGTCATCGGACATCGCGACACCCCTTTCGGCCTCACTGACTCAGATGGAATACCAGAGTTACACCACGACGTTGCACCCCGATGCGGCATTTGGGTGCAGGGTTTTGCGCATATGTCAACCCGGTTGCGATCGTTCGTACGGTACCGTACCGTTCTGCTTCACGGGACGATTTGGCGATATTGCTTTGGCTGTTCGTCTACGGGGGCGTCGAAAGGCTTTGGCTTGAGCAAGTTTTCGGTGGGTAAGTTGGTACGCCGGCAATGGATCGCCATCGTGGCGATCGTGGTGGTCGCCCTCGTCGGGTTCAGTGTCGACCGACTGCGCGGCATCTTCGGCTCCGACAACGAGATCTCACGGCCCGGTTCAGATGCCCTGGAGAACACCGGCTACAACCCGAAACGGGTGCTGTTCGAGGTATTCGGTTCGCCGGGATCCGTGGCGACCATCAACTTTCTGGACATCAATGCCCAGCCTCAGCGCGTCGAGAACGTCACGCTGCCGTGGTCACAGGCCCTGACCACCGACGATCCGACGATGTACGCCGATCTGCGCGCACAGGGTGACGGCAGCACCATCGGCTGCCGTATCACCGTCAACGGCGTCGTCAAGGACGAAAGGTCCACAAACCACGTGAACGGATACATCTCGTGCCTGGACAAGACCGCATGAGCGCACAGCAAGGGGTCGGAGGCGGATCACCCGTGACACAGCATCGCATCGACCCCGCCGCCGAGGGTTCCCTTCCGGCGAGGCTCATCCGGAAGCTGTCCCTGCCGATCCTGTTGATCTGGATTGCGATCGCCGCGGTCTCGAACACCATCTCGCCCCAGCTCGAGGTGGTCGGTTGGGAGCGCTCAGTCGGGCAGAACGCGCCCGATGCGCCGGGCATTCTCGCGATGCGGCACATCGGACAGGTCTTCCACGAATTCGATTCCGACAGTGCGGCAATGCTCGTGATCGAGGGCGATCAGCCTTTGGGTCCCGAAGCGCACAACTATTACGACGGTTTGGTGAAAAGGCTCCAGGCCGACACCGAGCATGTCGAGCACGTCCAAGACTTCTGGGGCGACCCACTGACAGCCGGCGGCTCGCAGAGCAAGGACGGCAAGGCCGCTCTGACGCAGCTGTATCTGCGCGGTAATCAGGGCGAAGCCATGTCGAACATTTCAGTCGACGCCGTCCGCAAGATCGTCGCCGACGATCCGCCTCCGCCCGGCATCAGGGCCTACATCACCGGCGCTTCGCCGCTGGTGACCGACAACTTCGAGGTCGGCAGCGCAGGCACCAACGAGGTCACCGGTATCACGTTCCTGGTAATCGGCATCATGCTGCTGTTCGTCTACCGGTCACTGGTGACGATGCTGATCGTCCTGCTGACCGTCGCCATCGAACTCGCGGCCGCCCGCGGTGTGGTGGCGGTCCTGGCCCATGCCGGCGTCATCGGTCTGTCGACGTACGCGACCAACCTCTTGACCCTCCTCGCCA
Source organism: Mycolicibacterium aubagnense (assembly GCF_010730955.1). Taxonomy (NCBI): domain Bacteria; kingdom Bacillati; phylum Actinomycetota; class Actinomycetes; order Mycobacteriales; family Mycobacteriaceae; genus Mycobacterium; species Mycolicibacterium aubagnense. The sequence goes on along the minus strand of NZ_AP022577.1, from coordinate 472,072 downwards.
TCGCGGCCGGCACCGACTACGCGATCTTCGTCGTCGGCCGCTACCAGGAAGCGCGCGGAAAGGGCATGGACCGGATCTCGGCCTATCACGACATGTGGCACGGCACGGTCCACGTCATGGTCGGATCGGGACTCACCATCGCCGGCGCTGTCGCGTGCATGCAATTCACCCGGCTCCCCTACTTCCAGACGCTCGGCATCCCAGCCGCGCTCGGCGTCCTCGTGACGTTGGCGGCGGCCCTGACGCTGGGTCCGTCAGTGTTGTTGATCGCCACCCGGTTCGGACTCATGGAGCCCAAGGTCGCGCAACGGGCGCGCGGCTGGCGCCGAATCGGCGCCGCCATCGTGCGCTGGCCCGGACCGATCCTCGTGGTGACCGGCGCGATCGCGCTCATCGGAGTGTTCGCGCTGCCCGGCTTCGAGGTGAGCTACGACAACCGCCCGTATATCCCCGCCAGCGCCCCCGGCGTCGTCGGCATGGAAGCTGCCGAACGGCACTTCACCGAGGCGCGCATCAATCCCGAGCTGCTGATGATCGAAGCCGACCACGACATGCGGAATCCGGCGGACATGCTGATTCTCGAGCGCGCCGCGAAAGCGGTGCTGCATACGCCGGGAATCGCTCTGGTGCAATCGATTACGCGTCCGCTGGGTACGCCGATCACGCACAGCTCCATTCCGTTCCAGATCAGCGCGTCGAGCGCGAGCCAGATCATGAACCTGGGCTACCAGAAGGACCGGGCCAACGACCTGCTCAAGCAAGCAGGCGAGATCGACAACACGATCAGCGTCCTCAAGCAGCAGCTCTCGCTCCAGAAGCAGAGTGCCGCCGCGACCCACGATCAGGTCCAGGCGTTCCACGACACTGTCGAAACCGTCAACGACCTGCGCAACAAACTCGCCGATTTCGACGACCAGTTCCGTCCATTGCGCAACTACTTTTACTGGGAACCGCACTGCTTCGACATCCCCATGTGCTCGGCGCTGCGGTCGGTGTTCGACTCCTTGGACGGGATCGCCGATCTCTCCGACAAGTTCGGCACCATCACCGCGAGCCTCGACCGCTTGGATGCCCTGCAGCCACAGTTGGTGGCGCTGATCCCGCCGCAGATCGCGATCCAGGAACGTAATCGTGAACTGACACTGTCGAATTACGCAACCACCGGTGGCACCAACTCTCAGAGCGACGAGGCACTGAGGAACGCCACCGCCATGGGCAAGGCGTTCGACGACGCCAAGAACGACGACACGTTCTATCTGCCGCCCGAGGCGTTCGACAACGCCGACTTCAAACGCGGCCTCAAGCTGTTCCTGTCGCCGGACGGCAAGGCGGCGCGCATGATCGTGACGCATCAGGGCAATCCGGCGAACCCGGAGGCGATCCCTCATATCAACGCGATCAAGGAAGCGGTGTTCGACGCCCTCAAGGCAACACCCATGTCGGACGCCAAGATCTACCTCGCCGGTATCGGCTCCACCAACAAGGACATTCAAGAGGGCACCAAGTACGACCTGTTGATCTCCGCACTGGCGGCGGTCGCTCTCATCCTGCTGATCATGGTCATCGTGACCCGCAGCATCGTGGCCGCGGCCGTCATCGTCGGTACCGTCGTGCTGTCGTTGGGCGCTTCGATCGGCCTGTCAGTCCTGGTGTGGCAGTACATCTTCGGCATCCATCTGTACTGGGTCGTGGTGCCGCTGGCCATCATCCTGCTGCTGGCGGTGGGCGCCGACTACAACCTCCTGTTGGTGTCCCGGTTCAAGGAGGAGATGCACGCGGGCCTCAACACCGGCATCATCCGGTCGATGGGCGGCACCGGTAGCGTCGTCACCGCAGCCGGCCTGGTGTTCTCGGCGACCATGGCGGCGTTCATCTTCAGCCCCCTCATGATCCTCGGGCAGATCGGTACAACCATCGGCCTCGGCCTGCTGTTCGACACGTTGGTGGTGCGGTCATTCATGACGCCGTCGATCGCCGCGCTGCTCGGCAAGTGGTTCTGGTGGCCGCAGATCGTGCGCCAGCGCCCGGTCCCCGCCGAGTGGCCGACGCCGACTCCTTCCCGGGACAGCGACGAGGACGAACTCTCGTTCAGCCAGCGCTGACGGCGTGCTGGCCGGCGCGCCGTCCGGAATACACGCAGTCGGCCAGGGATAGCCCACTCACATAGGAGTTGGCACAGATGCCGACGGCAGTACGTCCCGCCGCAAACAAACCGCCGATCGGCTGTCCCGCTGGGGTTTTCACGGCGCCGGTGTCTTCATCGACGATGAGGCCACCGAGCGTGAACATCGGGCACGGATTGATGAGGCTGGGCTTGACCGAGATCGCGATCAGCGAGTACGGCCCCCGTTCGATGGGATGGACGAACTCGGCCGGCTTGCCCAGCGGATCAGGGCGCCCCGACGCCGCGGCATGGTTGTGCTCGGTGACGGTCTGACGTAGTCCCGTTGGGTCGACACCCGCTTTGGCGGCAACGGCTTCGAGGGTGTCCGCCTCTACGCGATCGGTCCGTAGCATCGCCTCCATCTGTAGCCGCTGGAACCAAATCGCCTGCTGCGGAAGTTGTTCGCGTGCCTGCTCGAGCAACGTGCGGTCGGCGAGAATCCAGCCGCGGCCGTTGTGGTCTCGCACCATCGCATTGCCGATGGCGGCGCCGTAACGGGTTTCGTCGATGAACCGGTGCCCATGTTCGTCGACGACGAGCCCGCCGAGCATCGCGCTGGGCGGGGTGATGAACCGCCACGCTGAGACGTTGTCCAGCCGATCCACGGCCGCGCCGACCTCGATGCCGAGATCTATGCCACTGCCGTCGTCCGCGCTGGTTCCGAGCTGGAGGCCCTCGCGATACGCCGGAGCATGTTGCGCGATCAACTCCCGATTGGCGATATAGCCTCCGGCGCACAGGATTACGCCCTTGCGGGCATGGATGTCGACCGTGTGGGCATACCTGCGTTCCAAGGCAGCCAGGCGGCGTTCCATCGCGGCGCGCAGCGGCGGGTAGTAGATGCCCGGTTTTACTGCCAGCGCTGCGTACGTCGCATAACGTCGCTGCACCCACGCCGGCGCGTGCGCGAGCGTGCTGGTGCGCACGCCCACCACCCGACCGGTGGCATCGCTGAGGAGTGAGGCGGCACGCGTGTGGAACATCGTGCGTACACCCGCTCGGCTCGCCGACGCTGCCAGTGGCTGGTACATCTTCTTGCCCGACGCCCCTGGTCCCTTGGCGCGGTGTCCGCGCTGCACCGGCGGGGTGAGCGCGCGAAAATGCCCGGAGTTCTCGCTGCCCGAGTAGTACAGGTAGTACTTGTTGTTGGGATAGGACGTCTTGTAGGGGCACACCGATGCCTCGAACGGCACGCCGTGTGCCGTGAGCCAGTCGATCATCGCAGGACTGCCGTCAACGAAGCGCCGCAACGTTTCTGGCCGTACCGCATCGCCGATCTCGGCGTGCAGGTAGGTGTACATGGCGTCAGCGGTGTCGTCGATACCGGCTTCGCGCTGGACCCACGTGCCACCGCCGGCGTAGATGATCCCGCCCGAGACCTGCGTGGCGCCGCCTCCGTTGAACCGGTCGATGGCGAGGACATCCGCTCCGCGGGCGCGGGCCTCGAGCGCAGCGCATACGCCGGCAGCTCCGTAGCCGACCACGATCACATCCGCGGTGACGTCGCTCATGGCGATCCTTCCGGTCGATAACTCGAACTTCCAGTTTGGACTCTGAGTACAACATATCAGTTTGGACCCGGGCTACCCGGTCTCCGGATTTACTGGGCCACCTGCTCGTACACTTCCACTCGTGGCTGAACAAACGGGACGGACGGTGCCCACAGCAGTGGCGAGCAAGCTCTATGCCGCAGCGGAACTGATCGCCACCAAGGGCCTGGAAAACACGAAGATCGAAGAGATTGCGGCCGCGTCCGGTGTCCCGAAAGCCACGCTGTACTACTACTTCACCGGCAAGGACGACATCCTCGGCTTTCTGCTGCGGGATTCACTGGGCGACCTCGCACGCGAAGTCGCCGAGGCTGCCGACTCCGCCGGCAGTGGCAAGGAGCGGCTGGTTGCGGTCATCACCGCGCAGGTCGCGCACACGATGAACCGGCCGGGGACCAGCATGGCTCTGGTTGGCGACCTAGGTCGCGCGATCAGACTCCCCGACCTCGCATCGGCCGTCCAGGATGCGTTCTACGAACCCATCGCCCGCGTACTGGAGGCCGGGGCGGCGGACGGCACCTTGAAACGCGTCACGGATCCGCGTAGCGATGCGATCAGTATTTTCGGCGCGGTGATGATGACAGCGCTGCTGCACAACGTCGTCGACTCGGGAAAGACCGAACGCGACGTTGCCGGTGAAGTCATCGACTTCGTCCTGAACGGCGTGGCGCCTGCGGGCTAGAACGCCGATCTCCGACCACAGCACGATCCCAGCGGGCCCTTGTCACGCATAGGTTGTTGCGGTCGCAGCAGCAGTTACGTCGCCCGGTCGGACCACTACGAATTCGTCTGCCCAATAACGACTTTCATGGTGGGTTCCGCTAGCGCATCGATGGCATCGTCCCAGGCAGCGTACGTGGTCGTGACGAGTGTCGGGTCGAACTTTCGATCTGCGACCATCGCCAGCACCTCGGGAATCGCCGGCCGGACGTGTGCACGTCCGGCGTGCAGGGTGCAGCAGCGTGAGTACATCGCGAACATCGGGATCTGCGGATCCCGAAGGTACACAGAGGTACTCGTGCACACCCCGTCGGCAGCCGTGCTGTTCAGCGCACACCGTAGCCCGGCTTCGGTGCCACTGGAATCAACCGTGACGGCGAAGCTGCCGACCTTTCGGTCCGGCAGGCGGTCGATGACCGACGCGCCGTATTTCTCCGCAATGGACAGCCGCTGCGGATCGGTGTCGACGTAGGTCGCCGCGCCAGCCCCGGCCGCCAGCGCCAGTCCGACCGCGTACAGTCCGATCGAGTGCGGCCCACCATCGCCGCCGACCACCAGCACCTCCGCATCGGGCTCATTGACGAGCTGAGGCCCGACGGCCCGCCAGGCGTCCGGGATGTTGTCGCTGGCGCTTGCGACAACCGCCGGGTCGATGCCTGGAGGTACCGGGACAAGCATGGCGTCGGCGTGCGGAACCCGCACCCGGTCGGCCAGCAGACCGCCCCACTGCAGGCCACCCATCTGCCCCAGGCCGAACGTCGACATCCGTGGGTGGCTCGCACAGTTCCCGGTGCGGCCCCGGAGGCAGGGTTTGCAAGTGCCGCACGAGATTTGGAACGGAACGACCACCAGGTCGCCGATTGACACCGAGCGCACGTCCTCGCTGATCTCGATGACTTCCGCGACGCCTTCATGCCCCAACGGATACGGCCCAGGCAAGGGATAGGTCCCGCGCAGGACGAGCGTGTCCAGGTCACACGTCGCGACGGCCACCGGCCGCACGATGGCCTCTCCGGGGCCGGTGAGTACTGGCGCGGCGACTTCGGCCCAACGCAACGAGCCGGTACCGAGAAACGTCAGCGACTGCATCATCAACATAGGACGAGTGTCTTAGTATGACGGTTGTCTTGTCAAGATATTCTTCTCCGATGCCCCGCATCTCCGACTCGCGCGACCGCATCGTCCGTTCGGCCGCAGCATTGTTCCGGCGCCAGGGCTTTGCCGCCACGGGATGGCGTCAGGTCATCGCGGAAAGCAATGCGCCTTGGGGGTCGCAGGCCCACCACTTCCCCGGCGGCAAGGAGCAATTGGCCGTCGACGCATTGACCGGCGCGGCCGAGGAATACGAACAGATGTTGCGTTACGCGATGTCGCAGTATGGGCCGGCCGATGCCGTCCGCATGTGGACCAAGGTCGGCGCGCGCGAACTCGAACGCAGTGGATGGGCAGACGGCTGCCCGATCGCCACGGTTGCTCTCGAAGAGGCCGCCCGGTCCGAAGCGATCGGCACCGTGTGCCATCAAGCGTTCACCAGCTGGCGGACGGTGATTGCCGAAGCCCTGACCGCTGCGGGACTGGCGGACGACGATGCCGCCGACTTGGCCCTGACCGTCCTGGCCGGCATAGAAGGCGGCCTGCTACTGACCCGGGCAGCCCACGACGGCGACGTACTGGTCACGGTCGGTCAGCAGCTGGCGAGCCTCATCGAGGCGCGCATCACTGCCGCTACCGGCTAGCAACTGGACGCACTTGGCGCCGAGTTCACCAGCTGGACCGACTGGCGATGTCACTGTTACGAACCGATCCCCCGGACAAGCAGCACGACGGCATCAGACCCGGCCCGCCAATCTACCGAGATTTCCTGGTACTCAGGCGAATTCGCCCACTCGCGGAACAACTGTTCGTCGGGGAACGACATCAGCACTACCTTCTGACGGTCCCAGTCACCTTCGATGACAGTCGGCGCCTCGTCGGCCGCAAGGATGGTTCCCGAGTATTTCGCGAAGACGCCCAGGAATCGGTCAGACTCCGGTCCAAGCGCTGGCGATCCGTTTGCCGATGTCGACGACTTTCGCTCGCTGCGCTTCGGGTGCTTCGATCCGGCGGCCGACCTGTTTGGCGATGACGCGCTTGATCTCTGAGTCGACGTCCGCGACGATGCGCAAGAGTTCACCCCGCAGCGTCTGCGACGTCACGTTGACAGTGATGTCCTTGCGCTCCGGCTTGGGGATATCGATGATCAGCAACAGCGGCACCGCAGCCCGAGCGGTGGCAATCAACGCGATCTCGCCCGCCACCATGAATCTTGAGCGGTCCACTCGCAGGTCGATCAGTAGATCGATGTCCAGCGGTATCCGAACATCGAACGCGATCATGTCGCCGGCCCTGCGCGTCACCTGAGGATGCCCGATGCTGACGCGTGCGGTAACCCGAGCGATTCCCGCCGGGCCGGCCGGAAAGGGTCCGAGTTCGAAGGCATCGCCCGCCATGGTGCCGAAGCCCTCGGCTACGCGGTCAGCGGTGACGGCAACCTCGAAGAATTTCCGGCCGAATTCCTCGTACGTCGCGAAATCGTGCATCGACACGAAATCAAGATCAGTCGACGGTGTGGACGATCAAGATGTCGATCTTGGCCTTTCGGGCAACGTCAGCGGGTACCGACCCCAGCAGTCGTCCCGCTGTCGAGTCGAGGCCGACATCGCCGACGACGATCAGCTCTGCCTCGACCTCCGTCGACAATCTGACCAACGCCTCGACCGGTGCGCCGATCACCGAACGCTCCTCGATGTCTATGGCACCTGCACCACGGGCGAGCTGGCCGGCCTCATGGAGAATTTCGTACACATGTGCATCACCGTGCACCCGGTATCCTTCGCGCCCCAGGGCATCCTCGGCGCGCCGGTCACTCGCCTTTTCGGGTGCAGCCGGTCGTGCCCAGCTGCCCTTCTCGACTTCGTGAAAATGCGCGGTCGCGATCACCAGCTTCGCGCCGTGCTGCGCCGCAAACGCGGCGGCCTGCTCCACCGCTTTCATCGACGAGTCTGAACCGTCCGTACCCACGAGGACCGTTTGATAGCTGCCCATAGCCGTCTCCTTACGGGAGGGAAGTCGTCACGAGATTAGCGCAAAGAGCGCGGTTGACGTGGGCGTTTGAGGTGCATCGGGCGGCGCTCCTGCGGCGGCTCCGCCAATCGGGGGACAGTGCTTTCATCCCCCGTGTCAGCCGGTCACCGGACAGACTCGCGGCCGGCCGAGCGAGACGCTGAAGGCAACGCAGTACTCCGACACCGCCGACACGTCCCGGAAGGACCTCGCCATGACCGCCATCGCCGTCGATGCCATCGAGCCGGACCCGGTCGACCGCTGCCCGGACGCCGGACGGTCCGCTGCCAAACGGCGCGCGATCATCCGGACCGTTGCCGAAGTGGGCACCCCGTTGCTCGCGTTCTATGGCCTTCGCGCTACCGGGCATTCGGAGTACTTCGCGCTCTTGGCCGCCACGATCGTCGCCGGCATCCCGGTGGCGTATGGCCTGGCCAAGGCCCGTCAGCTCGACCCGTATTCCGGATACCTCATGTTGATGTTCGGGCTGACACTGGCGGTCGCGTTGGTGACCACCAACCCACAGCTGGTGCTGGCCGGGCAGACTCTCGTCGGTGGCGTTGCAGCCGTGGTTTTCCTGGCGAGCTGCGGCATCGGCAAGCCCATGACTCAGTTCGTCGCGGCGCGGTTCATGCCCGCGACCACCGAACGCACACTGACCGCGGCATTGCATGCATTGCACATCCGGTTGAGTGCGGTCGTCGGCGTCGGCCTGGTCGTTCAGGTGGCCGTCCTGCTGGCGATCATCTACACGTTCCCCTTCGACGTCGCGAACGGATTGGTCAACCTCGTCGGTTCCGTGATCGTCCTCGCGATCGCCGCGGTGGTCGCACTCATGGTCCGCCGATTCAAAGGGTCGCTCCGCTGATCGAAGTCGCCGGGCGACCGCAATCCGCGGCTTTTCCTCCCGAACGCCGAGCGGCGCACTCAGCATTCGACGACGTTAACGGCAACGGCCAGGCCACCGGTCGAGGTTTCCTTGTACTTGGAGCTCATATCCATTCCGGTCGCGCGCATGGTCTCGATGACCTGATCGAGGCTGACCCGGTGGGTGCCGTCACCGCGCAGTGCCATGCGTGCGGCGTTGATGGCCTTGCCCGCGGAGATGGCATTGCGCTCGATGCAGGGGATCTGGACGAGCCCTCCGATCGGATCGCAGGTGAGCCCCAGGCTGTGCTCCATCGCGATCTCGGCTGCATTCTCCACCTGTTGCGGTGTGCCACCGAGGATTTCGGCGAGGCCGCCGGCCGCCATGGACGCCGCAGATCCGACCTCGCCCTGACAACCGACCTCGGCGCCGGAGATGGATGCGCGTTCCTTGTACAGCGAGCCGATGGCACCGGCGGTCAGCAGAAACCGGACGGTCGCATCATCGGGATCGGCTTGCCCGGCGGCGGTGTAGTGCAGCGCGTAGTACAGAACGGCCGGGATGATGCCGGCCGCACCGTTGGTCGGTGCCGTGACGATGCGTCCGCCCGAGGCGTTCTCCTCGTTGACGGCCAGCGCAACCAGATTCACCCAGTCTTCGGTAAAGGCCGGATCCCGCTGCGGGTCTTCGCCATTGAGCCGCAGGAACCAGTCCTTGGCCCGCCTGCGGACTCGCAGGTTGCCGGGCAGGTAGCCGTCGCGAGACATCCCATTGGTTGCGCAGGCCATCATCACGTCCCGAATGTGCAGCAGTCGTTCACGTACCTCGGCGGCGCCGCGCGTCGCGCACTCCAGGCTCATCATCGCGTCGCTGATGGAGATGCGATCACGATCGGTGCGGGCCAGCAGTTCTGCGGCTGAGGTGAAACTGTTGGCACTGCGGGCACATTCAGGCGGATGGGCCATGTCGGCTTCGGTGACCACGAAGCCACCGCCGACCGAGAAGTACGTCTCACTGAAGAGCACCCCGCCGTGCACCGACGTGGCGGTGATCGTCATCGCGTTGGGATGACGATCGAGTTGTTGCGCCGGGTGTAGCGCGATGTCGGATTCATTGAGCGCGAGGATGATTCGACCGCCCAACCGGATTCTGCCGTCGGCCCGGATGACCGCAAGCCGCTGCTCCATCTCGTCGGTCTCGATGGTCTCGGGCCGGTGACCCTCCAGGCCGAGCAGGATGGCCGGCATGGTGCCATGCCCGCCGCCGGTGGCAGCCAACGATCCGTACAAGTCCACGCGGACGTCGGTGACGTGGTCGACGACATTGCGAGCGATGAGCTCGTCGACGAAGAGGCCGGCCGCCCGCATCGGGCCGACGGTGTGTGAACTCGACGGCCCGATCCCGACCGAAAACAGGTCGAACACGCTGATCGCCATGACAACTCCGGGTAGAGCGAGAATTGGTCGCCAGCCTACGCAGCTGAGCCCTGACTGGGCGCGCGACTGGCGGACAGTCGACCCGCTGAAGCGGTGTTCCAGCAGCAAAAGTACGAGTGGACGCCTGCTGGAACACCGTTTCGGCTCACGATCACGCGTGGCTGTCAACCCCTACGTGCCCTGCCAGCGGGAGCGACCTGCAGAGCCGGAAAAGCCGGTCGCTAACATGAATGCGCTGCTCAGCGCGATCGGCCAAAGCGACCCGTAGGACAGATGAGTTGAATACACCAGAACTTGCCAATTGGAACACCCAGGAAGCCCTGGCGGAGGCGATGATCCCGCTCGTCGGCAACCTGCACCGCTCGACCGGCGTCACCGTCTTGCTGCACAGCCGGTCGCTGCTGAACAAGTCGGTCATCAGCATCCTGCGCACGCACCGCTTCGCCCGGCAGATCGCCGGCGAGGAGCTGTCGGTGGTCGAGACGTTCCCGTTCCTGGAGGCAGTGGCAGCCCTTGACCTGGGTCCGGCCAAGATCGACCTCGGTTTGCTCGTGCACGCGTACCGGGCAGACGAGCGCGGCCTCTCGGTCGCCGATTTTGTCGCCGACGCCCTCTCTGAGGTCACCGGCGACAACAAGGGCAAGCTGCAGGGTCCCCGTGACGTGGTGCTTTACGGCTTCGGCCGCATCGGCCGCCTTGTCGCGCGGCTGCTCGTCGAGAAGGCCGGCTCGGGCTGCGGGCTGAATATTCGCGCCGTCGTGGTCCGCAGCGGTGGCGCCGACGACCTCAAGAAGCGTGCTTCGCTGCTGCGCCGCGACTCGGTGCACGGGCACTTCAACGGCACCATCAAGGTCGACAAGGAGAACAACCTCCTCATCGCCAATGGCAACGTCATCAAGTTCATCTACGCCAATGACCCGTCCGAGGTCGACTACACCCAGTACGGCATCAACGACGCCATCCTCATCGACAACACAGGCAAGTGGCGCGATCGTGCCGGCCTCGAGCAGCACCTGCGTCCCGGCATCTCGAAGGTCGTCCTGACCGCACCGGGTAAGGGCGACGTGCCGAACATCGTGCACGGAGTCAACCACCTCGGCCAGGACGTCAACCAGCAGATCTTCTCGTGTGCATCGTGCACCACCAATGCGATCGTGCCGCCGCTCAAGGCGATGGACGAGAAGTTCGGCATCATCCGTGGCCACGTCGAGACAGTCCACTCGTTCACCAACGACCAGAACCTTCTGGACAACTACCACAAGGCCGACCGTCGCGGCCGTTCGGCGCCGCTGAACCTCACGATCACCGAGACCGGCGCGGCCTCGGCCGTCGCGAAGGCGCTGCCGGAGCTCAAGGCCAAGATCACGGGTAACTCGATCCGTGTTCCCACCCCTGATGTCTCGATCGCGATCCTGAGCCTGCAGCTCAAGAAGGAGACGACGAAGGACGAGGTGCTCACGCATCTGCGCGAGACGTCGTTGTCGGGTCCGCTGAGCCGCAACCTCGACTACACCGCCGCGACCGACGCCGTATCGAGCGACTTCATCGGTTCGCGCGCGGCATCGATCATCGACGCGAACGCCGCGATCGTCGACGGCGACCAGGCAATCCTGTACTGCTGGTACGACAACGAGTTCGGCTACTCGTGCCAGGTGGTCCGCGTGGTGCAGTACCTGTCGGGCATCGAATACCCGACGTACCCGCGCAGCTGATCTCCTCTTCCGCCGAAACGGCATTCCGGCAGGCACGTTCTCGAACTTGTTCTGCTGGAATGCCGTTTCGGCGTTGTGGGCCTGCGGGAATCTACCGGGTGATCGAATGCACGAGGTCGATCGCGGCGCCGAGCGTGGTGAACCGTTCTTCGAGGGTGTCCCCCGCCGGATAGATGCGGACCGTGTCGACGCCGGTGTCGCACCACACCTGCAGGCGGTCCCGCACCATGTCCGCAGTACCGATCAAGGTGGTGGCAAGGATCATCTCGTCGGTGATGAGCGCCGCCGCACCCTCGCGGTCACCGGACTGCCAGCGTTCGCGGACCGCCGCCGCAACTTCGGCCCAACCTTGCCTGCTGTACGCCTGGTTGTAGAAATTGGTTGAGGCCGAACCCATTCCACCGAGGCTGAACGCCAACTCGGATTTGCGGGCGTCGATCAGTGTCTTCAGATGCTCCTCGTCACGGGCGAAGGACACCTCGGCGCCCTGGCAGATGTCCAGATGAGCGCGGGTTCGGCCGGAGCGAGCGAGTCCGTCATCGAGATGCGCGAAGTAGGCGTCGTCGGCGCCTTCCGGGACAAAGCTGGTGCCGAGCCAGCCGTCGGCGACTTCGCCGGTGAGACGCAGCATCGCGGGCGTGAGACTGGCGACATACAAAGGGATTTCGTGTTCTGCCCGCATGGACAGCCGCATCGGCTTCGCGTCGCCGCCCGGCAGCGGAATCTGGAACTGCTTGCCGCTGTAGGAGATCCGATCACCGGCCACCGCTTGGCGGATGACGTCGATGGTCTCCCGCATCCGGCCCAGCGGCTTGGCGAACGGTACGCCGTGCAGTCCCTCGATAACCTGTGGGCCTGATGCGCCCAGGCCCAGTAGGAAGCGTCCTTCCGACAAGTTCGACAGCGTGATCGCGGCTTGAGCGATGGCCACCGGGGTACGGGTGCCCAGCTGAATGATGCCCGAGCCCAACAACATCCGCTCCGTGCACGCGGCATAGAAGCCCAGTGCAGACGGCGCATCGGACCCCCACGCCTCGGCGACCCAGCAGATGTCAAGGCCCAGCTTCTCGGCTTCTGCCACGAAAATCCGTTGGTACTTCCAGTTTCCGAGGCTGTCCGCCTCGATCGTGGTCGCCGCGCGCATCAGCTTTCGGCCCGCTGCTTGATGTGGGCAAGGGCTGCCTGCATGCCGGTCTCGAATTCGCGGAGCCGGTTGAAGACGATCTTCTGCTCCTTGTCGGGCATCCGGGTGATCGCCAGAGACAACCCGGACGGCGCAGGGCCCATCTGAGCCCATTGCGCGAGCCGGGTTCCGGTGCCCTCGTGGCTCAGACTCAGCCGCCAGGTCGCGGTCGGGTTCTCGGCATCGCCGATGGCCCAGGCCATCACATGCCGCGGCTCGTACTCGACGATCTCGGACTCCGTCGACCAGTCACCGAGCGCCGGGTGGCTGTTGTACCCGACGAACCGGGCACCGATACGAGGTGTGTCGCAGCCTTCGAGCCACTCGACTCGCTGCAACTCCGGGCTGCACTCGGGCATCACCGTGATGTCGGAAGCCAGTTCCCATACCCGCTCGACCGGCGCGTCGATCCACGTCGAAACCTCGACAGTAGGGGCGTCGGCATACACCGCACCGGTCCACTCCATGACTCAACTTCCCTTCGGGGTACGTGCGCCGGCAGCGAAAAGCGTTCGCGCCGACAGCAGCAACTTCAGTTCGGCGTTGACGTCATCGAGCGGCTGCAGACTCGACGTGGCCCGGCACATGGTGATCGCACCCTCAATGGCACCGAGCGACATGGTCGCGAGCCGGCGGGCCGCGACGACGTCGAGTCCCTCGGCGGTGAGTGAGTCGGTAACCAGCCCATGCCACGTGCGAAAGATCTGATTGGCGTGCTGCGCCAGCGTCGAGTCCGGCGGAGCGCTCACCGCAATGGATACCACCGGGCAGCTGGCCGCAAAATTGCTCTTGCGCAGCAGCTTCCGCCAGAACTCGGTGACGGCGTCGATGATGGCGGCAGAGCCCCTCGGGGCCGCCTTGGCGATCAGCGCCGATATCGCATCGCCGCTCAGTTGCGCAGCCTCATCGACGATCTGCGCGCGTCCGTTGGGAAAGTGGTGATAGATCGAGCCGCGAGGTGCCCCGCTCCTGCTCAGCACATCGTCGAGCGTGACACCGTCGACGCCACGCTCACGCAGCAGTTCGACTGCGGCGAGCACCATCGACTGGCGGGTGTCGGGCGGCATGGGCAACTCCAGGCGGGCGGTTCAATCGACTCGAATTATGATTCCTTTCATAGAGATGCGTCAAGAGCGGGTAATCCGAATGCTACTTCGCACGCCGTTTAGTCATGTTCACGGCGCTTCACCCAGCAGATTATGAATCAGTTCATAGTGGTGACCGCAGCGCCAGGGAGAACTACAGCGTGCCGTCCAGATAAGCGGTGCGGCAGGCGCGGCGGGCCAGTTTCCCGCTGGTGGTGCGCGGGATGCCGCCGGCGGGCAGCAAGCGGACGTCGGCGACCGGCACGTCGTGCCGTTCAGGCACAAGCGCGTGAATCGCATCGATGGCCGGCTGCGGATCGCGACGGGCCGTGCCCGATGCGCGTTCGGCGATGATCACCAACTGGTCGCCGTCCTCCGCCGGGACGGTGAAAGCCGTCACGTATCCGCGCCGTACCAGAGGTGAGGCGTCGGCGACGGTGGCCTCGATGTCCTGTGGATAGTGATTTCGACCGCCGAGCTCGATGACGTCGGCCAGGCGACCCGTCACGTACAACTCACCGTCGAAGTAGAAACCCAGATCTCCGGTGCGCATCCAGGATCCGTCGACATCGGCACCGTCGGCGTGACTGTTCTCCGGCAGGGCAGTCCGCAGCCGAGCGTGGAAAATCCTCTGGGTCTCGTCTGGCCGGCCCCAGTAACCCCGGCCGATGTTGTTGCCCTGCAACCAAATCTCGCCGACTCGCCCGTCCGGCACCTCGGTTCCGGTAGCCGGGTCCACGATCACAGTCCAGAGACTGCGGGCCGTCTGCCCGCAGGAGACCTGCGCGACCGCACCTGGCGCATCCGCGGCCACAGGCTCGGCGATGCCGGCCGACAACTGGCCGCGGTCGAAATACCGCACCGTCGCCTCGGCGTCAGGGGCAATGTTGGATACGAAAAGTGTTGCCTCGGCGATGCCGTAGGACGGCTTGATCGCCGTCTTCGGCAGTCCGTGCGGTTCGAACGCCGCGTTGAAGGTGTTGATGGCGTCAATGCTGACCGGCTCGGAACCGACGATCATCACGACATTGGCCAGGTCGATGTCGTCACCGGGGTTCGGCGCGCCTCGATGCGCCGACCACTCGTAGGCGAAATTCGGTGCGGCAGTGACAACCCGGCCGACCTTCGACCCATCCGACAACGCTTGGATCCATCGCAGCGGCCGGCGGACGAACGCGGTGGGAGACAACAACGTGGAATGCCCGCCGTATACGGTGGGAAAGCCGATCATGGACAGACCCATGTCGTGGTACAGGGGCAGCCAGCTCACGCCGTGCGTGTTGCGGTCAAGCATGTCGATGGACAGGATCATCTGAATCAGGTTGGTGCCCACGGCTTTATGCGTGATCTCGACGCCGACCGGCGGTCGGGTGGCGCCCGAGGTGTACTGCAGGTGCGAGACGTCGTCGATCTCGATGTGGACGGGACTGAACGCGGCGCCTTCCTCGTCGGGCACTTCATCGACGGCGATGACCGTTGGCGTTCCCAAATCCGGATGAGCGGACAGGAATTCGGTGACGGCCGACCGCGCCGACGACGTCGTCAAGATCGCGGCCGGTCGCGCGTCGTGGAGCGCCGTATCCAAACGTTCGGCGTGCCCCGGCAATTCGGGCGCGAACAGGGGTACCGCGATAGCGCCGGCCTTGATCGCCGCGAAGAACCCGGCGACGTAGTCGAGTCCCTGCGGCGCCATGATGGCGACTCGATCACCACGCTCGGTGACAGCCTGTGCCCGGGCCGCGATCGCCGCCAGCCGCACCCCGAGCTCGGACCAGGTCAATTCGAAGGTCCGTGCCTCATCGCCGGAGTAGTCCAAGTAGCGGTATGCCACCATGTCGGGCAGATGGGCGACGTTGCCGTCGATCAATGCGATCAGCGTCGCGGTGGGCGGCAGTGTCACGGTCCCCGACTCGTCGATACAGTCCTCGATCTGGAACAGGGCGCTGCTCTGAGTCATGGCTCCAGCCTAGGGCCGAATGCCGTGCACCGGCTGTGGCGCGCGACACGACAGCTGCAGACGTGTTCAGCGTTCCACCGAAAAGGGCTGCGCCGTCATACTTCTAGGCCTCCGGGTCACCGCCGGGACCATTCGTCGGCCAGCAGCTCATAGGACCGCACCCGGTCGCTGTGGTCGTGGGTGATGGTCGTGACGATCAATTCGTCGGCCTCGGTGGCATCGCGCAACCGCTCCAGCTTATCGGCGACCTGGGCGGCCGATCCGACGAACTGAGTGTCCACCCGGTCCGCGACGAGCTCGTGTTCGGCGGCGGTCCAGGCGTACGTCCGTGCTTCGGCCGGGGTCGGGAACGGGATCGCGCCTTCAGCCGTGCGGATGCTGCGGACCCACAGACCGTATCCGGCGGCGCGCTCCCGGGCGGTGGCCTCGTCCTCGGCGACGACGACGTCAGCCGAGACCGCGACGTAGGGCTCGCCGAGCTCGGCCGATGGCCGGAACGCGGCCCGGTAGGCGTCGGTCGCCTCAAGGACCGACGCCGGCGCGACGTGGTAGTTGGCCGCGAACCGCAGCCCTCTCGCGCCGGCGACGTCGGCACTCTCACCGCCGCTGCTGCCCAGGATCCAGAGCTGGAGGTCAGCGCCTTCGCCCGGCACTACCTGTGCCGTCAGCCCATCGGCGTCGCGGTAGACGCCGGCGATCAGCGCCAGAATGTCGTCGACCTGGTCGGTGTAGTTCTGCGACTGCGCGCCCGGTTGCTGAAGCAGCGCCCGCTGGAGGGCAAACCGCGGGGACTTCAACAGCGGTGTCGGATCGAACTTCGAGGGGATCAACACCCCGTCAGAAGAACGGCCGTTGGCCGAAGGGGCCACCGCGGCCCGCGCCGGCACTCTGGGTTCCCGCGGCTTGCCGCCGGAGCGACCCAGTCCCAGATCGAACCGGCCCGGATGGAGCGCGTCGAGCAGTCCGAACTCCTCCACTGTCGCCACAGCGGTCCGGTGGCCCATCTGAACCGCGCCCGAGCCGAGCCGGATGGTCGATGTCTCCGCAGCGGTCAGCGCAAGAAGCACGGCCGGCGACGTGCCGGCAATACCGGGATTGAGGTGATGCTCGGCGAACCAATACCGCGCATAGCCGAGTGCCTCCGCGCGCTTGGCGAGGTCGACGCTGTTGCGCAGCGCCTGCGGCGCCGTCGAACCCGACGAGATCGGCACCAGATCGAGCACCGTCAGCGGAGTCGCCATCTACGACGCCACCTCGGTGGACTGGTTCGCCCGGGTCGCCGGCGCCGGTAGCGGCGCCAGCCCCAGATGATCGCGCAGCGTGTGGCCCGTGTATTCGGCCCGGAACGTCCCGCGCTCCTGCAGCAGCGGCACCACCCGATCGACAAAAGGATCGAGCCCGCCGGGCGTGATGTGTGGGACGAGGATGAATCCGTCACTGGCATCGGCCTGAACGAAGTCATCGATGGTCGACGCGATCGTCTGGGGTGACCCGATGAACGACTGCCGGCCGGTGACTTCGACAATCAGTTCACGACTGCTGAGGTGCTGCGCCTCGGCTTTGGCCCGCCACTCGGAGGCGATCGCGAGCGGGTCGCGGAACATGCGCACACTGGCCCGGCCGAGGGAGATGGTGTTCTCCCCCACGACAGGATCCACCGTGGGGAGTGGGCCGTCCGGATCATGGTCGGACAGGTCCCGATTCCAGAGCTGTTCGAGGAGTTTGATCGCGGTCTGCGGCGACACCTGGGCAAGCCGGACCTGGTGCGCGATGTCGGCGGCCTCCTGGTCGGTGTCGCCGATCACGAAGGTGGCGGCCGGCAGGATGAGCAACTCGTCATTGCGACGCCCGTATCGCGCCAACCTGCCCTTGACATCGGTGTAGAACGCTTGCCCGGCCGCCAGCGTGCTGTGCCGGGAGAAGATCGCGTCCGCGGCGGATGCCGCGAATTCCCGGCCCTCGTCTGAATCGCCCGCCTGGAAGATCACCGGCCGGCCCTGGGGGCTGCGTGGCACGTTGAACCTGCCGTGGATGTCGAAGTGCGAATCCGTGTGCGCGAACGCACCGGCATCGCGATCGGACAGGAACACCCCATCGTCCTTGTCTGCCACGATCTCGCCACCGTGCCACGAGTCGAGGAGCTCCAGCGTCGTCCGCAGAAACGTCTTGGCCCGTTCGTACCGCTGGTCCTCGGCCAGGAAGCCACCGCGGCGAAAGTTCTCCCCGGTGAACGCGTCCCACGACGTCACGACATTCCAGGCGGCACGGCCTGCCGAGAGATGGTCCAGCGAGGCGAATTGCCGAGCGACTTCGTAGGGCTCGTTGAAGGTCGAGTTGATGGTGCCGGTCAACCCGAGCCGGTCTGTCACCGCGGCCAGTGCGGCCAACACGGTGAAGGTGTCCGGACGACCCACCACATCGAGGTCGTAGATGTGCCCGTTCTGTTCGCGCAGCCGCAGCCCTTCGGCCAGAAACAGGAAATCGAATTTCCCGCGCTCGGCGGTCTGAGCGAAGTGCACGAACGAGCTGAACTCGATGTGGCTTCCCGCTGCCGGGTCACTCCACACGGTGGTGTTGTTGACCCCGGGGAAGTGCGCGGCGAGATGAATCTGCTTGACTGGCTTACCCATTGGCTGATCCTCGGATTCTGCGGGTATCGGCGGTTCAGGCGACCGTGTAGCGGTTGACCGGATGCGGCAGGCCGAGCAGCCCACGTAACGTGCCCGCTTCGTACGCGGCGCGGAACAATCCGCGGCGGCGCAATTCGGGCACCAGATGCTCGGTGATCTGGACCAAGTCGTGCGGCAGCGCCGCCGGCCGCAGCCGAAAGCCCGTCAACCCGGCCGCGTGCCACTGCTGCAGCAGGTCCGCCAACTGTGCGGCGGTGCCGGTGAAAACATCTGCGTCGCTGCGATATTCGGAGCCGGCAAGGTCATCGAGCCGGCGTCGGCGCGCCTGGGCAGCCAACTCGCTGTCGTCGAGAAAGACCACCAGGTCGCCGAAGATGTGCAGCGTCTCGGACTCCCGGCCCACGGCCTGTTGTCGTGTGCGGATGTCGCCGACAATGCCTGCCGCGTCTCCTGCATCACTCGGGGTGACAAACCCGACGTCCGTGCTTTCGGCGATCAACTCGTACGATGCCCTGCCGTGGCCCAATGCCGCGACGATCGGCTGGCCCTGCGGCGGACGAGGCGTGATCGCCGGGCCCTTGACCGAAAACCAACGACCCTCGAAGTCGATGTAGTGCAGCTTGTCCCGGTCGACGAATCGCCCCGTCGCGGCGTCGCGGATCTCGGCGTCGTCCTCCCAGCTGTCCCACAAGCGCCGCAGCACCTCGACGTAATCCACAGTCTCGGCGAAGTATTCATCGGCCCGCTGCGGATCCGCCGGCTCCCGCCGCCCGAAATGCGCCGCCACATCCGGCCGTCCCGCGATCTGGACGCGGACGCCCGCCCGCCCGGCGCTCACATAGTCGAGGGTCGCGACCGCTTTCGACACGTGGAAGGGCTCGGTATGGGTGACGACCGCAGTCGGCACCAGACCGATCCGCTGGGTACGAGGCGCGACCCGTGCGGCGATGAGCACGGCATCCAACCGCCCACGGACTCGATCGATGCGATCATCTGGCTCGTACGGTTCGTCGGACTGAACTGCCAACGAGTCCTCGATGGTCACGAAGTCCAGTGCGCCGCGTTCGGCCTCGATCACCAGATCGGTCCAATAGTCGGCGCCAAAAAGGTCTGCCGGTCGCGCGTCGGCCTCCCGCCACGCGGCCGGGTGCCATCCGGCGCCGTCCAGAGCCACGGCCAGATGGAATCGGCTCGACGAATCAGGCATCACGCGACCTGCCTTCCTGACGGATACGACCACTGTGCCGAACCGCGCGCAGATCGCGCCCCGCGGAGACACCGCCATCGCGACCGAAGGGAATAACCGGATGGTTGCGTGGCTCGCTTGGTCCGAGCCGTATCCGGGGTCGCACCGCCATGGTCACGGTCAAGGCGGCCAGCGTGCCGAAGACCAGGGACGGGCACGATCGGCGTGGCCTGTCAGCGCCTAAACAGGCTTCGCTTCAACGTCTTTCACGCCGACACATCGGCCGGCCGAGCAGCCTCGTCACGACCCGACAGGTCGTGTGGCGTACTCGATCCGACCAACTCCTCGCGTCTATCGATGCCGCCGTCGGGGCGCCGTCGCCGGGCAGGAGACGCCGCGACGCTCCTGAAATCATCAGGATTGCAAACCCGGCCGGGACCACCGGCGGGGCGGTCGACCTACCGGATGCCGCGGACCAGACGGCCGGGACGGGCGCCGGTGTCAACGCCGTGCCGACGGGTGACGGTGCCGCTGACGATGGTCGCATCGTATCCACTTGCGCCCTGCACCAAGCGTTTTCCGCCCGCCGGCAGGTCATGGACCATCTTCGGTGCATGTAGGGTCAGCGCGTCCAGATCGATGACGTTGAGGTCTGCCTTCTTGCCCACACTGATCACGCCGCGGTCGGACATGCCGTAAAGCTGGGCAGTGTCGTGTGATTGCTTCCGGATGACGTACTCGAGCGGCAGCTTCTCGCCGCGGTGCCGGTCCCGGGCCCAGTGGGTGAGCAGGAACGTCGGGTAGGAGGCGTCGCAGATCATGCTGCAGTGCGCACCGCCGTCAGACAGTCCGAGCACACCCGCCGGGTGGGTGAGCATCTCGCGGATGGCGTCATGGTTGCCGTCCGAGTAGTTGAACATCGGGTACATGAGCATCGCGCCGGCATCAGCCTCGAGCATCAGGTCGTACATCGCAGCCAGCGGATCCACACCGCGCCGCTCGGCGATCGCCGCCACGGTGCGTTCGACCGTCGGCTCATAGTCGGGCGGTTCGCCGATGTGGTACAGGCGATTTGCCGCATTCTGCGCCAGCATGAACATGCCGTCGAACAGCTTGGTCGGGTCGATCGGCAGGTCGTCCTCCGCCAGGATCGCGGCTCGCACCGCGGGTTCGGCAAGCTTCTCCGCGAGTTCGTCGCGCGTGCATTCGGCGGCCAGTCGACGGTAGGTCGGCCGGTGGGTGAACGCGTGGTGGCCGGGGAAGCCCAGCAGCATGCCGAACGGCCGGGCCGCCACTTGCGGGAACAACCGGCTGCCGGCCTGGTGCGCCGCAGCGGAGAGGTCGAGTTGTTCGCGCCAGAGGTTCGGGTCTGCGTCCACCTGGATCAGCGCGAAGCTCAGCGCGCAGTCGATCTCCTCGCCGAGCCGTCGCATCCAGTCGAGTTCTTTGCGCGGCGCGATGATGTCCTCGCCCGCGGCACCCTGCGGAGCCAACTCGAAGACCGCCGCCCCACCGGCTGCGGCGGCCCGGCCGAGGGCGAACAACTCGTCCTCGGCGGCAAAGGTGCCGGGCACCGGTTCGCCGTCCATGGCCCGGTGCGCCACGGTACGTGACGACGAAAAGCCCAGGGCCCCAGCCTCTATCGCCTCCTGGACCAGTGCCGCCATGGCTTTGATGTCGTCGGGCGTGGCGGGTTCGTTGCGGGCGCCGCGCTCGCCCATCGCGTACGCGCGGACCGCGCCGTGGGCGATCTGGGTGCCCATGTCCACGGCCAGCTCGCGCTTGCCGACGACGTCGAGGTATTCGCCGAAAGTCTCCCAGCCCCAGGTGATGCCCTCGGTCAGGGCGGTGCCGGGGATGTCCTCCACGCCTTCCATGAGCGCGATGAGCCATTCCTCCTGGCCCGGCCGCACCGGCGCGAAGCCGACGCCACAATTGCCCGCGACGACCGTCGTCACCCCGTGGTTGCTCGACGGTTCCAGCACACTGTCCCAGCTGACCTGGCCGTCGTAGTGCGTGTGGATATCAACGAAGCCAGGAGCGACGATCTTCCCTCCGGCGTCGATGGTCTCTGCCGAATCACCGGACAGCACAGGGTCATTCGGACCACGCCGGTGAACTTCGACGATCTTGCCGTCCTTGACCGCGACGTCGGCGGTGAACCGGCCGGCACCGGTCCCGTCGACGACAGTGCCGCCGGTGATCACCAGATCGAACACATCTACTCCCTCATTGCCAGCGCGACGTCCGTCAGTGGCAGTACTGTAACACCGTTACAGACGGACGGGACGGGGTTCTTCCGGCTGAATCCGCACGGGTGCGGTTAGGGTGATCGGCGAAAGCGAAAGGAGGTGCTCATGGTTGAACTGAACCAGCGTGGTCTCGGCGGCTCACCGAAAACTGTTGATGCTCAAATGATCCTGGATACCGCGGCAGCCTTGCTGGAGCGCGACGGCGTCGCGGGATTCTCCATGCGCGGTCTGTCCGAGCACCTCGGCGTCGCCGTCACGTCCATCTACTGGCATGTCGGAGGCCGGGACAAACTCTTCGACCATCTGATCGACCGGTTGATCGAGGTGATGGCCAGCCTGCCCGCCAGCGGCAACACTCCGGCGGACCGCATCGCCGCACTGGCCCGCGCACAGCGCACCGCACTCATCGAGCGTCAGCACCTCATGGCGATCGCGCACGAACGGGACCGGACGCCGGCACTGTTCCAGCCGGTGCAGCAGACCCTCGCCGCCGAACTGGCCGCACTCGGGATCACCGGCAACCAGGCGGCACTGGCTTTGCGGTCCATCGAGGTGCACGTGATTTCGTCTGCGCTGATGCAGTTTTCGGCGATTCGCAGCGGTGAGCACGACGAAGAGGATGCGTCGCTGTGGGGTGACGACTGGCCGGATCATCGACTGGTCGATGCGTTGCGCTCGCCCACCGATTACGACGCGGTGTTCGAGTACGGGCTGGCCGCGCTGCTCGCCTCCCTCGTACACACATCACTGGGTGGCGAACCGGCGGTTTCGTAACTTGGGGGTCGCCTGCTCGCGCAGGACCCGGGCGCGCTCGGTCATGGCCGCGGCAACGGCCTCGGGGTGGGTGGTCAGGTAGAAGCCACCGGCGGCCGACTCGGCGAAGATCACCTCCGCGGCGGCGAGCGGGTCCATGGCGGTGATCTGGTGCATGGCGGTGCGCTCCGACTCCGACGCGTCGGCCGCATCACCACTGCCGATGTCGACTCCGCCCGCAGCAGTGAAGATGTTCGACTGCACGGGACCGGGCAACACCGCCTGCACACAGATGCGGCCGTCGTGGCCGGCCAACTCAACCTCGACACGCAGACATTCGGTCAGCGCCAGCACCGCGTGCTTGCTCACGATGTACGGCGCCTGCAACTGCACCGTCGACACGCCACCGACAGACGACATGTTCCACACCCACGCCGGCTCCTCCGACGCCAGCATGCCGGGCAGGAAGGCCCGGACGCCATGGAAGACGCCACTGACGTTGATGTCCATGACCCGCTCCCAGTTGGCGACCGGGGTATCCCACAGGTAGCCGAACTGCTCGACGCCGGCATTGTTGACCAGCAGACGTACCGGCCCGATTTCACTGCTCACCCGGTCTGCCAGCGCCTGCACGGCCTCGGCATCACGCACGTCGCACACCGCGTCGACAGCCGTTGCGCCGGCCGCCGTCAGCTCGTCCCGCAGGGCAACGATCGCCTCGGCATCGACGTCGGCCAGCACCGTCGTCATACCGAGTTTGGCCGCATGCCGAGCCAGCCCGGCCCCGATCCCCGAACCGGCACCCGTGATCACCGCGATCCCACCACCGAACAGTTGCTGTGCGCCCATGTCCGAAGTAAATCGCAGAGCGTGGCCCCGGACAGCCCGAAAGTCCGATCAGTGGAATCCCGGTCAGACCGGCTGGACCTCGACTTCGGCTTTCGGAGCCGCACGCAGGACGCACCGTGCGTAGCCGATCCAGCACACCACGCAGGCCACGAACCCGATCACGATCATCGGTGTCACCGCCTGACCGAGAACCACTGCAACAGAATCACTTCCGGCCAGCCGCCGGTCGACGGCCCCACCCGTCATCAATGGCAGCAGACCGACCACGAAACAGGCGATGGCCGCGACCAGCGCGGTGCCGAACATGGCCCGTACCGCGGCGACGATCATGGTGCCGGCTGCGAGCACGATCAGCACTGCGAAAGGCAGCGGCCGCAATTCGGCACCGAGGTTCCCGCTGATGTCCCAGATTCCCCAGCCACTCATCGAGCCATGGCCATGGTCGTTGTGCGCGGTGTACCAGGGCAGCATGACCGCGACCACGATCATCGCGAAGGCAATGACCCCGATCGCCCAGCGCGTCAGTACGTTCTCGATGCTCGACTCCTCCGAACCTGCTGCCGCCGTTGACTCTGGCCGACGGTGTAACTCATCCCCCGGTGAATGTCGGCTGCATCAGCGTCAACATGGCCATGGCCAAACTGATGAGCAGACACAGACTCAAGACGATCATCGCACCTACCAGGAGCCAGCGGCCCATCCGGCGGCGAATGCGCGTCAAGTTTGCGGTGCGGCATTCCTCTACGTAGCCGACGGCGACCATGGCGAACGAAACATCGATGTGTTCGTCACCGACAGTGGCCGCGCCCGCCGCGATCTCCTGCAAGCGTGCGGGCTCGATCTGCACTCCGGCGACGGCGAAGCGCCGACTGAGTCGACGTGCCTGCCCCCGCGTGAGCGGATGGTCACACACGTGCACGTGGTGTCGCGGGCCTGCCACTTGCGTCGTTCCCTCGATTCGGCGCCTTGCCCGAGCCCGAAAATGCGGAAGGCGCCCATGAGTGAAGTTACTCCGACGGGCGCCTTCGCACACCGCGACAGCAGGATTTCTAGAGACCCATGTCCTTGGCAATGATCATCTTCATGACCTCGCTGGTACCGCCGTAGATACGGCCGACACGGTTGTCGGCGTACAGCCGGGCGATGGGGTACTCGTTGATGTAGCCGTAGCCGCCGTGCAGTTGCAGGCAGCGGTCGATGACGCGGGCCGCCGCATCGGTGCAGAACAGCTTCGCCTTGGCAGCATCGGCTGCGGACAGCTCGTCGAGGTCGTGGGCGTCCATGGCGCGGTCGACGACGGCTTCCATCGCGTCGACATCGGCCTGGCACGCAGCGAGCTCGAACTTGGTGTTCTGGAACGAGGCGACCGGCTTGCCGAACACGGTGCGGTCCTTGGTGTACTGCACGGCGAACCGGACGGCAGCCTTGGCCTGGGCGTAGGCGCTGACCGCGATGCCGAGCCGCTCACGGGGCAGGTTCTGGCCGAGGTAGTTGAAGCCCTGGTCGGCCACACCGAGGATGTCCTCGACCGGGACCTTGACGTCGGTGAAGTTCAGCTCGGCGGTGTCCGAGCAGCGCAGGCCCAGCTTGTCGAGTTTGCGGCCCACCGAGTAGCCCTCGAGCTTGGTATCGACCACCAGCAGCGAGATGCCGAAGCGGCGGTCGTCTTCCTTGGGGGCCGAGGTGCGGGCGCAGACGATCACGCGATCAGCGTGCACGCCACCGGTGATGAAGGTCTTGGAGCCGTTCAGAACGTAATGGGTACCGTCCTCGGAAAGCTTTGCGGTGGTGCGCATTCCGGCCAGGTCGGACCCGGTGCCAGGCTCGGTCATGGCGATGGCGAACATGATCTCGCCGCTGAGCATGCCGGGGAACCAGCGCTTCTTCTGCTCTTCGTTGCCGATGTCGCGGATGTAGGGCAGACACAGGCCGACGTGCACGCTGGAACCACCGAAGGAGACCGCCGCGCGAGCCAGTTCTTCGGTGAGGATGGCCTGGAACTTGTACGAGGTCAGGCCCTCGCCGCCATATTCGGTCGGGATCTCGGCGCCGAAGATGCCGAGTTCACCGAGCTTGTAGTAGAAGTCGCGCGGCACCAGGCCCTTCTCGAACCACTCGTCGTAAACCGGGCTGACCTCAGCCTCGACGAACGACCGGATCATCTTCCGGTAATCCTCGTGCTCCTCGGTGTAGACCTCGCGTTTCACAGAAATCTCCTCAAAAGTGGTGAACAGTGTTAGCTTGTTGCCGTCACAATAAGCTAACGACGTTCGCTAATTCAAGGGAGACGCAGATGGGCAGGCCCCGGGTACCACTGCTCAACCGCGAACTGATCCGTGACACCGCGCTGGAGCTGATCGACCGCGACGGCCTCGCAGAGTTGTCGATGCGCAAGCTGGCTGCCGAGCTCGGCGTGCAGGCGTCGTCGCTCTACAAGCACTACCCCACCAAGGACGACGTGCTCGACGCCGTCGCAAGTCGAGTCGCGGGAGAAATCGATACGTCGGGCTTCGACCACGGCGACGACTGGCAGGACGCGCTGGCGGCATGGGCGCGCTCCCACCGCGCAGCGCTCGCGGCCCACCCGAATCTCGTGCCCTATCTCGCGACCGGGCCCGGGCGTCGCGACGTGAGCCTGCGGATCGCCGACGCGGTGCACGGCGGCTTGGTCGGCGCCGGCTGGCCACCGCGTGAAGCGACTCTGATCGGTGCCGCCACCCGGTCGCTGGTGCTGGGTTCAACCGTCGGCTCGTTCTCCCGAGGATTCACCGACGACGTTCAGGTCTACCGCGACCGCTACCCGCACATGGGCCAGGCGCACCTGCTGCGCGGCAAGGCCGACCAGATCGACGCAGCAGGTTTCGAACTCGCGCTGACTTCCTTTATCGACGGATTGGCGCTGCGGTTCGCTGCCCTCCCGTGATTTGTGCACGATTTTCCGCGGGCAGCGCGGAAAATCGTGCACAAATCACTTGTCTTGCGTCACTTGTCTTGCGGCTTGGCGCCGCCGCTGAAGGGGTTCAGCCTCGACACCCCCGGGATGCTCGAGAGCAGCCGGAACACCTCGTTGCCGGTATTCACCAACGCCTCGAGTTGCGGCAGCAGGGCGTCGAGCGTCCGGAACATGGGATCGGCCATGGCCATGAACCGCTCGGTGCGGTCGATGGTCGCGTTCAGCCGCTCGGTGGCCACCGCAAGATTCTCGATGAGATCGGGGACCTGGGCCGCCAGCTGTACCGAAGCGGGTGGTATGCGCAGCGCTCCGCTCGCCACCGCCTGCGTCATCTCAACGGCGGACTGGGCGGCATCGACCGCGGACTGGGCTGCGGCCTTCAGGTCGCTGGGCTTCGGAATCATTTGACCGGCCATGCAGTTAACTGTGCCGCACCCAGGCCCGCCTGTCCCGTGATCGACACGGCTACACGTCGGTAACGCTACTCACGATCTCCTGCGGCAGGACCAGGATCTTGACGTGCTCATCGGGATTCCGTAGTGCGGTGAACGCACCTGCGATGCCGTCGAGCCCGGTACGCCCGGTGATCAGCGCCTCGGCGTCGATCTCGCCGGCAGCCAGTCGGGCCAGCACCTTCTCGTACGCCTGCTCGTACGGGCCGTGCCCGAAGTTGATCGCGATCTGCCGCATCTGCGCCACCACCGGAATGATGGTCTCCTCGGCGAACGGCGACGCCACCACCTGAATCCGTGAGCCCCACGGCAGAGTGTGCGTCAGCGTGTTGAGGGTGCCGCTGCGACCGCTGCATTCATAGGCGATCAGGAGACCACCGCCGGTCTTGCCGCTCCCCAGCAACTCGTTGTAGACCTCGATCGGATCCTGAACCTCGGGGTCGACGACGATGTCGGCGCCCATCTTCGCGGCGAGCTCACGCCGCTTGGGCGACGGTTCGGAGGCGACGACCAGATGCGCACCGGCGGCCTTCGCGGCCAGGATGGTGCCGAGGCCGATGGAGCCGCATCCGATCACCAGGGCCGTGTCCGCGGGCGTCAACCCGGATTGCTGCATGTGCATCTCGCCGACGTGCAGCGGCTCGGCCAGTGCGGCGTGCTCGAGCGAGAGGCCGTCGGGCACATGCCGGACCCAGAAGGCGTCGACGACGATGTACTCGCCGAAGGCCCCGTGGTAGTCGTTCGAGTAACCGATGATGGTCGGCATCCCGTTCTGTTCGGTGGTGATGCCCAGCCCGGTGACACGGTCACCTTCAGCGAAATCGTGGACGCCCAAACCTGTTTCGACGACGGTGCCGGCCCATTCGTGGCCAAGCACGACCGGACGGGTGGCGTCGAATACGGCGAACGGGAAGCCCGCGCCGGCGGCGACGGACACGAACCGGCACGGGTCCTTGGACATGCTCAGATCACTGCCACAGATGCCGCACGCGGCCACCTTGATCCGCAGCTGGCCGGGACCGGTGGCCGGCAGCTGCGGCATGTCGGTCACGGCGAACTGGCCGTCGATGAACTGTGCTGCCTTCATGCGTGCGCTCCCGCGGGCGCCGGGGTGGCGGGCACGTCGGTTGGCTGCCCGTAGTAATCGGTGTAGGCCTTGGTAATCGCACCGACCAGGTTGCCGATGAGTTGCTCGGAGTTGTCCTGCGCGAACTGCAGACTGGCCTGACGGCCCACGTTGCGCCGGCGGAAGTGCGGGATGACCTCGGAGGCGAACAGCTCGTAGCAGCGTTTGGTGTTCTCCCAGTCGGCCAGATCCACGTGCATGATCAGCAACGTGCCAAAGCCGCCGGTCTTCTCGATCAGGCGATCGATCTGGGCGATGGCGTCCTCCGGCGTGCCGATGATGGCCTGCCCGAACTCACCGAGCGACTCGCCCCGCCAGTAGTCGATGATGCCGGCCGGGGTCTGCGCCCATTCCGGGTTGATGTTCTGCTGCCGATTGACGTACTCGGCGATGGCGTGAATGCGGCGGCTGACGGCACGCTCTGCCTCTTCGCGGGTCTCGGCGATGAACATCGGGTTGACCAGACGCCACGTCGACCGGTCGGCGACGTACCCGTTCTCTGCCGAAACCTGTTCGTACACAGTCCAGTTGCGGTCGAGCGACTCGTAGCCGGCCTGCGAGCTCGCGGCGAGCGACAGCAGCGACAGGCCGTGCTTGCCCGCCAGCACCGAACCGTTGGGCGAGATGGTCGATGCGGTGGCGACCTCGATGCCTGCCGGGTGGTAAGTGGGCAGCTGGGCACGGGCGTCACGCAGGGTGAACCAGTCGGTCTCCATGTTGACGACCTCGCCGCGCAGCAGTGCGAGCACCGCTTCGAGGGCCTCGCCTTGCATACGGCGCTGGTTGGTGGTTGTGATCCCCATCATGCGCGCGTCGAGCGGGATCTTGCCGGGACCGGTGCCGACGATGAGCCGGCCGCGGGTCTGCAGATCGAGCTGGGTGATGCGGTCTGCGGTGATCAGCGGGTGGTGGTACGGCAGCGACATCACGCCGGTGCCGAAGCGGATGCGCTCGGTGCGCTCTGCCGCAGCGGCGATGAACATGTCGGGGGCCGGGACGATCTCGGCACCGGTCGAGTGGTGCTCCCCCATCCACGCCTCTTCGAAGCCGAGGTGGTCCAGGTGCGTCATCAAGTCGATGTCGCGGCGCAACTGCAGCGCCGGGTCAGCATCGAGCGGGTGGTACGGAGCGAGGAACGCCCCGAACTTCATGGACGTCGGGCTCCACTGGGCAGCGCTGCTCACGGTGGTCTCCTGGTTCTCGGTGAGGGATGTCTCGGCTTGCCCGGCCGACAGTAATCCGATCACTCGATTGGATCAAGTGATCCATAAATGAGAACGGCGAAGGTGCGTGTTTGCGCAGGACACGCCGTCAAGGCTGGACACGATGCGCACGCTCGCCAGTCACGAATGCGACGAAATTACGCGAAGTCCACGGCGTGTTGCGGGCAGACCCGCACGCTCGCGGAAGTTAGGAGTTGAGCAGGCGCTCGGTGCCACCGACGACGAACGTCACGAGGTCTTCATAGAACGCTTCCAGGGCCGGGGCGGAGAGCTTGACGCGGTCCCATTCATCGGCGCGGCTCAGACCCTGTACGAAGCCCATGATCGACACCGCCCAGCGGGCCTCGAGCCGCTCCGCGGCAGCATTCGGGAAGGCCCGCCGGACCTGAGCCAGCAACGCGGCCCGCAACTTGGGCTCGATGGTTTCATCGGCCGGCCCCGCCTGGGTGATCTGCGCCATGATCTTGATCCACCGCATCCCGCGGGTGCGCTGGCGGCGCAGTAGATCGAGGTAGGGCGCCGTGACCGCCCGGACCAACGCGTCCGGCGATGGCGCGGCCGAATCTGCCGCCAGCACATCGACATTGGCCTGGATAGCCGAGCCCACCGCGGCACCGAGGTCCAGAACCACCGCGCGCAACAGCTCATCTTTGGAACCGAAGTGATAGTGCACCGACGCGGCGCCGAGGCCCGCCGCGGCGTTGACCGAGCGCACCGAGACGGCGTCCACGCCCTGCTCGGCGAACAGCTTCTCGGCCGTCTTCACCAACTTGGCGCGGGTGGCATTGCCCTGGCGGTTCCGCGATGTGCCCGACACGGTCAGAAGCATGTCACAGCGGTGCGCCGGCACCGCTGAACGCATTTCGTGTCTCGAGGATCAGCAGCGCCACATGCAACGAGGTGGCGGACTCGCCGTCAGCGAGATCGACGCCCAGAATCTGCTCGACGCGGTTCAGTTTCGCATAGAGGGACGGCCGGCTCAGGTGCAGCCGCGATGCCAGTGCCGACTTGTTGCCACCGAGTTCGAGATAGCCGCGCAGCACGTCCAGCAGGCCGTCGCCGCTTTCCATGTCGTGCAAGATCAGCGCCCGAAGCTCCCCTTCGGCGAACCGCTGGACCCGAGGATCGGCCCGCAGCATCGACAGCAGCCCGCGCAGCCGGATGTCGGCGACCCGGAAGCAGACCCGCTGCGAGACAGGCAGCGACAGCGCCGCCTCGGCGACATGGGCGGCATCGGTGATGCGGTGGATGGCGTCGATCAGCCTGGAGGACGGTGTGCCGACGCCGAGCACCAGGCCGTGGGCATCGACCGCGCGTTCGGCATCACGGCGCAGCGCTCGCCCCAGCGGTTCCAGCGCACCGCCCGGGCGCACCTTCAGCGACAGCACCATGGCGATCTCGCCGGGCCCGCGCAGCGAGAACAATCCGGTGTGTCCCAACGCTTTCACCGATCGCGTGACGACATCGAGCAGCCGAGCGCCACGTCGTTGCTCCGAGACCGGGTCAGCATCGGCGGTCCATCCCGAAATCCGCAGCGTCGCGGGCAGGTACTGCGCCGCCGGTCGCAGACCCAGCGCGAACGCTCGCGCGGTCGCGTCGTCCTCGAACCGGATACGTTCGCGCACAACATCTTCCAGTAGCCCGGCCTGTGCTTGATGTTCGATATCGGTACGGCCACGCTCGGCCATGCGGTGGAGCACCAGCGCCTGTGACGCCCGCTCCAGCACGACTGTGAACTTGGCCGCCACGTTGTCGGAGGGGCTCAGCGCGATGAGCCGGCCCCAGGCATCGTCACCGCGACCGACTTCGCTGATCACCCAGCCGTCTGTCCGCTCAGCTCCGGTCTCGTGCCGGCGGGACCGCCGTTGCCAGTCCCGCAACACATCTGATGTGGCATGCCCCGCGGCGGCCAGGGCGATGGCCTGATGCGTGAGGTCTTCGAGGACGACGGGCACACCGAGCAGATTCGCCGCCGCGTCGGTGATGCTGGCAGGCGTGGCCCGCCGCATGCTCAGGTCGGTGAACACCTCGTGTGTCTGACGCGCGAAGTCCACCTCCTGATACTGGTCCGCGACGATCACCCGGTGCACCTGTTCGGTCACCTCGACAAACTTGATCACCCGGCGCACAGCGACGAGGGCCAGCCCCAGCTCCTCCGCGATGGCGCCAACATTGGCGGGCAACGGCACGGCGCCGGCGCCCAGTTCGACGACGACGCCCACCGCCTGCGCCGCGGCGAGCGACCGCAGATAGTCCACAGGCGCGGCCCGCAGCGCAGCCCCGGTCGTCAGCACCAGCTCGCCACCCTGCAGGACTTCCGAGGGATCCGGGACATCACTGACGTGGACCCAGCGGATCGGGCGATCGAAACCCTGGGCGCAGAGGATCTCCGGCTCACCCTGCTGGATCACCGGGAGAGCGACGATCTCGGCGATGGTCGGCATTTACAAAGTGTAAATCTCTTGGTGCAACTTGATACAGAGTGACGGCCATTTCGGTGCCCTCGTGGCGGCAAGCTAAGTGCACACCCGCACCACCAGGAAGGCCGACCTCGACGATGACCACCTCGCGGACCATCTCGCACTGGATCAACAACGACATCTTCGCCGGGTCCTCGGGGCAATCGGCACCGGTCACCAACCCGGCCACCGGCGAGGTCACCGGTCAGGTCGCACTGGCCAGCATCGAGGACGCCCGGGCCGTGATCAACGCCGCCGTCGCCGCCTTCCCCGCCTGGCGCGACACCTCGATCACCAAACGCGTACAGACCCTGTTCACGTTTCGCGAGCTCCTCAACGCCCGCCGCGAAGAGGTGGCCGCCATCATCACCGCCGAGCACGGCAAAGTGCTCTCCGACGCCATGGGCGAGGTTGCCCGCGGCATCGAGGTCGTCGAATTCGCCTGCGGCATACCGCATCTGCTCAAGGGCGGCTACACCGAGAACGCCTCCACCAACGTCGACGTCTACAACATCCGCCAGGCTTTGGGTCCGGTCGCCATCATCGCGCCATTCAACTTCCCGGCCATGGTCCCCATGTGGTTCTTCCCCATCGCCATCGCCGCCGGCAACACCGTCGTGGTCAAGCCCTCGGAGAAGGACCCGTCCGCGTCGCTGTGGATGGCCGAACTGTGGAAGGAAGCCGGCCTGCCCGACGGTGTCTTCAACGTCCTGCAGGGCGACAAGACCGCCGTCGACGAACTGCTGACCAACCCCGCCGTCAAGGCCGTCTCGTTCGTCGGCTCCACCCCGATCGCGCAGTACGTCTACCGGACCGCCACTGCCTCCGGCAAGCGCGTCCAGGCCCTGGGCGGCGCCAAGAACCACGCGGTTGTCCTGCCCGACGCCGACCTCGACCTGGCCGCCGACAACATGATCAACGCGGGCTTCGGCTCGGCCGGTGAGCGCTGCATGGCGGTCTCCGTATGCGTGGCCGTCGGTCCCATCGCCGATGACCTGGTCGCCAAGATCGTCGAGCGGGCCCGAACCCTCAAGACCGGTGACGGCACCAAGGGCGCCGACATGGGGCCGCTGATCACCAAGGTGCACCGGGACAAGGTCGCGTCGTACATCGACGCCGGCGAGGCCGAGGGCGCCAAAGTCGTGCTCGACGGTCGCAACGTGGTCGCCGACGGCGGCGAGAACGGCTTCTGGCTCGGCCCGACACTGCTGGACAACGTCACCCCCGAGATGAGCGTCTACACCGACGAAATCTTCGGCCCCGTGCTGTCGATCGTCCGCGTCGAGACCTATGACGAGGCGCTCGAACTGATCAACAACAACCCGTATGGCAACGGCACCGCGATATTCACCAACGACGGTGGTGCAGCCCGCCGATTCCAGAACGAGGTCGAGGTCGGCATGGTCGGCGTCAATGTGCCGATCCCGGTTCCCATGGCGTTCTACAGCTTTGGCGGCTGGAAGGCCTCGCTGTTCGGCGATAGCCACGCCTACGGTCCAGAGGGTGTGCAGTTCTTCACCCGCGCCAAGGCCATCACGCAGCGCTGGCTGGACCCCAGCCACGGCGGCATCAATCTGGGCTTCCCGGAAAACAACTGACCGCCCGACCCGAACCAGTACGCGGGGCCCGACGTCCCCGAAGGGGCCCGCGCACTACCCGCCAGCCACTGCCCCGCCACCACAGAGGAATTGACATGACCCTCGTCACAGACCAGCTCCTGCCCGCCGGCCACACCATCGACTCGATGCGCGCCGAGGCCGAACGCGCCTACCAGTTGGATCGCGCCCACGTCTTCCACTCCTGGTCCGCCCAGGCGGCGCTGAAGCCGATGACCATCACTGCCGCCGAAGGCAGCTACTTCTGGGACGGCGACGGCAACCGGCTGCTGGACTTCTCGTCCCAGCTGGTCAACACCAACATCGGCCACCAGCACCCGAAAGTCGTTGCGGCGATTCAGGAACAGGCCGCCAGGCTGTGCACCATCGCACCGCAGCACGCCAACGCCGCACGTTCGGAAGCCGCCCGGCTGATCGCCGAACTCACCCCCGGCGACCTGAACCACATCTTCTTCACCAATGGCGGAGCCGATGCCAACGAGCACGCCGTGCGCATGGCACGGCTGCACACCGGCAAGCACAAGGTGCTCGCCCGCTACCGCTCCTACCACGGCGGCACCGACCTGGCGATCAACCTGACCGGCGACCCGCGGCGCTTCGCCAACGATCGCGGCGCGGCCGGCGTCGTGCACTTCAACGGACCGTTCCTGTACCGCTCGGTGTTCCACGCCGAGAACGAGGAGCAGGAATCCGTGCGGGCCCTCGACGAGCTGCAGCGGGTGATCGAACTCGAAGGCGCGTCGACCATCGTCGCGATCATCCTCGAGTCCATCCCCGGCACCGCCGGCATCATGGTGCCGCCGCCCGGCTATCTGGCCGGCGTGCGCGCACTGTGCGACAAGTACGACATCATGATGATCGCCGACGAGGTGATGTCCGGCTTCGGCCGGTCCGGAAAGTGGTTCGCCATCAACCACTTTGATGTCGTTCCCGACCTGCTGACGTTCGCCAAGGGCGTCAACTCCGGCTACGTGCCACTGGGTGGCGTCGCGATCAGTGCCGCCATCGCCCAGACCTTCGCCGAGCGCGCCTACCCAGGTGGCCTGACCTACTCCGGACACCCGTTGGCCGCCGCGGCCGTGGTCGCGACGATCAACGCCATGCGTGATGAAGGCATGGTCGAGAACGCGGCCCGCCTCGGCGCGGAAATCATCGGACCGGCGCTGCGCGACTTCGCGCGGCGGCACCCCAGCGTCGGTGAGGTGCGTGGCGCGGGCGTCTTCTGGGCCATCGAACTCGTCAAGGACCAGGCCACCCGGGAACCGTTGGCGCCCTATGGCGGCACCAGCGACGCGATGGACGCGGTCGTCGCATTCTGCAAGCAGAACGGCCTGATGCCGTTCACCAACTTCAACCGCGTCCACGTGGTGCCGCCGTGCAACGCCGGTGCGGACGAGGTGCGGTCTGGGCTGGCGATTCTGGACCGCGCGCTCGACGTGGCGGACCAGTACGCCCAGTAAGGGTCTTTGCGCCGCACAAGCAGGATTCGTGGAAACCCACACCTCGGTTCGCCGGCTCAACACCGCCGGACAAACCCTCACCAGCACGGCAACTACTGCATCCGAATTAACGACTCAGGAAACTAGTCCGCCGCGGGCAGTTCGGACTCGATCGCGCCGGCGAGCAGGTGGCGGGCGCGATCGAGGGTGACCGAGCCGCTGTGCCAGCGTTCGGACAGTCCTTCGACCAGGGCCGTGAGGCGTTCGGCGGCCGCGGCGACATCGACGCCGGGAGCGATGCTGCCGGCGTCCTGCGCGGCGCGGATGAGCGTTTCGATGTCGATGTTCCAGGCACGGGTGGACTCGGCCAGCGGTGCGCGCAGGTCGGAATGGAACACGGCGCTTGCCCGCAGTTCACCCCAAGCGATGGAGTTCTCGCGGATTTCGTCGGGGTCTTGGAGTTCGGCCAGCAGCACCGCGTCGACCTGGCCGCGCGGGTCGCCGCCAATCGAGCTCAAGGCGTGATCTGTGTAGCTTTGGGCCCGGTGGTTGACGTGTTCGAGAGCAGCCTGCAGCACTCCGGCGCGGTCTTTGAAGTGGTAATAGATCAACGCGGTAGACACGCCTGCCTCGGTGGCGAGCTTGTCGACGCGCAGTCCGCGCACACCGTCCTGAGCGATGACGCGGACGGCGGCTTCAAGGATCTGGGTGACACGGTCTGACACGGTTCCTCACTCTATTGCGATGGTGAGGCCGGTCCTGACGGGCGGCGCGCCGGACCGGCCACAGGTCAGGCAGGCGGCAGGTGTCGCTGGGGCCTACGGGCGGGATCAGCCGGTGGGTTCCTGCTGTGTGGTGCAGTGGATGCCGCCCCCGCCCGCCGCGATGGCGTCGATCGGAATCTGCACGATCTGTCGGTCCGGGAACAGCCGGGTGAGGGTGGCCTTGGCGGCAGGGTCGGTGCCGGGGTCGCCGAATTCGGGGGCGATGACCGCGCCGTTGCAGACGTAGAAGTTGATGTACCCGGCGGCAAAGTCCTTCGCGGCGTTCTGGTACCGCAATTGTGAAGGCGCGTCGATGGATTCGACCTCGAGGGCGCGACCGTGGGCGTCGGTGGCATTGTGCAGGATGTCGAGATGGCGGCGGGTCAGGTCATACTCGCTGGAGTTCTCGTCGTGGTCCAGGGTGGCGACGGCGACGCCGGGACGGGCGAAGCGGGCGTAGAAGTCGGTGTGCCCGTCGGTGATGTCCTGCCCGGCCACTCCGGGCAGCCAGATCACCTTCTTGACCCCGAGTACTCGATCGAGTTCGGCTTCGACGTCGGACGTCTTCCAGCCCGGGTTGCGGTTGGCATTGAGGATGCAGGATTCAGTGGCGATTGCGGTGCCCTCGCCGTCGACTTCGATGCCGCCGCCCTCCATAACCAGAGCGGTGTGCACGGTCTCCACACCCGCGCGGTCGTCGACGAAGGTGGCGACCTTGGCGTCGCGGCGATGTTCCTGCTTGCCACCCCAGCCGTTGAAGTTGAAATTGACCCCGGCCTTGACGCCGTTACCCGTGACGAACACCGGGCCGGTATCACGGATCCACAGGTCGTCGATGTCGGAGACGATCAACTCGACATTCGCGCCTCCGAGCAGGGAGCGCGCCAGATCGAGTTCATCGTGCCGCACCAGCATCGAAACCGGTTCGAAGCGGGCGATGGCGGTCGCGATCGTCGCCAGATCCCGCCGCACCTGTGGCAACAGCTGCGCACCCCAGATCGCCTCGCTGGCGCCGAAGGCCATCCAGGTGCGCTTGTGCGGTTGCCCTTCTTCGGGCATCACCCAGGTGCGGCCGTCGTTGCCGGTGCTGGTGGGACTGCCGGACGGCCCCGAGGTGCGGTCGTCGCAGGCCGCGGCGGCCATCAGCCCACCTAGCGCGAGCAGGCTCGACTGCATGAATCGGCGTCGTTTCATCATGAAATTCCTTGCGTGGTCAGGACGATGCGCGACCTCCCTCTCGGCGCACTCACATCTGGAATGCGGGAAACGAAAACCGGCTGATCACCTGGGGTCGGCCGCACGAGACGTCCCGGCTGGCACCGATCATGCTAGCCACTGACTAATTATTCAGTCAAGAATGGGAAGAGCGATGTCGGTGTACCGCCGCCCTGGCAGTCCGATGCAGCGACCGCATGCGATTGCTGCGAGGCCGCGACACGCCTCCCCACGCGCCGGTGCTCATCGGCCAGAATGAACCGCTATGACTGCCATCACACGCTTCCGTATTGCCGTGCCCGACGAGGTCCTCGACGATCTCCGCCGCCGCCTGAGCAATACCCGGTGGCCAGAAACCGAGTGCGTCGACGACTGGAGCCAGGGCATCCCGCTGAGCTACACCCGCGCGCTGGCTGACTACTGGGCGGGCGGCTACGACTGGCGGGCTCGCGAAGCGCGGCTCAATCGGTTCGACCAGTACGTCACCGAGATCGACGGGCTCGATATCCATTTCATCCACCAGCGGTCACCGCACCCCGACGCCCTGCCGTTGATCATCACGCACGGCTGGCCGGGGTCGATCGCCGAATTCCAGAAGATCATCGAACCGCTGACCGACCCCACCGCGCACGGCGGACGCGCCGAGGACGCCTTCCACGTCGTGTGCCCGTCGCTGCCGGGTTTCGGATTCTCGGGCAAGCCGACCGCAACCGGCTGGGGTGTCGAGCGCATCGCGCGGGCGTGGGACGAGCTGATGGTGCGACTCGGCTACACCCGCTACGGTGCGCAGGGCGGCGACTGGGGCGCCGCGGTGACCACGCAGATCGGACGAAACATCGGACACTGCATCGCGATTCACACCAACATGCCGATGGGCAGGCCCCCGAAAGGTGCCACGGAATTCACCACTGAAGAACAGGTGGCACTCGCGGCGCTGAGGCGCTACCAGGACCAGGACTCGGGCTATGCCAAGCAGCAGTCGACGCGTCCGCAGACCATCGGGTACGGCCTGGTCGACTCACCGGTGGCGCAACTGGCCTGGATCGTCGAAAAGTTCTGGTCCTGGACCGATCACGACGGGGATGTGGAGACCGCGCTCAGTCGGGACGAGATGCTCGATGACGTGATGCTCTACTGGGCCACCGCGTCCGGCGCGTCCTCGGCCCGAATCTACTGGGAGAGCTTCCGCGTCTTCGGCGGCGGCACCAGGGTCGAATTGCCCACGGGCGTCGCGTCGTTCCCGAAGGAGATCGGGCGGCCGCCGCGATCATGGTGCGAGGGCGGCTACAACATCACCCACTGGACCACCATGCCGCGCGGTGGTCACTTCGCGGCTTTTGAGCAGCCCGAGTTGTTCGTCGATGACGTGCGGGCATTCTTCGGGACGGTGCGCTGACGGCCTGGGGTTGTTATCCCCGGTGTGAGGTCTATGCACAGGATCAGCCCGCCCACGGAATTACCTGCACAGGACTCACAGTCGCGAGGCCCTGAGCCGCCGGTAGCCCCCGTAGACCACGAGCGCGACAAAGAAATTCACGAAATACGCGATGTCGGCACCGTGCCAGGCCACGGCGATGGGTCCTTGTAGCAGCGTCGTGTTCATGAACGGGATCGCGGCGCCGTAGGCCACGACGAATGCGACCAGTGCGGCGACCGCGTCCCGTCGCGGCGTCGTCTCGACCGCCGGATCGACGGTCTGCCGCCCGCGGCTGCGGCGACGCCAGTCGACGATGACGATGGCCGCGAACGCCGGGATCCAGTAGCTGATCAACAACAGCACATTGGTGAATCGCGTTGCGGTGTCGCCGGTGTGGAGCCACAGGATCAGCCCGAACGCCAGCGCAGTCACCACCAGCGACGAGACCGGGCGCCGCACGCGCACCCCCAGCGTCTGCAGGGCCAGGGACCCGCTGTAGTCGTTCATCACACCCGAACCGACCGAGGCCAGCGCGATGATCACCAGCGCGACAGCACCCAGCAGTCCCCCACCCATCACCGACCGCACGCCCTCGGCAGTCTGATCGGTGATCAAGCTGCCCGCGGCGATGCCGATGGTCTCGACGAAGATGTACGCGAGAGCCAGGCCGAAGAAGCTGAACCCGAACACCTTTCGCGGCGCGGAGTCCGCCGGGAGGTACCGGCTGAAGTCGGCGGCGTAGCTGGCCCACGACACGGCCAGGCTCAGCGCGATGGTCACGGCCAATACGAAGGCGCCGGCAAGGTCCGCGCCGTGCGCACCGGCCGGCGTCACGATCTGGTGTCCGGCAACGAGTTTGACAGCGAACACGACGAACGTCGCGAACAGCACCACGGTGAGTACGGCCTGCAGTCGGTGGATCAGCTCATAGCCGATGAAGCCGACCGCCCCCTGGACGCCCAGCACGATCAGCACCGCGACCCAGAACGGAATGCCGAGCAGCACAGCCAGCGCCTCGCCCCCGAACAGGCCGACCAATGCGTCCCACGCCACCGACGAGAGCCATTGCAGTGCAGCCGGAACCGCTATCAAGCCGCCGAAAGCCAGGCGTGCACCGGGCAATTGCGCGGTGCCGGTGCGCGGGCCCAGCGTGGACAGGTAGCCGACCACCAGCGATCCGAGCACGGTGCCGACGATCATGGCCAGCATCGAGAGCCAGAAGCCTAAGCCGAGTCCGCCGATCAGCGCGCCTGTGAAGACACACGACATATTGATCTGCGGCGCGAACCACACAGTGAACAGCCGGCCCGGGGTGCCGTAGCGGCGGTCTTGCGGAACCGGCGCGATGCCATGGGTTTCCACCGACAGGTCCCCGGCGTGGCTGGGGGTGCGGCCGGTGAAGGGAGAGGCGTTGAGCGCGGTGGCCGGTGGCGTCATGCCCCTATTCGACCACGAGGGCAGGATCGCGGTGAGCAGTCCCGGCCTCGGGGCGCGCCCCCGAGCGCGCGGCGCCGATGCCGGCCAACACCACCAACGCGATGCCGACAATGGCCGCCGGCCCGGGCACCTGGTGCAGGATGATCAGACCGAGCGTCATGGCGAAGGCGGGTTCCAGGCTCATCAGGGTGCCGAACGCCGCAGCGGTAAGGCGGCGCAGCGCCAGCATCTCCAAGGTGAACGGGATGGCCGGCAACAGGATCGCCAGACCCAGCCCGGCCAGCAGCAGGTGCGGTGTCACGTGGCCGATGACCGACGGACCGGCGACCATGGTGACGACCAAACCCGCGACCGGCATCGACACCGCGAGCCCGGTGATGCCGGTGACCGCGTCACCGACACGTTGGGTCAGCAGGATGTACCCCGCGAGGCAGACCGCAGACGCGGCCGCGGCCAACACACCGATCGGGTCGACGGCCGCGGCCCATGGCTCGGTCAGCAACACGACGCCGGCGCCCGCCAGCGCCGGGAACAGCAACCGTCCGCGCCCACGGCCTTTGGCTACCGCAACGACAAGGGGCCCAAGGCATTCCAGCGCACTCGCCGTGCCGAGCGGAATGCGGGACACCGCCTCCATGAACAGCAGCGTGAAGCCGGCCGTGGTGATTCCCAGCATGACGCACGATAGAAACGCCGAGCGCGTGAACGAGGCGGGCCGTGGCCGGACGAATAGCAGCATCAGCACGCCGGCCCAGGACAGGCGAACCCAGGCCACACCCATCGGACCGATACCGTCCATCAGTTTCACCGCCAGGGCTGCGCCCAGCTGCACCGACAGCATGGACGCGACGGTCATGAGTGCGCCGTTGCGGGCCGCTGCGGTGGTCATGCGTTGTATTGAACGGGAACCCGAACGTTCATGTCCACGTGATAATCGTGGACATATCGTTCGTCATTCATGAACGAAGCCGTTGTTGCAACGACGGCAACAACGGCTCCTTCTGGATCCCGGGGTACAACCGGGCGCGCTAGAGTTCCCGCCTGATCCGGTCGGGGAATCGGCTATGGCCGAAGTCGATCTGCGCAGCGGGATTGCTGACCGCCGTGGTGAGGCCGGTGCCGAACGGCCCAGCGCTGTCGTAAAGCGTGGTGGTGCCCACGGCGATGCCGTGGGCCGCCACGTGAGAGTCCGCCTCGGCGCCGACCCAGGTGTCCAGCGGCAGCCGGGACAACGCCACGGTGAGGTCGCCGTTGATGTATCCGACACCGGCGGTGCCCAGATTGGTGACCAGGCTGGTGCCCTCGGCCGCCATGGCGGCCCGGACGAACGGCGTATTGGCCAGGCCATCGATGACATCGATGGACCGGTTGACGTAACGCTTTCGGCTGGCGTTCTGGTGATCGGCAATGGCCCGCGTCCAGCCCACGGCATCGCTGTTCATGTACGGCAGCAGGCCGTCATCGATCACCGCGGGCGGCTCGAAATCGGTTGCGCGGAACCACTCCTCGCCGGGCGGCGCTTCGGCGAGCCGATACTGCACCAGCGTGGCGCGGGCGACCGTGACTCCGTCCTGCACCACATCACACTCGGAATTGCGCACCCGCCGCCCATCCCGGATCAATGTCACCTCGGCCGTCGTGGGCACCCCACGGGCGGCGCGGAACAGGTCGACCGTCAGCCGCGCCGGCAGGAAGTCAGGCAGTCCGAAGGCGGCCTCCAGCGCCTGCGCGGCCAACCCCACCACGGCCGGGCCGTTGAGGTGGTCCTCACCCCACAGGCTCTGGGCGAACCGGGTCGGTTGAACCCGATCCCCGTCGATCGGGATGAAGTGAGCAGGACGTGCAGTCATTTTCGGATCGTCGCACATTGGCTAAATATTCATAACTTCGGGCCAGATGACGCAGAACCGTGCAGATTCCCTGGACAATAGTCGGATGGACACCCGCCGACTGCGCCTCTTGCTGGCTCTGTCGCGCCTGGGGTCGATGCGGGCCGTCGCCGAGAATCTGAATCTGACGACATCAACCGTGTCGCAACAGATCGCCGCACTGGCCAAGGAAACCGGCACTCAGTTGATCGAACCGGAAGGACGCCGAGTCAGGCTGACCCCGGCCGGGCAGCGACTGGCCGACCACGCGGTGACCATTCTGGCCGCCGTCGACGCGGCCTGGCTGGACCTCGATTCCGGCGCCGAACCCGTCGGCACCCTGCGGATCGGCGGGTTCGCCACCGGCATCCGCGTCTCGCTGCTGCCGATCCTGGCGGAACTGACTCGCGAGCACCCCGGAATCGACGTTGCCATAAGCGAATACGAGCCCATCGAAGCGTTCGCATTACTTACCGACGATGACCTGGATCTGGCCCTGACCTACGACTACAACCTGGCCCCGGCCTCCCCCAGCCCGCTACTGGAAGGCTTTGCGCTGTGGTCGATTCCATGGGGGCTGGGTCTGCGGGCCGACGAAGCGGACGGACCCGCCGAACTGCCCGACTACGCGGACCGGACCTGGATCGTCAACTCGCGCAACACCGCTGACGAGGACGCCGTGCGTACCTTGGGCGCGCTGAGCGGGTTCACCCCGCGGATCGCCCATCAGATCGACAGCCTGGAGCTCGTCGAGGATCTGATCGTCGCCGGGTACGGCGTCGGCTTGCTGCCGCTGGAACGGCCTACCAGCGCCGGCATCAAGGTCGTCCCCTTGGCCGGGCCGACGGTGATCCACACGGCCTACGCCGTCACCCGCAAGGGGCGCACGAACTGGCCGCCGTTGCGCGCGGTGCTCGACCGGCTGCGACCGGGCGACGGACCGGTGCCG
Organism: Mycolicibacterium aubagnense; assembly: GCF_010730955.1. NCBI lineage: Bacteria > Bacillati > Actinomycetota > Actinomycetes > Mycobacteriales > Mycobacteriaceae > Mycobacterium > Mycolicibacterium aubagnense. The sequence continues at coordinate 429,707 of NZ_AP022577.1, read as the reverse complement.
CTGCCGACGTGGCCCCGCCCCGAGGCTGTCTGAACCCAATGACGAAGACCGAAATCTGGGAGGCTACGGGCGTGAAACTGATCAGGGCGGCGCTGGTCGCGATGCTGTTGGCCGGCCCCGTGCTGCCCACGGCGCACGCTGAATGCACCGGCGCCTGCGATGCGCAGCAACGCATCGCGACAGCAGATGCCTATCTGGCGACCCGGCCGGGCACCGTCGGCTATGTGCTTCGGGACCGGAAAACCGGCGCCGTGTACCGCAATTCGCACGCCGCCGACATGATCTGGACCGCCTCGACGATCAAGCTCGGCATGGTGGTGGACCTCTTCGCCCGGCAGAGTGCGGGCTTGTTGCGACTCACCGACAACGACATCGCCCTCATGGGCAAGATGCTGCACACCTCGGACAACGATGCCGCGGACACGCTGTGGACCCGATACGGCGGACCCGACCACACCATCTTCAACAACGACTTCCCACATTTCGGCATGACGCGGGTTCAACCACAGCCCGGCTTCGGAGACATGTTCCCCTACTGGGGTTTTCAGAAGTCGACCACCGACGACCTGGACCAGATGGTCAACTACATGCTGACGCGGCTGCGGCCCAACGAGACCGCCTGGATCGTTGGCGCCATGCAGAACGTCGACCCGATCCAGCAGTGGGGTGTCTGGGGCGCCGGCCCGAACATGGCGCCCGGCAACAAGGACGGCTGGTCCGACGAACAAGGCGGTTGGGTCACCAACACCGTCGGATTCGCCGGTCCCGAACAGCGTTTCACGCTGGCCGTCATGAACGCGCTGAACGGCGCCGGTGGCAATGCCGACGGCCAAGCCACCACTACGCGGCTAAGCCAGATATTGCTGGCCAATCGGCAGTAAATTGGCGCCATGACCTATGGCGAGAACTACCCCACCTCCGGCGCATACGGCGCACCCGTACCGGTGCATCCCGGCGATCTACTACCCCGCTTCTTCGCGCGATTCATCGACGGGCTGATCGTCGTAGTACTGGCGTTCTTCGGCGCCTTCTCGATCGGCTCGATGTCCGACGTCATGGTGACCGGCCTGTTCTCGGGGCTGGGTACGTTCCTCTACTTCGTGCTGTTCGAGGTGTTGGCCGGCGCGACGCCGGGCAAGATGCTGCTCGGGCTCAGTGTCCGCGGCCCGCACGGCATGCCGAAGCCTGATATCAAGCAGTCGGCCATCCGCAACTCGTTCACGCTGCTCCCGATCATCCCCTGGGTCGGCGGACTGCTCGCGTTCATCGCCTACATCTACATCGCCGTCACCATCAACTCCAGCCCGTGCAAGCAGGGCCGGCACGACGAACTCGCCGGCGGCACCCAGGTGGTCAAGAAGTAGGTCAGCGCGGCGCGTACATGATGAGGCCGACGCCGAACAGACAGACCGCGGCGCCGGCCACATCCCAGCGGTCCGGCCGGAAGCCGTCCGCCACCACGCCCCACAGCAGTGAGCCGGCGACGAACACTCCGCCGTAGGCGGCCAGCACCCGGCCGAAGTGCGAATCCGGTTGGAACGCCGCGACAAAGCCGTAACCACTGAGTGCCAGCAGGCCGGCGCCGACCCACAGCCAGCCCCGGTGTTCGCGCACACCCTGCCAGACCAGCCAGGCCCCGCCGATCTCCAGAACAGCGGCCAGGACGAACAGCGCGATCGATCTGAGCAGCATCGGTCAACCGTGGACCAGCGAAAAACCCTCCCAGGCCGCACGCTGCTCGGCACCGGGATCGAGTTCCACACGGGTCTTGCGGTCGAACACCAGGACGGCGCGATCGTCGGCGTCGTACCGGGGCCAGCCCTCGCCGGGGACACCCGTCCGCGCGAAGGCCCGCCACCGGTTCTGGACGTCATTGCTGATCCGCAGCGCCGACTTGCGGTCCATGGCGGCCGTGAGCACCGCACCCAGGGGCGTCCGGTAGACGTCGAAGACTGCGAGCAGTTCAGTGGCGTGCGTCGCGCCCAGGCCCGTCCAGTGCAGGGCCGGCGGGGCGTAGTCGTACCGGTACGCGTAGGTGGGCGCGTGGCGCATGTGTGCGCCGGCGATCTCCCACGATGCCGTGCCGAACGCGAAGTCTCCGCCGAGTTTGATGCAGGCATCGGCTGACTGCGGGTAGCCCGGATAGGCGCCGGTGATCCGGGCGCGTTGCTCGGCCGGGACATGCGCCAGGATTCGTTCGATCGTGGCCTCGTTTGTGGGCAGCAGCTGCATGAACTTGGTGAACAGGCGGCCCTCGTCGGCGTTGCTGCCCACGATCAGCGGCACTCGGTGCGCGCGGCCCTCGCGCATCGCGATCACCGGATCCTCGGGCAGGAACTCGGTGCCCCACGCGGGGCCGGCGGGGAAAGCACCGGGCATGTCGACCACGGCGCCGTGGATGACCCGGTCCAGCGCTGCCAATAGCTCAGCGGTTTTGGCCGCCATCAGTGCAGCGGCGCCGTCACGCTCGCCGGCCCCCAGCTGTTCGACGAAATGCTCGGCGAACCGGGCGGCAGCGTCGGGCGAACGCACCATGCCGCTGGCCGGGCTCTCCGCGATCGCCTGGTGGAAAAGGCCTTTCGCCTGTGGCACCGCCAACAGCGTGGCCACGGCGTGAGCCCCGGCGCTCTCGCCGAAGATGGTCACGTTGCCCGGATCCCCGCCGAACACCGCGATGTTGGTCCGCACCCACCTCAGCGCCGCCACCAGATCGCGCAGGAAGAGGTTGTCGTCGAAGGGGTGCTCCGCGGTCGCCAGAGTGGACACGTCGAAGCAGCCGAGCGCGCCGAGCCGGTAGTTGGCGGAGACGAAGATGCAGCCGCGACGTGCCAGCGCGGCGCCGTCGTATATCGGGGTCGCAGAACTGCCCATGATGTACCCGCCGCCGTGGATGAAGAACATCACCGGCAACGGCTCGCCGGTGTGATTCTCGGGCGTCACCACATTGAGGGTCAAGCAGTCCTCGCCCATCGGCTGGTACTTACCCACACTCAGCATGGTGTATTTGCGCTCCTGCGGCGCGCAGTAGGTGAATCCATGGCAGTAGCGCACACCGCGCCAGGGCTGCACAGGTTGCGGGGCGCGGTAGCGCCACGGCCCCACCGGCGGCCGCGCGTAGGGGACGGACCGCCATCGGTGCACACCGTCGCGGGTGAAGCCTTCGATGGTTCCGCTGTCGATGGTCACGCGGACGGTACGTTCGTGCATAACTGGACACTATCGAAAATCTGTAATCATCGGGGCGCCTGAACCGCGAGTTGCAGCACCGCCGGTTACCCTGGCGGGCATGCGATTTCCGGTGGTCCTGGCGGCATGTGCCCTGGTTGCGGGTTGTTCCGCCACATCGGAGCAGCACCGACAGCCTGGCGTGGCGATCTCGGAGCCGTCGTTGTCGGCCACCGCCCCGCCGAGTCGTCCGACGACTCCGAGCCCGAAGACCGCCCCCACCACGCCGCCACCCGCGGGTGCGCCCGTCGCCGATGTCATCGCCTGGGTGGAGGCCGGCGCTCCGGCCGACCCGGCCGCCTTCCATTCCGCAACCCGGGACGGGACCGCCACCAACCTCGGCACCGACATCGCGTTCACCACCTCGTCGGGCGCGAACTGCATGACCGACAAGGAATTCAACGGCGCGCTCGCGTGCCTGATTCATCTGACCTCCCCACCGCCGCAGCCGGCCGACACCTACGGCCACTGGGTCGGCGGCTGGGTCGACTTCGAGGGACCGACCGCTGAAGTCGGTTCGGTACACGGCGATCCAGGCCGCTTCAATACCGGCACCGGACCCAAGCTGAAAGACGGCCAGAGCCTCCGGTTCGGCGACTATCAGTGCCGCGCCGACGCCACCGGGCCGGTCTGCGTGAACTACGCGCGCCGCACCGCGGTCCGGTTCAGCAACGCCGGTATCCAGACCTTCGGCTGCCTGACGCCGGTGCTCCCCGCGCCCGATGGCTTCGGCTTGAAGTTCGCCTGCACCACCGCGTGAGCTGAGGTTCTGGCAGTCAATTCGCCGCGGCGACAGTCACTTTCGGTTCGTGCACGGCTGGCCCTGGCTCCGGCGCGTAGAGCGAGTCGATCTGCTCGGCATACTTGTCGACGATGGGGCGTCGTTTGAGCTTCATGGTCAGCGTGATCTCCTCTCCCCCGGGCTCCCAGAACGTCGGCAACACCGAGAACCGCTTGATCTGCTCGACGCGCGACAACTCCGTATTGCCTTGGGCCACACCGGCGGCGATCTGCGCGATCAATTCGGGATCGGCCGCGAGGGCCTCCGGAGAGGAGTCGGCGAGACCACGCTGCGCGGCGTAGGGAGCCGCCGACTCGGCGTCGAGCACGATGAGCGCCGTGTTGTACGGCCGGGCGTCACCGATGGCCATCACCACGCCGATCAGCGGGCAGGCGGCTTTGATCGCCTTCTCGATATTAGCCGGCGACATGTTCTTGCCCGCCGAGTTGATCATCAATTCCTTCTTGCGGTCCACGATGGTCAGATAACCCTCGTCGTCGATCTGAGCGACATCGCCGGTGTGCAACCAGCCGTCCGCGTCCAGCGCTTCCGCGGTCTTGGCCGGCTCCTTGCGGTAGCCCTTCATCACCAGCGGTGCCCGCACCAGGAGTTCGCCGTCATCGGCCAGCCGGCATTCGACTCCGGGCAGCGGTCTGCCGACGGTGCCGAGTTTGGTGTCGCGCGGATGACTCACTGTGGCAACGCAACTCAGTTCCGACATGCCCCACAGCTCTGTCATCGGAATGCCGAGACCGACGAAGAAACCGAGCGTCTGCTTCGGAATCGGGGCGGCCCCGGACACCGCCCACCGAAGCTGGTCCAGCCCGAGCCGTTCCCGCAGCTTCGACAGCACCAGTTCGTCCGCAGTGGCCCATTCCGCGACGATGTCGTCGGGCACGGGTTGGCGCTCGAGAATCGCGGCGGCCTTCCTGGCGCCGACGGAAAGTGCCCATTGCAGCGCGGCCCGCTTGACCTCGTCCGTCTCATTGGCGACGGCAAATTCGACTGCGGCCTTGAGCTTTTCCCACACTCGGGGCACTGCACCCCAGACCGTCGGGCGGACCTCGGGCAGCGCGGCGGCTACGGCCCGGACGTCGGCGACGGCGGCGATCTGCGTACCGAACACCTCCTGCAGGTACAGCCCCATCAATCGGTCGGCGATGTGCGCAGAAGGTAGGTAGGACGTGCCACGGTCGCCGTAGCGCACGTCGAGGACCTCGTGCACCGCAAACGCCTCGAACAGGATGTTCGCGTGCGTCATCTCGACGCCCTTGGGCTTGCCCGTGGTGCCGGAGGTGTAAATGAGCGTGACGATGTCGTCGGGTTGCACCGCACGCCACGTGGCCTCGAAGTCGAAGTCCGCAGGGGCCGCCGCCGCCAGCTCACCGACGCTCAACGTGCCTTCCGGAGCGCCGTCGATGCAGATGATGTGTTCGATGGGTGCACCGCTTGCTCGGATGCGTTCGACGTATTGTGCCTCGCACAGTACGACCTTGGTGCCGGCGTTACCGAAGACGTGCGCCAGATCCGCCGGCGGCAGCGTGTTGTACACCGAGAACGCGGTGGCGCCGACATGTTGCGCGCCGACCTCCAGTGGATAGAACTCCACCCGGTTGCACATCATCAGCGACACGGTGTCGCCGCGAGTCACGCCGAGCCCGCTCAGCCCGGCGGCAACGGCGCGCACCTGAGCGGCGTACTGCGCCCAGGTCAGGGTCGGTCCGCCGCCAGCGGTGCGCAACGCAACCGCGTGCGGGTCGACCGACGCGGTCTCTTGGAACGCTTCACATAGTGTCGTCGGGCGCTGCGCAGCAGACATTCAGGTGCCCCTCCTCGGTCGGCCCCATGATCGAATCACATACCCGCGGACCACCCGGGGGATTTGCAAATCTCGGCGAATCGCGGTGGCCGAGAATGGGTTCATCACTGTCCGGTGCTCGCACGAAATACGAAGTGCGCTAAACATTTTCAGCTAAACGTTCAACGCACGTGGCGGTGTATGGTCGGGCCTATGGGAATTCCTGTTGCCTCTCTGACGCCGGTCGAGCTGACGGCCCTGCTGACCGTGTACGCCAGGGCCCTGGACAGCCGGGCGCCACGCCCGATCCTTGGCGACACCTGGGCGGACTCGGTGGCGGCGGCTGTCGACTACGACTTCGCCGCACTTGGAGTACAGACCAGCGTGGTCTGCCAGACCGCGCTGCGCGCCAAGATGCTCGATGACCGCGTGCGCGCATTCACCGCATCGAATCCCGATGCGGTCGTGGTCGACCTGGGCGGTGGCCTCGACAGCGGCTTCTATCGGGTGGCCCCGCCGCCGACGGTCGATTGGTACTCCGTGGACCTGGCCGGCATTTCTGCGCTGCGTGAGCAGCTGTTGCCGGCGAATCCGCACTCGCACACGGTGGTGGCATCGGTGGCCGAACCGGACTGGGCCGCAAGGATTCCTGCGGACCGCCCCACCGCGCTCGTGGCAGATGGGCTGTTCGCGTTCCTGACCGAGCCCGTCATCGCCGGCGTGTTCCGCAGCGTCACCGAACATTTCCACCGCGGCGAGCTGGCGTTCAACGACTACGGACAGTTCGGACCGATCAGCCTGGCCGCCTTCAAGTATCTGCCGCAGAAGATGTTCAAAGACGTTGGCAGCCAATTGGGTTATGCGGGTTTCAAGGATGCACGGCATCCCTTGAGCTGGAATCCGCGAATGCAACTCATCGAAGAAGCCAGCCTGGCCCACCAGCCCGAGGTCGACCTGTTTCCCCGAGTTCTACGGATCGCCACCCGGCTCACGGGACGCACCCGTGCCGGCGCGCGGAAGGCCCGAATCCTGCGTTACCGCTTCTGAACTGGGACTACCCGCCGAGGCAGCCCGGACCCAGCAGCGCCTTCAAGTCACCCATCAACGCCGACGACGGGGTCACCCGCAAGGTCTGGTCCAGCTCCAGCGTGGTGATGCGGTCGCCGCTGATCAGCCGCAGATGTACCTGCGACGTGCCCGGATGGTGCGACAGCACCTGCTTGAGTGCGCTGACCTTCTCCGGGGTGCACTGCCGGGTCGGCAGGCTCACCGCGAGCGGCCGGTCCGCCTGGGCATTCGAAAAGTCCGGCACCACAAGATCACTGGCGAAGATCGACACCCGCTCGTCTTCGACCCGGGCCTTGCCGCTTACCAGCACGATGGCGTCGTCCATGATGTCGGCACCGAACACGGCGTAGGTCTTCGGGAAGAAGTTCACCGTGACCGAACCATTGAGATCTTCCAATTGTGCTGAGGCCCAGGGCAATCCCTGCTTGTTGACCCGTCGCACCACGCCCGCCAGAATGCCGCCGATGCGGACCTGGGAGTCGTTGGCGACAGCGCCTTCGAGGATGGCCGGAATCTGGGTGTCCACCTGCGCATTGAGCAGGTGCGCGACACCGTTGAGCGGATGGCCGGAAACGTACAGCCCCAGCATCTCGCGCTCCAGGGCGAGCTTGTGCTTGTCGTCCCACTCGTCGTCGGGGACCTTGATGGTGAACGCCGCATCCCCACTGTCACCCGAATCACCGCCGCCGAACAGATCGAACTGACCCATGGCCTCGGCCTTCTTGGTGCCGAGCACCGAGTCGACCGCATCAGCGTGCACCAGGAACAGGCCCTTGCGGGCATGGCCCAGCGAGTCGAAAGCACCTGCTTTGACCAGAGATTCGGTGACCCGCTTGTTGCAGGCCGTGATGTCGATCTTGCCGAGGTAGTCGGAGAAATCGGTGTATTTCCCCTTCTCGGTGCGGCCCGCGATGATGGACTGCACCACGTTGGCGCCGACGTTGCGCACACCGCCCAGCCCGTAGCGGATGTCCTTGCCGACCGAGGCGAAGTTGTGCACCGACTCGTTGACATCCGGCGGCAGCACCGTAATTCCCAAGCGGCGGCAATCAGCCAAGTACACCGCGGCCTTGTCCTTGTCGTCACCGACCGACGTCAGCAGACCGGCCATGTACTCAGCCGGATAGTTCGCCTTGAGGTAGGCGGTCCAGAACGACACCAAGCCGTACCCGGCAGCATGCGACTTGTTGAACGCGTAGCCGGCGAACGGGAGCACCGTGTCCCACAACGCGGTGATGGCCGCCTGCGAGAAGCCATTCTGCTTCATGCCGTCGGCGAATCCGCCGTAGGCCTCGTCGAGGATTTCCTTCTTCTTCTTACCCATCGCGCGGCGCAGCAGGTCTGCTTGACCGAGCGAGTAGCCGGCCACCTTCTGCGCGATGTGCATGATCTGTTCTTGGTAAACGATCAAACCGTAAGTCTCAGAGAGAATGTCACGCAGCGGCTCTTCGAGCTCCGGGTGGATGGGCTTGATCTCCTGGAGCCCGTTCTTTCGCTTCGCGTAGTCGGTGTGCGCATCCACACCCATCGGACCCGGCCGGTACAGCGCCAGAACCGCCACGATGTCCTCAAAGCCGGTCGGCCGCATCAGTTTCAGCAGATCCCGCATTGCGGACCCGTCGAGCTGGAACACCCCGAGCGTGTCGCCGCGCGCCAACAGCTCATAGGTTTTCGGGTCATCCAGACCCAGGTGATCGAGATCGAGATCGATGCCACGGTTGGCTTTGATGTTCTCCAGCGCGTCACCGATGACGGTGAGGTTGCGCAGGCCCAGGAAGTCCATCTTCAACAGGCCGATGGCCTCACACGACGGATAGTCCCAGCCGGTGATGATGGCACCGTCCTGGGCGCGCTTCCACATCGGGATCGCATCGATCAGCGGCTCGGAGCTCATGATCACCGCGCAGGCATGCACACCCGCGTTGCGGACCAGGCCCTCGAGGCCCCGTGCGGTCTCGTAGATGGTACGCACGTCGGGGTCCGTGTCGATCAGCGCACGGACCTCGGCGGCTTCCTTGTACCGCTCGTGGTTGGGGTCGGTGATCCCCGCCACCGAGATGTCCTTGGCCATGATCGGCGGCGGCAGCGCCTTGGTGATCCGGTCGGCGATGGCGAAGCCCGGCTGCCCGTAGTGGACACGCGCCGAATCTTTCAGCGCCGCTTTGGTTTTGATGGTACCGAAGGTGATGACCTGAGCGACGCGGTCGCTCCCCCACTTCTCGCTGGCGTACCGCACCATCTCGCCGCGTCGACGGTCGTCGAAGTCGATATCGATATCGGGCATCGACACGCGCTCGGGATTGAGGAAGCGCTCGAACAGCAGACCGTGCGGGATGGGGTCGATATTGGTGATGCCCATGGCCCATGCGACCAGCGAACCTGCTGCCGAACCTCGGCCCGGGCCGACCCAGATACCGACTTCGCGAGCATGGCTGATGAGGTCACCGACGACAAGAAAGTACGCAGGGAAGCCCATCTGCACGATGACGCTGATCTCGTAATCTGCACGGTCGAGGTACTCCTGAGGCGGGCCGGCCGGGAAGCGCCGGTCCAGGCCACGCAGCACCTCCTTACGCAGCCAAGTGGCCTGCGTCTCTCCTTCGGGTACCGGGAAGACCGGCATCCGGTCGTGGAACTTCCACACGTCGGCGTAGGACTCGACCCGCTCGGCGATCAACAGGGTCGAGTCACAGGCACCGGGCACCTGGTCGTCCCACATGGCGCGCATGTCCGCCGCAGACTTGAGGTAGTAGCCGTCACCGTCGAACTTGAACCGCGTGGGGTCGGACAGCGTCTTACCGGTCTGGATACACAGCAGCGCCTCGTGGTTGTGCGACGCCTCCCGGGTGACGTAGTGGCAGTCGTTGGTCGCCAACGGCCGGATGCCCAGCTTCTTGCCGATATCCAGCAGGCCCGCACGAACCCGGCGCTCGATCTCGATGCCGTGGTCCATCAACTCCAGGAAGAAATTCTCCTTCCCGAAGATGTCCTGCCACTTGGCGGCGGCCTCGATTGCCTCCTGCTCGTGACCGAGCCGCAGCCGGGTCTGCACCTCACCCGACGGGCAGCCGGTGGTGGCGATGATGCCCGCGGAATGCTCGGCGATGATCTCCGCATCCATGCGCGACCACTTGCCGAGCTGTCCCTCGAACGAAGCCAGCGACGACAGCTTGAACAGGTTCCGCAGGCCCGTCGCGTTCTCCGCGACCATCGTCATGTGGGTGTAGGAGCCACTACCCGAGACGTCGTCGCCCTTCTGGCTGGGGTCACCCCAGGTGACGCGCTTCGTGTTGAAGCGGGACGCCGGCGCGATGTACGCCTCGATGCCGATGATCGGCTTGATGCCCTCTTTGGTGGCGATGTTGTAGAACTCGCTGGCGCCGAACATGTTTCCGTGGTCGGTCATGCCGATGGCGGGCATACCCAGCCGCAGCGCCTCGGTGATCATGGGCTTGACCTTCGCGGCACCGTCCAGCATCGAGTACTCGGTGTGATTGTGGAGGTGCACGAACTGGCTCATAGGGCTGCCAGTCTAAGACGGGCCACCGACACGGCTCGGCGTGTCGGGCGCTGTGTCGCCGGAAGGACTACGACGATGCCGCGACGCCCACCGGTACGCGGTCCTCGGTCGCCCCAACCTCCATTGCCACGGGACCCACCAGCAACCCCATGTGCAACACGTGTTGCAGTTGCTTAGTTACCGCCTCGACGCGGTCTTGATCGTCCACGAGCCCGGCATAGAACGCCAGTCCCCATACCATGGTGTAGAGCAGATCAGCCACAGGGGCCACAGCTGTCCCGGCAGGCAGTTCGCCACGCGCCGCCGCGTCCCGCACCGCCCGGTCCATGAATTTGCGGACGGCAGCCTTCGCGTCCCGCCGCGGGGCCGGCAGGCGGTCGGCCTCGAGGTAGGAACTGACCAACAGCGCCACGCTCTCCGGTTCATGGACACCGGCATTGCGCAATTCGGTGATGAGCACCGAAATCTGGGACGGAAGCGTCGATTCCGCGCCCGCACGGGCAATGCAGAGATCGATCGTCGTCGCGATCTCATTGAGCAGGCAGTGGTAAATGTCCTCGCGCGTCTGGAAGTGGTAGTGCAGCGTGGGACGGCTCAACTCGGCGATTTCGGCAATGGCCTGAATGGTGGTGGCATGGTAGCCACGGACGGCGATCACCTCGCGCGCGGCGCCCAGGATGCGGGCCCGGGTCTGAGCCGAATCAGTGCCTGCCGGGCGACCCCTCCGGCGCGTCGCCTTCACTGGCAGAACATCGAGTTGCACCATGCCACGTCCTCGCACAGGAAAGGGATATTAACGAATTCAGCAAACTCTATGGCATAGCTGAAACGTGGTCAACCGCTACCACGGCAGTGCCCAGCCAACTTATCTCGCGTCGCTCTCCGGAGCGGCCGATTCGGTCCGGTGACCGGCACAGACGGCGTCCCGCTCGGCCCTTGCTCGGCGCTTGCTCGGCGGCGCGTTCTGCGGCACCGGCGGGCCCCACAATTCATTTGCCCGAAAATTTGTCGCGAATGCAGAGATCCCGCAACCGATTGCGGTCTCGAGGTTCCGGGCAAACGGCGACACATAGTGATGTGGTCCACATCGTGGCTGGCACTATGGGAATTGAATGCACTGTGGCTCTCTGCAAGAGTATGAATCCGTGATCGAGCTCATCAACGTCGCCAAGACTTTTGGCGGGTCCGTTCCCGCACTCCGCGACGTGAGCTTTTCCGTTCCCACCGGCTCGGTGTTGGGGTTGCTGGGACACAACGGCGCCGGGAAGACCACAACGGTCAAAATTCTGTCAACATTGCTCAAACCGACTTCGGGACAAGCGATTGTCGCCGGCTACGACGTGGCCCGCGAACCCGCAAAGGTGCGTCAGAGTATCGGTGTCACCGGGCAGGACGCAGCACTTGATCCCCGGCTGACCGGTCGAGAGAACTTGGTGCTGTTCGGGCGCCTGCGCGGCCTGCGGCGCGGTGAAGCCCGCAGCCGAGCTGACGAATTGATTTCGCAATTCGACATGGGCCACGCCGCCGACCGACAGGTCAGCAGTTATTCCGGCGGTATGCGCCGTCGCATTGATATTGCGGTATCCCTTGTGGTTCAGCCGAAGGTGCTTTTCCTCGATGAGCCGACCACCGGCCTGGACCCGCGCAGTCGTCGCGAAGTCTGGAATCTGGTGTCCTCGATGAAGGCCGAGGGCATCACCGTGCTGCTGACGACCCAGTACCTGGAAGAAGCTGACCTCCTCAGCGATTCCATCGTCATCCTCAACGCCGGGCAGATCGTCGCCAGTGGCACCGCCGATGAACTCAAGCGTCAGACCGGGACCAGCTACTGCGAGATGACGCCGCTCCACCCGGACGACCTGCCGCGCATCGCAACGGCACTCTCGGACTTCGACGGCGTCGAGGTCGACAGCGACGCGACCACGGTATCGGTACCCGCCCCCAAGGGCGTGGCAACGCTGACCGAGGTGTTCCGCCGCATGGACGAAATCGGTGTCGAGCTGATCGACATCTCGCTGCGTCGCCCCTCCCTCGACGAGGTGTTCCTGCACCTGACCAGCCCGGTCACCTCGAAGTGAACGCGCTCGCCCTCCTGACGGCTCGCACCCTGGAGCGAGGTCGACTGGATCTGGCCTTCGCCGTCCTGGTGCCGGTCTCGGCATTGATCGGCCTGACGTTCTTGCTGCGCGGCGTCATCTCCACCGGCCAGATGAGCTACGAGCAGTACGTCCTGCCCGCGGTGGTCGTACAGGCGATGTTGTTCGGCGCCCTCACCACCACCGATCGCGCGGCCTGGGAAAAGGCCAGCGGACTGGGCTCCCGGATGCGGACGCTGCCCATCTCGCCCTACGCGCCGCTCATGGCGCGGATGGCCTACTGCCTGATCCGTGGCGTGTTGGCGCTGGTGGCATCGATTCTGGCCGCCTACCTGTTCGGTTTTCGCCTGACCTGCGGATTCGGCTACACCGCTGCGTTTGTCGTGATGGCGCTGACGCTGACGTTGGCGTTGTCCCTCGGTGCGGACGCCACCGGCAGCAAGGCCGGACGCACCGAGGTCGCCAGCCAGCTGCTGATGATCCCGCAGTTGCTCCTCGTCATGTTGTCGACCGGGCTGGCACCCCTCGAAGCATTCCCCACCTGGCTGCATTCCTTCGTGCAATACCAGCCGATCTCCCAGATCACCGAGACGCTGCGTGGCTTCACCAGCGGCGAGGTGGCGACGAGCAATCTGGGTACCAGCCTCGCGTGGTGCCTCGGGCTGCTGCTCGTTTTCGGCACCATCGCCGTTCGACTTCAGGGGCGAGAATCGTGAATTCGACCACCCAGCACCAACATTCGCTACTCACCGAAAGCTGGATCTTCGCGGGCCGGCTGTTCAAACAGTGGCGTCGATACCCGATGGTGCCCATGCAGGCGCTACTCTTTCCGACCTTGCTGCTGGTCGTCTACGGGCTGCTGGTCGGAAAATCGATGGTTCGGTTGACCGGCAGCAGCGGCATGGACGTGCTGATCCCGGTATGCACACTCGCCGGAGCGATGTCCGGGGCCATCGGCGCCGGCCTGGCGGTGCCGTACGACCGCGACAGTGGCCTATTGACCAGACTGTGGATCATGCCGGTGCACCGGACGGCCCCGCTGACCGGCGCGCTGCTGGCCGAGGCGCTACGCACCTTCGCGGCGTCGGCATTCGTCGTGGCGACGGGCTGCGCGATGGGTTTCCGGTTCGACGGCGGCTGGATCGACCTACTGGTCTACCTGATGGTTCCGGTCATCATCGTCGTCGTTTTTGCGACCATCGTGATCACGTTGGCCCTGCGACCACAGGGCCGGATCATCCTCACCTGGACCCAGTCGTTCTGCATGGGTCTGGCCTTCGCCACGCTCATCCCGGCCGACAAAGTGCCGGCGTTGCTCCGTCCGCTCGCGGAATACCAGCCGATCGCCCCGGCTGTGGCGGCCATGCGCGGACTGTCGACGGGCGGTGAGGTGTGGTGGCCGATCCTGCTGACGGTGTTGTGGGCCGCTGCCATCAGCGCGGCGTTCGTGCCGGTGATGTTGCGCGGATACCGCGCGTCAGTCGAGGGCGGCAAAGTCGACGGCTGACCCCAGCCCTCGGATCAGCCGCCCCCGATCGGATTCCGCCTAGGCGGAATCGTCGTCCCCGGACACGTCGAAATGCACCGGCATCTCGAACTCGGCGCGCTTGCGCTGCGCGGCGAAATAACCGTACTGGAACACGATCCCGAGGATCGCGGTCGCCGCCAGCTCCGGCACCGGACGCCGCAGCTCGGCACGCAACGTCGTCCAGGCCTGGGTCAGGGATAGCCGCGCCGGCGCGTGGATGCCCTTGCTGACAAGGTCATTGCGGTGCGCCCAGCGGATGTACGCGTTGCTGTTGCCGTAACGCTTCCACTGGCGGGCCAGATCCCGGATCTCCGTCCGGGGCTCCCATTCCATCAGCACCCGGGTGTCCGTGGCGATGGTGCCGAGCGACTGGTCCTGGATGCGCCAACAGATATCGAGGTCGCCTCCGCCGCGCATCGCCCGGAACCCATCCACCTTCTCGAAGGCAATCCTGTCGATGCCGAGATTGCAGGTCGGGTAATAGTCCGGCCGCGACGGCAACATCCCGACGACCGCCTTCATCGCCCCACCGCCGCGGGGCAGCATGAACGGCTGCATCATGGCAGCCATCCGGGCGGCGATGGTCGGCCCCGACAGGGTGCGAACGTTGGTACAGGACAACACAACTCCCGGTTGCGACTGCAGTATCCGATGCGCGTCGAGCAGACCGGGCAGCGGCCGGCAGCGGCCGTCGATGAAGAGCAGGATGTCGGCGTCGGACCGGCTGGCCGCGACCTGGCGGGCGTAGTACGGACCCCGGCTTTTCGGCAGCGTCACGACGCCCGCGCCCAGCGACCGCCCGACCGCTGCCGTGTCATCGCCGGATGCGTCGTCGACGACCGTGACCCGGTCACCGTCGGACAGCTGATCGAGCAACGGCTGAAGCAGCCGCGGAAGGTGCTCACCCATGTCACGGACCGGAATGATCACCTCGACCGTCTGACCCGGCATGGATCAATCCCCCTTCTCACGTTCATCGAGCACCGGCGCAGCCGCGGATCAGACGTGCAACCCGCCACGTCCGAGGGAGTACACGTGCCACCCCCCTCGCGACCAGTTCTCCCGGTCGATCACGTTCCGGGTGTCGAGCAGGCGCGGCTCCCTCACGACGGATCGGAACGCCGCGGGGTCGATGCTGATGTACTCGTCCCACTCGGTCGCCAACACGATCAGATCCGCGTTGCGGCAGGCGTCTTCGGCGCTGTCGAAGTAGCCCAGCGTCGGGAACCGTCCCTTGGCGTTCTCGATCGCCTTCGGATCGTGCACGCGCACATCGGCGCCCTTGAGATGCATGGCGGCGGCCACGTTCAGCGCCGGCGAATCGCGGACATCGTCACTGTTGGGCTTGAAGGCGGCCCCCAGGACGGCGATGCTCTTGCCGAGGAACTCCCCGCCGACAACCGCCCGCGCCACGGACACGGCCTTTTCGCGCCGGCGCAGGTTGATCTTGTCGACCTCGTGCAGAAATCTCAGCGCGTCCGACGCACCGAGCTCGCCGGCCCTGGCACTGAAGGCACGGATGTCCTTGGGCAGGCAACCGCCGCCGAACCCCAGACCCGCGTTCAGGAATCGCTTGCCGATCCGATCGTCGTACCCCAGTGCCTGGCTGAGCACCGTGACGTCGGCATCGACGATCTCGCACACCTCGGCCATGGCGTTGATGAACGAAATCTTGGTTGCCAGAAAGGCATTGGCGGCTACCTTGACCAGTTCCGAGGTCGGAAGATCCGCCGTCAGATACGGCGTGCCGGCATCGAGGAGGGCGCCGTACACCTCCCGCAGCGTCTTCTCCGCATACTCGGAGGTGACACCGAACACGAGACGATCCGGCTGCAGGGTGTCCTCGATGGCCTTGCCCTCGCGAAGGAACTCCGGATTCCACGCGACTTCGAGTCCGGACGACGTCATCGCCACCTCAGCGGAGAGACGCTGCGCCGTACCGACCGGCACGGTGGACTTGCCGACGATCAGTCCCTCGCAGTCGGCATTGGCGACGACTGCACGGAAGGCGCTGTCAACGTACTCGATGTTGGCGGCGTCGGAGCCGGCCAACTGCGGGGTCCCGACACAGACGAAGTGCACCGCGGCGCCGGACACCGCTTCCTGTGCCGACTGGGTGAAGCGCAACCGTCCGGTGGCGAGCACCGTCGCCAGCAGGTCGTCGAAACCCGGCTCATAGAACGGCGAGGTACCGGCCGACAATGCGGCGATCTTCGACGCATCGGTGTCGTACGCGACGACCTCATGCCCGAAATGAGCCATACAAGCGGCGTGAACGGCGCCCAGATAGCCCGTTCCAATCACGCTCAATCGCATCTAGCTGCACTCCACGTTCTTGCAGTTCGGGCCACCCGAGGGGAGGCAATCCGTCGATTATGTCCCAGCAAATCCCACACCGCTTCGCGACGCCCGTAGCACGGGAACATTTACAGCAACCGTCCAAACCGTGAACGATCTTTCCTGGCCACTTGCTACCCGCTTGCTGTGGAGAAGCTGGGCGGTCATCTCTTAGTACATCACACAACATAGCTGTGGCTACCCTCAGTGACTGCCGACACGTTGCCCAGTACCGGGCCAGCAAACCTCATCCACGAGATCCGCACACAGGACGGTGGGTAAGTAATACAAGTCCAGACCCATACCTGCGACAGGTCTCGGCGCGCACGGCTCGGGGTTCCCCACGCCACTATTCGACCTCGGTTGACTGCAAAAAATCTACACTCGCGTTAGGGTCCCAAATGCCGCATCAAAACAATTCCTGCGCCAGCTCCGTATTCACAGCACAGAGCCCCCAGCCTGGGATTACACCGACCGACACGCCTATGGGAGAGGTCCGGGGAGGGCCATGCACAACACCGGTATCAATCCGAAGACTCCAGTCGACTGGGTTTTGACCTGGGCTGAATTCGTCCTACTGAGCCCACGGCTTCGACTACTTAATCGCAATTCGACAGATCTGGTAATCGGCGACGGAGACGCAAATGTCTCACTGACCAGCTACGGCAAACGAATTTCGTCAGTTTGGCAAACAATCGAGACCATTGGGCTGGGTACCGTCAAGCCGCACCGCCTGATCCTGTGGCTTGATGACGACACCGTGGTCAACGACCCACCAGCCCCCCTGCGGCGGTTGCTGGCGCGTGGGCTGGAGATCCGGCACTGCCGCGATTACGGCCCGCACAAGAAGTACTTTCCGTATGTCAACGAGGTACTGCACGACGAATCCGAACGCGTCCTCGTTACCGCAGACGACGACGTCTACTACCCGGCCACTTGGCTGGCCGAGCTTCTCGAGGCCCACCGGCCTGGCGAGGTGACGGCGTTCCGCGCCCGCATCCGGTCGGCAGCGCCCTACAGCGCCTGGCCGCTGTGCACCACGACCGAGGCGTCCGAAACCGTCTTTGCGACCGGCGTATCCGGCGTCGCCTATCCCCCGGAACTGCTCTGCACACTCCGAGACCGCGGCGACAAGTTCGCCGCGGTGTGTCCCCTGGCGGACGATTACTGGCTGCACTACGCCGCCGTAGCGACCGGAACTCCGATCCGTCAGGTCCGCGATGCCGCCGCCTACTGGTGGCCCAGAGTCACGGTGTCCAACGGGGGGCTTTGGGACAGTCGCGGGACCGCCAACGACGCCATCTCCGAACAGACCCGGCGGGCGTGGCTGTCCGGAAACAGCCGCCCCGCCACCGCCGACAACTGACCCGTCTCCGACACAACCCTGTCGGACCATCCCGACGCGAATCGAATTGCGAGAAGAAATACAGGCCATGGAAAAAGGTGTGCGGTCGGTGGATGATCGGGTCCATCGGTTTCAGAATGCGCTGCGAAAGCTGCTGAAGCCTTCGGAATTCGATAACTCGCGCAATTATTGGGAAAAGCGTTATCGACGTGGGGGAAATTCGGGTGCCGGGTCGTACAACCGGCTCGCGGAGTTCAAAGCCGATGTTCTCAACGACTTTGTCGCGGCCAACAATATCGAGAGTGTCATCGAATTCGGATCGGGCGATGGGGCTCAATTGGCCCTGGCACGGTACCCTTCGTACGTTGGCGTCGACGTCTCCCAAACTGTCATCGAAGCAACGCGCCACAAATTCAGTGCCGACCGCTCGATGTCATTTCTTCACACCAGTGAAGTAACCGACGCGGACAAAGCCGACCTCGCATTGTCGCTTGATGTGATCTACCACTTGGTGGAAGACGACGTATTCGACGCATACATGCACCGGCTGTTCGATGCCGGTATCAAGTTCGTCATCGCTTACGCGAGCAATGAAGACAAGGCGTGGTCAGCACCGCACGTCCGGCACCGAGAGTTCACCCGGTGGGTCGAGGCCAACCGAGCCGATTTCGTCCTCACCGACCGAATCCCGAATGCTTATCCGTACTCGAAGAAGGACCCGGACAACACCAGCTTCGCAGACTTCTACATCTTCAGACGGACACACTGACCCTTGCGCCCGACCGGCTGCGCCACACCGCGTCGCCGGTGAACACGACCAGGGCGAGCCAGATCAGCACGAAGCCGGCCCACCGCCCTGCCGGCATGGGCTCGTGACCGACGAATACCCCCCACGCCATCTGCAACGCCGGAGTCAGATACTGCAACAAACCCATGGTGACCAGCGGGAGCCGTTGCGCCGCTCCGGCGAACATCAACAACGGCAGCGCCGTCACCGGGCCGCACAGCATCATCAGGACGGTATGGCCGGGACCCAGGGATGGCACCGTCGCCTGCCCGGCAACGGTGAGGGCGATGAGATAGGCCAGCGCGAACGGGGCGGCCACCCCGGCCTCGACGCCGACACTGACCCGCGGGTCGGCGCGAACGACCTTCTTGACCGCGCCGTACAGCCCGAACGAAATCGCCACGCCGAGACCGATCACCGGGATCTCACCGGTCTGCACCGCCAGCACGATCACCGCGGCCACGGCGATGGCCAGAGCCGCCGCCTGCGCGCGCCCCAACCGCTCACCGAACAGCGCGACGCCGAGCGCCACACTCACCAGCGGGTTGATGAAATAGCCCAGCGCAGCGTCGACCACGTGGCCGTTGCTGACCGCGTAGATGTAGATGCCCCAGTTCAGCGAGATCAGGGCCGAGGCGCACACCAGTAGTCCCCAGGTGCGGCCCGTGAGCCGACGCAGGTCACCCAGGCGGCGGCCGACGGCCAGTACCGCGAACATCAGCAAGACGGTCCACACAATGCGATGGGCCAGCACCTCGAACGCACTGGCCGGCTTGAGCAGCGGAAAGAATGCGGGAAACAGACCCCACGATCCGTAGGCGCCGAGCCCGAGAAGCAGTCCCCGGTTCTGATTCGACGTGGCCGTCGCGGTAGTGGTCACTGGCGATGCAACACGTCCAGTGCGTGCTGCAATTCCGGCGGGTACTCACTGGTGATCTCGATCCACCGGCCGTCAGCCGGGTGCGCGAAGCCCAACGAACGCGCATGCAGCCACTGCCGCTGGAGCCCGAGCTTTTTCGCCAACGTCGGATCTGCCCCGTAGGTAAGGTCCCCGCAACACGGGTGGTGCAGTGCCGAGAAGTGCACCCGAATCTGATGGGTGCGGCCGGTCTCCAGGTGCACGTCGAGCAGGCTTGCCGCGACGAACGCCTCGACGGTGTCGTAGTGCGTGACGCTGTGCCGGCCGCCCTCGGTGACGGCGAACTTCCAGTCATTGCCGCGGCTGCGGCCGATGGGCGCGTCGATGGTGCCGCTGGACGGATCCGGGTGGCCCTGCACCAATGCGTGGTACCGCTTGTCGACCGTGCGGTGTTTGAACGCCCGCTTGAGCACGGTGTACGCGCGCTCGGACAGCGCCACCACCATGACGCCGGAGGTCCCCACGTCCAGCCGATGCACGATGCCCTGCCGCTCGTGGATACCCGAGGTGCTGATCCGGAAGCCCGCGGCGGCCAGCCCGCCGAGGACCGTCGGGCCGGTCCAGCCCACCGAGGCGTGCGCGGCCACGCCGGCCGGCTTGTCCACCGCCACGATGTCGGCGTCGGAGTAGAGGATCGCCATGCCCTCGATCTCCTGCGGCGTGTTCTCCACCGGCGCCGGCGCCTCCGGCAGCCGGACCTCGAGCCACGAGCCCGCGACCAACTTGTCCGACTTGGCTGCCGGCGCGCCGTCGATATCGACCCCGCCGTCTTCGGCGATCGTGGCGACCGCGGTCCGCGACAACCCGAGCAGACGAGCCAGACCCGCATCCACCCGCATCCCGGCCAGTCCTTCGGGGACCGGCATCGAACGGCTACTCATCGGCCCGTTTCGGCCTCGTCGACGGCCGCGGTGGCCGGCCCCGACTCTGCCTCGGTGTGCGGCTCCGCCGCCTGCGAAGCGGCCGAATCATGTTGTTCGACAACCGCTTCCGCGGTATCGGCCGATCCCTCCGGCGGGCGCTTGCCGTCGGTGTCGAAATCGAAGCCGAACATGGACAGCCCGACCAACAACGCTGCCCCGCACACCACCGCCGAATCGGCAACGTTGAACACCGGCCACCAGCCGACGGAAAAGAAATCCACCACGTGCCCGCGCAACGGCCCCGGGGAGCGGAAGAACCGGTCCATCAGATTGCCCACCGCGCCGCCGAGGATCATCCCCAGGCCGAGCGCCCACCACAACGAAACCAGGCGCCGCCCCATCCAGATGATGCCCACCACGACACCGGTGGCGATCAACGTCAGCACCCAGGTGTAACCGGTGGCCATCGAAAAGGCCGCACCGGAGTTGCGGACCAATGTCCAGGTGATGGTGTCGCCGATGATCTCGACCGGCTGACCGGGCACCAGCAGCTTCACCGCCAGCACCTTGGTCACCACATCCAGGCCCAGCACCACCGCCGCCACCACCAGCAGCAGCCGCAGCCGCCGCGGGGCGGGCTGGGTCCGGGGCTGCGCGGTCACCGCAGGTCCGGTGTTGGCGGTCGCCTGCGGCTCCGCCAGCGCGGTCGCCTCCGGCTCCGCGAACTCGGTCGCCTCCGGCTCCGTGGATTCATCAGTCACGCCCCCATCATCCCAAAGACGTCGTGAGGAACAATCTCGCCCATGACTCGCGTCGTCGTGATCGCCACCGGAGGCACCATCGCAACCAGTACCGGCCAAGATGGAATAGCCCGGCCGACGCGCAGCGCCACCGACCTGGTGGGCGGCCTCGGCACCGGCGTCCAGGTCGACGCCGTGGACCTCATGTCCGTCGACAGCTCCGAGCTGACCCCGACCGACTGGGACCGGATCGGGGCTGCAGTACTGGCGGCCGGAGATGCCGATGGAATCGTCATCACCCACGGCACCGACACCATGGAAGAAACCGCACTCTGGCTCGACATCACGTACTCCGGCACGGTGCCAGTCGTGCTGACCGGCGCCATGCGCAGCAGCGACGCACCCGACGCCGACGGTCCCGCCAACCTGCGGGACGCGATCACCGTCGCCGCCAGTCCGTCCGCGCGCGACCTCGGCGTGCTGGTCAGCATGGCCGGCCGGGTGTGGCAACCACTGGGCATGACGAAAGCCGGCCACGGTTTGGTCGGCACCGCCGTCGGGTCGATCAGGGACGGCTCGTTCGTTCCCGACGCCGTCAAACGACGGCCACTGCTCGGTGCACTGACAGCGGCATCGGCGCCGCGCGTCGACATCGTCGCCGCCTATGCCGGTAGCGACGCACTGGCCATGGATGCCTTTGCCGCCGCCGGCGCCGGCGGCATCGTCCTCGAGTCACTCGGCTCGGGCAATGCGGGGTCCAAGGTGCGCACCGGCGTGCAGCGACTGTGCGCCGACGGTGTCGCCGTAGCTATTGCGACGCGGGTGCCCGGTACCCGCGTCACGTCGGGCTACGGCCCGGGCCGGGCATTGCTGGATGCCGGCGCCGTATCGGCGGGCGGGCTGCGGGCCGCTCAGGCCCGGGTGTTGCTGATGGCGGCGCTGGCCGCCGGGACGCCCGCTGCCGAGCTGTTCGCCGAGTGGGCTTAGCCGAACCGTCCCACTGGGCGGACAACGCGCGGCATCGGAGCACACCCGCCGGTGCGCCGCGCGGTATTCCACCGCACCGCGGCTAATCCACGCTGTCGTCCGCCGGCAACTGCGCCAGGTACTCCTGCCAGTCGAGGCTGTCGATCGGGTCGGCACGGGTGATCTGCGGATCGTCGGCCGCGACGGTGCGGGCCACGCCGGGCCCGCTGGCCCGGGTTTCGAAGCGCACCGTCATGACACCGTGCCCGGCTCCCTGCACCCAGCCGTGCCCGTGATCCGGATGCTGCACGTCATCCCCGATGCGCCACGGGGATTCGGCCGGCGGGGCACTCACCGGGCCGGCCTGACCGGCCGACGTCGCGACGTCGGAGCCGTCCACCATCTCGAGTTCCGGGAACAACGATTCCTGCCGGGCATCGGTCAGACCGGAAAACCCGACGCCCACAAGGCGAATCGGGCCGATCTCGATGGGGTCGAGCAGCAGCCTGCGGGCCGTTGCCGTCAACGTCGACGGGTCGGTGGTCGCGTACGGCAGCGTGGCCGAGCGGGTCAGCGTACTCATGTCGGACTTCTTCAGTTTGACCGTCACGGTGCGCGCGCCGCGACCATCACGCTGCAGCCGCCGGTGTGCGTGCTCGACGATGGGCCCGATATTCTCGCGCAGCTGATCCAGGGTGGTCAGGTCGACCTGGAACGTGGACTCGGCGCTGATCTGTTTGGCCTCGGCGCGCTCGACCACCGGCCGGTCGTCGATGCCGCGGGCCAGCCGGTGCAGCGCCGGGCCGACGGTGCCGCCGAGGACGTCGGCGGCTTCGGCATCGGTGAGCGCGGCCAGTGCGCCTACGGTCTCGATACCCAGCCGGTGCAGTTTCTCCTCGGCGACGGGTCCGATCCCCCACAGCCGGCGCACCGGCAACGCTTCCAGGAGCGGTCCCTGCTCGTCACCGCCGATGATCCGGACCCCGTCGGGTTTGGCCAGCCCCGACGCGATCTTGGCGACCTGCTTGCCCGAACCCGCACCGACCGAGGCCACCAAGCCGGTCTCGGCGCGCACCGCGGCCCGCAGGTCCTCGCAGAACTGCCGAGCCATATCAAGGTCAGCGCCGACCAGCTCGGCGGGCTCGCCGAACGCCTCGTCGAACGACAGCTGCTCGAGCACGGGCACCACGGCGCGCACCGCATCCAACGCGCGTCGACTGGCCACCGAGTACACCGCGCCGCGCGGCGGCAGCACCACGGCCGCGGCGCCGACCAACCGGCGTGCCTGGTGCATCGGCATCGCCGAGCGGGCGCCGAACTTGCGCGCCTGGTAACTCGCGCCCGCCACCACCCCACGGCCGCCGAGCCCGCCGACCAGCACCGGACGGTCCCGCAGTGTGGGCCGGGTCAACTGCTCGACGGACGCGAAGAAGGCGTCCATATCGAGATGTATGACCCAGCGATCCACAGTGCCAGATAGTAGGCCCGGACGGGTGGCTACCCTTCTGAACATGAATGACGTGCCGATCCGCGACGAGTCGATCCGGCTGGGCCAGTTCCTCAAACTGGCCTCGCTGATCGACAGCGGTGCCGACGCCAAGGCGGTTATCGCCGAGGGCATGGTCGAGGTCAACGGCGAGGCCGAGACCCGCCGCGGTCGGCAACTGAAGCCCGGCGATGTGGTGGCGTTCGCGGGACACCGCGCGCGGGTTGCCAGCGACCACCAGTAGCGTCCCAACCTGTGTGGGCCACCGTAGTGATGTTCGCCGTCATGGCGATGTGGGATCCAGTCCGACTCGGGGTGGCGGTTTTCGTCGTGATGCGCAACCGCCCCATCCCTGCCCTGTTCGTGTTCTGCCTCGGCGGTCTCACCTCGAGCCTGGTGGTGGGCCTCAGTGCCGTCTACCTCTTACACGGCACCACGAAGCGCCTCGTCGCCGACATGAACTCGTCGACCACCTCGATCGATCCGGGGGACGCCAAACTGGTGATCGGCGCCCTGGTGCTACTGGTCGCGGTCGCACTGCTGTTCCGGGCCGCGACGAAGGCCCCGGTGCCCGCGGCGGGCGCCAGTTCAGCCGGGGAAACCGAAGCGGAGATCGAACCGGCGGCGCCGGAGTCGGCAACGTCTCTGACGGCGCGGCTGACGAGCTGGGCACGTCGGCTGATGCGGAGTCAGTCACTGTGGGTGTCGTTTCTGGCCGGGCTATGGGCCGGTCCCGGCCCGCATGTCGAACTGGTCGGCGCACTCGGCGTGATCCTCGCGTCCGGTGAGTGCAAGTCCACCCAGGTTGCCGCGGTCGTGGTGTATGCCGTCGTGTCGTTCGCGTTCGCCGAAATCCCTTTGCTGTGCTACTTGATAGCGCCCGCCAAGACGCAGCAGTATCTGGCGCACGTACCGAATTGGCTACGGGCGCGGCGCATCTGGGTCGTGGCGACCGCGTTGACGTTCTTGGGCCTCTATCTAGTGTTCACAAGCGTGTTTTCGTAGCTGGGCCCCATCATTTCGCTGTGCGGCCCCTTTGAGTTGCCTGAGAATCAGGACTGTGCTGTGTGCAGCCACCGTCGGGCGCTGATGGGGTTGGGCACGCGGATCAAGCTGGGCGCCAGCACTTTCACACGGACGACCGGATACCCGACCGATATAGTCGGCCGGTGACCGCCGGACCTACCTCCATATCGCGTCCGGGCTTGTCCCGTTGGCAAGCGCTGGCTCCGCTGATCCTCGCCGTCAGCGCAACCCTGCGAGTGGCCTCGACGATGGGCTACTACCTGGTCAAGGGCGACGCCTTCTTCGATCTTCGGGTGTACGTTCTGGGCGGCTCCGCGATCTCGCACTCGGGTGCGTTGTACGACTTCTTCTACATCGACCCGACCAAGGGCGAACACCTACCGTTCACCTATCCACCATTCGCCGCAATAGTGTTCGCGCCCTTGCATTTAGCGCCGTTCGGGGTGATCGCCTTCGCCTGGCAGGTCGCCTTGATCGCGGCCGTCTACGGCACGGTCAGACTCAGCCAGAAGTTCATCGGCGGTGGCAGCCAGCGCACGGCGATGCTGTGGACTGCGGGGGCGCTCTGGATGGAGGCGCCGAGCAGCAGCATCCAGTCGGGGCAGATCGGCATCTTCCTGATGCTCGCCGTGCTGTACGCCGCATATGACTCACGATGGTGGCTGTCCGGCTTGCTGATCGGCGTGGGCGCCGGCATCAAGCTGACGCCCGCGATCACCGGTTTTTACTTCGTCGGCGTTCGGCGCTGGGGCGCTGCGCTGTTCTCCGCCGTGGTGTTCTTCGGGACCGTCGGAGTGGGGTATCTGTTCTTGCCCGACGAGACCCGGCGCTACTTCCCGCACCAGATGGCCGAGGCCGGCAAGTCGCTGCCCGTGGGCTCTGCGTGGAACCAGTCCTGGCAAGGCGGGTTGTCCCGAATCGTGGGTCATGACATCGGCATGTCGCCCTTGGTGATCGGTGCGATCGTGGTCACGGGGGTGCTCGCGGTGCTGGCGTTCCGAGCACTCGGCGGCGAGCGCGATCGACTCGGGTCGCTGCTGGTGGTGCAACTGTTCGGGTTGCTGGCCGAACCGGTGTCCTGGACACATCACTGGGTGTGGGTGCTACCGCTGATGATCTGGCTGCTGTACGGGCCCTGGCACGAGCGGCCGGGCGCGCGGTTCCTGGGCTGGGGCTGGGTGGCACTCATGGTGCTCAGCGTGCCGAGTGTGTTGTCGTTCGCGCAGCCGAACATCTGGCAGATCAGCCGCCCCTGGTACCTGGCCTGGAGTGAGATGGTGTACATCTTCGCGGCCCTGGCGACCATGGTCTGGATCGTCAGGACAGGGCGTCGTGGTGAAGTCACCGATCGGGACTGAGCGACTGCACCGGTCGGCACCCGCGCTGCTGGCGGTGAGCGCGGTCGTCCTACTGGCGCTGACCATTCCCAGCCAGCCCAACCTGGTGGACTTCCATGTCTACGTGCTCGGCGGCGCCGCGCTGGAGCACCCCGGCACGTTGTACACGTTCGCCTACTCGGATCAGTCCCCCACCCAGCCGCTGCCGTTCGTCTACCCGCCTTTCGCGGCAATCCTCTTCTACCCGTTACATTTTCTGCCCTTCGCAGCCGTCGGGCTGCTGTGGCAGATCGCCATGATCGCCGCGATGTACGCCATCGTCCGGATCACCCAACACATGCTGGGCACCGGTGACGTGCGGGCGGCGATGCTGTGGACCGCCGCGCTGATCTGGCTCGAGCCGGCGCGGGTCAGCATCAACCTCGGGCAGGTCGGAGTCTTCCTGACGCTGGCGGTCTTGTACGCGGCCTACAGCAGCCGGTGGTGGGTCTCCGGCTTGCTGGTCGGCCTGGCCGCCGGGGTGAAGCTGACACCGGCCGTCACCGGGCTGTACTTCATCGGGCTACGACGCTGGGCCGCCGCGGCGTTCTCCGCGATCGTATTCTTCGCGACGGTCGCGCTGTCGTGGCTGGTCGTGCGCGATCAGGTGCGGCACTACTTCACCGAGGTGATGGGCGATACCAGCGTCAACCCGATCGGCATCGCTCTGAATCAGTCGTGGCGGGGCGGCATCTCGCGGATCGTGGGCCACGACGCCGGGGAAGGCACCCTGGTCCTCATCGCGATTCTCGGGACCGCAGTGCTGGCCGGGCTGGCCTGGTGGGTGATGGGCAACCGGTCAGGTGCGCGCGATCGGCTCGGCTCACTCCTGGTCGTCCAACTGTTCGGCCTTCTGGTGTCACCGATCTCCTGGGTGCACCACTGGGTGTGGGTCGCACCGCTGATCATGTGGCTGTTGCGCGGGCCGTGGCGGGACGAACCCGGCGCACGGGTCCTCGGCTGGGGCTGGATCGCCGTGACGTTCGTCAGCGTCCCCAGCATCTTGGCCATGGCCGAACCGAGCCTCTGGCAGATCAGCCGGCCGTGGTACCTGGCCTGGGCCGGGCTGGCCTACATCGCCGCGGCGATGGCCACCCTCGCGTGGATGGTGGTCACCGGCAGACGACTGCGCTCGAGCAGTCAGGTGCCTGCCGGTGACCAGCCGGTCACCGAAAAACGTTGGTGACGCTCACGCTTTCGCGATGACGGCTCGCACACCGTCGCCGACATCGGCACCGTCGGCCAGGTCCGTGGCAACCACGACGGTGAAGTCGGTGGCCAGGATCTCGCCGGCGATCAGGTCGGCATGCGCCGTCGCCCACGCCTGTTTGTCGGCCGGCACCGCGAACGTCACGGTGATCCGGTCCGACACCTCGAGCCCGGTGGCCTTGCGCAGGTCCTGCAGTTCGCGGATGCGGTCCTTGGCCCAGCCTTCGGCCTCCAGCTCGGGCGTCACGGTGGCGTCGAGCACCACCAGGCCTGCGCCCTCCGGCAACGCTGCGGTGAACTCCGGTTCCGCGGCAACGAGTTTCGAGCTGTACTCGGTGGGAAGAAGGACCGCGGGCCCCGCGGTCAACGTGCCGTCGGGGTTGACGACACCTTCGCCGGCCTTGACCGCCTTGATCGCGGCCTGCACATCCTTGCCGATGCGCGGGCCCGCCACCCGGGCGTTGACGGTCAGCTCGAACTTGCCGTAGGCGTCGATGTCGTCGGTGAGCTCAACGGCCTTGACGTTGAGCTCGTCGGCAATCAGATCGACGAACGGCCGCAGCGCCTCCGGGTTATCCACGGCCACAGTCAGTTTCGGCAACGGCAGGCGCACTCGCAGTTTTTTGGCCTTACGCAGCGACGAGCCCGCCGAGCACACCTCGCGCACCCG
Source organism: Mycolicibacterium aubagnense (assembly GCF_010730955.1). Lineage (NCBI taxonomy): Bacteria > Bacillati > Actinomycetota > Actinomycetes > Mycobacteriales > Mycobacteriaceae > Mycobacterium > Mycolicibacterium aubagnense. The sequence continues at coordinate 401,967 of NZ_AP022577.1, read as the reverse complement.
GTCCATGGCGGCGACCAGCTCCGGGTCGGCGGGGACGACACCGGCTTCCGGCCAGTCGGTGAGGTGGACCGAGCGCTCGTCGGTCAGGCCACGCCAGATCACCTCGGTGGCCAGCGGCAGCAGCGGTGCAGCCAGCCGGCAGGTCACCTCCAGGACGGTGTGCAGCGTGTCGATGGCGTCGGCGTCCTCCTCCCAGAACCGTGAACGCGACCGTCGCACATACCAATTGGTGAGGGCCTCGGCGAACTGACGTAACTGCTCGCACGCGCCCGAGATATCGCAGGCATCGAGCGACTCCGTCAGCGTGTCGCGCAGGTCGGCGAGCTTGGCCAGGATGTAGCGGTCGAGCACGTGCGGTGAATCCGTGCGCCATGTGCCCTTTTTGGGCGCGTAGAGGGCCAGGAAGGAGTACGCGTTCCACACCGGCAGCAGCACCTGCCGGACGCCGTCGCGGATGCCCTGCTCGGTGACGATCAGGTTGCCGCCCCGCAGGATCGGCGATGCCATCAGGAACCAGCGCATGGCATCGGACCCGTCGCGGTCGAACACCTCGGACACGTCCGGGTAGTTGCGCAGCGACTTGCTCATCTTCTGGCCGTCGTTGCCGAGCACGATGCCATGGGCCACACAGGTTTTGAAGGCCGGACGGTCGAACAGCGCGGTCGCCAGCACGTGCATGGTGTAGAACCAGCCGCGTGTCTGGCCGATGTACTCGACGATGAAATCGCCCGGGAAATGGGCAATTTCACCGCTGCCGCCATCGAACCAATCGCGGTTCTCGAACGGGTAGTGCACCTGCGCGTAGGGCATCGAGCCCGAGTCGAACCAGACGTCGAACACGTCCTCGATGCGGCGCATCGTCGACTTGCCGGTCGGGTCGTCGGGATTGGGCCGGGTCAGCTCGTCGATGTAGGGCCGGTGCAAGTTGTCCGGCCGGACGCCAAAATCACGCTGGAGCTCATCCAGGCTGCCGTAGACGTCGACGCGGGGATAGGCCGGGTCGTCGGACTTCCACACCGGAATCGGGCTGCCCCAGTAGCGGTTTCGCGAGATCGACCAGTCGCGCGCGTTAGACAGCCACTTGCCGAACTGGCCGTCCTTCACATGCTCGGGGTACCAGGTGATCTGCTGGTTGAGCTCGACCATGCGGTCACGGAACTCGGTGACCTTGACGAACCACGAGGACACCGCGCGGTAGATCAGCGGGTTGCGGCACCGCCAGCAGTGCGGGTACGAGTGTTCGTAGGTCTCGTGCCGCAGCAGCACCGGAGCGTTGACCGCGGCCGGGCCGCTGCCGTTCTTCAGGTCCTTGATGATCTGCGGGTTGGCCTCGAAGACCTGCTGCCCCTGGTAGTCCGGCACGGTCGAGTCGAAGCGGCCGGTCGAGTCCACCGGGGTGACCGCGACGATCCCGGCGGCGTCACAGGCGGCCTTGTCGTCCTCGCCGTACGCCGGCGCCATGTGGACGATGCCGGTGCCGTCCTCGGTGGTCACGAAGTCGCCCTGCAGCACCTGAAATGCCGGGTTCGATTCGGTGCTGCCCTGACCTCGGTCGACGAAGAACGCGAACGGCGGCAGGTAGTGCGTGCCCAGCAGTTCGGCGCCGAGGTAGCTGCCCACGACCACGGGCTCCTCACCGAACTCGCGGGCATAGGCGGCCAGCCGGGGCTCGGCCAGGACGTAGTTCTGCTCGTCGGGACCCACCACCTGCACGTACGTCACCTCGGGATTGACCGCGACGGCCTGGTTGGACGGCAGCGTCCAGGGCGTGGTGGTCCAGACCAGCAGCCGCGCGCCGGCGACGGGACCGTCGGTCGCCAGGAAGCCCACGGTCAGCGCCGGGTCCTGCCGGCTCTGGTAGACGTCGTCGTCCATCCGCAGCTCGTGGTTGGACAGCGGGGTCTCGTCGTTCCAGCAATACGGCAGCACCCGGTTGCCCTCATAGGCCAGGCCCTTGTCCCACAACTGCTTGAACGCCCAGATGACCGACTCCATGAACGTCAGGTCCAGGGTCTTGTAATCGTTGTCGAAGTCGACCCAGCGCGCCTGGCGCGTGACGTATGCCTGCCACTCGTTCGAGTACTTCATGACCGAGGCCCGGCAGGCGTCGTTGAACGCGCCGATGCCCATGGCCTCGATCTGCGCCTTGTCGGAGATGCCGAGCTGGCGCTGTACCTCGAGCTCGGCGGGCAGGCCGTGGGTGTCCCAGCCGAACCGGCGCTCGACCTTGAAGCCACGCATGGTGCGGTAGCGGGGCACGATGTCCTTGACGTAGCCGGTCAGGAGGTGGCCGTAGTGCGGCAGACCGTTCGCGAACGGCGGACCGTCGTAGAAGACGTATTCGGGGGCGCCGTCGCGGCGGGCGATGCTGGCGCGAAAAGTGTCGTCGCGGGCCCAGAACTCCAGGACCTCGGTCTCGAGGTCGGGGAAGTTCGGTGTGCCACTGGCGGTCTTGGGGTACGCGCTCACGTCAGGGGTCTCCAGTGCCGTCAGCACCAAACAGGTGCTCAGTTCCAGGCACGGGGACGACGATCTCGCGTCTGGACGCGAGCGCCGCGGTACCACCCCGCTTGCGCACAACCAGACCCGGAGGTCCGGCGCGTGCGCCGCTCAACTGACGGCGATGACGGGCCTACCCGTTCGGTTCTACTGAGCAGCGGCAATCGGGGCCACCGCGGCCGTTCTTCCGAATGCTCCCCGGTGATGGCCGGATCAATGCGGATGCAGCGATTCTAACGGGCGCGGGTCACCACCGATTACTCGGAGACCGGCATGGCCTCCGAGGCGAGCTCGATCACGGCGTAGGCGAACTGCTCGGCGAGTTCCTCCACGGTGTAGGGCTCGAACTGGTGCCGGGCGTACCACCAGTCGACGTGCAGCACGTCGTCAGCGCGGAATGCCCGGACCTCGAGGGTGTGCGCCGGACCCGGGTGGTCGCCGTCGATCGCGGACATGCCGTAACTGAACAAAACGTCGGCAACGTCGGTCGGGTTTGCGGTGGCCGCGGCCAGCGCACTGCGCACCGACCGCACCATCTCGGTGGCGTGCACGTCGGACGCCGGGACGCAGTCGACCTCGAGTCGGCGAAGCACCGCCAGCCCACCGCCGGAGCGTTCCTTAGCTGCGGCCACGTCGACCGCGGCCCGCCCGGGTCCGATCACCCGTTCGATGGCGCGGCCGAGCGCACCGATCAGCAACACCTCGGCGTCGACTCCCAGGTATTCGGCACCACCCTCGAGCTCGGCGGCGATCACCGGCGACAGCGGGGCTTCGAGCCGTCGCATGTCGACCGCAGCACCGGCGGTGTCGACGCCGCCGAACTCATAGTCGGCGACGTGGACCATCGCCGCAGCAGCAGAAGGGAGAACGGGGTCGATCTCACCGGCGTACGCAAGAGTCATGTGATGCACACTACAACACGATTCCCAAATTTGGGACATAGCTCCCGAAACTGTGACGCCCATGTCAATTACGGCTTATGTGTCGCGAAAATAGTTGCTAGCAACCAAAGGGGGGAAGGGTCTATCGTGACAGAGTGCCCCGAACAGACCAGAACGGCAGACAGCTCAAAGCGCTGCTCGACTACATCTTCGACGGCGACGTCGAAGCGAGGGAGATCTACGGTGCGCTCGGTACCTCGAGCAGCACGTACTACCGGCGAATCAAAGAGGCCGACTACCCAAACGCGGAGGAGCTGCGGCTGGTGGCCGATCACTTCCGGTTGAGCTACCCCGATCTGCAGGTCCGGTTCGGCTTGATGAGCCACGACGAAGTCGTCAACTACGTCCAGTCGGCGCCGCTCGCGGTTGCCACAGCGGCGCCGGCGGTACCCAAACGCGCCACAAAGTTGTCGGAAATGACGCGACGTGCTGATGCACCGCCGCTCTGATCAGTAGAATCTGAGCGGCTAGCAGCGCTGACAAGAGCTTCCAGAAGGCTTCCACCATGGCTCTCACATTTCTCATCACGATCACTCTCGCCTGTATGGCGTGGAGTTTGTGGATCCGTCGCGTCACCTGGTCCTGCCGCTGGGAAGTGGCGGCGACTCTCAACATCGCACTCCAGGCCGCGGCCGTCGCCCTGATGTCTCCGATGGCGGCCGACACCCTGGGGCGGGCCATCCATTCATTGACCGGCGTCTGGAACCTGCCGGCCTACTTGGGCCATGACTGCTACATCGTGGCTGCCTCGGCCATCGTGTACAACGCCATCGGCCGCCTGGCCGACGACGCCGCCATGCAGAAGATGTTCACGCAGTACATCGAACGGCCCGCGACCCTGTGCATCCCGGTCCTGTTGGCGCTGTTCTCCATGAGCGTCGCGGGCCGCGAATACTCCCCCGACCTGTTCACCATGCCGACCGACGGCTGGCTGGCCGCGTACTGGCTGGTCCTTTGCGGAACGCTGAGCTACCTGCTGGTGTTCGGCGGCCGCGCCCTGCTGGTCCTGCGCAGGAACGAGGATTCGCGGCGCATCGCCAACATCTACCTGTTCGCCACCGCCAGCGGCATTCTGGCCTGCGCCACCCGCATCCTGACGTCGCTGGTTCCGGATCTCCAGCCCCTCGAAGACGGCAGGTTCGTGTGGGTCTTCGCCTGCATGTGCGGCGGCGTCTTCGCGCTGGCATCCGCGCACTCGTGGCTGATCAAGACCAAGTGGTTCTCAAAGGCGACCCGCTGAGCCTCCGCCACAGACCGTCGGCGACTCGTCAGCAAAAAGCCTGATACGTCAAAATCAGCGGGAATGCCCTACGCTGCTATCCGGCACCCGGTGTCAGTTTGACGGTAGTCAACCGTCACCGACGACACCCGGCCTTCACCCCCTGCCCGAACATCCCCGAGGAGGAAGTGTCCGTGATCGAGTCGTCTCTGCCGGCCGTCCTGCGCGAACGCGCCAGCCTGCAACCCAACGACCTGGCTTTCACGTTCATGGACTACGACACCGACCCCGATGGTGTGGCCAAGACCCTCACGTGGGCTCAGCTGTACCAGCAGAGCGTCGCCGTCGCCCACGAACTACGCCAGCACGGTGAGATCGGCGACCGCGTAGTGATCGTGGCCCCGCAGTGCCTCGAATACGTCGTCGGATTCCTCGGCGCGCTCGAGGCCGGCATGATCGCGGTCCCGCTCACCCAGCCGATCATGGGCCACCACGACGAGCGCGTCATCTCCGTCATGAAGGATGCCCAGCCCGTCGTCGCCCTGACCACCGCGGCGAGCAAGGACGCCGTCGCGCAGTACGCGACGCCGAACGACGACGGCCGCAGCCCCGTGGTCCTCGCCGTCGACGAGCTGGACCTCGAGACCCGCCGTAAGCCGTTCTCCCGCCGCGAGGTTCGCCCGGAGACCGCCTACCTGCAGTACACCTCGGGCTCGACCCGCACCGCCGCCGGCGTCATGGTGTCGCACCGCAACGTCTCGGCCAACTACGAGCAGATGATCGCCGTCTTCTTCTCGGAGTGGGGCAAGGTCGCGCCTCCGGGAAGCACCGTGGTGACCTGGCTGCCGCTGTACCACGACATGGGCCTGCTGCTCGGTGTGTGCACGCCCATCCTCGGCGGTTGGCACACCGTGATGACGAGCCCCATCTCGTTCCTGGTCAAGCCCGCCCGGTGGATACAGCTCATGGGCAGCCACAAGAACGTCATCACCGCCGCGCCGAACTTCGCCTTCGATCTGGCAGCCGCGCGCACCACCGACGAGGACATGGCCGGTAAGGACCTGAGCACCGTCCTGACGGTGTTCAGCGGCGCCGAGCGTGTGCAGCCCACCACCGTCAAGCGCTACATCCAGCGCTTCGCCAAGTTCGGTCTGCCGGGCAAGTCCGTCCGGCCCAGCTACGGCCTGGCCGAGGCCACCCTCTACGTCGCTTCTCGTGAGTCCGGTGAGCCGCCGACGGTCGTCGAGTTCGACACCGAGAAGCTGGCCGACGGCATCGTCGAGCGCGTCGAGTCGGGCAGCCCGCTGGTCAGCTATGGCTTCTCGCCCTCTCCCCTCGTCCGCATCGTCGACCCGGAGACCCGCCGCGAGGCCGCCGAAGGCACGGTCGGCGAGATCTGGACGCACGGTGAGAACGTGTGCGCCGGGTATTGGAACAAAGTCGAAGAGACCGCCAAGACTTTCGGTGGCGTGCTCGTGGACGCCTCTGAGGGCACCCCGTCGGACACCTGGCTGCGCACCGGCGACCTCGGCTTCATCTCCGAGGGCTCACTGTTCATCATCGGCCGGATCAAGGACCTGCTGATCATCCGCGGCCGCAACCTGTACCCCGACGACATCGAGGCCACCGTCAGCGCGGTCTCGGGCGGTCGTACCGCGGCCGTCGGCTTCGAGGAGGACGGTGTCGAGCAGTTCGCCGTCGTCATCGAGATGAAGAAGCGCGGCGAGACCGAGGACGAGGTCCGCCAGAACCTGGCACAGGTCAAGCACGACATCACCTCCGCCATCTCGCAGGTGCACGGTGTGAACGCCGCCGACCTGGTGCTGGTCGGCCGGGGCTCGATCCCGATCACCACGAGCGGCAAGATCCGCCGGCAGGCCTGCACGGAGCTGTACCGCAAGGGTGAGTTGGCGCGACTCGACGCCTGACGACGATCAAGCGGCGAGGCACGAGCCGCGGTGTGGGGGCACCTCCCGCTTGCGGGGGAGAGTCGGGCACATCGACCGACGCTTGACGACGATATGACCAGGGCCGCAACGTCAATGACGTTGCGGCCCTGGTCGTATCGGGGACCGCCGTACGGCGGCCTCGCGGCGCCCAGCCGCTGAGTTCGGCGCATGGCCGGGACAAGAAACCGTGCGGGCTGTCCGCCAGCCCAGTGGAATGACGCGGTGGCCGGCTCAGCCGAAGAAGCCGCGGTGCTGTACCGCCCCGGCGGCCTCGAAGGCCGTCGTCATCTGGCAGGCATCACACGTCGCCGCATAGCCACACTCCGGGCAGGGTTCGACCTCGTCGGACTCCCGGCGAGCCTGTCGCTCGGCCATCAACCGCTCGGTGGCGGCGAGGGCCGCGGCCTGCTCGGCCTCTTCGCGCCTGCGGCGCGGCGACTTGGACGGCCACCAGTTGGCGTCGCCGAGCAGAGCCGCGGTCGCCGGCACCGTCACCGTGCGAACGATGAAGGTGTCCAGCAGCAGGCCGATACCGATGATGAAGCCGAGCTGCACGGCGCCCAGGATGCTACTGACCGTCATGGCGAGCATCGATGCCGCGAAGATCAGACCAGCAGAGGTGATCACGCCGCCGGTCGCGGAGACCGTTTTCACGATCGCCGAGCGCACGCCCCACTTCGCTTCGTCACGTATTCGGGATATCAGCAGCAGGTTGTAGTCGGCGCCGACCGCCACCAACACCAGGAACGCGATACCCGGCACGCTCCAGGAGATGTCGTAGCCCAAGATGAACTGGAAGAACACCACGCCGATACCCAGCGCCGAGCCGTACGACAGCACCACCGACAGCACCAGGTAGAGCGGCGCCACAATGGACCGCAGCAACTGCACCAGGATCAGGAACACCACGATCAGCGTGACGACCACGATGTACTGGATGTCGCTGTTGTAGTAGTCGCGGATGTCGCGGTTCACCGCGGACAGACCGACCATCGACACCTTGGCGTCGGACAGCGTCGTGTTGGGCAGTGCCGTCTGGGCAGCCTTGACGATCGCGTTGGTCTGGTCCATGGCTTCTGTGCCGAACGGGTTCAGCGCGGTCTGCACCAGGTAGCGCACCGTGTGCCCGTCCGGCGACACGAACAGCGTCGCGGCCTTCTCGAACTCATTCCGGCCCAGAATCTCGGGCGGCACGTAGAAACCGGCCATCTGCGGGGTGTTGGCGTCACGGCGCATACCTAGCAGGAACGACGAAGCCTGGTTCAGGCCGCCGCCCATCCCCCGGACCTGGTCGACCAACAGCTTCACACCGTCGGCGAGCTGCTTGCTCGAATCGGCGAGCAGATTCACGCCGTCGACCGCCTGCTGCAGGCGCTTCTCGAGGTCCGCGGTGTCGTAGAGGCGCAGCTGCTTGAGCAGGCTCGTGATGTTCTCGATGTTGGTGCCCATGCCCCGGACCTTGTCGTCCGTGCCGGGGTCGCTCTTGTACTGCTGCAGCATGTGGCCGAGGTTGATGACCTTCTGGACCGTCTCGGGATCGTTGCCGTCGTTGACGTTCTGCAGACCGATCTTCAGGTCGTTGCACGCTGGGTAGTAGTTGCAGAACGGCGTCGCGTTCAGCGTCTCGAGGGCCTTTCCGGACCACTTGTAGACGTCGCCGACCCGGACCAGCTGGCCACCGACGGCATCGCCCAGCGAGGTCATCTCGGACACCATCTTGGCCGACTTGTCCAGATCGTCCAGCGTCTTCGAACCGCCGTACTGCTTCTGCAGCGCCGCCATCTGGGTCAGCATGGAACGCACGGGGCCGATGCCCCCGAGCACCTGCGTGCGAATCTGGTTCAGCGCGTCGGCAAGCTGGTACTCGCCGTCGACCAGCTTCTGGAGCATGGCGTCATTGTTGTTGATGAGGTTCGAGGCGTCCTTGAGCTTGCTGCCGACCTCACCGGCCTGATACGTGGCCTTGGCCTGCTCCAGCACGTCGCCGGTGGGCCGGGTGATGCCACGGACCGCGTCGATGTGCGGCAACTGCGCGATGCGTTGTGCCATCTGCTCCATGTCGGCCAGTGACTTCGGGGCGCGCAGGTCACGCGGCGACTGGATCAGCACGAACTGCTGCATGGTGGAGCTGACCGGGAAATGCTTGTTCAGTGCCTCGTATGCGACGTTGCTCGCCGCGCTCGGGTCCAGGTCCTTGCGGTTGTCGTAGTTGTAGCGGACCAGCGTCGCGCAGCCGGCGAGCGCAAGCAGCACTGCGAGGCTACCGGCCAGATGTGTCACCGGGCGGCGCACGATGTTGACGCCCGAACGGCGCCAGAACTTGCCGGTCATGTCCTTGCGCGGCTTGATCCAGCCACGCCGTCCGACGAGGACGATCAGGGCCGGCAGCATCGTGACCGACGCGAAGAAACCGACCAGCACGGTCACCGCCAGCGCCGGGCCGATGGTGGCGAACACCCCGAGGGTGGCGAACGAGAGCGCCAGGAAGGTGATCGCGACGGTGCCGGCCGAGCCGGCGATGACTTCACCGATCGACGTCAGGGCAGAGACCAGCGCCTGATCACTGGCAACGCCCTGTCTGATGAACTCCTGATATCGGCTGAACAGGAATATGGCGTAGTCGGTCCCGGCACCCATCATCATGCCGGTCATCAGCACGAGCGTCTGTGGTCCGACCGCGAGCCCCATCAGGCCGAGACCGGCCACCAACTGCTGCGCGACGACCAGTGAGACGCCGATGGTGACCAGCGGCAGCAGCATCGCCACCAGACTCCGGTAGACGATGATCAGGATCGAGAAGACAAGGACGGCGGTCGCCGTCTCGATCATGTGCTGATCGCGGGCACCGATTTCGTTGATGTCCTGAAACGTGGCCGACGCGCCCACGATGTTCAGCGTCAGATCGCTGCCCTTGACCACGTCTTGGATGGTCTGCTGAGCGTTGCTGAAAGCGAGCTGGCCCGGTCCGGTGCCCATACTGCCGACCAGGCTGACCGGCAGCTGCATCGCCTTGCCGTCTTTGCTGATCATCACCTGACGCAGCTCGGGAATGTGGATGAAGTCCTGCGTCGACCTGACGTTGGTCTTGTCGGCATTCAGTTTGTCGACGAGCCGGCGGTAGACCTCTTCGTCTTCCTTGCTGATGCCGTGCTCGTCGGTCAGCAGGATGACCGCGACGTTGCCGGCGTCGGCTTCGCGGAACGCGTTCTTCATCGTGTTGCTGGCAACCAGCGTCGGCGCGTCGTCCGGCAGGAATGGTGGCGGGCGCCGGCCGGCGACGTCGATCAACGTCGGAAGCGCGAGAAATAGGACGGCCGCCAACCCGACCCAGGCTGCCAGGACCACGACGGGACGCCGCACCACGTACTTGCCGAGTGCGGCGAAACCCGCATGTGCCAAAGCACCGCTTGGCCTGGCACGTTTCAGCATCCCCGACAGGCTACACGCCGCAAACGGATCAGATGCACCGACCGGTACGGCAATATCGACGCCGTCACAGAGCCGCACACCCGGCGCCATGCTGTAATCGGGTGTGCCAGTGATGAAGTCACCCAACCCCCGCCGCGCCCGTCGGCGCCGGACGTCCTTGTTGCCATCGGTGCCCCAGCAATGCGGAGAACAGCGGCAGACCGATAGGTGTGACGTTCTGTGAAGTTTGCTATCGCCATCCATGGCACGCGTGGAGACATCGAGCCCAGCGGCGCTGTGGCCAGAGAATTGCTGCGTCGCGGCCACGAAGTACGCATGGCTGTGCCGCCGAATCTGGTGTCATTCGTCGCTTCTACGGGACTTCCGATGCCCGCCAGCTACGGCGTAGATTCTCAGCAGCAACTGGATGCGGACATCTTTCGCGACCATTTGAGCATCAAGAACCCGGTGAGCGTGGTCCGCGAACTCAGGGACTACATGACGCAGGGCTGGCAGGACATGAACGCCACCCTCACCGAGGTCGCCGCCGGCGCGGATCTGCTCCTTGCCGGGACCACGTATCAAGAGGTGGCCGCCAACGTCGCCGAGCATTTCGACATCCCGCTGGCCGCCCTGCACTACTTCCCGTTCCGCCCCAACAGCCAGGTACTGCCGGTGCCGCTGCCGTTGCCGCTGATCCGCCGCGGCTTCGCGGTCGGCGAATGGTTCCACTGGCGCATGTTGAAGGAAGCCGAGGACATCCAGCGGCGCACCCTGGGTCTGCCGCCGGCGACCGTGCGGGCGGTCCGCCGCATCGAAGACCGTGGCGCACTGGAGATCCAGGCCTACGACGAGGTGCTGTTCCCGGGACTGGCGGCCGAATACGGCGATGCCAAGCCCCTCGTGGGATCCATGTCGATGGAGCTGCAGACCGACACCGATGCCGACGTGATGGACTGGATCGCGGGTGGCAGGCCACCCATCTACTTCGGCTTCGGCAGCATGCCCGTGGAGTCCCCCGCCGCCGCGGTGGCGATGATCGACACGGTGTGCGCCGAGCTCGGCGAGCGGGCCCTGATCAGCTCGGGTGTCTGGGACCTGCCGCACACGACGCTGGGTGACCACGTGAAGCTGGTGGGCGCGGTCAACCATGCCGCGGTGTTCCCGCTGTGCCGGGCGCTGGTCCACCACGGCGGCGCCGGCACGACGGCGGCAGGACTGCGCGCAGGCGTGCCGACGGTTGTGCTGTGGGTCAGCGCCGACCAGCCGGTGTGGGCCGGGCAGATCAAGAAGCTGGGGCTCGGGGCGTCACGCCGCTTTTCGAAGACCACCCCGGCATCGCTGAAAGCCGCGCTGCGCACGGCGCTGCAGCCGGAGTGCGCAGCCCGGGTCCGGGCTGCGCAGGCGCGCATGACGAAACCCGCGGACAGCGTCGCGCGCACCGCGGATCTGTTGGAGAAAGCCGCCCAGGCCCGCTGAGGGCCTGGGCGGAAACGCCCGGTGGCGCGCTAGTAGATGGTCAGCGGCGTGAGGTCGAACTCGTCGAGCGTCTGCTGGACGAGCTCGCGCAGCATGGCCCGGCTGTTCTCGGCCCCCACCTGGTAGCCGACGATGCCGAGGTTCACCCGCCCGTTGTACCGGCCGGACGCGACGACCAGCAGGCCACCCGGCCGCTCGATGTCGGACCTCTTGACCTTCTGCTCGACACCCCAGCAGTTGAGGAACGTGGCCTGGTTGACCCCGTCGGGCCGGCACATCAGATCCGGCAGCGCCGCGAAGTTGGAGCACGTCACCGGCATGTCACCAAGCACGAGGTCGGCCGTCTTGTTCACCGCGCGCAGCGGAATGAACGGCGTCAGCGGCAGCAGGATGAACGACTCGTCGGGCTGGTCCTTGGCCGTGCTGAGCGAGGTCCGTAGCGACGCCCGCAGGTCCGTCAGGTCCTTGGCGACGTGGGTCGGGTCGACCGTGAGGTTGGCGAACGCCATGGCGTTGGCGCGGGTGTCCTCCATCGAGGTCCGGTCGTTGACCGCGACCATGAGCGAGATGTTGTTGTCGTGCTTGCGGTGTCGTTCCATGCGGACACCCAGCCGGGCGGCGAATGCCGCGGCCAGCGAGTAGGTGTTACCGCCGAGGGCTTCGCATTTCGCATCCCACTGCGCGACGTCGATGTGGGTGCCCGCGAACGGCATCAGCACGTACTCATCGCGGTCGCCTGGGGTCACCACCGGCCGGGTATCCCCGGAATTGCGAATCTCGTGACGTCTGCGGTGGAGCATCTTCGCGGCCGCCACCACGGTCCGGCGGATCTCGGGGAAATCGCGCCGAGCCTGACGCAGGTCGGCGCGGATGCCCTGCCAACGGGTCCGAGAGCCCGGCTGCGCGTATCCCAGATCGCGGCCCTGGCCGAGCACGGACTCCATGATGGCGGCCACTGCCCCGGTCCCGTCGATCAGGCAATGCGACAGTGCCAGCGCGACCGCCGTCGAACCGTCGCTGAACGACTGGACACCCAGGTGCCAGCCCGGACCGTGTTCCGGATCGATCGGGACCTGCGACCGCTCTTCGAGCCAGTCGGTCAGTTCCGCACGCGGACGCGGGGTTTCGGCGATGTCCAGGGGGCGCTCAAGGGCCGGAGCGGCAACCCACCGGGCCCGGCCGAACGGCAGTGGCGAGCGCTCGATCCGGCGGGCCGCGAGGCTGTGTCCGAAGTTCGCATGGAACCGGCGCAGTCCGTCGAGATCAACGGGCCCCTCGAAGAACCACAGGGCCAGCATGACCTGGACCCGGCCACTGGCCCGGTACGACAGGAACGTCGCCTCGTCCATGTAGTCCAGACGGTCCTGCGGACGGTCCAGCTCCAGCGGCAGCTTGGCGAACCGGCGACGACCGGTCCGCTTTGACCGGGTATCAGTGGACAAGATAGACCTGGCCCTTCACTTTTCGATTGTCTGAACCGGGATTACTCGTAGACGGCAGAAAGGCCGAACTCGGCCAGCGTCTCTTCCACGTACGCGCGCAGCGTGGCCTTGGTGTTCTCGGCGCCCGGCTGGTACCCGATCACCGCCATCGACACCCGTCCGATCATCTGCATGGAGATGACGGTCAGAATGCCCTTGCGGTGCTCCAGCACCCCGCGGGGCACCTGGCCGTCCACACCGCGAGCCATGACGTATTCGGCCGGAGTCCCGTCGACCCGAGCCAGGTCGTCCGGCAGCACCCCGAGGTTCGAACAGAACACCGGCAGCTCACCGAACCCGACCGCGATGTCCGCGGCCTGCGTGACGGCGCGTTTGGGGACGAACGGCGTGAGTGGCAACAGCTCCAACTTCTCGTCGGGCTCCTCACGCATCTTCCGCAGGGCTTCCTTGATGACCGCCCGGGTTTCCGTCAGGTCCTCGGTGACGCCCTTCGGATTCACCCGGGCATCACCGATGAGCACTGCGTTGGCCCGGGTGTCCTCCAGCGTGCGGTCGTTGATCGGCACGACCAGCGGCACCACGCCTTCGGCCTCGCTGAACCGCCCCATCCGCTCGGACAATCGGGCGGCGAACCCGGCGATCAGCGCATAGCTGTTTCCGCCGAGTGCTTTGGCCCGCGCATCGAATTCAGCAGCGTCGATGAACGCGAAGATCGCCGGCACCACCAGGTTTTCCTTGGCACTGGCCGAATCCAGGTGTGCGGCCGGCGACTTTCCGGAGCGTCGCAGCTCGCTGCGCTTCTGGTAGGCCTGCTTCGCCGCCGACTTCATCGAACGGCCAAGCTCCGGCAGATCGCGGAAGGTCTGGCGCAGGTCGGCGCGCACAGCGCCCCATCGAGACCGCGAACGTGGCTGCGGCAGACCGAGATCGCGCCGCTGGCCCGTGACCGACTCGAACACCGTCAGCATGGCGCCGCCGCCGTCGGCGATGCAGTGCGAACCGACCAGGCTGACCACCGTGGCACCGTCGTCGAGCGGTTGCACACCCATGTGCCACGTCGGCCCGAACTCCGGGTCGACCGGAATCTGTGCGTGTTCGTCCAGAAAGTCGCCGAGTTCCGACCGGGGGCGCACGGTCTCGTACATCCGGATCGGTGCCGGTGGCCCGAGCGCCGACACCCAGCGGTGCCGGCCGAACGGCAAGATCGACGGTTCGATCTGGCGACCGCCGAGACCGTGGCCGAAGTTGTAGTGGAACCGGCGCAAACCGTCCATGTCCACCGGGTGTTCATAGACCCAGCCGAACTGCATGACCGCGGCCTGGCCGGTGGCGCGCAGACCCAGGAACATCGCCTGGTCGACATAGTCGAGCACGCGGCTCTGATCGTCGGCGCCGTCAGCCCGCCAACGGCGCAACAAGGGCACACGCGACGGGCGCGTGGAGGTCGTCACAGCTCAGCCCTTCACAGCTCGAATCAGTTCGCTGCGGCAACCGTTGTGGCGCAAGGCCTCCGAGCGGCCGGCATTCGAACCACCGTCGGCCACCCGCAGGTACACGGCACGCATCGCGTGCAGGTACTTGTCCACGGATTCGCGGGCGATCGGGTTGTCCGGGTAGGCGATGGTGACCGACGTTTCCTTCTCGGAACGGTTCACCCAGATGCCGATCTGGTACGCCGAGCGGGCATCGCTGTACACCCGGCCGTTGAGCCGCTCCCACTCGTTCATGATCGCCGGCGACAGCGGCGGCAGGTTGGTGTCCAGGTACGACACCATCGGCACGCCGGGATCCGCTTTGCGGATCGACGCGACCTTGCCCTCGGCGAGTTCGAGCACCCGCTCGAACGGGACGTGCGCCAGATCCATACCGGCGTCGAACGCCTTCTGCATGGCGCGGGCGGTGTCACCGAACGATTCCGGCGCCACCGGGACGCTGATCGGCACGACGCCGGTGAACCAACCCGTCGTCATGAACTCGGCCGGGGTGCGGCGTGTCGTGGTCGGGGTGATGATGTTGTAGACCGGCCGGCCGGTGAGTTCATGCTCGGCAAGCGCCGCGCAGGCGATCACGCCGCCGATCACCCGGGCACCCGCCGACAGGCAGGCCGATTCGAACCGCTCCGACTGATGCTTGTCCATCAACCGGACGGTGAGCATCTCGCCGCCGCACGGCACCGTCGGGTCACCGAGGGGCAGCGGGAAGCACGGCAGCGTGCCGTCGTTGGCCTCGGCGAACTTGATCCAGTCCTTGACCTCCGGGGACTCCAGCGTCAGCGACGCGGTGTACTCCGCCTGCTTGACGCAGTAGTCGTCGTAGCTGCCGGCGTCGGCCAACGGGATCGGCGGCGCACCGCTGACCAGGGCCGCATACATGAGGTGGATCTCCACCAGCACCAGCCCCATCAGCAGCGCATCGGTATGCACGTGATCGATGCTGAAGTAGAAGGTGAAGTGGTCGTCGCGCTGGATGATGCCGAAGTGGAAGCAGTCCCACTGCAGCGGATCCGGCGTGGCGAGCACGTGGTCACGCCACTGCTGGGCGTTCATCTCGCCGTGCTCGGTCGGCACCAGCTTGATGTCGCGCGGGCTCTTCGCCGTCCGGCGCACCACCGAATCGTCGTCGAGGAGCTCGAACCAGCTGTGGAAGGTGTCGTGCCGGCGTACGTAGGCGTTGATGACGTGCGTCATCGCCCGGACGTCGCACTTGCCCGGCATGTCCCATGCGGCGATGTTCAGTCGGGCCATGTCCGTGCCGTTGCGCTCGTGCGAACGGAACGCGCGGATGTGCTGGCTCTGCTGGTAGCTGACCGGCACCTGGCTGACAGGCGCGTTGCGCAGCTTGGTGAGCGACGCCGAGGAGGGATTCCAGGAAGTCAGAACGCCCGAGGAGCCCATCCAGTCATGGATGGTCCTAATCGCAACCATGTTCACTCTCCTGTGCTTCGGTGAATTCAGCGTGCGGCTTCCTTGACGCCCTACCCTGACCCGTCATGTCGAAATCGCCGTCGAAATCGCCTCCCCCAGGCGTTCTGCCAGAGCCCGAACATTCGTGATGTCCGAAGACCCGATCCGGACTCCCGTCTCGGCCTCGATACGTGTCCGCAGTTCAAGCGCCCCGAGCGAATCGAGGCCATACTCGGCCAGCGGACGATCGGGATCAACAGATCGCCTGAGTATCATAGACATAGCGTCCGTGATCAGGCGCCTCAGACGAGCCGGCCGCTCCTCCTCCGACAGCGCATGGAACTCCGCGAGGAATTCGCTGGTGCCCGCACCGCCGCGCCCGATGTTCGCGAACGACTCGGCAAACTTGCTGGTCTGAGCGAAGGCCACCAGCCAGTCCGCCCCGGCGACCGGGGCGTACCCGGCGTAGGCGCGGTCGTGGCGGATGATCGCGTCGAACGCGTAGGCGCCGTCCTCGGGATCGATCGCCATGGCATCGTCGGCGGCCATGCCCTGCCCGGCACCGATCTTGGCCCAGGCACCCCAGGCGATGGCTCCGGCCGGCAATCCCTGCGCGCGGCGCCACTGGGTGAACGCGTCCAGCCAGCTGTTGGCCGCAGCGTAGGCGGCCTGGCCGGGCGAGCCCACCATGGCGGCAGCCGACGAGAACGAGCAGAACCAGTCCAGCTCGGATCCCGCGGTCGCCTCGTGCAGGTACCACGCGCCGTACACCTTCGGTGCCCAGTCGCGCTCGATCAGCTCGTCGGTGATGTTGGGCAATGTCGCGTCTTCGACCACCGCCGCGCCGTGCAGCACGCCGCGTAGCGGCCTGCCGGTCGACTCGGCGGCCGCGACCAGACGGGCGGCGGTGTCCGCGGCAGCGATGTCGCCCAGCACCACCTCGACCTCGGCGCCCTTGCTGCGGACTGCCTCGATGGCCTGCTGGGTCTTGGCACTCGGCTCCGAACGCGCATTGAGCACGATGCGTCCGCAGCCGCCGGCCGCGAGTTTGTCGGCCAGGAACAGGCCCAGACCGCTGAGGCCACCGGTGACGATGTAGGACCCGTCGGCCCGGTACACGGGAGCGTTCTCCGGCGACAGCACCGCCTCGAACTCCCCGGTGTGCGGGATGTCGAGCACGAGCTTGCCGGTGTGGCCGGCCGCACCCATCACCCGGATCGCCGTGGCGGCATCGCTCAGCGGGTAGTGCGTGGTGTCCGGTACCGGCAGCACACCCTCAGCGATCTGCCCGAAGATCGTCTCCAGCATGCCGCGCGTGAGGTCGGGGTTGGTCAACGTCAACAGAGCCAGGTCGAGCGCGTAGAACGACAGGTTCCGGCGGAACGGGAACAGGCCCATCCGGGTGTCGCCGTAGATGTCACGCTTGCCGATCTCAACGAACCGGCCGCCGAACGTCAGTAGCTCGACACCGGCCTTCTGCGCCGCACCGGGCAGCGAGTTCAGCACGACGTCGACGCCGTAGCCGTCGGTGTCGCGGCGGATTTCCTCCGCGAAGGCCGTGCTGCGGGAATCGTAGACGTGCTGAATTCCCCAGCTGCGCAACAGGTTTCGACGATCGTCGCTACCGGCGGTGGCGTAGATCTCGGCACCCGCGGCCCGCGCGATGGCGATGGCGGCCTGCCCCACGCCACCGGTGGCGGAGTGGATCAGCACCTTGTCGCCGGCCTGGATGCGGGCCAGGTTGTGCAGGCCGTACCAGGCGGTGGCGTGCGCACTGGGCACCGCCGCCGCGCTGCCCTCGGGCAGATCGTCCGGAATCTTCACGGCCAGGTTGGCGTCGCAGGTGACGAAGGTCTTCCAGGCACCGGTCAGCGAGATACCCGCCACCCGGTCGCCGATCTGGTGATCGGTCACGCCCGGGCCGACCGCGGTGACCACACCGGCGAAGTCCGCACCCGGCTGCGGCATCCGGCCCTCGAAGCTCGGGTACCGGCCGTACGCGACGAGCACATCGGCGAAGTTCAGGTTGGACGCCGCGACCGAGACCTCGATCTGGCCCGGTCCCGGAGCGACCCGCTCGTACGCGGCCAGCTCCGCCGACGACAGGTCGCCGGGGGTCCGGATCTGCAGCTGCACACCGTCGGTCTCCGGTCGCACGACGGTGGTGCGACGTTCCTCGGGCTGCAGCTGGCTCAGGTTCAGGCGCGCGGTGAACCACTCGCCCGATCGCCATGCCGTCTCGTCCTCTTCCGAGCCGGACAGCAGTTCCGCCGCGACGTGCGCCACGTCGGCCTGCACGTCCAGATCGATCTGGGTCGGCCGCATCGCCGGGTACTCCATGCCGATGGCCCGCATGAAGCCGCGGATACCGCCCTGCTCGAGGTTGGCCACATCAGCGGACAGCACCGTGCGGGCACCACGGGTGAGCACGTACAGCCGCGCGGGCTGACCCGGCACGTCCGGCAATCCACGCACGATCTGCACCAGCTGCTCGACCTGCGCCACGCCGCGCTGAGCGCTGGCCACAGTCGCTGACGCAGCCGGCCCCTCGGGCGCCGCGGTGACGATGACGACGCCCTTGAACGGCTTGGCCGTCAAAGTGGCCTGCAGCGACTCAAGGTTCGACGCATGGTCGGCGTCGGCAGGCCAGGCCATGGTGGAGACGTCTGCCTCGTCGGACTGCAGCACCTCGGACAGCTTCTCGGTCAGGCTGTCGGCGTCCGCCGCGGCGGAGATCAGCAGCCAACGGCCCGGATCCACCACGTTGGCGACCGGGGCTTCCTGGCTACGCCATTCGATGTTCAGCAGGCGCTCGCCCAGCAGTCGCTCACGCTGGCCTTCCTCGGACACACCCGTACCGAGACGCAGGCCGGTGACCGCGAGCAGCACCGCACCGTGCTCGTCGAGCACATCGATGTCGGCTTCCACCGCGGTCGGCGACAGGCTGGTCAGCTTGACGTAGCAGTAGTGCGCGTTGCGGGTCGATTCGTAGGCCCGCAACTTGGCGACGCCCAGGGGCAGCATCAGTGCGCCGGTGGTGTCGCCGTGCAGATCAGGATGCGCGGCCACGGCCTGGAAGCAGGCATCCAGCAGCGCCGGGTGCACCGTGTAGGCGCTCTGCTGCGATCGGATGGCGCCGGGCAGCGCGACCGCGGCGAGCACCGTGGTGCCTGCGGTCGTGTGCGCCGCAGTCAGGCCCGAGAACGCCGGGCCGTACTGGATGCCACGGTCGGCGAACCAGGCGCGCAGGTCGCCACCGTCGACATCGTCGGTGTGGGCGGCGACCAGCTTGGCCAGGTTGTAGGAAGGCCGTAAGGCATCGTCCGCGCTGCCCGATTCGACGGCGTGCAGCGTCGCCGCAGCCCGGCGCACCTGCTCGCCGTCCTGGTAGGTCTCGACGAGGAAGTCGATGTCGCCGGACGGAACCGCCGTCGCCACCGCCGATACCGCGGTCTCCTCTTCGAGCAGGAGCATCGCCTCGAAGGTCACGTTGCGCACCTCGGAGGCCTCGCCCAGCACCTCGCGGGCCGCACCGAGTGCCATCTCGCAGTACGCCGCACCTGGCAGCGCCGCCACGTTGTGCACCTGGTGGTCACCGAGCCACGGCTGCATACCGGTGCCCACGTCGGACTGCCAGACGTGGCGCTCGGGCTCCTCCGGGAGCCGGACGTGCGCGCCGAGCAGCGGGTGCACGGCCAGCGAGGCCCCGCCGGGAGCCTGCTCGTGCGGGTCGCGCGTGAGGATCAGGTGGTTGCGGGTCCACGTCGGCAGCGGCACGTCGACCAGCTCGCCGTCCGGGTAGATCGTCGAGAAGTCGATGGCGGCGCCGGCATTGTGCAGGTCGGCGACGACGTCGCGCAGGCCGTTCGGCACGTCCTGCTCGCGCCGCATCGCCGCCAGGGCGGCGATGCCGATGTCCTGGTGTGCGGCGTTCTGGTTGACCGCGTGCACCAGCAGCGGGTGCGGGGCCAGCTCGATGAACACGCGGAAGCCGTCGTCCAGCGCGGCCTGCACCGCGGCGCCGAAGCGAACGGTGTGTCGCAGGTTGTCCACCCAGTAGTCTGCGTCGTAGTCGGCAGGATCACGCGGGTCGTACTGCGTGGCCGAGTAGTACGGGACCGTCGGCTCGTCGGGCTCGAGGTCCTCGAGCGCGTCGGCGAGCTCGTCCAGGATCGGGTCGACCTGCGGCGTGTGCGACGCGACATCGACGGCCACCTCGCGGGCCATGATGCCGCGCTCGTCCCATTCCTTGACCAGGGCGCGGATGGCGTCCTTGTCACCACCGACGACGGTCGACTGCGGCGAAGCGACGACCGCCAGCACGACGTCGCCGACGCCGCGGGCGCCGAGCTCGGAGAGCACCTGTTGGGCGGGCAGTTCCACCGATGCCATGGCGCCCGAGCCGGACACCTTGAGCATCAGGTTGGAGCGGCGGCAGATGACCTTCACGCCGTCGGCCAGCGACAGTGCGCCGGAAACGACGGCCGCGGCGGACTCGCCCATCGAGTGGCCGATGACCGCGCCAGGCTGCACACCGTACGACCGCAGGGTCGCGGCGAGCGCCACCTGGATGGCGAAGACGGCGGGCTGGATGCGGTCGATGCCGGTCACCGCCTCGTTCGCGGTGATGGCCTCGGTGATCGAGAAGCCCGACTCCGCTTCGATCAGCGGTTCGATCTCGGCGATGGCGGCCGCGAATGCGGGCTCGGTGGCCAGCAGGCCGGCGCCCATGGCTGCCCACTGTGAGCCCTGACCCGAGAACACCCACACCGGGCCACAGTCACCTGTGCCGGCCGAGCGCTCGTACGGGGTCTCGCTGTCGGCGACCTCGCGGAGCGCCCCGATCAGCCCCGCGGCGTCCTCGGCGAGGACCGTGGTGCGCACGGGCCGGTGGGCGCGGCGGCGGGACAGCGTATAGGCCGTGTCGGCCAGGTCCAGGGACTCGCCCTGGGCAGCGGCCCAGTCGGCCAGCTTGCCGGCCGTGCGCCGCAGTTCCTCGGCCGAGGTGGACGACACCGGGAACAGCAACTTGCCACCGAGGGCCTGACCCTCGGACTCGACGGTGCGCGGCGACGACGCGGCGGGCGCCTGCTCGACGACGGCATGCACATTGGTGCCCGATAGGCCGTAGGCCGACACCGCAGCCCGGCGCGGATGGCCGGCCGTCGCCGGCCACGGCACCAGATCCGTCGGCACGAACAGTCCGGTGGGGATGGCCGCCATCTCGGCGGGCATCTCGTTGTAGTAGAGGTTCTTCGGCACCTCGCCGTGCTGCAGGGCCAGGACGGCCTTCATCAGACCGACCGCACCGGACGCCGACTGCGCATGGCCGACGTTGGTCTTCACCGAACCCAGGATTACCGCACCCTGCTTGCCGTAAACCGTTGCCAGACTTGAGTATTCGATCGGGTCGCCGACTGGCGTTCCGGTCCCGTGCGCCTCGATGTACCCGACGGTGGTGGGGTCGATACCACCGAGCTCCAGCGCGCGGCGGTAGACCGCGACCTGAGCTTCCTCCCCCGGCGTCGCGATGTTGACGGTGTGGCCGTCCTGGTTGCTCGCGGTGCCGCGGATGACGGCAAGGACGCGGTCGCCATCGCGCTGCGCGTCGTCGAGTCGTTTCAGCATGAACATGACGGACGCCTCGGCGGAGACGAATCCGTCGGCGGCCACGTCGAATGCGTGGCAATGGCCGGTCGGCGACAGCATGCCCTGCGCCGAACCCGAGGACATCTTGCGCGGTTCCAGCATGATGTTGACGCCACCGGCCAGTGCGGCGTCGCTCTCTCCGTCGTGCAGGCTGCGGCACGCATGGTGCACAGCGAGCAGGCTGGAGGAGCACGCCGAGTCGACGGTGTACGCGGGGCCGTGCGCACCCAGGTGGTAGGAGACGCGACCCGAGGCGAGGCTGTAGTTGTTCCCCGTGAAGCCGTACGGTCCCTCGATGGCGTGGGCGTCGGCGGCCAGCAACTGATAGTCACCGGCGGTCATGCCGACGAAGACACCGGTGAGCGATCCGGCCAGGGTGGCGGGGTCAATGCCCGCGTGTTCCACGGCCTCCCAAGAGGTTTCGAGGATCAGGCGGTGCTGCGGGTCGATGGCGGTGGCCTCGCGGTCGCTGATGTTGAAGAAGTCGGCATCGAAGCCGGCGACGTCATCGATGAAGGCGCCCCACTTGGAGACCGACCGGCCGGGCACGCCGGGCTCCGGGTCGTAGTACTCCTCGGCGTCCCACCGCTCCAGTGGAACTTTGGTAACCAGGTCGTCACCGCGCAGCAGGGCTTCCCACAACTCCTCTGGCGAACTGATCCCGCCAGGTAGTCGGCATGCCATGCCGATGATCGCGACGGGTGTCGTCGGTGACCCACCCACTTAGCTACCGCCTCTCCGAGCAGTCCAGACCGACTCCGACACACGCTGTGTCGGGTGGCTCGCAGACCGCCGCTCAATACATTTTGGAAATCGTCTTTGCCGCTTTAATCAAACTGGCTCGAAATCCTACCGGGTCAAATTAACTGATCCGCCGAATCGGGGCTACCCGTTTCGGCCGAATCGCTACCAGGCGACCATCACCACCGGATATCCGCAGCACACTCGCCACGGAAGGCCCAACCCGCCCGGCGCGCCGTTGCACAGGGGTTTGGTTCGGAGCCTTTTCGAACCAGCCACGGGCCGGAAGCATAGCGCTCCGTAGCGAACAACGTTCACCCCAGCACCGCGCGCGCACCGAAGGCACGACAGGGGGAATGTTTGCGTGGATATCGAAATTGCAATGAGAGCAACATTGCAAAAATCCGATACCTACAGGCTGCGGCCATAAAGCCGTATTTTCGGCAATGGTCGATACACATGGTACGAAATATCTGGTGTGACGAACTCCGCTCGATACGGGCAAAAAATCAACACGCCAGACATCTGCGGGTTTGGGAAAGTCCGGTGCTGAGGGCGGTCCGCATCGCTTCCGATGCGGCCGGGTGTCTCGCACGCGCAAACTCCGTCAGCCCGCCACAGGGGCCGGATCTGCATAGGCCGCACCGAACTCCGTCACCCGACAGAAACCGTTGCTGCGCGCCTGCGCGACACTGTGTCGCACCATTGCCCCGAGTGCCACGAAACCGGCCTGATCCGGAACCATGAGCGGTGTCAACAGCCGGTTGTGCACGAAGCCGAACGCCAGGCCGCGATCCGGGTCGGCCCAGCCCAGCGACCCACCGAGACCGACGTGGCCGAACCCCGGCATGATGCCCGGGAACGGCAGTCCGTGATAGCCCAGGTTGAAGTCCATCGGCAGACCGAGGCCCAAGTCGGGGAACACACTGCCCGTACCGCGCAGCTGCGCCACGGTGCCGGCGGACAGGAAGCGCATGCCATCGATCTGGCCACCGTTGGCGATCGCGCCGTACACGCGGCCCAGCGATCGGGCCGTGGCCACCCCGTTGGCGCCCGGCATCTCGGAATCCAGCAGCGGGGTATCTCCTTGGGCCATCGACCGCATACCGGTGAAGTACATCGAGCCGAATCCACCCGAGAACGGCAACTTCGCCACATACGGCGCCACCGCGTCGAACAGCGGATTGCGGATCCGGAGCTGCGGGCCGATGATCTGCGCGGGCTGCGTGGGTGCCTCGGCCGACGGGCGGCCCAGATGCAGACCGTCCACCCCGAGCGGTTCCGCCAGCTCGGTGCGGAACAGGTCACGCATGCCCTGCCCCGTCACTGCCCGGGCCAGGCCGGACAACAACCAGCCGTAGGTGATGGCGTGGTACGCCGGGCGCCCCTTCATCCAGCTCATCGGAGCCGCCGCCAACCGCTGCTCCATGAGGCGGTGGTCCATCAGCTCGGCCCGGGTGGCGCCGTTCAGCTGCGACAGCCCCGCCCGGTGCCGCATCAGCTCCCGCACCGTCACACCGGCCTTGCCGTTGGCCGCGAACGCAGGCCAGTAGTCGGCAACCGGTGCGTCGTAGGCGATCAGGCCGCGGTCGGCCAGTCGGTGGATGACGGTCGAAGCCAACCCCTTGGTCGCCGAGAACACCATGGCGCCGGTGTCCGCTCCCCATGGCCGAGTGCCCCACCTGTCGGCCCACCCCGTCCATACATCGACGACCGGGACGCCGTCGAGGTACACCGAGAGGGCACCGCCGCCGAGAAAACGGCTGGGGAACATGGCGGAAAACACCCGCACCACGTTTGCGAAATTCGGGTCGGCGGCACCGTGAACGCCCTGCGGAAGGGGCCCGCCGGCGGACCGGAAAGGCGCCACGTTGCGCTCCCGGCGAATAGCGTTGGTCATTACCAAATGATGACGTGCCGGTGCCGCAGACCATCTCCGATGTTACCAATCTGTTAACTAAATAGTCTGGCGCACGCTCCCGGAAATCCACTTCAAGATCGCACTTACGCCGGCGTAACTCGTTGCGAAGAGCAGACAATGCCGGCAGTTTCTCGTGGTCACACCAGGTCACTGGCACTATTTGCTGGTAGCCGAACCCATGCCACTGCCATTTCTCTCGGGCCTGCGGCGCACCACTGAACAAACCAGGAATTGGTTTCGCCAACGCGGCCCGAAACCCCGTTCTCGATATCGCACCGGCATCGCTCGTCGGCAATACCGAGCCGAACGCCGTCGTCAGTTCGCGAGGTCGATGATGCGCTGCGCCGCCAGCGCGGGTGTGAGTTCACCGTCGCGCACCTGACGTTCCACCTCGTCACGGTGCGCCTTGACGGCGGGGTTCGACAACACCCGGTCCAAGACGGTATCCCGCACCATGGTCCAGGTCCAGTCCACCTGCTGGGCCCGTCGCCGGGCCTCGAATTGGCCCGCCGCACTGAGGGTTTCACGATGCTTGAGCACGGTGTCCCACATCGCGGCCAGACCGTCGCCGTGTAACGCGCTCATCGTGAGCACCGGCGGCCGCCACAGGGTGTCGCGCGGATAGATCAGCCGGATGGCACCCGAGAGCTCGCGCGCCGCGGCCTTGGCTTCGATGGCATGCTCACCGTCGGCCTTGTTGACCACGATCACGTCGGCCAGTTCCAGCACACCCTTCTTGATGCCCTGCAACTGATCGCCGGTGCGAGCCAGGGTCAGGAAGACGAAGGTATCGACCATGTTGGCCACCGCCACCTCGGACTGCCCGACGCCAACGGTCTCGACCAGGACGACGTCGTAACCGGCCGCCTCGAGCAGCACGATGGTCTCGCGGGTGGCCTTGGCCACCCCGCCGAGCGTGCCCGACGTCGGCGACGGCCGGATGTACGCCTCGGGCTGCACCGCCAGCTGCGCCATGCGGGTCTTGTCGCCCAGGATCGAACCGCCGGTTCGGGTCGACGATGGGTCGACAGCCAGCACCGCGACACGGTGCCCCTGTCCGATCAGGTACATACCGAGCGCTTCGATCGTGGTCGACTTCCCCACCCCGGGCACGCCGGTGATGCCGACGTGCAGCGCCCGGCCCGCTTCCGGGGCGAGTTCGAGCAGCAGCTGCTGCGCGGCATCGCGATGGTCGGCCCGGGTGGACTCGACCAGCGTGATGGCACGCGCCAGCGCCGCTCGATCGCCGGCCCGGATGTTCGTGGCGAGTTCCGGTATTGGTGTGCTCATCGTCGTGTCACCGGCGAAACGGTGTTCCAGCAGCAGAAGTGCGAGTAGCAGCCTGCTGGAATGCCGTTTCGGCGCATCAGAGCTTGTAGCCCAGCCGCTCGGCGAGCTTGCCCAACAGGCCGATCGCGGCCTCGGCGATCACCGTGCCGGGCGGGAAGATCGCCGCGGCACCGGCCGCGTACAGCTCGTCGAAGTCGCCCGGCGGGATCACGCCGCCGACCACGATCATGATGTCCGGACGCCCCACCTCGGCCAGTGCATCGCGCAGTGCGGGCACCAGCGTCAGGTGACCAGCGGCCAGCGACGACACCCCGACGACGTGCACGTCGTTGTCCGCCGCCTGCCGCGCCACCTCGTCGGGCGTGGAGAACAGCGAGCCGACGTCCACGTCGAAGCCGATGTCGGCGAATGCCGTGGCGATCACCTTCTGGCCGCGGTCGTGACCGTCCTGGCCCATCTTGGCCACCAGGATGCGGGGCCGACGGCCGTCGGCCTCGGCGAACTTCTCGACCAATTCCGTTGCGGTTCCCACGTTTCCGGCCTTCCCCACCTCGTCGCGGTAGACGCCGGCGATGGTCCGGATCTCGGCCTGGTGCCGGCCGTACACCTTCTCCAGAGCGTCGGAAATCTCGCCGACGGTCGCCTTGGCGCGGGCCGCGTTGATGGCGAGCGCCATCAGGTTGTTGCCCAGACTGTCCTCCCCGGCATGACCGGATTCGCCTGCGGCACGGGTCAATTCGGCCAGCGCAGCCTGGGTGGCGGCCTCGTCGCGGTCGGCCCGCAACTGCTCGAGCTTGGCCAGCTGCTCGGCACGCACGCGGCTGTTCTCGACCTTGAGGACCTCGACGGCCTGGTCTTCATTCTCGGCGGACACCTGGTACTTGTTGACGCCGATCACCGTCTGGGCACCGGAGTCGATCCGGGCCTGGGTGCGGGCGGCCGCCTCTTCGATGCGCAGCTTCGGAATGCCCTCACCGATGGCCTGCGCCATGCCGCCGTGCTCGGCGACCTCCTTGATGTGCGCCCGGGCCTTCTCCGCCAGCTGGTGGGTCAGCCACTCGACGTAGTACGAACCGCCCCACGGATCGATCGGCCGGGTGGTGCCCGACTCCTGCTGCAGCAGCAGCTGGGTGTTGCGCGCGATGCGGGCCGAGAAGTCGGTGGGCAGCGCCAGCGCCTCGTCGAGGGCGTTGGTGTGCAGCGACTGGGTGTGGCCCTGCGTCGCGGCCATGGCCTCGATACACGTGCGGGCCACGTTGTTGAACGGGTCCTGCGCTGTCAGCGACCAGCCGGAGGTCTGCGAGTGGGTACGCAGCGACAGCGACTTGTCGCTCTTGGGATTGAACTCCGCCACCAACTCGCTCCACAGCAGGCGGCCGGCACGCAGCTTGGCCACCTCCATGAAGAAGTTCATGCCGATGCCCCAGAAGAAGGACAGCCGCGGCGCGAACTTGTCGATGTCCAGGCCGGCGTCGAGGCCGGCCTTGATGTACTCCACGCCGTCGGCCAGCGTGTAGGCCAGCTCCAAATCCGCTGTGGCACCGGCTTCTTGAATGTGATAGCCCGAGATGGAGATCGAGTTGAACTTCGGCATCTTGGTGCTGGTGTAGCCGAAGATGTCCGAGATGATCCGCATCGACGACTTCGGCGGGTAGATGTAGGTGTTGCGGACCATGAACTCTTTGAGGATGTCGTTCTGGATGGTCCCGGCCAGCTTCTCCGGCGGCACGCCCTGTTCTTCGGCGGCGACGACGTAGAGCGCGAGGATCGGCAGCACCGCACCATTCATCGTCATCGAGACGCTGACGCTGCCCAGGTCGATGCCGTCGAACAGCTGGCGCATGTCGAGGATGGAATCGATTGCCACGCCGGCCATTCCGACGTCACCCTGGACGCGCGGGTGGTCCGAGTCGTAGCCGCGGTGAGTGGCGAGGTCGAACGCGACCGACAGACCCTTCTGGCCGGCGGCCAGGTTGCGGCGGTAGAACGCATTGGACTCGGCGGCGGTGGAGAACCCCGCGTACTGCCGGATGGTCCACGGCTGGTTCACGTACATGGTCGGGTACGGCCCGCGGATGAACGGCGGGGTGCCCGGGAAGCTGTCCAGTGGGTAGCCGGCGGCCGCGACGGCATCGCGATCCTCGGCGATGTACACCGGCTTGACGTCGATGCCCTCCGGGGTCGACCAGGTGAGCTGCTCCGCGGTGTAGCCGTGGGCGCCGGCCGCGTCGGCGACGTGGGCGTCGACGGCGTCCGCGGTGGGCGCGGCGGCGCCCTCGCCCTGCAGCGGCACATCGGCGAAGCTGGCGATGGGGGTGGCCTCAGTTGCGGTCATTGTCATGCCCCCAATCGGGTGAGCAGGGTCGAAAGTGCTTCGACGGCATCGATTTTCATGGTCAGGTACTCATCGGGAAGAGAAGCCTTGTCAGCGATGTTCTCAACCGCCTTCTCCGGTCCGGCGAGGCAGACGTGTGCGACGCCGGCCGCACGGGCGGCCTTGATGACGTCACCGGCCTCTTCGGCGTACCGGGCGTCGGTGCCGCAGACCACTGCCGCGACATGGCCCGCGGCGGCGGCCGCGACACCCGCAGCGTCGACGGTGCCGGGATTGACGGCTTCGATACCTCCGGAGGCCAGCAGGTTCGAGGCGAATGTGGTGCGGATGTTGTGCTCGGCCAGCGGTCCGACGGGCAGCAGCACCACCTGCGGCCGCTTGCCGGTCTCGGCCAGGTAGGCGTCGGAGCGGTTGCGCAGCGCCTCGAAGGCCGCCGCGTACCGGACCACGCCGGGAAATGAATCCGTCTGGGCCAGTGCATTTTCGGCGAGGTTCGGGAACTCGTTCACACCGGTGAGGGCGGTGCGCCGGTGCGCGACGTCGTCGGCACGACGGGCCGCGACCTCAGCGATCTGGGCACTCAGGTGGTCACGGGCCGCGACGAAACCGCCACGCGATTCCAGGTCCTGGAACTTCGCCCAGGCCTGCTGCGCCAGTTGGTCGGTGAGGTCCTCGACGAACCACGAGCCACCCGACGGGTCGACGACCCGGCCCAGGTGCGACTCCTCCAGCAGCAGCAGCTGGGTGTTGCGGGCCATGCGACGGCTGAAGGTGACTGCGGTTCCGGGCAATCCGCCGGCAATGGCGGCATCGAACGTCTCGACCAGCACGGTGTCGGCACCGCCCACGCCGGCGGCGAACGCGGCGAGCGTGGTGCGGAGCATGTTCACCCACGGGTCGCGCTGCGACATCATGGCCTTCGAGGTGACGGCGTGAATTGTTGCCGCGCCCGAGTCGGGCGCCCCGACCACCTCGGCGACGCGGGCCCAAAGTCGCCGGGCCGCACGGAGTTTGGCAATCGTGGCGAACTGGTCGTCGTCAGCGGCGAAGCGGAAACTGATCTGCCGCAACGCGTCGGCGGCGGACAGCCCGCTCTCGGTGAGCAGGCGCAGATAGGCGACACCGGCGGCGATGGCACCCGCGAGCTCCAGCGAGGCACTGGCACCGAGGTTGTGGAACGCGGCAGCGTCGACCGTGACGGCACGCACTCCCCCGTCATACTCGGTCAGCTTCGCCGCGGTGGCGACCACGTCGTCTTGGGCCGCGGCGGCACGACCCGACAGCGGCGCCGTCAGCGGGTCGGCGCCGAGGTCGATCGACAGCCGGGCACGCTGGTCGGCGTCGAACGGCTTCACCAGCGCGAGTAGCTGGTCCGCGGCACCGGCAACGTCGGCGCCGGCATCGAGGAGCACCGGAACGAGGTCCAGGAAGACACCCTCGAATACGCGATCCAGCTGGTCGACGGGCACGCCGCCCGTTCCGACCCGCACCTCGAGGGCGCTGGTGCCGTCGGTCAGGGCCAGCAGGATGGCCCCATTGACAACGGCGCCGGTGGCGTCGTCGTCACCACCGGAGATCGGGAAGGACTCGGTCACCTTCCAGCCGGCGAGCACGTCGCGGTGGGCGTCACCGCCACGGGTGAAAGGCCAGTGTCCGGGCAGCGAGGGCTCGGCCAGGCCGTCCAGGCTGGTGTAGAGCGGACGGACCGGGAATCCGTCGTAGGTCGGGGTGTCGAGCAGACGCTCGGGGTCTACCGGCAGATCCTCGACTGCCTTGCGGGTGCTCTTGGCGAGCACGCCGGCGACGTTCTCTTGCCACCGCGCGTGGCGGTCCCGAACGGTGGACGCGTCGACAGTCACCGGCGACTCCCAATCTTTCGGCCATCAGACATATGGCACTGCATGCAGAAATGCCTATCACACTTGAATTTCAGGCTAAATCACGCAGGTCGCTACTACCCAGTAGCTCCACCGCACACCGGCTGTCCATACCTCTGACGGCGACGAGTTGTCGCGATCGACCTCCCAACGCACCCGCTCCTGACAGCGGTGATCAGCCGGTCGCCCCGTACCCTTGGAAGACGTGAACTCCGTTGTCAGCGCGCTGCGCACGGTCCTGTCCGCCGTGCAAGCCACCGCGGCGCAGATGCCGCTGCGACGGGCCATCGGCATCGCAACGGCGATTGTGATTCTCGTCGCAGTCGCGATCTGGGTGCCGTTGCCCAACGCGGTCGAGATGCGCGACTGGGCGGCCGCGGCCGGGCCGTGGTTCCCGCTGGCCTTCCTGGTGGCCCACACCGTCGTCACCGTGCTGCCGTTCCCCCGTACCGCATTCACCCTCGCCGCAGGCTTGCTGTTCGGTTCCGCCCTCGGCGTCACACTCGCCGTCATCGCCAGCACGCTGAGCGCATTGATCGCGCTCTGGCTGGTGCGGGTGCTGGGCTGGCAGTTGAGCAAGTTGTCGCACAAGCACATCGACAGCCTCGATGCGCGGCTCAAGGAGCGCGGCTGGGCGGCGATCCTGTCGATGCGCATGATCCCGGCCGTGCCGTTCTCGGTGCTGAACTATGCGGCCGGGGCCTCATCGGTCCGGGTGCTGCCATACGCGATCGCCACGTTCGTCGGCCTGCTGCCCGGCACCGCGGCGGTCGTCATCCTCGGAGACGCGCTCACCGGGCAGATTCGGCCGTCGCTGCTGGTCGTGTCGGCCTGCACGGCGACCATCGGAATCTGCGGACTCATCTACGAGATCCGACTCCATCGCCGCGCCCACGCCGCCGCACAGGACACCGTGGGTTCGACGTCCGGCATCTGACGGACCCACTGCCGATGGTGGAACCGTGGTTGCGGCCTTAGGCCTCGCGCTCGGGCAGTCCTTTCGCCGTCATCGCGCTGAACAGCGCCAGGAACAGCACCGCCGGGGCGGCGTTCTGGGGCTTGTCGTGGGCTTTGATGTGCGCGGCGACGGCGAGCGTGAAGTACAGCGCCAGCATCGCCGTGGTCAGCCGCGCCAGTGCCGAATTCCGTTGTCCGGCAAGCAGACCCACGGCAGCCGCCGCCTTGGAGCCGACCAGGACCCACCGGTACTCCAGCGGGAAGTTCACCCCGGTCAGCGACTTCTCGATGGGCGCGACCGGCACGGCACACGCCGCTGCATCGCCGGCGAGAAACAATGCCAGTGCGGTGTACGTCTTGCGGGACGTCAAGAGGCTCATCGTCACCTCGCGTGTTGCCCGGCGGGCGGGTCGATTTCCGGGGTCTGGCGTGATTCGATCGGCTGCGTCGGCGGGGCCGGCGGCACCGACAACGGCGGGGCGCTGTAGCCCGGCTGCTGCACCGGGATGCGGGCCTCGGCCTCGGCCTTCGCCACCGCCTGCGCAATGGCCGGATCGGTCTGGGTGGAGAACCAGTCGGCGACCTCGTCGTCGTCATCGTGCACCGGAGTCTCGTCGACGGGCGACGGCGTGTAGCGGAACACCCCGTCCTCCCCCGGCGCTCCGAGCAGTTTGGTGAAACCCTGTAGCGCAGAACCGAAGTCGCTGGGCACGACCCACACCTTGTTCGCTTCGCCCTTCGCCATCTGCGGGAGGGTCTGCAGGTACTGGTAGGCCAGCAGCTCCGGCGTGGGCCGGCCGGCCTTGATGGCGGCGAACGTCTTCTCGATGGCCTTCGCCTGACCCTGCGCATTCAAGTACTGCGCGGCGCGTTCACCCTGGGCCCGCAGGATGCGGGACTGCCGGTCGGCCTCGGCCGCCAGGATCGCGGCTTGCTTGGCACCCTCCGCCGACAGGATCTGCGACTGCTTGGCACCCTCCGCCTGCTTGATCGATGCCTCCCGGCTGCCTTCCGCCATCAGAATCATGGCGCGCTTCTCCCGGTCGGCCCGCATCTGTTTTTCCATCGACTCCTGGATCGACGGTGGCGGATCGATGCTGCGCAGCTCCACCCGGGCGACCCGCAGGCCCCACCGGCCGGTGGCCTCGTCGAGCACACCGCGCAGCTGGGCGTTGATCGAGTCGCGAGAAGTCAGCGTCTGCTCCAGCGTCATACCGCCGACCACGTTGCGGAGCGTCGTGGTGGTCAGCTGCTCGACGCCGACGATGTAATTGCTGATCTGGTACACCGCGGCCTGCGGGCTGGTCACCTGGAAGTAGACGACGGTGTCGATGTTGACCGTCAGGTTGTCCTCGGTGATCACCGGCTGCGGCGGGAACGACACCACCCGCTCACGCAGGTCGACCCGGGCCCGGATTTTGTCGATGAACGGCAACAGCAGCGTCAGCTGCCCCGAGACCGTCTTGCTGTAGCGGCCCAGCCGCTCGATGACCGCCGCCTCGGCCTGCGGGATGAGCGCCACCGATTTGACCACCACCACGATGGCCAGCGCCACCAGCATCAGCAGAAGAACAAGTGCACCAGTCAATTTCAGCTCTCCTTGCGTTCAGATGGTCCGGAAGACCACCGCGGTTGCGCCGTCGATCCGCACCACCGTGACGTGATCGCCGGGCTCGAAGACATCGTCGTCGTCCAGCGGACGCGCCGTCCAGATTTCGCCGTCGAGTTTTACCTGCCCTTCATGGCGGGCCACTCGATCGAGGACCAGTGCGGTCTTGCCCTCCAAGGCCTTCACCGGCTCGGGCAGGCCCGGGGCGCCCAATCGCCTGCGCAACGCCGGCCGCACCAGGACCAGCAGCAGCACCGACACGATGAGGAAAGACGCGCCGTCGGCCCAGATGGGCCAGTCGGTGGCCCAGCCGAGGCCCGCCGTCACCAGGGCGCCGCCGGACAGCATGAGCAGGAACATGTCACCGGTGAGCGCTTCGGCACCGGCGAGCCCGATCGCCAAGATGAGCCACAGCAACGGCACCGGCATGCGACCAGAGTAGCGCCTTGCAGGCGTTACGGGCCGGAGCGTTTTACACTGCGTGCATCATGTGGAGTCCGAGTGTTTCGCTGACGGTTTGGGCCAATGCCTGGCATGCCGGCCTGGCCGCACCTGACGACGTCCTGGATGCGTTGTCGCTTTGGGCGCCACGGCATTCCATTGCGGCCTACGACGCAGTGGCGGCCAGCCGGACCGGCCTGCCGTGGCCGGACCTGACCAACTACGGCGGCGTCACGTTGCTCCAGACGCTGCGGCATGCCGCCGGCACGGCACGCGCCGAGCCGGCCATGAACCTGGTACTGCCCGTACCCGGGGACGTCCGCGGCCTGACCCCCGGCACCCGGTTCCAGCAGGACGCCATCGACGCGGGCGAAGCCGTCGTCGTCACCTCGAACTACGGCGAAGCCGTCGGGCTGGTCCCCGATTTCGAATACGAGGACGACACGGACGACGCCGAGGTCAAGGCGCTGTCCTGGACGGTGTACTCGCTGCCGAGCGCGCCGGTGGTCGGTCACTTCGACCTCGGTGACGAGGAGTACCGGCTGCGCGACG
This sequence comes from Mycolicibacterium aubagnense, assembly GCF_010730955.1. NCBI lineage: Bacteria > Bacillati > Actinomycetota > Actinomycetes > Mycobacteriales > Mycobacteriaceae > Mycobacterium > Mycolicibacterium aubagnense. The sequence continues at coordinate 368,755 of NZ_AP022577.1, read as the reverse complement.
CGGTCCGGTCCGCCGCCGACGCGCTGGGGCGCTTGCGGGCCGAACCCGGTTCAGACATCGAGGATCCGCGCGAAATGGTCGAGCAGTTGCTCGAGGCCGGACAACTGCACCGGCTGCCGGACCACGCCCCCACCCGGGCGGTGCGGGTGCTGGAGACGGCCGCCCACATCGATGCGATCATCACCGTCAGCGCCGGGCTGGCGCCCATCGGCCTGCAGAGCGCATCGGAGATGCAGATCGCCAGCGAGGCCATGCGGCCGCTCGCCGACGTCGTGCGCTCCGCCCGGCTGGCCGCGGTGACGGCCATCCTGCACTCCGCGTGGGAGCGTTACTAACCCCGGCGCGACCAGGCGGAAGACGGTCCTGCCACGCACCGAATCGACGATTCAGGGTCTGCCGGCGCTGACTGTCCGTCGCCTCGATCCGCGTACCGCGTCACGCAGTTTGGGATCGGTAGCCACCGGCCCGGGTGTCTACTCACGCTATGAACACCATCCGCACCGCCGGCACGCTCATCGCGGCCGTCTTGCTGGTCGGTGGCACGACCGCCGTCATTCCAGCAGCCAAGGCGGATATCGACTTCGAATGCAAGCCGGGCTGCTGGGGTGCCATCGCGGCGTCACTGTCGACCGGGCAGGAAGTCATCCGCTACAACTACGAGACCCAACACGAGGCCGAGGACGCCGCTGTCCTGTGGTGCGACGTCCAGGGCAAAACGAATGACTGCCAGGTCGTGGTGTCGGGTCTGGGCTGTCTCTCCGTCGCCGATGGCGCGGACGGCAAGGCCATCGCAGGACGCCTCGGCCCGACCATGGACGCAGCCGACGCCGCGGCCCTCGACGGCGCGGGGCCGGGGTCGACCATCAGCATCCACGCATGCAACGACTGGCTGTGACGACTCCGGCGTTCGGCGTCAGTCGCCGCAGCAGCCCGGCAGGCAAGATGCTCCGTTGATGCTGCAGCCGTGACCGGGCACCGGATCCGCGCCCTCGACCCGCACCGGCGCCGCTCCCGTGCGCAGCTCCTCGACCAGCGACGCGGCCAACCGGGCGAAGCGCGGGTCGGCATTGGGAGTCGTGGTGCGCGCCAACGTGATTCCCGCTTCGGCGGCCTGCTCGGCCAGCTCGTTGTCGAGGTCCCACACCACCTCGATGTGGTCGGCGACGAACCCGATGGGGCATACGATGACGGCCTTGGTGCCGGCGTCCGCGAGCGTCGCCAGATGATCACCGATATCCGGGGCCAGCCAAGGGATTTGGGGCGGCCCGGACCGCGACTGCCAGACCTGGTCGTACTCGTCGTATCCGGCGGCGGCGGCGACCAGCCGGGTGGCGTAGCCGACCTGGCGGCTGTAGAGCCGCGGCCCGTCCCGTTCGTCGACCCTGACGGGAATCGAGTGTGCGGTGAACACGAGCCGGGCATCGTCGCGCAGTTCGGCGGGCAGCTGGGCGGCGGCTTCGCCGATCGCTTCGGCGAACATCTCGACGAACAGCGGATGGTCGAAGTACTGGCGCAACTTCACCAGTTCCGGCGCTTGCGGTCCGGCCGCGGCGCGGCCCCGTCCGATGTCCTCGACGTACTGCCGGCAGCTGGAGTAACCGCCCCACGCCGAGGTGGTGAACACCGCGGCGCGACGAACTCCGTTGTCCCGCATGGCCGTAACCGTGTCTTCGATATACGGATCCCAGTTGCGGTTACCGAAGTACACCGGCAGATCCGGCATCGCCGCCTCGAGCTCCGAGACCAGCGCCCGGTTGATGCCGTTGATCGGCGACGCTCCCCCGAAATGCAGGTAGTGCTCGGCGACGGCATCCAGGCGCTCGGCCGGCACCCCACGTCCGCGCGTCACGTTCTCCAGGAACGGACGGACGTCGTCGGGGCCGTCGGGCCCGCCGAACGACAGCAGCAGTAGTGCGTCAAAGTCCACGAGTTCGCCCTCCTACGACGCGAAACGGCGTTCCGGCAGGCAAAGTGCGAGAGCACGCCTGCTGGAACGCCGTTTCGACGAGTTCAAATCAGCGCTGTCGGTTCTTCGCGCAGGCGCTCATCACAGCAGCTGGGTGCTGGCGCCACCGTCGGCGTAGATGATCGAACCGGTGGTCGCGGGCAGCCATTCGGACAGCAGCGCACAGACGGTCTTCGCCACCGGCGTCGGGTCCTTCATGTTCCAGCCGATCGGCGCGCGCTGGTCCCAACCCTCTTCCAGCAGCTGCATCTGCTGGCCGGCCTCGTCGCCCAGCGCGCCACCGACGATGGCGCTCATGGCCAGGGTCCGGATAGGGCCTGCCGCAACGAGATTGGACCGCACGCCGAACTTGCCGGCCTCGCGCGCCACGAACCGGTTGACCGACTCGAGAGCGCTCTTGGCGACCGTCATCCAGTTGTATGCCGGCATGGCGCGGGTCGGGTCGAAGTCCATACCGACGATGCCGCCGCCTTCGTTCATGATCGGCAGCAGGGCCTTGGCCAGCGAGGCGTACGAGTACGCCGAGATGTGGATGCCCTTGGCGACGTCTTCGTACGGGGCGTCGAAGAACGGGTTGACACCCATGCCGCTCTGCGGCATGAAGCCGATGGAGTGCACGACGCCGTCGAGCTTGTTACCCGCGCCGATCACCTCGGTGACGCGCTCGCCGAGCGAGGCCAGGTGCTCCTCGTTCTGCACGTCGAGCTCGAGCAGCGGTGCCGGGTTCGGCAGCCGGTCGGCGATGCGCTGGATGAGCTTCATCCGGTCGAAGCCGGTGAGCACCAGCTCGGCGCCCTGCTCCTGGGCGACCTTCGCGATGTGGAACGCGATGGACGAGTCGGTGATGATCCCGGTGACCAGGATCCGCTTGCCTTCGAGCAAACCTGCCATTGTGCTGACTCCTTCTGCAGTTCTGGTAAGCCAAAGAATGTGGGGTCAGTGCCCCATGCCCATGCCGCCGTCGACCGGAATCACCGCACCGGCGATGTAGCCGGCATCCTCGGACGCAAGGAAGCTCACCGCACCGGCGACCTCTTCGGCGGTGCCCACGCGCTTGGCCGGGATGAACTCCAGCGCACCTTCCTGGATGCGCTCGTCGAGGGCGCGCGTCATCTCGGTGTCGATGTAACCGGGGGCGACGACGTTGGCGGTGACGCCGGCCTTCGAGAGCTCACGGGAGATCGAGCGGGCCATGCCGATCAGGCCGGCCTTGGCGGCGGCGTAGTTGGCCTGGTTGCCGATACCCCACATGCCCGAGACGGAGCCGATGTAGATGATGCGGCCGAAGCGCTTGCGCTGCATGCTGCGCGAGGCGCGTTGGGTCACCCGGAACGCGCCGGTGAGGTTGGCGTTGATGACCTCGGTGAACCGCTCCTCGGTCATCCGCATCAGGAACGCGTCCTTGGAGATGCCGGCGTTGGACACCAGCACCTCGACGGGACCCTGGTGCTCCTCGACCTCTTTGAACGCACGATCGATGGCCTCGGTGTCGGTGACGTCACACTCGACGCCGAACAGGCCCTCGGGCGCACCGGAACCGCGGTGGGTCACCGCAACCTTGTGGCCGTCCGCGGCCAGTCGCTGTGCGATGGCCAGGCCGATGCCCCGGTTACCACCGGTGACCAGCACGGAGCGGGAAACGAAGGCCGGGCGACCGCCGGCAGGCGTGGCGGCCGGCGAGCTGGCACTTTCCGTGGCAACACTGTCACTCATGGTGGTCAACTTATCGTCTCAGCCGGTGCAGGCCGAAATCGGCGCGCTGCGGCGAGCCGCCCGGCGGCCTGAGCAACTCCTGACGGCTACCGGGCCGCCATGGCGCCGCGGCGGCGGCTCGCCACGAACCGAACGACGTCGGCGATCCAGTCCCGGTCGGTGCGCAGCGTCAGGAGCGGAGCGTCGCATCGGCGGAGGGTGCGGGCCACCTCGTCGCGGTGGGCCTGCGCGGCGCGGGCGAAGTCGTCACGGAGTTGCTCGTCGATGGTGAATTCCTTGGTGATGCCGGACTCGGCGTCCTGCAGCACCACGTCGCCGATGGCCGGCAGCTCCACATCACGCGGGTCGATGATCTCGATGCCCAACACCTCGTGCCGCCCGGCGATGGCGCGCAGCGGGCGCATCCAGTTGATGGGCCCCAGGAAGTCGCTGATGATGACCGCCATACCGCGACGCCGTTCCGGCCGCCGCAGCGCATCGATGGCCGCCGCCAGATCGCCGCGGACGCCGACCGGCGCCTTCGGCGTCGTGGCGATGGCGCGCAGCAACTCCTGCTCATGCAGCCGACCGGACAACGCCGGCACCCGGCGCACGGTGTCGCCGTTGGAGATGATGGCGCCGAGCCGGTTGCCGCCGCCGCTGTTGAGGAAGGCGATGGCGGCCGCCGCGGCGACGGCCAGATCCCGCTTCTCGCAGCCGGCGGTGCCGAAATCCAGACTTGCCGACATGTCGACAACCAGCCAGGTCTCGAGCTCCCGGTCGGCGATCATCTGCCGGACGTGGGGATGGGTGGTGCGGGCAGTCACGGACCAGTCCATCCGGCGCACATCGTCGCCGGGCTGGTAGAGCCGGGACTCGCCCGGCTCGGAACCCGGTCCGGGCATCAGACCCTGGTGGTCACCGTGCAGGACACCGTCCAGCTTGCGTCGGACGGTGAGCTCGAGCTTGCGCAGTGCAGCCGACAGTTCGGGGTCACGAATCTGGCCGCGCTGCAATGACGGCAGATCGACCGACCGGCCGGACCGCGGCGCAGCCGGCTGATCAGACCCGGGAGCGGTCACCGACCGATGGCCCCAGCCGCGCCGGCCATCACAGGCGGAACCGAATGCCCTTGCTGCGGAATGGCATTCACCTGGGGCAGTGCGACGGTCTGGAGGATGCGGTTGACGACGGTCTCGGCGGAGACCTCGTCGGCGAGCGCATCGTAGGTCAGCACGAGGCGGTGGCGCAACACATCCGGGATGACCTCGACGACGTCCTGCGGAATGACGTAGTCTCGTCCCCGCACCAGCGCCAGCGCGCGCGAGGCGCTGATGATGCCCAGCGAGGCACGCGGCGAGGCGCCGTAGGCGATCCAGGCCTTGGCGTCCGGCATCCCGAACTTCTCCGGTTCACGCGTAGCGGTGACGATGCGCACCACGTAGTCGACGAGCGCGTGGTGCACGAAGACGTTGGCGGCCACGTCCTGCAGGTGCAGCAGTTCCTCGGTGGTGAGGATCTGCTTGGGCTCCGGCGGCTTGACGCCCATCCGGTAGATGATCTCGCGCTCTTCCTCGGGCGACGGGTAGCCGACGTTGAGTTTGAACAGGAAGCGGTCGCGCTGCGCTTCGGGGAGCTGGTAGACGCCCTCCTGCTCGATGGGGTTCTGGGTCGCCATGACCAGGAAGGGGCTGGGGAGCGGGAAGGTCTTGCCGCCGATGGAGATCTTGCGCTCGGCCATGACCTCCAGCAGCGCCGACTGCACCTTGGCGGGCGCGCGGTTGATCTCGTCGGCAAGCAGGAAGTTGACCATCACCGGGCCGAGTTCGATGTCGAACTCTTCCTTGCCGACCCGGTAGATGCGGGTACCGACGATGTCGGTGGGCACCAGGTCCGGGGTGAACTGGATGCGGGCGAACGAGCCGCCGACCACCTTGGCGAAGGTTTCGACGGCCAGGGTCTTGGCGACACCCGGCACGCCTTCGAGCAGCACGTGGCCCTTGGCGAGCAGACCCACCAGCATCCGCTCGACCAGCAGGTCCTGGCCGACGATGATGCGCTTGACCTCGAAGATCGCGCGCTCGAGGGCGTGCACCTCGGACTGCAACGTCCCGCTGATGGGCTGCTGTGCGCTGGGCGCGGCGGCGTGCGCCCCGGGCGGGTAACCCTGCGTGGGAGCCGAGCCTGGGTAGCCTCCGGCGCCGTCCGGTGGCCCACTCGGTGACGTCATCTAGCTTCCTCCCAGGTTTATTCAGACCGACTGTTTCGGCTGATTCGTCGTACATAAAGTCGCTGGTCTAGCGGGTAGCCGCCAATATAGCGGCGTGCCCGGACTCAACTATTCCAGGCAGTTGGGTATCCGTCGACGTCGGCACGACGGACTTAGGTGATTATCAGGTCTCGATGATGCGGGACAGGTGCGGCGACATGCCGGCCATCCGGACCGGGCTGACCGTCACCTTTCCGGCGCTGCCGGACGCTTCCAGCATCTTTCCGCCGCCGAGGTAGATCGTGACGTGCTGGCTGCCGCCGGGTCCGTAGAAGATCAGGTCACCGCGCTTGGCTTCCGACGGCGCGATGGCGCGGCCGGTGTTGTACTGGTCGCCCGAGTACTTCGGGATCTGGACGCCCACGCCGGCGTAGGCGTAGCGCGTGAACCCGGAACAGTCGTAGCCGATCTTGCCGGCGTCGTAGTCCACGCCGGGCCCCGGGCCGGTCAGGGTGCCGCCGCCCCAGGAGTACGGCACGCCCATCTGGGAGCCGCCGCGCCGGATCACGTATTCGATGGCCTGCTTACCGCCGACGCGGCCGCCCGGCATCATCATGGCCGTCCCGCCGCCACCACCGCTGGGCTTGCCGCCCAACCCCAGGCTGGACAGGAAGCTCTGGCCGAGGTTCTGCGTGGTCTGCAGAGCCAGCTGACTGACCTGGAACGACGCGTTGGCGATGGCGACCGGGTCACCGGGAGCGCCAGAGCTGGCCTTCGCGGGCAGCGTCGGGTCCCACCCGCCGTCGGGGTCGGCAACGGCACGCGGCGCACGGCCGATCGCGAATGTCAGCGCCAGTGCGCCGACACCCGCGAGGACGTCTCTCCGGTGAAATTCCTTGCCCTGCAATGCGATAACCCCTGTTTCTTCCTGTCGGTTCGCTCGCCCTGAGTCAGTATTCGATGTAGCGGATCACGTACGGCGTCATGCCGCTGGTACGAACCGGGGAGATGTGCACGTCCGAACCGGTGTACGGCGCTTCGAGCATCTTGCCGTCGCCGAGGTACAGCGTGACGTGCTGGCTGCCACCCGGGCCGTAGAAGATGACGTCGCCGCGACGGGCCTGCGAGGTGGGGATCTTGCGGCCCGCTTCGTACTGGTTTCCCGAGTAGTGCGGCAGCTTGATCCCGACGCCCGCGAAGGCATACATGATCAGGCCGGAGCAGTCGAAACCGACGGTGCCGGAGCCCGAGTCGATGCCCGTGCTCGGGCCGGCGGCGGTGCCGCCACCCCACGAGTACGGCACCCCGATCTGCGACATGGCGCGCTTGATGACGTATTCGGAGGCCTGCTTGCCGTAGACGCGCGGGATGGCGCCATTGGTGTAGCCGGTCTTGGTGACGTCGGCCGGAACCAGACCGAGCTTCTGCAGGAAGCTGTGCCCCATCTGCTGGGTGACCTGCGCCGAGGTGGCCGTCATGCCGAGCACGTTGTTGATGACGGCGATCGGATCGCCGGGGATGTTGGCACTGGGGATCTTGGGCAGGGTCGGGTCCCAGCCGCCGTCGTCCCATTTCTGGGGACCGCCGGCGGCGCCGGGCGCGCCGTCCCAGTTGGCGGCGTAGCGGCCGGGGTCGGCCGCAGGCGTACCGGCCGCCGGGGCCGGACCGCTGTTCTTCCCCGCCCATTGTGTGCGTACGGCGTCGAGCTTGGCCTGAGCGGCGTTGCGCTGGCTGACCAGCTGATCCAATTGGGTCTGCTGCTCGGAGAAGGTGGACCGGGCGTCCGTCAGGGCCTTGACCGCGTCGTCCTGGCTGGCCTGCGCGTCTTTGACGGCCTGGTCGGCCTTCTGCTTGGCCAGCCGGGCGGCGGATTCGCGATTGGCCAGTTCGGTCCGGGTGCGCTGCAGGTCGGTGATGGCCTCCTGCGAGCTGATGGTCAGGGCCTGACCGGTGGCGGCCGTGTTGATCATCTCGCCGGGATCGGTGGCGGTCAGGTAGTTGGCGGATGGCCCATTGATGTAGGCGGCCTCGGCGTACTTGTCGAAGTGAGCCTGTGCTGCGGCGATCGCAGCGTTGGCGTCGGCCAGCTGGCGCTGGTTCTCCTCGATGGACTGTTGCGCTGTGGCGGCGTTGTCGCGGGCGGTCTGCACGTCGGCGATGGCCTTGTTGACCGATTCCTGCCGGGTCTGGATCGAGGCGCCCAGGTCCTCGAGTTTCTGGTTGGCGTTGGCGAGGTCGGTGACCAGAGCGGCGATCTCGCTGCCGCCGGGCTGGGCTGCGGCGAGGCCGACGCCGGGTCCGATGACTGCCGCGGTCGCAATGCCGAACACGAGCGATCCGGTGCCCACGCGACTGCCCAGCCCGACGACAAAGGGGCGAATGCCGTGTCCCCTGACTCTGGGTCCCATTGACTCCGGTCTCCTATGGCTCCAGCGCGCTGCTGCCCGCGACAGGCGCATGCGGGCTCAATCCGTTGGTCCCGTTAGTCACAGAAATCGAAATTCATCACAACTGCAACATGCGGTACCAACTGCACCGTACGTCACAGGTTGCACAAATGAAACGTTAGTAACAAATCACATCGGTGTAATTGAAAAAGGTGTGACCGAATAGTGATATTCGAATTCGCGGCGCACCGCGCCCAGCTACTCCGTTGCGGTCTCGGCGCCATTCACCGGCGCGGCCGTGGCGCTGGCTTTGCGGGCTCGGACCTGCAGGAACCGAGTGCCGACAGCAGCCGCTACCACGCCGAGGATGACCACCAGAGTGAACGATGTCCACGGAAATATCGGCGTTTCCAGCTGGCTCACGAAATTCTTCGACGACTGCACGACGCTCGGTGTCTTCGCCAGGTCCTGACCCGCCTCCAGGAGCACGCGGTCATACGTCGGGCTGACCGCGCCGGCGAAGCCAGGGCTGAGCGTCAACACCGTCGACTCCGGGTAGTGATGACCGACATCGGCGGCGACGTCGCGCAACGGGGTGTCGATGCCCGGACTCGTGGGCAGCACCACGATCTTGAGGTCGATGCCCTTGGCGTGGGCGTCGGCAACCACCTGGCGCAGGGCGGCGGCTTCCTTCGCGGCCGCCGCGGCCTGGTTCGCTTCCTGCGGTGTGGCCGGAGGCTTCGCCGGCGCGATACCCGGCGCGCTCACCCCACCATCGCGCACCTGCGTGATCACCGTCGCCATGCAGACGTCGACGGGGGTTGTGACCGGGTCCTGCCCGACCGTGGCGCAGACGTCCGGCGGAATGAATGCCGGGATGAACGGCATCGCCGCAAAAGTTGTCACGGGGCAAACGGTACTGGAATTTCGACGAACTCCCTGACGGCACACCCAGAACCCAACAAGACTGTGGAAGGCGCCCCCGGGTGCCTACAGGACAAGCGTACTGTTAGGGTTGCAACGCGCCGCTGACACAGCCCGTCGCGGCGAGATCTAGCCGGGAGTTGATGTGAGCAGCAATTCATTTGGAGCCCGTGACACGCTCGTTGTCGGGGAAAACAGCTATGAGATTTTCCGCCTCGATGCGGTACCGGGTACCGAGAAGCTTCCCTACAGCCTGAAGGTGCTTGCGGAGAACCTGCTGCGCACCGAAGACGGCGCAAACATCACCAAGGACCACATCCTGGCCCTCGCCAACTGGGATCCCTCGGCCGAGCCGAGCATCGAGATCCAGTTCACCCCGGCCCGCGTGATCATGCAGGACTTCACCGGCGTGCCCTGCGTCGTCGACCTGGCCACCATGCGTGAGGCCGTCACCGCCCTCGGCGGCGACCCGAACAAGGTCAACCCGCTCTCGCCCGCCGAGATGGTCATCGACCACTCCGTCATCCTCGACGTGTTCGGCACCGCCGACGCCTACGAGAAGAACGTCGCCCTCGAGTACGAGCGCAACTCCGAGCGTTACCAGTTCCTGCGCTGGGGCCAGGGCGCCTTCGACGACTTCAAGGTCGTCCCGCCGGGCACCGGCATCGTCCACCAGGTCAACATCGAGTACCTGGCCCGCACCGTCATGGTCCGGAACGGCCAGGCCTACCCCGACACCTGTGTGGGTACCGACAGCCACACCACCATGGAGAACGGCCTGGGCGTGCTGGGCTGGGGCGTCGGCGGTATCGAGGCCGAGGCCGCCATGCTGGGCCAGCCCGTCTCGATGCTGATCCCGCGCGTCGTCGGCTTCAAGCTGACGGGCGAAATCCGGCCGGGCGTGACCGCCACCGACGTGGTGCTGACCGTCACCGACATGCTGCGCAAGCACGGCGTCGTCGGCAAGTTCGTCGAGTTCTACGGCAAGGGCGTCGCCGAGGTGCCGCTGGCCAATCGCGCCACCCTCGGCAACATGAGCCCCGAGTTCGGCTCGACCTGCGCGATCTTCCCGATCGACGAAGAGACCATCAACTACCTGCGTCTGACCGGCCGCACCGACGAGCAGCTGGCGCTGGTGGAGGCGTACGCCAAGACCCAGGGCATGTGGCACGACGCCGACCACGAGCCGGCGTTCTCCGAGTACCTCGAGCTGGACCTCTCGACGGTCGTGCCGTCCATCGCCGGCCCGAAGCGCCCGCAGGACCGAATCCTGTTGTCGGAGAGCAAGATCGCGTTCCGCAAGGACATCCACAACTACGTGGAGGAGCAGCACCCGGCCGACCACACCAAGCTCGACGAGGCCGTCGAGGAGTCGTTCCCGGCTTCCGACCCGGCCGCCCTGTCGTTCGCGGACGACGGTGCCGTCAACGTGCAGTCCGCCGCCAACGGCGCCGAGGGCCGGCCGAGCAAGCCGATTCGGGTCAAGGGCGAGCGCGGCGAGTTCATCCTCGACCACGGCGCCGTCGCGGTCGCGGGCATCACCTCCTGCACCAACACCTCCAACCCGTCGGTCATGATCGGCGCGGCCCTGCTGGCCCGCAACGCCGTCGAGAAGGGCCTGACCACCAAGCCGTGGGTCAAGACCAACATGGCCCCGGGCTCGCAGGTCGTCACCGACTACTACGAGAAGGCCGGCCTGTGGCCGTACCTGGAGAAGCTGGGCTACTACCTCGGCGGTTACGGCTGCACCACGTGTATCGGTAACACCGGCCCGCTGCCGGAGGAGATCTCCAAGGCCATCAACGAAGAGGACCTGACCGTCACCGCGGTGCTGTCCGGTAACCGCAACTTCGAGGGCCGCATCTCCCCCGACGTCAAGATGAACTACCTGGCCTCGCCGCCACTGGTCATCGCGTACGGGCTCGCGGGCACCATGGACTTCGACTTCGAGACCGACTCGCTGGGCAAGGACACCAACGGCAACGACGTCTTCTTGAAGGACATCTGGCCATCGGCTCAGGAGATCGACGACACCATCAAGAGCGCCATCAGCCAGGACATGTTCCGCAAGTCCTACGCCGACGTGTTCAAGGGCGACGACAACTGGCGGAACCTGTCGACGCCGGACGGCGACACCTTCGCCTGGGACGACGCCTCGACCTACGTCCGCAAGGCGCCGTACTTCGACGGCATGCAGATGGAGCCGTCGCCCGTCACCGACATCAAGGGCGCTCGCGTCATGGCCCTGCTGGGCGACTCGGTGACCACCGACCACATCAGCCCGGCCGGTCCGATCAAGCCGGGGACTCCGGCCGCGGACTACCTGGACGCCCACGGTGTGGCCCGCAAGGACTACAACTCCCTCGGCAGCCGTCGTGGCAACCACGAGGTCATGGTCCGCGGCACCTTCGCCAACATCCGCCTGCAGAACCGGATCCTCGACACCATCGGCCTGGAGGGCACGCAGGGTGGTTACACCCGCGACTTCACGCAGGAGGGTGGCCCGAAGGAGTTCATCTACAACGCGTGCATGAACTACCAGAAGGCCGGCATCCCGCTGGTCGTGCTGGGCGGCAAGGAATACGGTTCGGGTAGCTCGCGGGACTGGGCCGCCAAGGGCACCACGCTGCTCGGCGTCAAGGCCGTCATCACCGAGTCGTTCGAGCGCATCCACCGGTCCAACCTGATCGGCATGGGCGTCATCCCGCTGCAGTTCCCGGCCGGCGAGAGCGCCAAGTCGCTGGGCCTGGACGGTACCGAGACCTTCGACATCACCGGTATCGAGGAGCTCAACGCCGGCAAGACGCCGAAGACCGTGAGTGTCACCGCCACCAAAGAAGACGGGCAGACGGTTCAATTCGACGCCGTGGTCCGCATCGACACGCCCGGTGAGGCCGACTACTACCGCAACGGCGGCATCCTGCAGTACGTGCTGCGGAACATGCTGCGTTCGGATAGCTAGTCCGATATCTGGCTGAAGCGGTTGGGTGGTGCCCCGGACGACGGGGTGCCACCCACCCGCTCACCAGTAGGAGTCCTGGTGCCCAAAGTAAGTGACGACCACCTCGCCGCCCGCCGAGCGCAGATCCTCGACGGCGCCCGACGCTGTTTTTCCGAGTTCGGGTACGAGGGTGCGACCGTCCGGCTTCTGGAAGAAGCCACCGCGATGTCACGCGGTGCGATCTTCCATCATTTCCGCGACAAGGACGCGCTGTTCTTCGCGCTCGCCGAAGAGGACGGTGAGCGCATGGCCGAGACCGTCGAGAAGGACGGCCTCGTCCAAGTGATGCGGAACATGCTCGCCAAACCCGAGAACTACCAATGGCTGGGCACCCGGCTGGAGATCGCCCGCCGGCTGCGCACCGACGCCGAGTTCCGCGCCGAGTGGCAGCAGCGCTACGAGGAACTCAACCAGGCCACCATCGCCCGCCTGGAGCGCAAGAAGGCCGCCGGCACGTTGCGTGACGACGTGCCCACCGAAGTGCTGCACATCTATCTCGACCTCGTGCTCGACGGCCTCATCGCGCGGCTCGCCTCGGGCCAGACCGGCGAAGACCTGGCCGCCGTGCTCGACATCGTCGAGGCGTCGGTGCGCCGCAAACCGTAAGCGGCAGTTACCGGTTCGCGCTCATCACCGACAGCAGCTCGTAGCCGACATGCGCGGCCGCGATTCCCGTCATCTCGGCGTGGTCATAGGCCGGTGATACCTCGACGATGTCGGCGCCGACGACGTTCAGGCCGGTGAGCGAACGCAGCGAGTGCAACAGTTCCCGCGAGGTCAGGCCCCCGGCTTCCGGCGTGCCCGTGCCGGGCGCGTGCGCTGGGTCGAGCACGTCGATGTCGACCGAGACGTAGACCGGAGGGCCGCTTTTCCCGTCGCTTCGCCCGCCCTGGCCGGTCAAGCGCTTGACCATGCGCTCACGCACGCTGGCCAGCCCGTCGACCTCGTAGTCGTCGGACCGGATCACCTGGAAACCGAGGATCGCGTCGTCCTCGAGATCCTGCTTGCTGTAGAGCGGGCCGCGGATACCCAGGTGCAGCGAGCGCTCCATGTCGATGAGGCCCTCTTCGCTGGCCCGGCGGAACGGGGTGCCGTGCGTGTACGCCGCGCCGAAGTAGGTGTCCCAGGTGTCCAGGTGGGCGTCGAAATGCAGCACGGCGATGGGGCCGTGGTCGCGGTGCAGTGAGCGCAGGATGGGCAGGGCGATGGTGTGGTCGCCGCCGAGCGTCAGCACGGCGCTGCCGTCCTTGCGCAGCGCGGTCACCTCGGAGTCGATGGTCTCGATCGCCTCGTTGATGTTGAACGGGTTGACCCCGATGTCGCCGGCGTCGGCGACCTGCTGATTGGCGAACGGCGACACGTCGAGCGCCTGGTTGTAGGGCCGCAGCAGCTTCGAGGCCGCGCGGATGTGGCCGGGACCGAAGCGGGCACCAGGGCGGTAGGACACGCCGGTGTCGAATGGGACGCCGAGGATCGTGACGTCCGGTGCCGACACCTGATCCAGGCGCGGGACGCGGGCAAACGTCGCCGGTTCGGCATAGCGCGGAAAGCGGCTGGCATCGACCTGGCCGACGATCTCGCGGCCGTCGGGTGCGGTGGTCTTGATGTACCGGTCGAAGCTCATCGGTTCTCCAAATTCGTGGCGTGTGGCTTGGGTCTCATTGTTTCCGGCAGTAGAATTATTGTCAACCTTTGTTTCCTAGGAGGAAATTGTGGGCGGTTCCCCGGCAACACAACTGACCATCGCCGCTCGGTTGAAGGCTGCGCGCAGCGCCAAGCGCATGACTCTCGACGAACTCGCCGCGACCAGTGGCGTGACCAAGGGCTATCTGTCAAAGGTCGAGCGCGGCCAGTCCAACGCGTCGGTCGCCGCGCTCATCCGCATCTGCGACGCGCTGGAATTGCAGGTCGGCTCGCTCTTCGACGAAACACCCGTCGGCGAGGTGGTCCGCGCCGGGGCGTACCCGCCCATCGAATTCGGCGGCACGAAGATGAGCGAGTTTCAGCTGACCCCGACGGGCGAGCGGCGCTTCCAGGTCCTGCTGAGCGACATCGAACCCGGCGGCGGCAGCGGCACCGACACCTACTCGCTACCGGCCGAGGTGGAGTTCGCCATGGTCATCGAGGGCCGGCTGCACATCGATTTCGTCGAGGGCAACGGCAGCCGCATCACCCTCAACCAGGGCGATGCGCTGACCTTCGAGGCCGATCGCCCGCATGCCTTCCACGCCGACGCACAGTCCGGCGCGAAGGTGTTGTGGGTGCTGACCCCGGCCCTGGCCCACCGGCGGCTGGCCGAGGCCGAATAGCCGCCGCTATGCGGCGGCCAGTTCCTGACGGCTGCGGTCGACAGCGGCATGCTCGCCACTCAGATCGACGCCGCGCGTCAGGATGTAGTACGCCAGCCCCGACACCGCCAGGCCTACGATGAACGAGATATCCACTCCCCCAAGCATCTTGGCGATGGAACCCTCGAAGAACGTCAGCGAGACGAACGGCACCATCGACACCATGCCCAGGAGGTAGGCGGCCAGTCCACGCCACGACCAGCGGCCGTAGATCCCATCCGGCCGGAAGATGTCGACAATCGAGTAGTGCCCGTGCCGGACGAAATAGAAGTCCACCAGATTGACCGCGGTCCACGGGATCAGGAAGTACAGCATGAGCAGCACGAAGACGTTGAACGACTCGAGGTAACCCGCGGGCAGCGACAACGCGACGACGAACGCGATGAACGACGTGAGCGCGATGCCGATGACGCGCAACCGCACGGTCGGGGTGATCGGACGGAAGGCGTCGAGGGCACTCATGCTCGTCAGGCTCGCCCCGTAGGCGTTGACGGACATGATCGTCACCAGCGCCACCGAGGACACCACGACGGTGAAAGTGCCGAAGCCGGGCAATAATTGGTTGCCGACAGTCTGGATCGAGGCGATCGCGTCCGGCGTCGGCAGTGCCGATGCCAGCACCGCGCCGAACGACATCAGCCACACCGACGAGCCGGCCGCGCCCAGATACGTCCACCAGATGACGTGCTTGGCCGAGGTGTTCTCGGGCAGGTATCGCGAGTAGTCGGACACGTACACCGCGTAGGAGATCTGATAGCCGGCCGCCGCGGCGAACTGCATCAGGAAAACCGTCAGGGCGAACGTGCCGCCGTCCGGAACGGCGGCATTCAAGTGCAACGTCGACAGCGCATAGACGGTCAGGACGCCGAACACGATGATCAGCAGGTAGGTCAGCCACCGCTGCACGACCATCATGAGGTCGAAGCCGACGACGGCGATGACGATGGCCGCCACCATCAGCCCGAGGTACCAGAGCCAGTTGGGGCCGGCGAAGACCGTCTTGAAGCCCGAGGTCGCCAGGATTGTGTTGAAGACGTTGAAGCCGATGTACACGAAGATCACGGCGACAAACGGGACGAGGGCGCCGCGCGAGCCGAACTGGGCACGCGATTGGATCATCTGCGGCAGGCCCATTGTGGGGCCCTGGTTGGCGTGGAAGCACATGAAGAGCGTCCCGAAGCAGGCGCCCGCGACCGCGGCCAGCACCGACCACCCGGCGGACAAGCCGTTGGCCGGCCCGAGGAAGCCCGTGACCATCGTGGTCAACACGAAGTTCCCGGTGAACCAGAACGGCGCCTGGTGATGCACCTTGCCCCGGCGTTCCCGGTTCGGGATCCAGTCGATGGACCGGGTCTCGATTGCACCTGCCATGGCCATCCCCTTTGATGTGGCTCAGATCACTGCTCCATAGAGTAGGCAGCGGACGCAGTGAAGGCAACAATTGTTTCCTAGGTCACTCCACGTGTTGACAGATCGGAGTGACGTACCGCACTCTGTTACGCGAGTCACAAATCTCGTGGCGCGCCCTCCTCTCCACGGAGCTCTCCCTTGGCCATCATCCAGGCCCGACGGCCGGGCATTCTGCGCGCCATGAGCGCACAAAAGTCGGTTGACGACATCGTCGCCGCGAACGAAACCACCGACGGACCCCACCTCAAACGGTCGATGGGATTCGTCCATCTGACCGCCCTGTCGATCGGCGCCACGCTCGGCACCGGAATCTTCGTCATTCTCGGTGCCGCCGTGCCGAAAGCCGGTCCTGCGGTCCTGCTCTCGTTCATCCTCGCCGCCGTCACCGCGCTGTTCTCGGCACTGTCGTACGCCGAGCTCGCCGGCACCATCCCGGTCTCCGGAAGCTCCTACTCCTACGCCTACGCCACCATGGGTGAGTTCTGGGCCTGGGTGTGCGGCTGGTGTCTGATGCTCGAGTACGGCGTGTCCGTCGCGGCTGTGGCCGTCGGCTGGGGCGGCTACATCAACACGCTGCTGCAGCAGCTCCTCGGCATCGAACTCCCCGCCGCCGTCACCGGCGCGCCCGGCGAGGGCGGCGTCATCAACCTGCCGGCCATCGCGATCGTCGTGCTCGCGTCGATCCTGCTGCTCAAAGGGGCGTCCGAATCTGCCGTCGTCAACACCGCGATGGTCATCCTCAAGTGCGTCGTCCTGGTGTTCTTCTGCGCCGTTGCCTTCACCGCGTTCAAGGCCGGCAACCTCACCCCGTTCATGCCGCTCGGTTTCGTCGGCGTGTCCGCGGCGGCCTCGCAGGTCTTCTTCTCCTACATCGGCTTCGACGCGGCGTCCACGGCCGGCAACGAGGCCAAGAACCCGAAGCGCGACCTGCCGCGCGCCATCATGGCCTCGCTGCTGATCGTCACCGTCCTGTACCTCGCTGTCGCGCTGGCCGCGCTCGGCGCGATGAGCTGGACCAAGTTCAGCGCCGACGAGGGCGCCACCCTGGCCGTCGCGCTCAGCGGCATCACCAGCAGCAACGTGCCGGCCATCATCCTGTCCATCGGGGCCGTCATCGCCATCGCGAGCGTCGTCCTCGCCGTCCAGTACGGACAGACCCGCATCCTCTACACCATGGCCGTCGACGGTCTGGTGCCCGCGCTGTTTGCCAAGATCAACCCCAGGACCTTCGTGCCGACCTGGAACATCGTCATCTGCGGCGTCGTCGTGTCGCTGCTGGCCGGCTTCGTGTCGCTGGGTGAACTCGCCAATGCCACCTCGATCGGCTGCCTGTTCGCCTTCGCCCTGGTCAACATCGCCGTCATCATCCTGCGGCGGACGCGGCCGGACCTCGACCGCACGTTCCGGCTGCGGCTGTTCCCCGTCGCGCCGGTGCTGGGCTTTCTCTTCTGCTGCTACCTGATGTGGGCGCTGCCCATCGCGACGTGGATCGCGTTCGGCATCTGGGGTGCCCTCGGCCTCGCGGTCTACTTCGGCTACAGCATCAAGAAATCCAAGCTACGAGTGGACACTGCATAGATGATCACCGTCGGCACGTTCCAAGGTCCCCAGGAATCCGGGACCGTCGCCGAGAACCTCGCCGCCATCGCGTCGGCGGCCAGACGGGCCGCCGCCACCGGCTGCCGGATCGTCATCACACCCGAGATGTCCGCCACCGGTTACAACATCGGCACCGCGATCGCCGAGCGCGCCGAGCCCGCCGACGGCCCGATCTTCCAGGCAGTCCAGCAGATTGCGCGCGACACCGGAGTCGCCGTGGTCTACGGCTATCCCGAAGCGACAACGGGTAAGCCGTACAACAGCGTCCAGGTCGTCGACCGCGACGGCCAATCGCTGGCCAACTACCGCAAGACCCATCTGTACGGCTTCGACCGCGACTTCTTCACCCCGGGCCCGCAGTGGGTCACGCAGTTCGAGCTCGATGGCATCACCTGCGGACTGCTGATCTGCTACGACATCGAATTCCCCGAGAACGCCCGCGCCCACGCCGACGCCGGCACCCAGTGGCTCGTCGTCCCCACCGGACTGATGGAGCCGTGGAGTTTCGTTGCGACGCACATCGTTCCGGCACGCGCCTACGAAAGCCAGCTGTTTCTGTCGTACGTCAACCGCACGGGGTTCGAGAACGGCCTCGAGTACTGCGGACTGAGTTGCACCATCGCGCCCGACACAACCGAACTGAGTCGCGGTGGCCGCACCGAGGAACTCCTCGTCACTCACGTCGATCCCGGCGCGGTAGCCGTGTCCCGCGCCGTCAACACCCATCTCAGCGATCGCCGCCGAGACCTCTACCAGGAGAACCACACCCGATGACGGTCCCCCAGCCCATCGCAGAAACCCAGCTGTCCGACGAGCCGGCAGCCAAGCCCATCACGATGTTCGGGCCGGACTACCCCTTCGCCTACGACGACTACGTGTCCTCGGCCGAGGGCCTCGGCTCCATCCCCGCCGACCGCCACGGCACCGAGGTCGCGATCGTCGGCGCCGGCTGCGCCGGCATCACCGCCGCCTACGAGCTCATGAAGATGGGCCTCAAACCCGTTGTCTACGAGGCTGATCAGATCGGCGGCCGGATGCGGTCCATCCCGTTCGAGCACGCCCCCGACGCGGTGGCCGAAATGGGTGCCATGCGGTTCCCGCCCACCTCGACGACGCTCTACGAGTACTTCGACAAGGTCGGCATCGAGACCATCGAATTCCCGAACCCGCTCTCGGTCGCGGCGCCCAGCACCGTCGTCGACCTCAAGGGCCGGACGTACTACGCCGAGAAACTCGCCGACCTGCCACCGGCCTTCACCGACGTGGCCGACGCATGGCGCAAGACGCTCGAGGACGGCGCCGATCTGCACGCGATCCAGCACGCCATCCGCGAGCGCGACACCCAGGCGCTGAAGTCGGCGTGGGACAAGCTGGTTCGTGAACTCGACGACGAGACGTTCTGGGGCTTCCTGACCAAGTCGCACCACTTCCAGTCCTTCGAGCTGCGCGAGATCTTCGGCAAGGTCGGCTTCGGCACCGGCGGCTGGGACACCGACTACCCGAGCTCGATGCTCGAGATTCTGCGCGTCGTCCTCACCGAGGCCGACGACAACCACCGCGGCGTGGTGGGCGGTTCCCAGCAGCTACCGCTTCGCCTGTGGCAGCGCTCCCCTGAACGCCTCGCCCACTGGCCGGCCGGCACGTCGCTCGAAACACTGCACGGCGGCCGGACCCGGGGCGCCGTCACCGACATCCGGCGTACCCATCCCAACCGCTACACGATCACCGACGCCGACGGGGAGACGCGCACCTACGACGCTGTCATCGTCACCGCCCAATCGTGGATGCTGCTCAACAACATTCGCTGCGACGACGACCTGTTCCCGCCGAACGTGTGGTCGGCCATCGAGCAGACGCACTACATGGGTTCGTCGAAGGTGTTCGTCTTGGTCGACCGCCCGTTCTGGAAGGACAAGGACGCCCAGGGCCGCGACGTCATGTCGATGACGCTGACCGACCGGATGAGCCGTGGCACCTATCTGCTGGATCAGGGGCTCGACGCGGCCGGCAACGAGAAGCCCGGCGTCATCTGCCTCTCGTACACCTGGGAGGACGACTCCCGGAAGATCGTGCCGCTGAACGCGACCGAGCGCATGGACCTCATGCTCAAGTCACTACAGGCGATCTACCCGAACGTCGACATCCGCAGTCACATCATCGAGACACCGAAGACGGTGTCGTGGGAGACCGAGCGCAACTTCATGGGTGCGTTCAAGGCGAACCTGCCGGGCCACTACCGCTACCAGGAGACGCTCTACACCCACTTCATGCAGCGCGATCTCGACGCGCGCCATCGCGGTATCTACCTGGCCGGGGACGATATCTCGTGGACGGCGGGATGGGCCGAGGGCGCGATCACCACGGCACTCAACGCCGTGTGGGCCGTGATGGACCAACTCGGCGGGGCGACATCCCCGACAAATCCCGGCCCCGGCGATGTCTTCGACGTCATCGCCCCGCTCCGGCTGACGGACGAAATCTAGCGTCCGCTAACGGCTTATGAAGCCGCGGAGACCGTCTTGTGCGCACCGCCGAACGCGCAAGACGGCTCCGCGAATGTCTATTCGCGGCGAAAGGGGCTGAGCCGCAAGGGCGTTCAGGCGACCTTGCGGCTGCGGTGATTCGGGCCGCCGCGGCTGCGCATGACGGCGCCCGACTGCACCAACATGCTGTGCACCGACCCGTAGGATTTGCCGGACGTGGCCGCCAACGACCTGATGCTGGCGCCACTTTCGTAGGCGTTGCGCAGCTGGGTCATCAACTGGTCGCGAGATGCCTTGGATTGCCTCATCGCCGGTCCCCTGACTCTCCCCCGGCGGTATGCCGGGCTGACGGGATTCAGCGTAAGAAACTGCAGTCGCTCGGCGCGGGCGATTCGATGAATCGCGTCAGGCCAATTCGATGAGATCGCGGTAGGTATCCGACCAGAAGTCCTCGGTGGCGTCGGGCAGCAGCAACACCCGCTGCGGATTGAGCGCCTCGGCCGCACCCGGATCGTGCGTCACCAGCACCACCGAGCCCGCGTAACTGCGCAGGGCGTCGAGCACCTGCTCGCGCGACGCCGGGTCCAGGTTGTTGGTCGGTTCGTCGAGCAGCAGCACATTGGCGGTCGAGGCGACCAGCCCCGCGAGAGCCAGCCGGGTCTTCTCACCACCGGACAGCGTGCCGGCAGGCTGCTCCAACTGCGGGCCGGTGAACATGAACGCACCCAACAGGCCGCGCAGATCCTGCTCGCCCGTGTCCGGGGCGGCGTGCCGGATGTTCTCCCACACCGTCGCCGCGTTGTCGAGGGTGTCGTGCTCCTGGGCGAAGTACCCGATCTTGAGGCCGTAGCCCGGCTCGATGCCGCCGGCGTCGGCGGTCTCCACGCCGGCCAGCAGACGCAGCAACGTCGTCTTACCGGCGCCGTTGAGACCCAGCACGACGACGCGCGAACCGCGGTCGATCGCGAGGTCCACGCCGGTGAAGATCTCCAGCGACCCGTAGGTCTTGGTCAAGCCCTTGACGATCAGCGGGGTCTTACCGCACGGCGCCGGGGTCGGGAACTTGATCTTGGCGACCTTGTCGGCCACCCGCTCGGCATCGAGCTCGGCGATCATGCGCTCGGCGCGGCGCAACATGTTCTGCGCTGCAACGGCTTTGGTGGCCTTGGCGCCCATCTTGGCGGCCTGCGCCCGTAGCGCACCGGCCTTCTTCTCGGCGTTGGCACGCTCGCGGCGGCGGCGCTGCTCGTCGGTGGCGCGGGCGTCGAGGTACTTCTGCCAGCCCATGTTGTAGACGTCGGCTTCGCCACGCACGGCATCGAGGAACCACACCCGGTTCACCACATCGGCGAGGAGTTCTACGTCGTGGCTGATCACCACGAGGCCACCGGTGTGGCTCTGCAGGAACCCGCGTAGCCAGCCGATTGAGTCGGCGTCGAGGTGGTTGGTCGGCTCGTCCAGCAAAAGCGTGGTGTTGGAGCCCGAACCCTCCGATGCGGCGAACAGGATGCGGGCCAGTTCGATACGGCGACGCTGACCACCGGACAGGGTCCGCAGCGGCTGGGTCAGCACCCGGTCCGGCAGGCCCAGGCTGGCGCAGATTCGACCGGCATCGCTCTCGGCGGCGTACCCGCCCAGAGCCGAAAACCGTTCCTCCAGAACGCCGTACCGGCGCACTGCCTTGTCCCGGGCGGCCTCGTCGACCACCTCGGCCATGATGGCCTGCTGCTTCTCGAGGTCCGCAAGCAGAGTGTCCAGTCCGCGGGCCGAGAGCACCCGGTCGCGGGCCAGGACGTCCAGATCGCCTTCCTTCGGATCCTGTGGCAGGTAACCGACTTCCCCGATCCGCTCGACCGAGCCCGCATAAGGCTGGCCTTCACCGGCCAGGATGCGCAGCGTGGTGGTCTTGCCGGCACCGTTGCGGCCGACCAGACCGATCCGGTCCCCCGGCTGGATGCGCAGGGCGGAGCCCTCGAAGGCCAGCAGCGTGCGCGCTCCGGCGCGGACCTCCAGGTCCGTTGCGGTGATCACGCTGTGCTCCTATCCCGGGTCGCTGCGCTCCGGCCATTCGGCGCGCCACCCACGTCTACTTGTCGTCTGTGAAGACCGCGGGTCGTTTCTCGGCGCGCGCGGCAACCGCCTCTTCGAAGTTGGCGGTGAGCAGTCGGATGAAGAGCTGACCCAGGCCTTCGGCCTGCATATGGCTCTCCAGACTACCGGCGTCCAGTCCACTCCAGAGAGTCCGCTTGGTCAACTCGATTCCCGGACGGGAGAACCCGCCAATCCTCTCGGCCATGTCGAAGCAGGTTTGCAGGAGCTCATCGTCGGCCACCGTGCGGGACACCAGGCCGATCCGCTCGGCCTCCTGGGAATCGATGTCGCGGCCGGTGAGCATCGCCTCGAACGCCCGGGAGGTGCCGATGGCCCGCGGCAGCAGATAAGACAGTCCCAGCTCGCTGGCGGTCAGCCCATTGTTGATGCCGGCGGCCCGGAAGTAGGCGCCCTCGGCGGCGACGCGGATGTCGCAGGCCAGCGCCAGACACAGCCCGCCGCCGATCGCGGCGCCGTTCACCGCAGCGATAACCGGCTGGTGGAGCTTGCGCAGAGCCAGGATGACGTCGTCGAGCACCTCCATGGAGCGCAGCGCGAACGTCGGGCGGGTCAGCCCGGCCACGTGCGGCACCGACCCCGCCGACTTGTGGTCGGCACCCGAAGAGAACCCGCGTCCGGCCCCGGTGAGGACGACCGCGCGGACGGTGTTGTCGTTGGTGATCTCGTCGAGCGCCGACCTGAGCGGAACCATGACGTCGAAGGCCATGGAGTTCATCCGCTCGGGGCGGTTCAGGGTGACCAGTGCGACGCCGGGGCGCGGATGGTCGACGAGTACCAGTGGGGTCTGTTTGCTCACGTCCTGCACGCTAGCGGGTGCGAAAGATCACACCCGCCGGCAGTGCGGATTGCTCAGATGTCGGTGGTCGCGCTGTCGTCGGCCAGCGCGGCTTCGATGTCGAATTCCTTGATCTGACTGATGACCTCGTCGAGCTGGTTCGCCGCGAGCATGCCCGAGTGCCGGAATACCAGCTGCCCCTTCTTGAACGCCATGAGGGTCGGGATGGCCTGAATCTCGGCCGCGGAGGCCAGACCCTGCTCGGCCTCGGTGTCCACCTTGGCGTGGAAGACGTCGGGGTGCTTCTCAGACGATGCGGTGAACGTCGGAGCGAACGCCCGGCACGGCCCGCACCATGACGCCCAGAAGTCCACCAGCACGATGTCGTTGTCACTGATGATGCCGTTGAATTCGGCGGCGGTGATGTCCTTGGTGCTCACGCTTCTCCCAACGTTGCTGTGTACCTGCTTGTTCCCAGTATCTGGTCAGGCCAACCGAGCCAGCGCACTGGCCGCGTCGTAGCCATTGAACCCGTCCAGGGTGCCGGTGCGCAGGCGGTTGACCCAACCGGGGTCCGCGAGCAGTGCCCGGCCGATCGCGATCATGTCGAACTCGCCCGCGTCGAACTGTTCCACCAACTGGTCCACCGGTCCCGGCTCGATGACCTGGCCGGGCTTCTCGGACCGGAATGCGGTCTGCAGGCCCACCGAACCGACCGCGATGACGGGCGTCCCGGTGACCTTCTTGGTCCAGCCGGCCAGCGTGAGGGCCGGGTCGACGTTGGGGAACGCCGGCATGTAATGCCGGCGGGTCGAGGGATGCAGCGCGTCGACCCCCGCGTCGACGAGCGGTGCCAGCAGTTCCTGCAGCTGCATCGGATCGTCCGCGATGGTGGCCGCGTAGTCCGTGCCCTTCCACTGCGAGAACCGGTAGATGATCGGGTAGTCGGGGCCGACCGCGGCACGCACCGCCGCGACCACCTCGGCCGGGAAGCGGGTCCGGTTCGCTACCGAGCCACCGTATTCGTCGGTGCGCAGATTCGTTCGGGTCCATAGGAATTGGTCGAGCAGATAGCCGTGCGCGCCGTGCAGTTCGACCGCATCGAAGCCGACCTCCTTGGCGCCTCGCGCCGCCTCGGCGAACCATTGCGCGACGGCGGGCAGCTCATCGGCTGCCAACGCCCGGCCGATCGGTTCGCCGTGGCCATTGACGCCCGACGGACTGACCGGGGCCACCCCGTCGCGGTCCCCGCGTTCGGCGCCCTGGTGCCACAGCTGCGCCGCGATGGTCGCACCGTGGCGATGCACCGCGCCGGTGACGTTGCGCCAGCCGTCGAGCGCCCCGGCGCCGACCAGCGTCGGGATGTCCTGGGAGCCGGCCGCCGACGGGTCGCCCAGCCGTACGCCTTCGGTGATGATCAGGCCCACCCCGCCGGCAGCCCGGCGGGCGTAGTACTCCGCCACGTCAGGCCCTGGGACACCTCCTGGGGACGCCTGCCGGGTCATGGGAGCCATTGCGAACCGGTTGGGGACGGTCAGGTTCCGCAGGGCGAGTGGGGCGAAGAGTCCAGATGCATCGACGGTCATGAGCCTATGCAACACCGCCACGGCTCAACCGATTCCACCGACGCCCGCCTGCCGGTCACTGACCGGCAGGCACGCGGCCGACGGCAACTCACCCCGGACGGCGTGATTCGAATCGCCAGATCGCCTGGTGCAGCGCATCGACGTCCCATCCCGCCGCGTCCGCAACCGCGGTGAGCAGCTCCCCCGCGTCGACGGAGCCGTCGTCACCGCTCTCGCGCGCGACGTATCCCGCTACTGTTCGGTCGGCGCCGGGCAACTCCGCCAGCATCAGTAGGAAGCGCCAGGTGAAGCCCGAACGCTGACCCGGCACGGCACACCACGCGCTCTTGGCCTCCTTCGCCGGCTCGGGATCCGCGGCAACCACGCGCAGCTCTTCGGCGGTGCGAATGCCCAAACCAACCAGGGCCTGCGCCGCCTCTGTCAGTGCCACCGATCGCAGCGGTGCGTCCTTCGCCGTGGATGTCGGCCGCCGATTGCCGATCTGGCCCGCCCACTGTTGCGGTCCGCCGAGCGCCTCGACGTTGGCGAGGAGTTCCCGCGCACCGTCGGTGTCGGCGTCACCGCCTTGTCCAGCCCGGTAGCTGCGGTACCGACCGATGATCCTGTCGACGGTCAGATGCCGTGCACCAGTGGCGTAGATGGCGTCAATCATGCACAGCGCCAACGAGTTCGGATACCTGACCGGCTTCGGCCAGCCGGCCGGATCACCGAGATCACGTTCGCACGCGGCTCGCAATTGTTCGATGTCGGCATTCATCGTGGTGCCTTCCTGTCGCATCGGACCTGAGTGGTCCTGTTGCGCTGGAAGCTAGGGAAGGCGACCGACAAGAATGCCGCGAAAAGGCCTCAGAACCGAGAGTTATCCACAGGCGGGAAAACCGAGAACTAGACGGTGAAGCCCAGCGCCCGAAGCTGCTCGCGGCCGTCGTCGGTGATCTTGTCCGGGCCCCACGGCGGGTTCCACACCCAGTTCAGCTTGAGGTCGGTGACCAAGCCGGCGCCCACCAGGGCGGTCCGCGACTGGTCCTCGATCACGTCGGTCAACGGGCAGGCCGCCGACGTCAGCGTCATGTCGAGCTTCACGACGGTGCCTTCGTCGCCCTCTTCGAGGGTCATGCCGTAGACGAGGCCGAGGTCGACGACGTTGATGCCGAGCTCGGGGTCGACGACGTCGCGCATGGCCTCCTCGACGGCGTCGAGCAGTTCGGGATCGTCGACCACGTTGGCCGCGGTGGTGGCTTCGGGTGTGGCTTCAGTCATCGCTTGTCCTCCGCATTGGTGCCGACAGCCGCCAGCACGGTGTCTGTGGCGCTCGCCTCGGCGAGCGCGGCTTTGAACGCAGTCCAGCCCAGCAGCGCGCATTTCACCCGTGCCGGGTACTTGGCGACACCGGCGAACGCGATGCCGTCACCCAACACATCTTCGTCCCCCTCCACGTTGCCGCGGGAGGAAATCATCTCGGTGAACGCGCCGACGGTCTTGAGCGCTTCATCGACGCTCTGACCGATCACTTGGTCGGTGAGCACCGACGTCGACGCCTGGCTGATCGAGCAACCCTGGCCGTCGTACGAGATGTCGGTGACGGTCTCGCCGTCGTCGGACAGCGTCACCCGCAGCGTCACCTCGTCACCACAGGTCGGGTTGACGTGGTGCACCTGCGCGCCGAACGGCTCGCGCAGCCCGCGGTGATGCGGGTGCTTGTAGTGGTCCAGGATCACTTCCTGGTACATCTGTTCCATTCTCACGCGAAAAACTCCACAGCTCGCTTGACCCCCGCGACCAGCCGGTCCACTTCGTCGAGGGTGTTGTAGACCGCGAACGACGCCCGGGCCGTGGCGGCGATACCGAATCGCCGGTGCAGCGGGGCCGCGCAGTGATGCCCGACCCGGACCGCGATGCCTTCGTCGTCCAGGATCTGGCCGACGTCGTGGGCGTGCACTCCGTCCAGCACAAAACTCACGGGCGAACCGCGGTGCTCGGTGGTGGTCGGTCCGATGATCCGCACCTGCGGAATCCGGGCGAGTCCGTCGAGCGTGGCAGCCACCAACTCGGCTTCGTGTGCCTCGACGGCGGCCATCCCGATGGCGTCGAGATACCGTGCGGCAGCGGCCAGTCCGACGACCTGCGAGGTCATCGGGGTACCGGCCTCGAACCGCTGCGGCGCCGGCGCGTAGGTCACCGACTCCATGGTGACGGTCTCGATCATGGACCCGCCGGTGAGGAACGGCGGCAACGCGTTCAACAGGGCCCGACGGCCGTACAGCACACCGATTCCGGTGGGCCCCAGCATCTTGTGACCCGAGAACGCGGCGAAGTCGACGTCGAGGCCGTGGAAGTCGATCGGCTGGTGCGGCACCGACTGGCAGGCGTCCAGCACGGTCAATGCGCCAACAGACCGCGCCCGCCGGACGATCTCGGCGACCGGCGCGATGGCACCCGTGACGTTCGAATGATGAGTGAAGGCAACAACTTTCACGCGGTCATCGAGCTGCAGCGAATCCAGGTCGATACGGCCGTCATCGGTAACCGAGTACCAGCGCAGCTCAGCGCCAGTGCGGCGGGCGAGTTCCTGCCACGGGATCAGGTTGGCGTGATGCTCCAGCTCGGTGGTGACGATGACGTCCCCCGGCCCAACCACGCGGTCGAACCGGTTGTCCCCCACCGCGTACGACACCAGGTTCAGCGCCTCGGTGGCGTTCTTCGTGAACACCAGCTCGTCGACGTCGGCGCCGACGAACGCCGCGATGTCAGCACGGCCCTGCTCGTAGGCGTCGGTGGACTCCTCCATCAGCTGGTGTGCACCACGGTGCACCGCGCCGTTCGAGGTCGTCAGAAACTGCCGCTCGGCGTCGAGCACCTGCAGCGGCTTCTGCGACGTGGCCCCGGAATCCAGGTACGCCAACTGATTCCCGCCACGCATGACGCGGCTGAGAATCGGGAAATCCGCCCTGATCCGCGTGACATCCAAATGAACCGACGCTGTCACCGCCTATGCTCCTCGCGTCCGCACCACGGTCAGGCCTCGGCAGCCGCGGCGGTGTAGCGCTCGTAGCCGTGCTCTTCGAGCTCGTCGGCCAGCTCCGGACCACCGGACGTGACGATCCGGCCGTCGAAGAAGACGTGCACGAACTGTGGACGGATGTAGCGCAGAATGCGGGTGTAGTGCGTGATCAGCAGAACACCACCGTGTTCGGCTTCGGCGTAGCGGTTGACGCCCTCGGACACGACGCGCAGCGCGTCGACGTCGAGACCCGAGTCGGTCTCGTCGAGGATGGCGATCTTCGGCTTGAGCAGGCCCAGCTGCAGGATCTCGTGGCGCTTCTTCTCACCACCGGAGAAACCTTCGTTGACGCTGCGCTCGCCGAACGCCGGGTCGATGTCCAGCTCGGACATCGCCGTCTTGACCTCTTTGACCCAGTGGCGCAGCTTGGGGGCCTCGCCACGGACCGCGGTCGCGGCGGTGCGCAGGAAGTTCGACATCGAGACGCCGGGCACCTCGACCGGGTACTGCATGGCGAGGAAAAGCCCAGCACGGGCCCGTTCATCCACGCTCATCTCCAGCACGTCCTCGCCGTCCAGGGTGATGGACCCGGACGTGACGGTGTACTTGGGGTGGCCGGCGATGGCGTACGACAGCGTCGACTTGCCAGAACCGTTGGGGCCCATGACCGCGTGGGTTTCGCCCGACTTCACGGTCAGGTTGACACCCTTGAGGATCGGAACGTCGGCACCGTCGGGTGCGGTGACCGAGACGTGCAGGTCCTTGATTTCCAGTGTGGTCATGAGTTGTTGCGTCCTTCAGTCAGTTCAAGTTCGTGTTCGATGGCGGCGGTCAGGCGGTCGCGGACTTCCGGCACGGCGATCTTCTGGATGATCTCGCCGAAGAAGCCCCGGACCACCAGGCGGCGGGCCTGGTCCTCGGGAATACCGCGGGCCTGCAGGTAGAACAGTTGCTCGTCGTCGAAACGTCCGGTGGCACTGGCGTGTCCGGCGCCGACGATCTCGCCGGTCTCGATCTCCAGGTTGGGCACCGAGTCGGCGCGGGCACCGTCGGTGAGCACCAAGTTGCGGTTCACCTCGAAGGTGTCGGTGCCCGTGGCGGCGGCCCGGATCAGCACGTCGCCGATCCAGACGGTGTGGGCGTCGGGCTTGCGCGAATCCGGATCCCCTTGCAGCGCACCCTTGTAGAGCACGTTGGAGCGGCAGTTCGGCTGCGCGTGATCGACCAGCAGTCGCGACTCGAAGTGCTGGCCGTCGTCGGCGAAGTAGAGGCCGAGCATCTCGGCGTCGCCGCCCTGGCCGAGGTAGCGGGTGCGCGAGGTCAGCCGCACGACGTCGCCGCCGAGGGTGACCGCGACGTGCCGCAGCACGGCGTCCTTGCCCAGCGTCGCGTGGTGGGTGCTGACGTTCACGGCGTCGTCGGCCCAGTCGGCGATCGACACGACGGTCAGCCGGGCCGCGTCACCGACGACGAATTCGATGTTGTCGGCGTAGGTTCCGCTGCCAGTCTGGTCGATGACCACGACGGCTTCACCGAGTTCGGCGACCCGCAGCTGCAGGTGGCCGTACGCGATCTTGCCTTCGCCGGGGCCGGCGATGGTGATCTCGACGGGCTCGGCGACCTGGACGTCGCGACCGACCGACACCACAGTCGCCTCGGTGAACGACGAATAGGCCTGGGCGGCAACCCGGTCCGCGGGCACACCACCCTGGCCCAGGCGTGCATCATCGCGGCCGACGGTCTCGACCGTGACGCCGTCGCGCTCCGAAACCTCAACGCGCACAGCGCCGGTGGCCTCGGCAGAGCCGTCGTGCAGGCCATGCAGACGCTTCAGCGGCGTGAACCGCCAGAGCTCGTCGCGGCCGCCCGGCACCTCGAAAGCGTTGACGTCGAAGGACGTGAACAGCTCACCTTTGTTGGTGACAATGCCCTCAACGGGTTCAGTCAAACTCACTATCCGACAGCGCCTTCCATCTGCAGCTCGATCAACCTGTTCAGCTCGAGCGCGTATTCCATTGGGAGTTCCTTGGCGATGGGCTCGACGAAGCCGCGCACCACCATCGCCATGGCCTCGTCCTCGGTCAGGCCGCGGCTCATCAGATAGAACATCTGATCCTCGCTGACCTTCGAGACCGTGGCCTCGTGACCCATCGTGACGTCGTCCTCGCGGATGTCGACGTACGGGTACGTATCCGAGCGGCTGATGTTGTCGACCAGCAGCGCATCGCATTTCACGCTCGACTTCGAGCCGTGCGCGCCCTTGTTGACCTGGATCAGTCCGCGGTACGACGACCGGCCGCCACCACGGGCCACCGACTTCGACACGATGTTGCTCGACGTGTTCGGCGCCAGGTGCACCATCTTGGCACCGGTGTCCTGGTGCTGGCCTTCACCCGCGAACGCCACCGAGAGCACCTCACCCTTGGCGTGCTCGCCGGTCATCCAGACCGCCGGGTACTTCATGGTGACCTTGGAACCGATGTTGCCGTCGATCCACTCCATGGTGGCGCCGGCCTCGGCGCGGGCCCGCTTGGTCACCAGGTTGTAGACGTTGTTCGACCAGTTCTGGATGGTCGTGTACCGCACGCGCGCACCGGGTTTCACCACGATCTCGACGACGGCCGAGTGCAGCGAGTCCGACTTGTAGATCGGCGCGGTACAACCCTCCACGTAGTGCACGTAGGAGCCCTCGTCGGCGATGATCAGCGTCCGCTCGAACTGGCCCATGTTCTCGGTGTTGATCCGGAAGTAGGCCTGCAGCGGGATGTCGACGTGCACGCCCGGCGGCACGTAGATGAACGAGCCACCCGACCACACGGCGGAGTTCAGCGCCGAGAACTTGTTGTCACCGGCCGGGATCACGGTGCCGAAGTACTGCTTGAAGATCTCCGGGTGCTCCCGCAGTGCCGAATCGGTGTCGAGGAAGATGACGCCCAGCGCCTCGAGGTCTTCGCGGATCTGGTGGTACACGACCTCAGATTCGTACTGCGCCGCGACACCGGACACCAGGCGTTGCTTCTCCGCTTCCGGGATGCCCAGGCGATCGTAGGTGTTCTTGATATCGGCGGGCAGGTCGTCCCAGGTCGCCGCCTGCTTCTCGGTGGACCGCACGAAGTACTTGATGTTGTCGAAGTCGATGCCGTCGAGGTCACTGCCCCACCGCGGCATGGGCTTCTTGTCGAAGATGTGCAGCGACTTCAGCCGGAAGTCGAGCATCCATTCCGGCTCGTTCTTCTTCGACGAGATGTCGCGGACGACAGCCTCATTCAGCCCACGGGTCGCGGCGGCGCCGGCGGCATCACTGTCAGCCCAGCCGTAGCCGTACGTGCCCAGGGAGGCAATGGTCTCCTCCTGGGTCAACTGTTCCGGGGTGGTCGTCATTGCGACACTCCTTCTTCTTGGGTCGCTGGGTGGATGGCTGCTGAGGAAGTTGATGCCGCGGGTTCCGGTGTGACCGGGACATGCGTCGTACACGCGCAGTCCCCGTTGACGATGGTGGCCAGACGTTGCACGTGGGTGCCGAGCACTTCGGCGAACGCTTCGCGCTCGGCGTCGCACAGCTCGGGGAACTCCTCGGCGACGTGCGAGACCGGGCAGTGGTGCTGGCAGATCTGTACCCCGCCGATGGGTCCCGTCACCGGAGTGGTCGTGGTGGCGTAGCCGGCCTGGGTCAGCGCCGCGGCCACCTGGTCCGCGGTATCGGCGATGTCCGGTGTTGCCGTGACGCCGGACAGGATCGAGTCGATGCGACGCCGGGCGAACGTGCGGATGGCGTCGTCGCCGCCTATCTCGCGCAGCTGGCGCATGGCGGCCGCGGCGAGGTCGTCGTAGGTGTGACCGAGCTTGGCGCGCCCGGCAGCAGTCAGCCGGTACCGCTTGGCGGGCCGGCCACGGCCGTTGTGCTGCCAGGCCGCAGCGGCACTGGACTCGGCGTCGCCGGCGTCGATGAGCGCGTCGAGATGACGCCGCACACCGGCCGCGGAGATGCCGAGATGCTCGCCGATCTGGGTCGCGGTGACGGCCCCTTCCAGCAGCAATTGCACGATGGCCGAGCGGGTGTGACCGTCTGAGACAGCCGTTGCCGACGTCACCGCGGTCGCGGTGCCGACAGCTTCGGACGCTCCGGACGGCAATTTCACAACACCATTGTGACGGAATTCGGAGAGCGAATCTAGGAAGGTAACCCTTATCACCGGCGCAGCGGAGTTGAGCGATCCAGAACGGGGCTACGGCTAATCTGCTCTGATGCCCGACCGCCTTCAGCACCTGAGCACGGCCGTCGCGCATTGGCATGCCGACGAGCCGTCCGTCGGCTACCCGCTCAACGCCTCCGAGATCGCCTCGCTGCGCCGGACCCGTCGGTTCGGCGCCACCGGAACCGTACTGATGGCCATCGGAGCGCTCGGCGCCGGCGCCCGGCCCGTCGTGCAGGATCCGACGTTCGGGGTCCGCCTGCTGAACCTGCCGTCCCGCATCCAGACCGTCTCGCTGACCATGACGACCACCGGTGCCGTCATGATGGCGCTGGCCTGGCTCATGCTGGGCCGCTACACGCTGGGCAAACGCCGGATGTCCCGCAGCCAGCTGGACCAGACGCTCATGCTGTGGGCGCTGCCGCTGCTCATCGCCCCGCCGATGTACAGCAAGGACGTCTACTCCTATCTGGCGCAGAGCCAGATAGCCCGGATAGGCCTGGACCCGTACCGTGTCGGCCCGGCCACCGGTCTCGGCCTGGACCACGTCTTCACGCTGACGGTGCCGAGTCTGTGGCGAGAAACACCGGCCCCCTACGGGCCCCTGTTCCTGTGGATCGGGCGCGGCATCTCGGAGCTGACGGGCGACAACATCGTCGCGGGAGTGCTCTCGCACCGACTGGTCGTGCTACTCGGCGTCGCGGCCACGGTGTGGGCAACGCCACGCCTGGCCCGTCGCTGCGGTGTCGCCGAAGTCAGCGCCCTGTGGCTGGGACCCTGTAATCCCCTGCTCTTCATGCACCTCATCGCCGGCATCCACAACGAGGCACCGATGCTGGGGCTGATGCTGGCCGGCACCGAATTCGCCATGCGCGGCATCGATTCCGGGCAGCCCCTCATCCCACGGCCACTGAGCTGGCCGCGGCACCGCGAGGTCTGGGCCCAGTGGTGGCCGATGGCGATGCTGCTCACCGGAACCGTGCTGATCGCCATGTCGTCGCAGATCAAGCTGCCGTCGCTGCTGGCGCTGGGGTTCGTGGCGATGGCCCTCGCCCGCCGGCTGGGCGGGACGGTCAAGGCCTTCTTCCAGGCCTGCGTGCCGTTGGGCGTGGTCGCGCTCGCGGTCATGGCACTCATCGGCTGGGCCAGTGGGCTGGGCTTCGGCTGGCTGTTCACCCTCGGCACCGCGAACGTGGTGCGGTCCTGGATGTCCCCGCCTACGTTGGTCGCCCTCGGCACCGGCCAGGTCGGCATCCTGCTCGGGCTCGGCGACCACA
The DNA here is from genome assembly GCF_010730955.1 of Mycolicibacterium aubagnense. Lineage (NCBI taxonomy): Bacteria > Bacillati > Actinomycetota > Actinomycetes > Mycobacteriales > Mycobacteriaceae > Mycobacterium > Mycolicibacterium aubagnense. The sequence continues at coordinate 335,792 of NZ_AP022577.1, read as the reverse complement.
CCACCGCGGTGCTCGGCTTGACCCGCGGGATCGGCGTCTTCGTCATCGGCGTGCTGGTGACCTGGCTGCTGGTATCGGTGTTGCGCGGCCGCCTGCATCCGCTCGGCGGCCTCGGCGTCGCCATGGGTGCGACGGTCTTGCTGTTCCCCGTGGTGCAGCCCTGGTACCTGCTGTGGGCGATCATCCCGCTGGCGTGTTGGGCCACGCGACCGGGCTTCCGCGGCACCACCATCGTGGTGACGTTCGTCGTCGGCGTCTTCGGCCCGACGGCCAACGGCGACCGGTTCGCCCTCTTCCAGATTCTCGACGCCACCCTGGCCAGCACGGTCATCGTGCTGCTGTTGATCGCGCTGACCCGGGGTCGCCTGCCGTGGCGCGGATTGCCGCAAACCGACAACGGTGACGCCCCTGGTAGCGCCGCTGCCAGGTCCGACGCTTACGCTGAATCACCGTGAGTTCCGGTGAGACGCCCGTATTGCTGCGCGGCGTCAGTAAGCGCTACGGCCATGTCCAGGCCGTAAACAACCTGGACCTCGAGGTGCACCGCGCCGAGGTACTGGCCCTGCTCGGACCCAACGGGGCCGGTAAGACCACCACCGTCGAGATGTGCGAAGGCTTCAACAAACCCGACTCGGGCAGCATCTCGATCCTGGGCCTGGACCCGACGGCCGACAACGCCAAGCTGCGCGCACGCATCGGCGTGATGCTGCAGGGCGGCGGCGGCTATCCCGCCGCCAAGGCCGGCGAGATGCTGAATCTGGTGGCGGCGTACTCGGCCAACCCGCTGGATCCCCAATGGCTGATGGACACCCTCGGCCTCACCGAAGCCGCGCGCACCACCTATCGCAGGCTGTCCGGCGGCCAGCAGCAGCGCCTGGCGCTGGCCTGCGCCATCGTCGGACGTCCGGAACTGGTGTTTCTCGACGAGCCCACCGCCGGCATGGACGCCCACGCCCGAATCGTGGTGTGGGAGTTGATCGAAGGTCTGCGCCGCGACGGGGTGACCGTCGTACTCACCACCCACCAGCTGACCGAGGCCGAGGAACTCGCCGACCGCATCGTGATCATCGACCACGGCGCCGCGGTGGCCGCCGGTACTCCCGCCGACCTGATGCGCGGCGGCGCCGAGAACCAGCTGCGCTTCACCGCACCACCCAAGCTGGATCTGTCACTGCTGGTCTCTGCACTGCCCGAGGGCTATCGAGCCAGCGAAGCCGCCAGCGGCGAATACCTCGTGGAGGGGCATATCGACCCGCAGGTGCTGGCCACCGTCACCGCCTGGGCCGCGCGGCTGAATGTGCTGGCCACCGACTTGCGCGTCGAGCAACGCAGCCTCGAGGACGTGTTCCTCGACCTGACCGGACGGGAGCTGCGGTCGTGAGTACCGAGACGAATCGGTTCGCCCCGGGGACGTTCACCCCGGACCCCAGGCCCGCGGCCGTCCCTGCGATGCTGGCGGCGCAGTACGGCCTCGAGCTCAAATTGCTGCTGCGCAACGGCGAGCAATTGCTGCTCACCATGTTCATCCCGATCACGCTGCTGGTCGGACTCACGCTGCTGCCGATCGGCTCGTTGGGCGACCATCGCCCGGGGACGTTCACCCCGCCGATCATGGCGCTGGCGGTCATCTCGACGGCGTTCACCGGGCAAGCCATTGCCGTCGCATTCGACCGCCGGTACGGCGCTCTGAAACGCCTCGGTGCCACCGCGCTGCCGGTCTGGGGGATCATCGCCGGCAAGTCGCTCGCCGTGGTCACCACGGTGTTTCTGCAGTCAATCCTGTTGGGCGGCATCGGCATTGCGCTGGGCTGGCGGCCGACCCCGCTGAGCCTGCTGTTCGGCGCCGCGATCATCGCGCTCGGCACCGCGTCGTTCGCCGCGCTGGGTTTGCTTCTCGGCGGGACCCTGAAGGCCGAGATCGTGCTGGCCCTGGCGAATCTGTTGTGGTTCATCCTCGCCGGGCTCGGCGCACTGACCATCGAGCACCGCGTGGTCCCCGAGGCGTTGCGCTGGGTGGCCCGGCTGACACCGTCCGGCGCGCTGACCGAAGCCCTGACGCAGGCCATGACGCTGTCGGTGGACTGGTTCGGCATCGCGGTGCTGGCCGCCTGGGGCATCATCGCCGGGCTGGCGGCGATGCGCTGGTTCCGGTTCAGCTGACCAGCCCGGACCCTCTACTACAGGTGGTAGTTAGCCGTCACCTACGCTTGGACCGTGTTTCGCCGCCTGGTTGATCTACTGCCTGACCCCAGCTTGCGTGCGCAGCGTCTGATCGCTGCGCTCGTCGTCCTGACGCAGGCCGGGATCGCCGTCACGGGCTCCGTCGTCCGGGTGACCGCATCCGGCCTCGGGTGCCCGACCTGGCCGCAGTGTTTCCCGGGCAGCTTCGTCCCGATCGCACACCCCGCAGTGCCGCGCATCCATCAAGCCGTCGAGTTCGGCAACCGCATGATCACCTTCGCCGTCGTCATCACCGCGATCGCCGCCGTGTTGGCCGTCACGCGGGCGCGCCGCCGACGCGAGGTCCTGGTCTACGCCTGGCTGATGCCGGCTTCGACGGTCCTGCAGGCGGTGATGGGCGGCATCACCGTGCTGACCGGCCTCCTCTGGTGGACCGTTGCGATCCACCTGATCGCGTCGATGCTGATGGTGTGGCTCGCGGTGCTGCTCTACGTGAAGATCGGCGAACCCGATCCCAAAGACCCCGATTCCAAAGACGGAGCGGGCGTGTCGGTTCTGCTGGTGCCGAAGGCGCTGCGCGGCCTGACCGCCCTGAGCGCGACGGTGCTGTCACTGGTACTGGTGACGGGAACGTTGGTGACCGGCGCCGGGCCGCACGCCGGCGACAAGAGCATCGAACGGCCCGTGGCACGGCTGCAGGTCGAAATCACCACGCTGGTCCACGCACACTCGTCGCTGTTGTGGATCTATCTCTCCCTGCTGGTCGGTCTGGGCTTCGGCCTGGTCGCCGTCGGTGCGCCGGCCGCGGTCCGCAAGCGCCTGCTGGTCCTCGTGGCGGTGGTGTGCGGCCAGGCCACAATCGGAGCCGTGCAGTTCTTCACCGGGGTCCCGGCCGTCCTCGTCGCATTCCACGTCGCCGGTGCCGCCGCGTGCACGGCATGCACCGCGGCGCTGTGGGCGTCGATGCGTGACCGGGTGGCGCCGACGAATGACGATGCGGTCCGACCCGCGCACTGACTGTTGGGACATCACAAGCTATCTCGCCGAACGCGCAGAGACCTGTGATTGCTGTGATTAATTAACAACTGTGCTTTACGCTGTCCCCATGGCACCCGGCATGAACGCCCAGTCCCGGCGTGCGGCGATCGCCGCACGTATTCACGCCGACCGCGAAGTGGACTTCTCGACGCTGGCCGACGAGTTCGACGTCTCGGCCATGACGATTCGCCGCGACATCGAGCGCCTGGAGGATCAGGGCATCGCGCGGCGGGTTCTTGGCGGCGCAATCGCGTTCGGCGGCAAGTCAACCGAACCGTCGTTCGCCGCGCGTGCCGCGGACGCCGCCGACGAGAAATTGCACATCGCCCGCGCGGTTGCCGATCTGCTGACCCCGCGTGAAACCGTGATCCTGGACAGTGGCAGCACGGTGCTGGCCGTCGCCCGTGCCATCAGGGGCCGCGATCTGGGACTCACCGTGATCACCCCGAGCGTGCTGGTCGCCGTCGAGCTCGCCGACGAGCCCGATACCACCATCCTGCTCACCGGAGGAAGAGTCCGCCCCGGCGAGCTGAGCCTGATCGGCGCCGAGGCCGAGGACTTCTACCTGCGCTACAACTGCGACACCTACGTCATGGGCATCGCCGGGGTGGACGGGAAGCGTGGCGCCTCGGAGTACCACCGCGAGGAAGGCAACGTGAAGCAGGCCGCCATGCGGTCCGCGGACCGGGTGATCGTGGCCGCCGATGCCACCAAGCTCGGTCGGGTCCAGCTGATCAATGTCGCGCCGGTGTCAGCGATTTCGATCCTGGTGACCGACGGGCCTCCGACGCATCCCACCGTCGAGGCGCTGCAGTCAGCCGGCGTTTCGGTGGTCTGCGTCAACGCCGAACGGTCAGCTCCAGAGCGCTGACAACACCGTGGCGCATCCCGCCGGCCGCGACACCCGGACCCCGGCCTCCTCGGCGATCAGCGCACCTGCCGCCCAGTCGTGGATCGCGAGGTCGTCCTCGACGAACGCATCGAGGCTGCCCTGTGCCACCAGACACAGATCGATGGCCGCAGCACCAAAGCGGCGCATATCGGTGTAGTCGGTCATCAGAGCACCGAGCTCACGAACCTGGCGACGGCGATGCGACGGATCGTAGGACAGCCCGGTACCGAGCAGGCGCGCCGACGATTCCACCATGATCAGCGGGAGGCGATTGCCACCCGATCCCGAATCAGTTTGTGCCCCAAGGTTTTTTGCGGCGCTCCAGAGGACGCCCAGCGCCGGCGCGCATACCGCGCCGGCCAGCCAGCTACCGTCGGCCGTCGACCTCGCCGCCACTGACGTGGCGAAATACGGGATTCGCCGGGTGTAATTGGTGGTGCCGTCGAGCGGGTCGACGACCCATTGCACCGGCCCGGCACCGATATGCTCGGGCAGTTCCTCGCCGAGTACTCCATCGTCGGGCCGGGCGCTGAGCAACACCGCTCGCACCGCCTCCTCGGCGGCACGATCCACGGTGGTCACCACATCGCCCGCGGCACTCTTGGTCTGCGCCGCTACCGGTTCGCCCCACTGCTGCAAACACACCGCGGCCCCATACCGGGCGGCCTCGACCGCCAGCACCCGCAGCTGTTCGTTCATAGCGTCCGCCGGAACTCCGTGACCGCCGCCATCAATTCGCCGACCCGGGAGGCCACGGCACGGTTTTCGAACACGCCGTCCTCCTTGAAGTAGGTGCCCACGACGGCACCATCGGCGATCGACAGCTGGTCGGCGGCATTGTGTGCCCGCACCCCGGTGTTGACGAACACCGGCACCGCGCCCGCATTGTTCTTGACCACCTGCAGCGCCTGGGTATCTGTCGATGCCCCCGCGGTCAGCCCGGAGACGCAGATGGCGTCGGGTTTGGTGGCGAACACCGTCGTCGCGGTGACCGACGCCAGATCACGGTCGGCCAGGTAGACCGCCGACTCCGGGACGATATTGAACAGCAGCTTGACCCCGTCGCCACCCACCCGATGACGGTGCCGGGCGACCTCACCGACATTGGTGTTCCACAGACCGAAGTCGCTGGCGTAGACCCCCGTGAAGATCTCCCGGACCCACTGCGCGCCGGTGGCCACGGCCAGATCGATCGAGGCCCGGCCGTCCCACAACACGTTCACGCCGTAGGGCACCGAGAAGTCGGGCAGCAGCTCGCCGATGATCCGGGCCATGGTGATCGCCGTGATCGGTTCGGTCTTGGTCAGGTACGGCAGGCTGAACTCGTTGGAGATCATCACGCCGTCAACGCCACCCTCTTGCAACGCGGCCAATTCGCCACGAGCCCGGTCCACCACCGCGCGAATGCCCGCGGCCGAGTCGAATCCAGGGTCACCCGGCAGCGCCGACAGGTGCAGCATCGCGATTACGGGCTTTCGCACGCCAAATACCTCGTCAAGCCAGTTGGTCATGGGGCGCCTCTCTACTTTCGTTCATCGGGGTACGTCATTGATGTGCGTTACTGAATCACATTAATCGTACATATTTACGTGATTTTACGTGACTATTACACAAATCATGTGAGAATCTAACAGCGTCAGCTAGTGTGGTCCCACTGCGACGAGTACCTGCAGAGCGACCGCAGGACCTAAGAGAAGGGACGGCATGCCGGAGTTCACCATCGGCATCGACATCGGCACCACCGGCACCAAAACCGTGCTCGTCGATATCGGCCACGCGCGCATCGTCGCCCAGGCCACCGGCGAAGCTCAGCTGTATTCGACCGGCCCCGGACAGGCCGAGGCCGATCCCACACAGTGGCTGCACAACGTGCACGACGGCATCCGCGCCGTGCTCGCCGAGTCCGGCGTCGCCCCCGAACGGATCGGCGCGCTGTCGACCACCGGCATGGTCCCGGCCGTCGTACCGGTGGACAGCACCGGCGCCCCGGTCCGCCGCGCGATGCTGCAGAACGACGCTCGCGCCACCGCCGAGATCGCCGAACTCAAGGACGCCCTCGACGACGACGCGGCGCTGCGCGCCACCGGCTCAGCGGTCACCCAGCAGTCGGTGGGGCCCACCGCGTTGTGGTTGCAACGCAATGAGCCCGAAACTTGGCGTGCCACAACCCATTTGGTCGGCTCCTACGACTGGGTGCTGATGGCCCTCGGCGCCCCCGCACACGTCGAGTTGAACTGGGCGATCGAATCCGGGCTGAGCACCGTCGACGGCCAGCGCTTCGCCCCGATGTATACCGCCGCCAATCTGCCATCCGACCTGGTGCCCTCGGTGCTGCTTCCCGGTGCGCAGGCCGGCGAACTGAGTGCCGCCGCGGCGGCCGCGACCGGTCTGCCCGCCGGCCTCCCGCTGATCGTCGGTGGCGCCGACCATGTGTTGTCGGCCTACGCCGCCGGGATCAACGCCGAAGGCGACTGGCTGGTGAAGCTTGGTGGCGCAGGTGACATCCTGGCCGCCGCTGATCACCCGGTCATCGACGCCCGGCTCTATCTCGACGCCCATCCGGTGCCCGGCCGGTGGCTCCCCAACGGGTGCATGGCCACCAGCGGCAGCCTGATCCGCTGGTTCCAGACCCTGTCCGGCGGTATCGACCTGTTGGCCCTGGACGACGAGGCCGACAGCCGTCAACCAGCAGAAATCCTCTGTCTCCCCTACTTTCTCGGCGAGAAGAGCCCGCTCCACGACCCGGATCTGCGCGGCGCTTTCGTCGGACTCGATCTCGCCCACAACCGTGCCGACATGTATCGCTCGGTGCTTGAAGCCATCGCCTACGGCTTCAAGCATCACACCGAGGTCTTCGCCACGATGGGCATACCGCTGAGCCGCGCTCTGGTCACCAACGGCGGCAGCCGATCGGTGCTGTGGAAGCAGATTCTCGCCGATGTGCTGGGCACTCCGCTCTCTCCGGTCATCGGCCATCCCGGTGCCTCACTCGGCGCGGCGATCATCGCCGCCGTCGGCATCGGCCTGCTCGAGACCTGGGACCGTACCGCGGCTTTCCAGACCGTGGGTGAGCCAGTCCTGCCCACCCCACAGCACGTCGACCGGTACGCCGAGGCGTATGCCCAGTGGCGCGAACTCGGTGACGTGCTCACTCCCGTTTCCCACCGCATCGCCCGAAAGGCCCGGTCATGACCACCGCTGACAGCTCAGAAAACACTGCCACCACGCAGACCGTCGTCGTCACCGGTGCCGGTTCGGGCATCGGTCGGGCGATCGCCACCACGCTGGCGACCCGCGGCTGGCGGGTCGTGGTCACCGATATCGACGAGGCCGCGGCCGAGCAGACCCGGCAGGGCTTGTCCGGGCCCGGGCACGAAGCCTCCCGGCTCGACGTCACCGACGCCGCGGCCGCGACCCGGCTGGCCGACGATGTCGCCGACCGGCTCGGGCTACATGCGTGGGTGAGCAACGCAGGCATCTCGGCGATGGCCAGCTTCGTCGAGGTCTCCGCCGAGCAGCTCAACCGCAGCCTCGACATCAACCTCAAGGGCGTGTTCCTGTGCGGACAGGCCGCAGCCCGCGCGATGATCCGCACCGGAGTACGTGGCACGATCGTCAACACCGCTTCGATGGCGGCCAAACAGGGCCGGGTGCCGTTCCTGTCGGACTACGTCGCTTCCAAGTTCGGTGTGTTGGGTCTGACCCAGGCGATGGCGTATGAGCTTGCCGCCCATGGCATCACCGTCAACAGCGTCTGCCCGGGTTTCGTCGCCACCCCCATGCAGTCTCGAGAACTGGAATGGGAGGCCGCCCTCAGCGGCTCCACCCCCGAGGGCGTGCGCCAGTCCTGGATCGACGCCACCCCGCTGGGCCGCTTGCAGACCCCCGACGATGTCGCCCGCGTGGTGGCGTTCCTCACCTCCGAGGACGCCCGATTCGTCACCGGGGAAGCACTGTCCGTCAACGGCGGTGCCTACATGGATTGAGCCGAACCGCGCGCAGTGAACGCCTCGATCCACCCCACCCGGACAAGGGAAAGTGAGCACGAATGAAAATTCCGATGTTGCATCGCCGGCCGGCCCGACGGGCACCATCCAGGCCGACGCGATGGTTGCCCGCGATCATCGCCGTGGTCGGACTGGCCCTCGCCGGGTGCGCCGGTAGCGGCGATTCCGGCAAGCAGAACGCCTCCACGACGGGTGACGTGCCAACCGATACCAGCGCCACCGTCCGGATGCTGATGGAGAATGTGCCGGACACCGATGCCGTGAAAAGGCTTGTCGGACAGTTCAATCAGAAGTACCCCAAGATCAAGGTCCAGATCGAGACCATGACATACGACCAGATGCGCGACCGTCTGGTGTCCTCGTTCCAGGCGGCCCAGCCGGCCTATGACCTGATCGTGGTGGACAACCCGTGGATGGACGATTTCGCCGCCGCCGGGTTCCTGGCGCCACTGAACGGTCGGATCGCCGCGACCACCGGTTATCAGCCCGAGGACTTCTTCCCGTCGCTCACTGCGATCACCAATGTCGGGGGTACCACCTACGGAGTTCCGTTCTACAACTACGCGCTCGGCTACATCTACAACAGCGTGGATCTCAAGTCGGCCGGGTTGACCGTCCCGACCGATCTGAACGCCCTGGTGTCCACCTCACAGAAGCTCAAGACCGCCGACCGGGCCGGCATCGCGATGCAGCCCCAGCGCGGCTACAAGATTTTCGAGGAATGGGCCAACTGGCTGTTCGCCGCCGGCGGGTCGATCTATGGCGCGGACGGCAAGCCCACCCTGAATACGGAGCAGGCGGCCCGGGCGCTCAACGCCTACATCGAGGCATACCGCACCGCCGCCCCCGCCAACAGCCTGTCCTGGGGCTTCGACGAGGCGTTCCGTTCGGTCTCCAGCGGCAAAGCCGCCTCGATGGTCGCGTACAACTGGAACCTGCCCGCCCTCAATGACCCCGCCGGAGCTTCCGGGCCACGGGCCGGCCAGTACGCCCTTGCTCCGATCCCGGGCGGCAAATCGGCTCTGGGAATGTGGAGTTGGGCCATCCCCGCCAACTCGGGTGCGCCCGACGCCGCATGGGCGTTCGCCTCGTGGGTGACGTCGCCCGAGATCGATGCCCTGCGCGTCGCCGACGGTGGCGCCGTGATCCGCAAGAGCTCGCTGACCAACCCCAAGGTGCTCGGCGACAAGTACGGTGCCGACTACTACAAGACCGTCGGACAGATCCTGGCCAATGCCTCACCGTTGAGCAAAGGCAAGGGCGGCGAAGAGATGATCCAGGCGGTCGGCACCGAGCTCAATGACGCCGTCGCGGGCAACAAGAGCGTCGCCGACGCGCTGCGTGACGCGCAGGCCGCCGCGGAGCGGATTCAGAAGTGAGGGTACGGAATCCGGCGGCCGTGACGACGGGGCTGTCCATATGAAGTTCAAGTACGGCATGCTCACGCCGCTACTCGCCCTGTTCGGTGTGGCCGTCGGATTCCCGCTCTGTTATGCGGTTTATCTGTCGCTGACGAACTACAAGCTGACCGACCATGGACAGCCCGGCTTCGTCGGCGTGGCCAATTTCACCCACGCGCTGGCCGATTCGGCATTCTGGGAGGCCTTCGCCACCACCGCGCTCTACGTGGTGATCGCGGTGACTGCCGAGTTGGTGATCGGTTTCGCCCTGGCGCTCGCGCTGCACCAGCAGCGTTGGGGCAAGGATCTGTCCCGGGCCATCGTGCTCGCGCCCATGTTCGTCACCCCGATCGCAGTCGGGTTGATCTTCCGGTTCCTGCTCAACGACCAGATCGGCGCCGTCCCCGCGCTGCTGCATGCCATCGGAGCCGACTACGACTTCTTCGGTTCCGGACGGGCGCTGTTCACCCTGGCCTTCATCGACGTCTGGCAGTGGACACCGTTCATGGTGCTGCTGATCCTGGCCGGTCTGGAGTCGATGCCCAAGCAGCCCATGGAGGCTGCCCGTGTCGATGGAGCCGGACCCATCTACCGGCTGCGCCGCGTCCTGATACCGATGCTCGCACCAGTGCTGACTGTGGCCGTATTGCTGCGCGGGCTCGATGCGCTACGGGTTTTCGAGTACGTCTATGCGACGACCCGCGGCGGCCCGGGCACCCAAACCCAGACCTTGCAGTACTACATGTATCTCGAAGGCATCCAGTTCTTCCGGCTCGCGCAGGCCAGCGCGATGGCCTTCATCGTGCTGGCGGTGGTGCTGGTGGTGATCGTGGTGGCGTTCCGCACCATGGAACGCAACCGGACTGCCGAAAGGAACGCCGTCTGATGACCCGACCCCGATGGCTGGAGATCCTCCGAATCTCTGTGCTCACAGCGGCATTCGTGTTTGTCCTGTTCCCCATCGCCTGGGTGGCGCTGGCCAGTTTCAAGACCCCGGACCAGATGGCGGACCCGTTCCTGATCGCGTTCTCTCCCAGCCTGACCAACTGGCGCGCCGTGCTGGAGTCGGGGGTGTTCGCCGCCGCGGGCCGCAGCGCGCTGGTCGGCATCGCGACGGTGTCGATCAGCCTCGTGGTGGGCAGCATGGGCGCCTACGTCATCGCCAAGTACCGCGCGGGCGGTTCGCTGACCCGATTCGGCATGCTGGCCGCCCAGGTCGTACCGCCCGCGGTCATGGTCTTTCCGTTCCTGACCATGGCGCACGCGCTGCGGTTGACCGACACCTTGACACCGGTGATCTTCGCGCACCTGTCTTTCGTTCTGCCACTGGTCACCTGGTTCTTGATCGGCTTCTTCGAGGCCGTACCCGCATCCCTGGAGGAGCAGGCCCGCGTCGACGGTTTCAGCCGGTGGCAGGCCTTCCGGATGGTGGTGCTTCCCCAGGTGTACCCGGGTATCGGAGCGGCGGGCATCTTCGGGTTCACGCTGTCCTGGAACGACCTGTTCTACGGGTTGATCCTGGCCCCCGGCAACTCGGCGATCCTGCCGGTGGCGATCGCGAACTTCAACACCTTCCGCGGGGTGCAGATCGGCACCATGAGCGCCGCCATCATGATCGCGATCGTGCCGGTCGTGGTAGCGAGCTTCTTCATCCAGCGGCGCCTGGTCCAAGGGATCAGCGGCGGCGCGGTCAAGTACTAGACGAACAAGGATTTGGATATGACATCGGTTACGTTCTCCAAGGTCGGAAAGTCTTACGGGACAACGACTGTGGTCTCGGACCTCGACCTGGAGTTGGCCGACGGCAGCCTGACCGTGCTGGTCGGTCCGTCCGGGTGCGGTAAGACCACCTCGCTGCGGATGCTGGCCGGATTGGAGGACATCACCTCCGGCAGCATCCACATCGGCGATCGCGACGTGACGACGCTGGAACCCAAGGAACGCGATATCGCCATGGTGTTCCAGAACTATGCCCTCTACCCGCACCTGACAGTACGAGAGAACATTGCTTTTCCGTTGCGGGCCAAGAAAATTCCCCGCGTCGAGGCATTGAAGCGGGCCGACGAGATCGCAGAGTCGCTCGGTCTGGGCAAGCTGGTCGAGCGCAAACCCAAGGATCTGTCCGGCGGACAACAGCAGCGTGTCGCGATCGGCCGAGCCATCATCCGTGAACCCGCGGTCTTCCTGTTCGACGAGCCGCTGAGCAATCTCGATGCCAAGCTGCGGGTGGAGACGCGCACCGAACTGCTGCGGCTGCAACGAAAGCTGGGCATCACCGCGCTGTATGTGACCCACGACCAGGAAGAAGCGATGACGCTGTCGGACCGCATCGTGGTGATGCGCGACGGGCGCATCGCCCAAGCCGGTCCGCCCGAGGAGGTCTACCGACGGCCGGCCGACACCTTCGTCGCCACCTTCGTCGGCAGCCCCAAGATGAACCTGATCGACGGCGCGGTCCGCGGCGGAGAGCTACGCACCGCGTCCGGCGTGCGTATCGAGGTCCGCGGACCGGACACCGGGGCGGTGACGATTGGAGTACGCCCCGACGACGTCATCCTCACCCCGGCGGCCGGCAGTGCCGATCTGGCGTCGGTGGAACTCGTGGAGCTGCTGGGGCCGCGTGCCATCGTCACGGTGCGCGCGGGCAACATGCAGCTCACCAGTGTGGTGGAAGCCGCATCGCTGAGCGACATCAAGCCGGGTGCGTCAGTGCGGCTCTCGGCCCGCGAAGTACACCGCTTCGACGCGGCGAGCGGCAAGCGGATCGAGGACTGACGCCCGCATCCCGGCGCGGCTCGGGGTCAGCGGCCCCGGCCCGAGAACGGACCGAGGCCGAGCCGCTCGAGCGCTGACTCGACACCGACGGCGAATTGCCGTTGCGCCAGCGCACGTTCCGGCGCGGCCAGCTGCCGCCACCCCAGCCCCGGCTCGACGAGCTCCAGTTCCAGCAGTCTCGGGTCGCGGCGGTCACCGATGACGTCGACACGCGCGTACAGGAACTCCGTCGGCTCGATGCCGAGATGCGCGGCCGCCGCGGCCAGGGTTGCGTGGCCGACGTCCCACATCTCGAAGTCCGGGTCAGCCGGCTGCAGCTGTTCCTCGGCGTAGGTGCCGGAATCATGCATCGCCACACTGCCGCCCGGCGGCGGCAACATCGGCCCTTTGATGAAGGCGTGCGACTGCTTGCCGGCCAGGAACACCAGCGCCGTCTCTCCGGCCTCGATGCGCTCGTCGTACGGCTGAATCACGACGGTGCGGCCGTTGGCCTGTAGCGCGGCAGCATGCTCAGCGGCCGCGACGGCATCGGTGAATCGTTGCGCACCAACCGAACCCGCACCGACCGCAGGCTTGACCACCACCTCGCCGCCCGGCACCGACACCGGCTCGCCGGGAGCGAAGAAAGCACTGGGCACCGTCGGCACCCCGGCCGCCGCCAAATCCAGCAGGTAGTGCTTGTCGCTGTTCCACGCGACCACCTCGGGCGCGTTCAGCAGATTGCGCACCTTCTTGGTCCATGCCAGGAACTCGTCGTGCCGCTCGGTGTAGTCCCACGTGGCCCGCAGGATCACGAGATCGGCCTGCAGCGTGGCCGGGTTGTCCCAAGCCAGCCAGTGGGCGTGCAAACCGCGGTCACGCAGCGCGCCGACCAACCCGTCGTCATCGCCGTCGCCTTCGACGAGAGCCTGACAACCTGCCAAAACGACCCGGGGATGGCGGATATCGGGCCTCGCGAGTTTCACGTTGGAATGATAGGTGGCATGCACGCCATCGAAGTCGCCGAACTCGGCGGTCCCGAAGTCCTGTCCTACGTCGAACGTCCCGAGCCCACACCCGGCCCGGGCGAGGTCCTCATCAAGGCCGAGGCCATCGGCGTCAACTTCATCGACACGTACTTCCGCTCCGGGCTCTACCCGCGTCCGGTCCCGTACATCCCGGGCCAGGAGGTCTGCGGAACCATCGCCGCGGTGGGCGACGACGTGGCGGCCCTGGCAGTCGGCGACCGCGTGGTCACCGCCGCGGCGGACGCCACCTACTCCGAATACTGCGTCGCGCCAGCAGACTACGTGGCCTACGTCCCGGACGGCGTCGAGCCCGAGGTCGCCGCGGCCGCCCTGCTCAAGGGCATGACGGCGCACTACCTGATCAAGTCGACCTACCCGGTGCAGCAGGGCGACACCGTGCTGCTGCACGCGGGCGCCGGCGGCGTCGGGCTGATCCTGACGCAGTGGGCCACCAGCTTGGCCGTCCGGGTCATCACCACGGTCTCCAACCAGGACAAGGCCGAGTTGTCGCGTCAGGCCGGCGCTGTCGAGGTGCTGGACTACCCGGATGATCCCGCCGAGTTCGGCGCCAAGATCCGCGAACTCACCGACGGCAACGGGGTGTCCGCGGTGTACGACGGGGTCGGCGCCTCCACGTTCGAGGCCAGTCTGGCGAGCCTCGCGGTGCGGGGCACCCTGGCGCTGTTCGGAGCCTCCAGCGGCCCCGTGCCGCCGATTGATCCACAGCGCCTCAACAGCGCCGGTTCAGTGTTCCTGACGCGGCCGACCCTTGCGCATTACACCCGTAACACCGACGAATTCTCCTGGCGGGCAGGGGAACTACTTCAGGCCATCTCCGACGGCACCATCAACGTGACGGTGAGCCAGCGTTATCCGCTGGCCGAGGCCGCCCGCGCGCACGCCGACCTGCAGGCCCGCCTGACCGTCGGCTCGGTGGTGCTGGTGCCCTAAACCGGCTCGGCCACCGGGAACACCCAGCCGCCGTCGAGGATCTCCGGGCGGGGCCGGTACAGCCGCACGGTGTAATTCCAGCCCGGCGTGATCGGCAGCAGGTTGGGGCCGTCGGTGCCGCCGAACTGGATGGTGGTGCTGCCGTCGGCGTCGCGGGTGGCGGTGATGTTGTTGACCGAGTACGCGTTCTGGTCGTTGGCGGTGAAGTAACCGTCCTTGTTGTAGACCGTCACCGACCAGAATCCGTCCACCGGAACGTCTTTGACGGTGAGCCGGTGCACCGTGGTGCCGTCGTTCGCGGTCGGCACCGCGGTCAGGTAGAACGCGTCGCGTGCGGGATTGCCGCCCCAGGCATTCGCCGACCCGATCAGGTGGCGCACCGGATCCGTATCGGCTGCGGTGCCGAACATTCCCTTGGTGTCGGGCAGCGTGGTCGCCAGCGTGACGAGCGCGTCGCGCACGGTCTTCTGACTGACCGGGTCCCAGTCAGGGGCGACGAAGCTGCCCGGTGCATCCTGTGCGACGGTGACGGCGTCCTGCAGCGCGTGCACGCTGACCAGGTCGGCGGCGTCGTTCGGATCGACCAACGTGCGGATCGCCGCGGCGACGTAGCGGGTGCCCACCTCGTCGCGCGTCAGGGTCACCGCGGCCGGGGCGTAGGCCACCTGGGTCGTGTAGTGGTCCTCGCTGATGATCTGGAGCGACATGAAGCGGTCACCGCTGTTCGGCAGGGTGACGGTCACGGGCCCGGCATCGAGGTCGAAGACCGCGGCCGAGTAGAGCGTGTCGCGGTTCTGCCGGATGACGACCTGGTGATCGATCGGGCTGAGTTCACGGTGATGCAGAAAGCTGCCGGCGCCCCCGCTGTCCCTGGCGATACCGGAGAAGTACAGATCAGATTCGGCGCGGGCGAAGTTATCCGGGCTGACGAGTTGGGGCATGCCCCTAAGCTAGCGCCCGTGGCGGGTCGGCCGGCTCAGCGGCCGAACACCATCGGCAGCGCCAGTGCCGAGTCGACAGCGAGTGCGCAGAACACCACCGCCAGGTAGTTGTTCGACTGCAGGAACAGGCGGAGCGGCTTGACCGGCTCACCGCGCTTCACACCGGAGTACAGCTGGTGCGCCATGACCAGGAACCAGGCACCGGCGACGAGAGCGACGGCCGCGTACAGCCAACCGGTGGCCAATGCCAGCGCCAGCGTCGTCACGACGGTCGCCCAGGTGTAGATCAGAATCTGCCTGGTGACCTCGCGCTCGGTGGCGACGACCGGCAGCATCGGTACCCCGGCTGCCTCGTAGTCCTCCTTGTAGCGCATGGCCAGCGCCCAGGTGTGCGGCGGCGTCCAGAAGAAGATGATCAGGAACATCACCAGCGCCGGCCACGCAATGGTGCCGGTCACCGCGGACCAGCCGATCATCACCGGCATGCAGCCGGCCGCGCCACCCCACACCACATTCTGCGAGGTGCGGCGCTTCAGCAGCAGCGTGTAGACGAAGACATAGAAGGCGATGGTCGCCAGGGCCAGGAGGCCCGACAGCAGATTCGAGGTGCGCCACAGCCACAGGAACGAGGTGACCGTCAGCACCAGACCGAAGATCAGCGCGTGTCGGGTGGGTACCGTCGCGCGGGCCAATGGCCGGCGGGCGGTGCGCTTCATCACCTTGTCGATATCGGCGTCAGCGACACAGTTGAGGGTGTTGGCGCCCGCGGCGGCGAGCATGCCGCCCAACAGGGTGTTCAGGATCAGCAGCGGTTTGATCGGGCCGTGGCTGGCCACCACGTCGAAGCGGTGCGCAAGCAACATCGCCGGGATCGTGGTCACCAACAGCAGTTCGATGACCCGCGGCTTGGTGAGGGCGAGGTAGGCCAGCAACGTGTCCCGAACGCGGTTCGGCGACTTGGTCCCCGAAGCAGCGCCGGACTCGTCGGACGCCGCAGCTCCGGGACCGAAACCGTGCGCCCCGTGGACAGAACGGCGCTCGCGAATGCTCACGCAGATATCTCCTCGGATGTCACGGCCGCGCAGCCTCTACTACAGACGATGGTAGACCGGCTACCTGTGTGCTCGACACCGCAGGGTGGTTTCAGGTGAACAGAAACCCAATCCCGGACAGGTCAAAGGTGAAGCGGTCTGCACCGCACCGGCGCCGCGCACTAGGGTAGTCATGCAGCTCGCTTGCGATGTGCCGAGCCCGAGACGTCCCTCAGTAGGAGTGCGCCCGTGACCACAGTCGAAGAGATTTCCGAACTCACCCGCCCGCACCACCCTGACGACTGGACCGAGCTCGACTCGGCCGCCGTCGACACTGTGCGAGTGCTGGCCGCGGACGCGGTTCAGAAGGTCGGCAACGGCCATCCCGGAACCGCCATGAGCCTGGCCCCGCTGGCCTACACCCTGTTCCAGCGCCAGATGCGCCATGACCCGTCGGACACCCACTGGATCGGCCGTGACCGCTTCGTGCTGTCATGTGGACACTCCAGCCTGACGCTGTACCTGCAGCTGTACATGGGCGGCTTCGGCCTCGAGCTGGCCGACATCGAGGCGCTGCGCACCTGGGGCTCGCTGACCCCGGGCCACCCCGAGTACGGCCACACCAAGGGCGTGGAGATCACCACCGGCCCGCTGGGCCAGGGCCTGGCCTCCTCTGTCGGCATGGCGATGGCGGCGCGCTACGAGCGCGGGCTGTTCGACCCCGAGGCCGCCCCCGGGGAGAGCCCGTTCGACCACTTCATCTACGTCATCGCCTCTGACGGCGACATGGAAGAGGGCGTCACCAGCGAGGCGTCGTCGCTGGCCGGTACACAGCAGCTCGGCAACCTGATCGTGCTGTGGGACAACAACAAGATCTCGATCGAGCACGACACCAACATCGCGCTCTCCGAGGACGTCTGCGCCCGCTACCGCGCTTACGGCTGGCACGTCCAGGAGGTCGAGGGCGGCGAGAACGTGGTGGCCATCGAAGTGGCTCTGGCGGCCGCGCGCGCGGTGACCGACCGCCCGTCGTTCATCTCGGTGCGCACCATCATCGGCTACCCGGCCCCCACCAAGATGAACACCGGCGGGGTCCACGGTTCGGCGCTCGGCGCCGACGAGGTCGCGGCCACCAAGAAGGTGCTCGGCTTCGACCCGGACAAGAGCTTCGACGTCAAGCCCGAGGTCATCGCCCACACCCGCGAGCTCGTCACCCGCGGCAAGAAGGCGCACGACGAGTGGCAGGTTGCCTTCGATGCCTGGGCCGCCAAGGAGCCCGAGCGCAAGAAGCTGCTCGACCGCCTGCACGCCGGCGAACTGCCCGAGGGCTGGGACGCCGACCTGACCTACTGGGAGCCCGGCGGCAAGGCCGTCGCCACCCGCGCCGCGTTCGGCAAGGTGCTCAACGACGTCGCCGGCAAGCTGCCCGAATTGTGGGGCGGTTCAGCCGATCTCGCGGGCAGCAACAACACCACCATCAACGGCGTGAAGTCGTTCGGTCCGCCGTCGATCTCGACCGAGGATTACACCGCCGACTGGTACGGCCGCGTGCTGCACTTCGGCATCCGCGAGCACGCCATGGGCTCGATCCTCAACGGCATCGTGTTGCACGGCCCGACGCGCCCGTTCGCGGGTACCTTCCTGCAGTTCGCCGACTACATGCGGCCGGCGGTGCGGTTGGCCGCGCTGATGAACATCGACCCGATCTACATCTGGACCCACGACTCCATCGGTCTGGGTGAGGACGGCCCGACGCACCAGCCCATCGAGCACCTCGCCGCGCTGCGCGCGATCCCGAACCTGTCGGTGGTCCGTCCCGCCGACCCGAACGAGACCGCCTACACCTGGCGCACCATCCTGCAGCGCACCCACGGCAACAACCCGACCGGTTTCATCCTGACCCGTCAAGGGGTACCCGTCCTGGAGGGCACCGACGCCGCGGGCGCGGCCCGCGGCGGCTACGTGCTCGGTGGCGGTAACCCGGCCGACGACGCCGACGTGATCATCATCGCGACCGGCTCCGAGGTGCAGCTGGCCGTCGAGGCACAGAAGTTGTTGGCGGACAAGGACATCGTCGCCTACGTGGTGTCGATGCCGTGTCTGGAGTGGTTCGAGGCGCAGCCCAAGGAGTACCGCGATGCAGTGCTGCCGCCGGACGTCTCGGCACGAGTTGCGGTCGAGGCCGGTATCGCCCAGCCTTGGCACAAGCTGGTCGGTGACACCGGCGAGATCATCTCGATCGAGCACTACGGCGCATCGGCCGACGACAAGACCCTGTTCCGGGAGTTCGGCTTCACCGCGGAAGCGGTGGTCGCAGCGGCGGAACGCTCGTTGGACAACTGACGGCTCGCCGTCACCGATAACTGATCCGCCGACCTAGGAGAGCATTCAGATGACTCAGAACCCGAACCTCGCGGCGCTGAGCGCCGCCGGTGTCTCCGTGTGGCTCGATGACCTGTCGCGTGAGCGGCTGCAATCGGGGAACCTCACCGAGCTGATCAATACCCGCAGCGTCGTGGGCGTCACCACCAACCCCTCGATCTTCCAGGCCGCATTGTCGAAGGGCACGGCCTACGACGAGCAGGTGCACGAGCTGGCGTCCCGCGGCGCCGACGTGGACGCCACCATCCGGACCGTCACCACCGACGACGTCCGCAACGCCTGCGACCTGCTGGCCAAGGTGTACGAAGCCTCCGGCGGCGTCGACGGCCGGGTGTCCATCGAGGTCGACCCGCGGCTGGCGCACGACACCGACAAGACCATCCTGCAGGCCATCGAGCTGTGGAAGATCGTCGACCGGCCGAACCTGCTGATCAAGATTCCGGCAACGCTGGCCGGCCTGCCGGCGATCACCGCGGTGATCGCCGAGGGCATCTCGGTCAACGTCACCCTGATCTTCTCGGTGGAGCGGCACCGCGCCGTGATGGACGCCTACCTGACCGGGCTCGAGAAGGCCCGCGAAGCCGGCCACGACCTGTCCAGGATCCATTCTGTCGCTTCGTTCTTCGTGTCCCGCGTGGATACCGAGATCGACGCGCGGCTGGAGAAGATCGGCGGCTCGGCGCTGGGCCTGCGCGGCAAGGCCGGCGTCGCGAACGCCCGGCTGGCGTACGCGGCGTACGAGCATGTCTTCGGCGGCCCGCAGTTCGAGAATCTCAAGGCCGCCGGCGCTCGCGTGCAGCGTCCGCTGTGGGCTTCGACCGGCGTCAAGAACCCGGACTACCCGGACACGCTGTACGTCACCGAACTGGTCGCCGCCAACACGGTCAACACCATGCCCGAGAAGACCCTGGACGCGGTCGCCGACCACGGTCAGGTCACCGGAGACACCATCTCCGGCACCGCTTCCGCGGCGCAGGCCGTGTTCGAGGAGCTGTCGGCAGTCGGCATCGACTTGGCCGACGTGTTCAATCTCCTCGAGGCCGAAGGCGTGGAGAAGTTCGAGAAATCCTGGGCCGAACTGCTCGAGGCCACACAGGGTCAACTCGACGCACTGAAATGAGCGACTGCAGCGGGCGGCCGGCGGATTGGGTCAACCCCCTGCGGGACAAGCGCGACAAGCGCATGCCCCGCATCGCCGGCCCGTGCGCGGTGGTGATCTTCGGCGTCACGGGCGATCTGGCCCGCAAGAAGCTGATGCCGGCGATCTACGACCTCGCGAATCGTGGTCTGCTGCCGCCGAGCTTCGCCTTGATCGGCTTCGCCCGCCGGGACTGGGCCGACGAGGACTTCGGCAACGTCGTGCACGACGCGGTCAAGCAGCATGCCCGCACCCCGTTCCGCCAGGAGGTCTGGGACCGGTTGGCCGAGGGCTTCCGGTTCGTGCAGGGCACCTTCGACGATGACTCCGCGTTCGAGCGACTCCGCGATACCTTGCGCAAGCTCGACGAGGAACGCGGCACCGGGGGCAATCACGCCTTCTACCTGTCGATTCCGCCGAACGCGTTCCCGCAGGTGTGCGAGCAGCTGTCCAAGTCGGGACTGGCCAACAAACCCGACGGCTGCTGGAGCCGCGTGGTGATCGAGAAGCCGTTCGGCCACGACCTGGCCAGCGCGGAAGCTCTCAACGGCGTCGTCAACAGCGTGTTCCCGGAATCGTCGGTGTTCCGCATCGACCACTACCTGGGCAAGGAAACCGTCCAGAACATCCTGGCGCTGCGGTTCGCCAACGAACTGTTCGAGCCCGTGTGGAACTCCCACTACGTCGACAGCGTGCAGATCACCATGGCCGAGGACATCGGGCTCGGCGGCCGCGGCGGCTACTACGACGGTGTCGGGGCGGCCCGGGACGTCATCCAGAACCATCTCTTGCAGCTGCTGGCGCTGACGGCGCTGGAGGAACCGGTGAGCTTCTCCCCTGCCGAGCTGCAGGCCGAGAAGATCAAGGTGCTCTCGGCGACCCGACTGGCCGAGCCGCTGGACGAGACGACCTCGCGCGGCCAGTACGCGGCGGGTTGGCAGGGCGGCGAGAAGGTCGTCGGATTGCTGGATGAGGAAGGCTTTTCCAAAACCTCCACCACCGAGACCTACGCGGCGATCACCGTCGAGGTGGACACCCGCCGCTGGGCCGGCGTGCCGTTCTACCTGCGCACCGGAAAGCGGCTGGGCCGCAGGGTCACCGAGATCGCGTTGGTGTTCAAGCGGGCGCCGCACCTGCCGTTCGATGCCACCATGACCGACGAGCTCGGTCAGAACGCATTGGTCATTCGGGTGCAGCCGGACGAAGGCATCACCCTGCGGTTCGGCTCGAAGGTGCCGGGTCACCTCATGGAGGTCCGCGACGTCAGCATGGACTTCTCCTACGGTTCGGCGTTCGCCGAGGATTCCCCTGAGGCATACGAGCGCTTGATCCTCGACGTGCTGCTCGGCGAGCCGTCGCTGTTCCCGGTGAACGCCGAAGTCGAATTGTCCTGGAAAATCCTGGATCCCGCGCTGGAGCACTGGGCCGCGCAGGATGAGGCCGGCGGACGGCCCGAGGCCTACGAGTCGGGTACGTGGGGGCCGGAGTCGGCATTCGAGATGCTGCGGCGGTCTGGCCGCGAATGGAGGCGGCCGTGATTCTCGATCTGCCCGACACCAACACCGGTGCCATCAACAAGAAGATCGTCGCGCTGCGCGAAGAGGGCGGCGCCATCACCCTCGGCCGCGTACTCACACTCGTGGTCGCCCCGGACACCGAGGCGATGTTGGAAGAATCGATCGAGGCGGCCAACACAGCCAGCCGCGAGCACCCCTGCCGGGTTATCGTCGTCATTCCCGGCGACCGGCTGGCCACCGAGGCCAGACTGGACGCGCAGCTGCGGGTGGGTCGCGACGCCGGCGCCAATGAGGTTGTGGTGCTTCGGCTTTCCGGCCCGCTGGCGGGCCACGCGAGTAGCGTCGTCATGCCGTTCCTACTGCCCGACACCCCAGTGGTGACCTGGTGGCCGGACATTGCGCCGGCCGTCCCGGCAGCCGATCCGCTGGGCAAGCTCGCGATCCGCCGGATCACCGATGCCACCAACGGGGAAGACCCCCAGACGTGCATCAAGAGCCGGCTGGCCGGCTACACCTCGGGCGACACCGACCTGGCCTGGAGCCGGGTCACGTACTGGCGTGCGCTGCTGGCGTCGGCGGTCGATCAGGCGCCCTACGAGCCGATCACGTCGGCACTGGTGTCGGGCCTGAAAGACGAACCCGCACTGGACATTCTGGCCGGCTGGCTGGCCAGTTGCATCGACGGGCCCGTCCAGCGCGCGGTCGGCGACCTCAAGGTGGAACTGGTCCGGCCGACCGAGACCATCACGCTGAGCCGTCCGCAAACCGGTGTCACCGCTTCCCTCACCCGCACCGGCCGGCCCGATGCCCGGATTCCCTTGGCCCGCAGGGAAGCTCGCGATTGCCTCGCCGAAGAGATGCGGCGGCTCGATGCCGACGAGATCTATCATCGCGCCCTGGTGGGCCTGGACAAGGTCGTTTATGTCTGAGCAGATCATCGAGAAGTATTCCGACGCCGATACTTTGGTGACTGCCGCGGGCGACCGCCTCGTGGCGGCGATCAACGACGCGATCGAAGCCCGCGGCGTGGCCTACATCGTGCTGACCGGTGGCGGCACCGGCATCAAGCTGCTCAAACATGTCGGCGGCCACCCCATCGACTGGACCAAGGTGCACCTGTTCTGGGGTGACGATCGGTTCGTGCCGGCAGACGATGCCGATCGGAACATCAAGCAGGCGCGGGAGGCACTGCTGAATTCCGTTGCCATTCCGGCGGAGAACGTACACGCGATGGCCGCGAGCGACGGTGAGTTCGGCGACGATATCGATGCCGCAGCGGCCGCCTACGCGCGCGAGCTGGCCCTGGTCGCCGGGAATGGTTCGCCGACACCGGAATTCGACGTGCACCTGCTGGGCATGGGCGGCGAAGGTCACGTCAACTCATTGTTCCCGCACACCGACGCGGTGCGGGAGACCGCGCGGTACGTCGTCGCCGTCACCGACTCCCCCAAACCGCCGCCGCGGCGGATCACGCTGACGCTCCCCGCGGTCCGCCGCTCCCGCCAGGTGTGGCTCGTCGTGGCCGGTGCCGAGAAGGCCGATGCCGTGGCAGCGGCTGTCGGTGGCGCGGCAGCCGTTGATTTTCCGGCGGCGGGTGCGATCGGGTCCGAGGCGACCGTGTGGTTGCTCGACGCAGCTGCGGCGGCAAAACTGTAGCCATGGTCGACAAAGGCGATGGGCGGACCCGTCCGGTCGGCGGCCGCATCCGGACGCTGACGCAGGCGGCACTCAACGCCGACGTCACCGTCTCCCAGGTCGACGCACTGTTGGTCGACATGGAAGGCACACTGGCCACCCTCAGCACGCTGACGGGCGACCTCGATACGACGATGTCGAGATTCAATGAGACCATCACCCAGATCGATGAACTCGCGCCCCGCATTTTCGGCGTGGTCGGCCGGATGGAAGCGATCGTGACGCGCGTCGAAGCCATCGTCGGCGTCGCCGAGACCGTCCTCTCACCCATCACGGTCACCGAGAGCGCGGTACGGGGCGTGCTGAAGTCGGTTCGCGGCTTGGTTCCGTAAGCCGGCCTCTCCAAAGTGTGCCCCGAGTCCCACTCCGCTGACGCGCGGCCGAAAAAACTTTGGCCACTTTGTTTTCGCTGGTCACAGTGGGCGACTAGCGGCTCATTCGTCACAGCGAGTTGTCAGTCGGTCGAACTAGTGTTCGAATATGGCCACCGACCGCGCCACCATCCTCACCGCCTACGCGGCACTGGAGGACGCGGTCGCCGCGGTCAATGGTCTCGACTACACCGGCCTGGACATCGCCGACCTGCTGGAACTGCAGTCCCTGCGCGAACAGCTGAGGTGTGCGGCCGAGACGGCCGATCATCACATCCTGGTTGCCGCACAAGCCCAGGCCACCGCCCGCGAGATTGGGGCGAAAAACTGGGCCGAGGTGCTGCGCATCCGGCTGCACATCAACACCACCGAAGCTAACCGCCGGGTCCGCGATGCCGAACATCTCGGACCCCGCACGGGGTTGACCGGCGAACCGTTGCCGCCGCAGTGGGAGGCCGCGGCCGCCGCGCAAGCAGCCGGGGCGATCAATCCCGAACATGTCAAAGTGCTCGGCCACGCCATGACAAAACTGCCTACCTGGGTGGACCTGGCGACCCGCCGGCAGTTCGAGCAGTCCCTGGTCGCCGGGGCGCGGCACCAGACCCCCGAAGAGTTGCGTGCCGCCGCCGAGGCGCTGTTGTATCTACTCGATCAGGATGGGCCGTTGCCTGATGATGCCGAACGGGCCCGCCAGCGCGGCCTCACCGTGGGCAGGCAACGACCGGACTCGATGTCGGATCTGCAGGGCGTCCTGACCCCCGAAGCGCGCGCGTACTTCGACGCATTGGTGGACAAATACGCGGCCCCGGGCATGTGTAATCCCGCCGATGCGCAGCCCTGCGTGTCGGGTACCCCGTCAGCCGAGCAGATCAACTCCGACACCCGCAGCCCCGCCCAGCGTCGCCACGACGCGTTCGCCGCGATGTGCCGGATGCTGCTGTCCTCGGGCATGCTCGGTGAGCACAACGGTCTGCCTGTCACCGTGGTGGCCACCACCACCGTCACCGAGCTGGAGAAGCGCGCCGGGGTCGCGCTCACCCACACGGGGTCGAAAATCCCGGTCGGTGATCTGGTCCAGATGGCCGCCACCGCAGGGGCCGACCACTACCTCGTCGTCTTCGACCAGCACAACGCACAACCGCTGCACCTGGGCCGAGCGCGGCGCACCGCCACCGTCGCCCAACGCTTCGCCCTGTTCGCCCGCGACCGCGGCTGCACCAAACCGGGCTGCACCGCCCCCGCCTCCCGCTCCCAAGCTCACCACGTCGACACCGACTGGTGTGACGGCGGCCACACCAACATCACCAACCTGGGCCTGGCGTGCGGCTGCGACAACTGTCTGGCCTACACCGGCGGCTGGACCACCACCATGAAAAACGGCCGAACCCACTGGACCCCACCACCACTGCTCGACATCGGCCAACCCCGAACGAATCAATACCACCACCCGACGCTCTACCCACCCGAGAGCGGGGGCGATGACGACGACGAAAGTGGCAGTCCCACAAGCTGACTGGAGGCACGCCGTGCCCCACAATCGCCACCGCGATCAGCTGATGAGCTGCGCGGCGAGTAAATGCGGCGCCCTTCGCCGAGTCCCGCTTGCCGCTGTGTCGATGATCGCCGGCGCGATCCTCACGATCATCGACGAGCGACCGGCGTTTAGGCCAGGGCGTTCAGCATCCTCAGCGCCCGCATTGGCCCCCCGGCCACGGACTCTGCAAGCCCCCTCGAGTCTGCCATCGCACCATCCACGATCGCGGCCCAACTGGCTGTCAACAATGTAGACAGACGATGTAATTCGACGCTGTTGACAAGGGTCGAAATAGGGCGTGTACTGGGCTTCTAGAAAGTTTCAGAGGTGCACCATGATCGTCATCATCGGTCTGATTGTTCTGCTCATGGCGGCGATCGCAGGGTTCGCCGGCATCCTCACCAATACGACTGCCACCCATCCGCTGGCCGAGAATTTCTCCCTCCTGGGCTATCACGTCACCGGGTCGACCGGCACCGTCTTCCTGTTCGGGATCGTGGACGGCGCAGTGGCGATGTTGGGTCTTGCGATTTTGCTGGCAGGCGCACGACGCACCGCAGGACGCGGGCGAGACGCCCGGGACCAGCTCAAGGATTCGCAACGTGAGACGGCGTTCCTCAACGAGGAGCGCGACCAACGGATCGAACACCAGCAGGCCGACACGACCACCAGCGCAGTGGTGGACCACAAGAAATCGACCGTGGAAGGCGGCACGTCTACCTTGTTCGGACGCTGGCACGGTCGACGACCGGCGGACACCGCGCATCCCGGCAGGCCGCGTTAGTGCCCGGCCCGGATCGCAAGCACAGCCGCAGTCGCGGCGGACCAAAGAAGGAAGGCGACAGCGAATGAGCATCGGTAAGACAATCGCCAACAAAGCCGAGGCGGCCAAGGGCACCCTGAAGAAGCTCATAGGCCAAAGCACCGGCAGCACGCGGCTGCGCAACGAAGGCCGCGTCGATCAATTCAAAGGCAACACCAAACAGGCCGGCGCCAAGATCAGAGACGCCTTCAAACGCTAACCAGCCATCGCTCACCACATGGCCATCGAAACGAGATGTTCCTCATGATCATCGCCGGAATCGTTCTCATCATCGCCGGAATGCTGCTCCACACCAACCTGCCCCTGGTGCCCATCGGGGTCGTTCTCCTCGTCATCGGCTTGGTTCTGATGGCCATGGGACGGATGGGACGTCCCGCCTTCGGCCGCCGTCATTACTACTAACACTGGCCGGCAACACGACTCGACGACGGTGATTCGCCGCCGCCTGGGGTGAATATCAGAGGAGACACATCATGCGATACGCAGGGTTACTGGTAGTCGTCTGGCTGGTGATTGGCGCCTTCGCGGCCGGCCAACGCGGCTACTTCACCCACGCCGAACAGAACTGTGCCAGCGTGGGGACGATCGCGGTCACCGTCATCGCGGGTCCACTCAATTATCTGGGTGTCAATCCGAAGGTCACGAATTGCGTTGTACCAAAGCCAAGTTCATGACACCCATAGCTCAGGTCCAACCGATCTGAAGCGCAATACCCTACTCAACCACTGCAAGAAGTCAGCATGATTATCAGCACCCAGGCTTTGGTCGTCGTCATCGCGATCATCGCGATCGTCTTACTCATCGCTCTCGGGACGATGTTGATGAAATGGAGCTTTCTCCTGCTTGTCAAAGGCCGGGCCAAGAGGCCGATCGCCGTCCACGGCAGCGAACCACCGAATCTCTGACTCACGGCCAGAATTCGAACAGCCGACACGGCTACCCGCTATTTCGCAGCGCGGTGGCCAACCCGCTCATGGTCAGCAGGATGCCGCGTTGCACGAGTTCGTCGTCGTCGCCGGAGCGGTAGCGGCGCAGCAGCTCGACTTGAAGATGGTTGAGCGGCTCCAGGTACGGGAACCGGTTGAACACCGACCGCGCCAATGCGGGGTTGTCGGCGAGCAGGTCGTCGTGTCCGGTGATCAGGGCATGCATCCGGATGGTGCGCTCATGTTCGGCGGCGATCTTGTCGAAGACACGGTGGCGCAACGCCTCGTCGTCCACGAGCTCCGAATACCGCGCTGCCAAGCCGAGATCCGACTTGGCCAGGACCTGCGCCATGTTGGACAGCACAGTCCGGAAGAACGGCCATTTGGCGTACAGGTCCCGCAGTACCTCGAGACCACCCTCGGTGTTCTCGATGAACTCCTCGAACGCCGTGCCGGTGCCGTACCAGCCTGGCAGCATCACCCGGGACTGGCTCCAGGCCAGTACCCACGGGATGGCCCGCAGATCGGCGATCGAGGTGGTCGGCTTACGTGACGTCGGGCGACTGCCGATGTTGAGCGCGCCAATCTCGCTGACGGGCGTCGACGCCTTGAAGTATTCGACGAATCCCGGTGTGTCGTGCACCAATTCGCTGTAGGCCCGTTGCGCGCGGGCGGCGAGGTCGTCGAGCACGTCATAGGCGGGCGCCGCCGCGTCGCCGAGCCCTTCGACGTCGAGCAGGGTCGACTCCAGGGTGGCGGCCAACAGGGTCTCCAGATTGCGATGCGCCGCATGCGGTTCGGCGTATTTGGCGGCGATCACTTCGCCCTGCTCGGTGATCCGCAGCGAGCCCCTGACCGCTCCGGGCGGCTGCGCGAGGATCGCGTCGTAACTCGGGCCACCGCCACGGCCGACAGTACCGCCGCGGCCGTGGAACAATCGCAGCCGAATTCCGGTCTTGCGGGCAGATTCCACGAGGTCGAGCTCGGCCCGGTAGAGCGCCCAGTTGGCCGCCAGGTACCCACCGTCCTTGTTGGAGTCGGAGTAACCGAGCATCACCTCCTGATGCTCTCCCCGGGCAGTGACAATCGAGCGGTACAGCGGAATGGCAAGGGCCGCTTCCAGAATCGACGATCCACGCTGCAGGTCATCGATGGTCTCGAACAACGGCACGATGCCGACCGGGCTGTAGGGCTCGGGCCCGGCCGCGTCGAGCAGACCCGCCTCCTTGAGCAACACCGCGGCCTCGAGCAGGTCCGACACCGACTGGCACATCGAGATGATGTAGTTCGGAATGGCCTGTGCCCCGAAGACCTCGACGGCCCTGGCGGCCGCCGCGACGATGTCCAGTTCCTTGCGAGCGAGTTCGGACAGCTGGGCATCGCGGCTCACCAGCGGGCGGCGGGTGGACAGCTCGGCGACCAACACGGCGACCCGCTCGTCTTCCGGCAGCGACGCATAGTCAGGGTGCACACCGGCCCAGGCCAGCAGTTCGGCGACCACCTGCTCGTGCACTTCGGAGTTCTGCCGCATGTCGAGGCCGCACAGGTGAAAACCGAAGACCCGCACAGACTCTCGGAGCCGAGCCAACCGATCGTCGGCCAGCACACTGGTACCGCCGGCACGGAGCGAGGCATCGATGACGTCCAGGTCGGCGAGCAGCTCGCCCGGTGTGACGTAGCGCGGCAACCCGAGGCCCAGCTCGTGCTCGGGCTGCCGGTCGAGGATCTCGGCGGCCGTGGCCGTCAGGCGCCCGCGGACCACGTGCAGCGCCTGGCGGTACGGTTCGTCGGCGTGGGCCGGTTCAGGATGCTGGTCGGCCAGCGCCTGCAACTCGTCACTCACGCGCACCAGCCGCGCCGACATGGACAATTCGTGGTCCAGCGCAAGAAGTTCGGCGAAGTAGCGGTCCAGCGCGGTGTAGGCCGCGCTGCCGCTCGCCAGCCGCACCACGTCGCCGGTGACGTTGGGATTGCCGTCACGGTCGCCGCCGATCCAGGATCCTGGCCGCAGGATCGGCGTCTCCAGCAGCGCGGCACCGGGCCAGCGGGCCTGGAGCGCGGCGCGCACCTCGGCGTTGACCTGCGGGATGACGTCGAAGAACGCGGCCGGGTAATAACGCAGACCGGTGGCGATCTCGTCTTGAATCTTCAACCGTGACAACCGGATCAGCGCCGTCTGCCACAGGGTGAGGATGTGCCGCCGCAACTCGGTCTCGATGTCGCGGTCGTCGCGCGTGCGCGTGTGCCCGTGCAGCCGCAACCGCATCAGGTCGGTGATCCGGTTCTGGGTGTCGAAGATGGTCCGTCGCCGGGTTTCGGTGGGATGGGCGGTGATCACCGGTGAGACGAGCGCGCCGCGGAGCGCATCGGCGACCGCCGCCGCGTCCAATCCCCCGGCCTCATCCAGCTTGCGGTACGTCGCGGCCAGGCTGCTGTTCTGCGGAGGCTCCCCGGCTGCCACGTGCACGGCACGCCGCCGTTCGCGGTGGATGTCCTCGGCAACGTTGGCCAGCAACGCGAAATGGGTGAACGCTCGGATGACCGGGATGGCCTGATGAATATCGATGCCGGAGAAGAGCGCTGCCAGGTCGGCCCGGTCGATCTCCGACCGCCGCACCCGGAACGACTCCACTCGCGCCCGCTCGACGAGATCGAACACGGCGTCACCGTTCTGCTCGCGAACCGTGTCACCGAGGATGGCGCCGAGCAGGCGAATGTCTTCACGCATCGGCTCTGTGGCCTCCCGGCCGACTTCGGTGCGCTGAACCGATCCGATCGGCAGCAGCGTGGTGTCTGGAACGTCGGGAGCCTCTGGCATACCTCAGTATTGACGGCGGACGCCGGTGCCGCAGCACTTGGCACTCAGGGTGCCGGGGTCGGGACCACGATCGGTGTCGTGGTCAGCGTGACCGTCGTCACCGGTGCCGGCGGCCCAGCCGGGACGATCGGCGCCGATGACGTTGTGGTGGTCGTGTCCGCGGCACCGGATGAACTACCCGAACGCGACGTCGTCGTTGATGGCTGTTGCCCGTCCGGCATCACGATCGGGGTCGAGGTGGAATCGCCACCGCCATGATCGCCGCCGCCCCCGCCGCCGCTATCCGAATCCGCGTTGGGCGGCCAGTCCACGGCTGTCGGCGGCCAGGCCTTGGCAGATGAGCTGCCGCCGCCCGGCGGGGCGCAACCCGACCCTGCGCCGAAGTCGCCGGCACCGGTGCAGTCGGCATATGCCGGCGACGAGACGGTCAACCAGGCCGACGCCGCCCATGCCGCCACGCCGACTGCGGCGGCCCACCGACGGCCGGGCCTGACAAGCGTTCGCACGGCACTCATAGCTGCACGATGTCCCCGTACGCATTCACGCTGTCGTCGTTCTTGTCGGTGTCGATGGTGGCCGTAGAGAAGAAGCGGATCGCCACGGCCCCACCGCAGGCGTCGACCTTGACGTGAGCATCGTGGACGGTGATGCCGCCGGTACGGCCCTTGAGCGACTTCTTGCCCAGCACCACATTGGTGATGGTGCCCGGCAACAGGTTCACCGAGACGTTGCCTTCCAGATCGGCATAGGGACCGATGGCATTCAGCACGTTTCCACTGAACCCCGGGTTGACCCCGATGTCGGCGTCTCCGCCGACGCTCGCACCCTCGCTGAGGTCGACCTGGCACCCGAGCTGCAGGCCGACGATCAGCGTCCCGTTGTTGACCGCCGACGAGCCGCTGCCCTCGATGCCGGCCTCGGCCCGCCCGGTGACGAAACCCTCTCGGGTGAAGGCCGTCGCGGCCATGTTGGGCACCGAATTGACGGTCATCTGGGTCAGCGAAACGCCCAGGCGCCAACCGTCTTCCGTATTGACAGACTGCTTGACATCGGCGATAGGTAGTGGGTCGGCTCCGGCCGGACCGGGGGCCACCCCGCCGGCCATGCAGAGTAGCGCCATCGCACCAGCGCTCGCCCGAACACGTTTCACCACAGACTCCGCCTTATCCGCCAGCAACCCACGACTGCCCTGGAGGTACCGAGGCGAGCGTAGGGGTCGGCGCTAAGCGCGCCCTGTCATCGACTTAAGCACCAGCCCAGCACTGGCTGGACGCTTCCTGTCAGTGCCGGCACAACAGACAGAACCGGCCACGCCTGGCAGGCGTGGCCGGTTCTGCAAGCTGAAGCTGGGCAGCCGAATCTAGGCGCCGTACTTGATCTGCAGCGCGATGCCGATGATCGACACCAGCCAGATGCCGGTGATGAAGTACGTCAGGCGATCCAGGTTCTTCTCCACCACGGTGGAGCCGGACAGGCTGGACTGCACACCGCCGCCGAACAGCGTCGACAGACCGCCGCCCTTGGCCCGGTGGAGCAACACCAGCAACACAACCAAGACGCTGGTGATGATCAACGTGATCTGCAGGGCCAAAATCATGACGCTCAGCTTACCGGTGGTCTAACGGACATCACGGCACAGGTCCAGTTTGCCGTTTCACGGCAGGGGCCCACCTGCGGCGATCGCCGACAACGTCGCGAACTGCTCGCCATCGAGCGAGGCACCACCGACGAGCGCACCGTCGACGTCGGGTTTCCCCACGAGTTCGCCGACGTTCTTGGCGTTGACCGAGCCGCCGTAGAGCACGCGCACGGTCGCGGCGATCTCGGGCGAGGCAAGCTCGGCCAGCGTCGAGCGGATCGCGGCGCACACTTCCTGCGCGTCGGCGGCGCTGGCGACGCGGCCGGTGCCGATGGCCCAGACGGGTTCGTAGGCGATGACGATCTGCGCGACCTCATCCGCAGAGAGCCCGGCCAGTGAACCAGCGAGCTGGCTGGTGCAGTACTCGACGTGGTTACCGGCCTCGCGGATGTCGAGCCCTTCTCCGATGCACACGATCGGGGTCAGGCCGTGCTTGAGCGCGGCCTTGGCCTTGGCGGCGACCAGGGCGTCGTCCTCATGGTGGTAGGTCCGGCGCTCGGAGTGCCCGACGACGACGAACGTACAGCCCAGTTTGGCCAGGAACGCCCCGCTCACCTCACCGGTGTAGGCGCCGGAGTCGTGCTGGGATACATCCTGCGCACCGTAGGTGAGCAGGAGCTTGTCGCCATCGACCAGGGTCTGCACACTGCGCAGGTCGGTGAACGGCGGCAGGACCGTGACGTCGACCTTCGCGAAGTACTTCTCCGGCAAGGCGAAAGCGATCTTCTGGACCAGGGCGATGGCCTCGAAATGGTTGAGGTTCATCTTCCAGTTGCCGGCGATGAGCGGCTTACGCGCCATGTTCTACGACTCCAAGACTTCGATGCCGGGGAGGGTCTTGCCCTCGAGGTACTCCAGCGACGCGCCGCCACCGGTCGAGATGTGCGAGAAGCCGTCCTCCGCGAGTTCGAGCTGGCGCACTGCGGCCGCCGAGTCGCCGCCGCCCACGACGCTGAACGCGCCCTTGGACGTAGCAGTGATGATGGCTTCGGCCACACCCTTGGTGCCGTCGGCGAAGGCCGGGAACTCGAAGACGCCCATCGGGCCGTTCCAGAACACGGTCTTGGCGTTGGACAGCAGTGCGGTGAACCGTTTGACGGACTCGGGGCCGATGTCCAGGCCCATCTTGCCTTCGGGGATGCGGTCGGAGGCCACGGTCTCCGGTTCGCCATCCGCGGCGAACTTGTCGGCCACGACGATGTCGACGGGGAGGTGGATGACGTCGGCGTAGGTGTCCAGCAGGCGCTTGCAGGTGTCGATCATCTCTTCCTGCAACAGCGAGGTGCCGACGGAAAGCCCTTGGGCCGCAAGGAAGGTGAAACACATGCCGCCGCCGATGACAATGCTGTCGGCCTTGGTGGCGAGGTTCTCGATGACGGCGAGCTTGTCGGACACCTTGGAGCCACCCAGCACGACGGCATACGGCCGCTCGGTCGAGCTGGTCAGCTGCTCGAGCACCTTGACCTCGGTGGCCACCAGCGTGCCCGCGTAGTGCGGCAGGATGTTCGCGACGTCGTACACCGAAGCCTGCTTGCGGTGTACCACCCCGAAGCCGTCTGAGACGAACGCGCCGGGCGAGCCGTCGGCGCCCTCGACCAGAGCCGCCAGTTCGCGGGCCAGGGCCGCACGCTCGTCGTCGTCCTTGCTGGTCTCACGCGGGTCGAAGCGGATGTTCTCCAGCAGCAGCACATCACCGTCGGTCAGGCCCTCGGCGCGGGCGAGCGCGTCGGTGCCGACGACGTCACCGGCCAGCTGGACGTGCCGGCCCAGCTTCTCTCCGAGCGCTGCGGCGACCGGTGCGAGCGAGAACTTGGGGTCCGGGCCGCCCTTGGGCCGGCCCAGGTGGGCGGTGATGACGACCTTGGCACCGGCGTCGGCCAGCGCGGCCAGCGTCGGGACGGAGGCGATGATCCGGCCCGGATCGGTGATGTTGCCGTTCTCGTCGAGTGGGACGTTCAGGTCGGAGCGGACCAGGACGCCCCGCCCCTCTACGCCTTCGCCCAACAGCTCATCGAGGGTCTTGATGCTCATACCTGTCTTTCTCTTACGTGCTCTTACGTGCGATTTACAGCGATTTGCCGACCAGTGCGGCCAGGTCGGCGATGCGGTTGGAGTAGCCCCATTCGTTGTCGTACCACGAGACGACCTTGGCCTGGTTGCCGATGACCTTGGTCAACCCCGAATCGAACAGCGAACTATGCGGGTCGGTGACGATATCCGATGACACGATGGGCGCGTCGTAGTACTTCAAAATCCCCTTCAGCGGCCCCTCGGCCGCGGCCTGCATCGCCGCGTTGATCTCCGCGGCGGTCGCCGACTTACCCAACTCGGCGGTCAGATCGGTCACCGAGCCCGTGGGCACCGGCACCCGCAGCGCATACCCGTCGAGCTTGCCTTTGAGTTCGGGCAGCACCAGACCGATGGCCTTGGCCGCGCCGGTGGAGGTCGGCACGATATTGATCGCCGCCGCCCGTGCCCGCCGCAAATCCTTGTGCGGCCCGTCCTGCAGGTTCTGATCCTGGGTGTAGGCGTGGATGGTCGTCATCAACCCACGCACGATCCCGAACTCGTCATTCAACACTTTGGCCAGCGGGCCCAGGCAGTTCGTCGTGCACGAGGCGTTGGAGATGATGTTCTGGCTGCCGTCGTACTTGTCGTCGTTGACACCCATCACGATGGTGATGTCCTCACCGGTCGCCGGCGCCGAGATGATCACCTTCTTGGCACCCGCATCCAAATGCCCCTTGGCCCTGGCCGCATCGGTGAAAATCCCGGTCGACTCCACCACGATGTCCACACCCAGATCCCCCCACGGCAACGCCGCCGGACCCTCCTTGACCGCCAACGCCTTGATCTTCGTGCTGCCCACCACCAAGGTGTCCCCGTCAGCACGCACCTCATGAGGCAGCCGGCCCAGGATCGAGTCGAACTTCAGCAGATGCGCCAGCACATCGGTGGAGGTCAGGTCATTGACCGCCACGATCTCCAGATCAGTGTTCGTCCCCGACGCTTTCTGCGCGTCCAAGGCCCGGAAAAAGTTACGTCCGATGCGCCCGAAACCGTTGACGCCGATCCGAATAGTCACTGCTGTGCTCCTTCGCCGGTACTCCTGGACAGGTCATGCGGTGAATCCTCAGCCAGCCTAGTGCTGTGACGAACTCCACGCCGGACTCCGACGCGTGCCACGCGTCGGGTACGACTCCTGTCCGGTGAATACCGGCCGACGTGCGCTACGCGTCGTCGAGCAGATCGGGGGTGACGGCCGACTCCGTGTCTGGAATCCCGTCCAGTTTGGCCTTGCGATCGGCCATCGACAGCAGGCGGCGAATCCGGCCCGCCACAGCATCTTTCGTCATCGGCGGATCGGCGAGCCGGCCCAGCTCCTCGAGCGAGGCCTGCCGGTGTTCGACGCGCAATCGCCCGGCGGCCGACAGATGATCGGGCACCGTGTCACCGAGGATGTCGAGCGCCCGCTCGACCCGAGCCGCAGCCGCGACCGCCGCCCGGGCGGACCGGCGCAGGTTCGCGTCGTCGAAGTTGGCCAGCCGGTTGGCGGTGGCACGCACCTCGCGGCGCATCCGTCGCTCTTCCCAGTTGAGCCGGGTGTCCTGGGCGCCCATCCGGGTCAGCAGCGCACCGATGGCCTCGCCGTCGCGCACCACCACCCGGTCGCTACCGCGGACCTCGCGGGCCTTGGCGCTCACCCCGAGCCGACGGGCCGCGCCCACCAACGCCAGTGCCGCCTCCGGTCCGGGGCAGCTGACCTCCAGCGCCGACGACCGGCCGGGCTCGGTCAGCGAACCGTGCGCGAGGAACGCGCCGCGCCAGGCCGCCTCGGCGTCCCCGACGCTGCCGCCGACCACCTGGGCCGGCAAGCCACGCACCGGCCGGCCGCGCATATCGAGCAGCCCCGTCTGCCGTGCCAGTGCCTCGCCGTCCTGCGCAACCCGCACCACGTACCGGGTGCTCTTGCGGATGCCACTGGCGGACAGCACGTGCACGACGGCGTTGTAGCCGTACAGGTCATAGATGTCCTTGCGCAGCCGCCGCGCGATGCTGCCCAGGTCCACCTCGGCCTCGACGACGACGCGACCCGCCACGATGTGCAGACCGCCGGCGAAGCGCAGCAGCGACGCCACCTCGGCCCGGCGTGCCGTCACAGAGTTGACGACAAGCCGGCTGAGCTCGTCCTTCACTTCCGACGTCATCGCCACGAATCGTCACCTCTTGGTCCTTCAGGGGTCGGCTGCGGACGGAATCCGTCGGCCGACCGAGCGGCGGGAGTGGATGGCTCGTATGCGGGCCGGGCCGGTGCGCTGCCATTGAGACGCACCCGCTCCAGCGCAGCCGCAAGTCGTGCCGGGTCATGTAAAGGTGTACCAGGTCGGGATACGTCAGCAAACTCGACCTGAGCCTCGAGAAACGAGGCGGCCCGGCGCAGTTGGTCGCGTTCCCGCTCACTGGGGACACTCGCCGCGTCGACGATGATGTCGTGCACCGTCAGGCCGGGGGCGTGCTGCGACAGCACGTGCACATGCCGTTCGGCCGAGAAACCGGCCGTCTCCCCCGGCTCGGCGGCGAGGTTGAGTACCAATGCCCGTCGCGCCTCGGTCGCCTGCAACGCGGCCAGCAGCTGGGGCACCAGCACATGCGGGATCACGCTGCTGAACCACGAGCCCGGACCGAGCACCACGAGATCGGCCGACATGATGGCGTCGACCGCCTGCCGGGTGGCGGGCGGATCGCCCGGCAGCAGCCGGACCCGGCGCACCTTGCCCGGCGTGGTGGCGACCGCGACCTGACCGCGGATCACGCGACTCATCCGCGGATCGGCCTCGAGCCCGGACACGTCGGCCTCGATCTGCAACGCGATGGGACACATCGGCAGCACCCGGCCCTTGACCCCGAGGATCCGGCCGAGCTCGTCGAGCGCGGCGACCGGGTCGGCCAGCACCTCGTTGAGGCCGGCGAGCAGGAGGTTGCCGATCGGGTGACCGGCCAGCGCGCCGCTGCCATTGAAGCGGTGCTGGATGATGGTGGCCCACAACTGTCCATGCGGACTGTCAGATGCCAAGGCCGCCAACGCCATTCGCAGGTCACCCGGGGGCACGATGTCCAGCTCCGAGCGCAGCCGGCCCGACGAACCACCGTCATCGGCGACCGTGACGACGGCCGTGACGTGCGGCGTCAGCCGGCGCGCCGCCGACAGCGTCGCGTACAAACCGTGTCCGCCACCGAGCGCGACGATGCGCGCAGGTCCGCCGACCTCTTCACGAGCGGCGGTCATTTTCCTCCTCGCGTGCGGGAAGTCATTCGCGCCCCAGATCCCGGTGCAACACACGCACAGTCAGGTTGTCACCGCCACGCAGCCGGCCCGCCAGCGCTTCGGCGATCGCCACGCTGCGATGCTTGCCGCCGGTACAGCCGATGGCCACGGTCATGTAGCGCTTCCCCTCCCGGCGATAGCCGTCGATCACAACCCCTAACAGCCGATGGTAGGTGTCCACGAACTCGGCAGCGCCCTGTTGTCCCAGCACGTAGTCCCGAACCGCCGGATGCTGCCCGGTGTGGGGCCGCAACTCGTCGACCCAATGCGGATTCGGTAGGAACCGGACATCCATGACGGTGTCGGCGTCCATCGGCAGACCATATTTATAGCCGAACGATTCGACCGTCACGCTCGTGCCGGTCGCCGCCTCCTCGCCGAAAGCCCGCTCGATACTCGCGCGCAACGCCGGTACCGGCAGCGTCGAGGTGTCGATGACCAGATCGGCCGTGGCACGAACCGACTCCAGCAATCTCCGTTCGGCGGCAATGCCTTCCGCGAGAGTCTGGTTGCCCTGCAGCGGGTGACTGCGCCGGTTCTGCTCATAGCGGCGCACCAGGATGTCGTCGGACGCCTCCAGGAACAGCACCCGCGGGAAGACGCTGCGGGTCGCCAATTCGCGGCGAACAAAGTCCAGGTCTCCCGTGAAACCACGGGACCGGACGTCCATGACCACGGCCAGCTTGGTGATGCGGGAACCGGCGGCCAGACCCAGCTCGACCATGCGGGTGATCAGCTCCGGGGGCAGGTTGTCGGCGACGTACCAGCCGAGGTCCTCGAGCACCTTGGCGGCGGTGCCGCGACCGGCACCGGACAGACCCGTGACCAGAACCACGTCGATCTCACCGGCGGCGTCACCAGCAGCGCCGTCCATCTGTTCGTCTGTCACGACCTCGTCCATCTCCCGCTGCTCATCTGCTGCGCGCTCACTCTGGTGTCCGATCATTGTCGATATCGGTCGGCGCCGCCGCCGAATCCGGCTGGGAATCAGCGGTGCCGACGGGGTGAGCCGACCGCAGGGCGTCGACCACCGCCTGGGCCGTGGCCGCACCGATGCCGGGGACCGCGGTCAGTTCGTCGACGCCGGCCTCTTTCAGCCGCGCCACCGAACCGAAGTGGGTCACCAACGCTTTGCGCCGGTGCTCACCGAGGCCCGGGATCGCGTCGAGCACCGACGCCGTCATCCGCTTGGACCGCTTGCTGCGGTGATAGGTGATGGCGAACCGGTGGGCTTCGTCACGCACCCGCTGTAGCAAATACAGGCCTTCGCTGTTGCGCGGCATGATCAGCGGGTCCGGCTGTTCGGGAACCCACACCTCTTCCAGACGTTTAGCCAAGCCGATGACGGCCACATCCGTGACACCCAATTCGTCGAGCACAGTAGCCGCCGCATTCACCTGGGGCCCGCCGCCATCGACCACGAACAGGTTGGGCGGGTAGGCGAATCGCTTTGGCCGCGCCGGGGTTTCGCCGGTGTCGGCACCGTCGATGTCCGCGCGGACCTGGGTGTCGGCCACGTGGCGCGCGAAGCGCCGGCGGGTCACCTCGGCAATGGACGCGACGTCGTCGGACCGGCCGTCGCCCGCGGCCTCGCGAATGGCGTAGTGCCGGTAGTCGGATTTGCGGGGCAGTCCGTCCTCGAACACCACCAGCGAGGCCACCACGTCGGTGCCCTGCACGTGGCTGATGTCGACGCACTCGATGCGCAGCGGCGCGTCATCCAGCTCCAGCGAATCCTGAATGCTTTGCAGTGCTTCCGATCTGGCGTTGAAGTCGCCGGCCCGCTTGAGCTTGTGCTGCGCCAGTGCATCCTGCGCGTTGCGTTGCACAGTGTCGGCCAGGGCACGCTTGTCGCCGCGCTGTGCCACCCGCAGCTGCACCCGGGAACCACGCAGACCGGACAACCAGTCGGCGAGTTCATCCGCGTTGTCCGGAAGTGCCGGAACCAGAACCTCTTTGGGCACCGGGTTGGTGATCTCGTCGGTCGGTGCCGTGCCGCGCAGCTCGGCCTGATCACCATAGAACTGCGTGAGGAACTGACTCACCAGGTAGTCCTCACCCGACTCACCCGGCTCGCCGGATTTCTCGATGACCCAGCCGCGCTGGCCGCGGACCCGGCCGCCGCGGACGTGGAACACCTGGACGGCGGCCTCGAGGTCGTCGTCGGCGAAGGCCACCACGTCGGCATCGGTACCGTCGCCGAGCACGACCGCCTGTTTCTCCAGCGCTCGCTTGAGCGCCGAAATGTTGTCCCGCAGCCGCGCCGCCCGCTCGAACTCCAATTCCTCGGCGGCCTCGGCCATCTGCTGTTCCATGTCCCGGGCCAGCCGGTCCGTCTTGCCGGCCAGGAAGTCGCAGAAGTCGTCGACGATCTTGCGGTGCTCGGCGGCGGTCACCCGGCCGACGCAGGGGGCCGAGCACTTGTCGATGTAGCCCAGCAGGCAGGGTCGGCCGATCTGGTTGTGCCGCTTGAACACTCCGTTCGAGCAGGTGCGCGCCGGAAAGACCCGGATGAGCAGATCGAGCGTCTCGCGGATGGCCCAGGCGTGCGAGTACGGGCCGAAGTACCGGACGCCCTTGCGACGCGGCCCGCGGTACACGAACAGCCGCGGGTACTCCTCATTGAGGGTGACGGCCAGGACCGGGTACGACTTGTCGTCGCGGTACCGGATGTTGAACCGCGGATCGAACTCCTTGATCCAGTTGTATTCCAGTTGCAGCGCTTCGACTTCGGTCGTGACGACCGTCCACTCGACACTGCCGGCCGTGGTCACCATCTGGCGGGTGCGGGGCGCGAGCGCAGACAGGTCGGCGAAGTACGAGTTCAGCCGGCTGCGCAGGCTCTTGGCCTTGCCGACGTAGATGACCCGGCCATGCGGATCCCGGAACCGGTATACCCCCGGTTCCAACGGGATGGTTCCCGGCGCGGGCCGGTACGTCGATGGATCAGGCACCGTTACAGGTTAGTTCGACTGGCTGACAGCATCCGACGCCCCGAGGTGGGCGTCGATGAACTCGCAGAACGCCGCGGCCTTTGCCACGTA
Source organism: Mycolicibacterium aubagnense (assembly GCF_010730955.1). Lineage (NCBI taxonomy): Bacteria > Bacillati > Actinomycetota > Actinomycetes > Mycobacteriales > Mycobacteriaceae > Mycobacterium > Mycolicibacterium aubagnense. Next base: position 296,356 of record NZ_AP022577.1, on the reverse strand, counting down.
GTTGGCGAACAGGTCATAGCTGGCCGCGCCCGGCGACAGCAGCACGGCCGTCACACCTGGTACCGCGGCCGCTGCCCGTACCGCCGCCTCCAGGCTGTCCACCGGGTGCACGGACTCCGGGTGTGCGGCGGCGAAGCGGCGCCCGATCGAGGTCCCGTTGGTCGGGCCCTGGATGAGGTGAACGTCACGCGCGCCCGAGAGCAGGTAGTCGTCGATCTGTTCGTAGTCGAGCTGACGGTCCATGCCGCCGACGATGACGGCCACCCGGTCGTCGGGGCGCATCGAGCGCAATGCGGCGACCACGCTCTCGCCCGTGGTGGCCAGGGTGTCGTCGATCCAGCGCACTCCCCCGGTGCGCCGCACAACCTGGAGCCGGTGCGGCAATGCTTCGAATGTCGTTACCGCACCGATGAATTCGTCCTCGGCCACCGGCCGGCCGATCACCTCGGCGGCAGCGACAGCAGCCAGGGCGCCGTTGACGACGTTGTGCTCATAGGCCATCACATAATCGCCCGCCCCGAGCTCAGCCTGGGTGCGGGCGGCCTCGTCTGCATCGACGGTGCGCACCACCGGCGGCAGCGCGATGCCGAGGCGATGCAGGACGCCGAGCACCTGCGGTGTGGTGACCAGAATCTCACCGCCGCAGGCGAAGACGTTGGCCTTCGCACTGTGGTAGGCGCCGATGTCGCCGTGCCAATCCAGGTGGTCCTCGAAGAGATTGGTGATCACCGAGATTCGCGGCGACGCGGTCACCAGAGCGCACTGCTGGCTGGACAGCTCGGCGACCACGACGGCGTCCGCTCCGGGCTCCAGATCCGACAGCGGGGTGCCGATGTTTCCCGCGACCACGGCATCCGCGCCGAGCCGGCACAGCAGGTGCGTCAGGAACGACGCTGTCGTGCTCTTGCCCTTGGTCCCGGTGACGCCGACAGTCTGGGCAGCGTACCGGCGCAGGTACCAGTCGGCCGCGCTGGACAACGTGCTGCCGGCGTCGCGCAGTTGGGCGAAAAACGGCTGATGCCAAGGTATCCCGGGGCTGAGGAACACCACGTCGCAGTCCGCGAGGCGGGCAAGGTGCTCGGTACCGCGCCACAAATTCAGATTCGCGATATCGCCGGGCGCATCCAGGGTCCCCCGCCCCGCATCATCGACGGCATCGATGCGCGCGGCCCCCGCGGCGGCCGCGGTACGGGCCAGCGACTGGCCCTCCTTGCCGAAACCCCAGATACCGACGGCGGCACCGTCGAGGTCTGGGCGCTGGGACGTCATGGACGACCCGCCAGGGCGGCGCGATAGCGCTCGGGCACGTATTGCACGGCGGAGCTGTCGTCGTGGTCGGCGGCGACGCGCTCCAGATCGGCTCGCACACTGCGGAATTCCTCCACCAGCGGCAGTCCGGTCCAGGCCTCGTCGTCGAGAATGGTCAGCATCGACTCGGCGGCCTCGTAGTACTCGCCGACGCATTCGAACGGCTTGTGCGCACCGACACCGAGGATGTCCGCGAATTCGGCGCGACTGTCTGTGTCCTCGAACAGGTTTCGCCCGAAGATCGCCTCCACCTCGGCTCTGCCCAGGCGCGGCGCCATCAGGACGAACACGAATTGACACTTCGGGCAGTGGCCGCACCAGGTGGCACCGCGCCGGCCGGCATCCAGGGCGAACGGCCGGTTACAGCTGATGAAGGCGCGGAAATACTGGGGACTGGCGGCGAACCGATCGGCGATCTGCGACTCCGACAGGCCGCGCAGCAGCGAGAAGTACCGGTCCGGGTTCAGCCCATACGAGGCGAGGGTGTCCCGCAACAGCGTCTCGTAGGTGACGCTCTTGGACCATTGGTGGTTGATGTCCTGGCCCATCCATTCGACATTGCCGACGTTGGACGAACGCTCGTTGGACAGCACCACGGGTCCCAGGCCGTTGGCGTCCGCCACGATCAAGCCGATGATGCTGTTGATCGCGGTGACCGGGATGTGGCCGTTGTAGGCGCCGGCGGCGTTGACGTCGATGAGGGTGCGGTCGATGGACCGCATCACGCGCACGTGCGGCAGCCCGCTGATCTCGATGCACCGGTCGATCGGGTCGAACTTGTTGACGTTGAACAGCACCGGCTGCAGCGGGGTGAGCGCCTCGATCGTCACCACCGAGTCCTTGCCGCCGCCGACCGGCACCAACGGGGCCGCGTCGGGATTCCAGGTGTCGGGCTGCTGCGCACCGATCTGGGCGCGATCACCGGTGATCTCCGGGCTCAGCGCGCCGGGCAGGTTGTTGCGGTAGGCGTATTCACCCAAGCCGCCCGCCAGCACCTGGCGCAGATACTCCCGTTCGAAATCATAAGTCGGGAAAGCGATTTCGATCTGCGGCGGCGCGGCCGCCTTGTAGTAGCTCAGTGCGCAGGTCAGCGTCAGCAGCCGCAGCAACCGGTCGTCGGGCCGGCCACCGGCCAGGCTGTCCCCGAAATCGACGGTCTCGGCGAAGCTGACGTCGTCGGCGGAATCGGCCCCGCACATGGTGTAGCGCCCGTGGAACACGCCGCCCTCGATGTCGAAGCCGTCGATACGAAACGACTTGTAGGACTGTGGGACAAAAGGTTTGGTCACAGCTGCTCCAGGAACGGCGGGTAGGACGAATCAACGGGGACAGTGCGGTCGCCGAGTTGTGCGACGGGATGGGTGCGGTACCGCGGCGAGATCCACCAGGCGTGACGCACCGCGTCGACGGGCACCGCTGCGCGAGATGCGACGGATCGCACGACACCGCAGGTGTGCAACTGCTCGAGGATCGAGACGGGCTCCGGATTCTCGACACCGACCCGCTCGGCACCGACGTCGAGCACCAGAGCGCCGGCGACGGGCGGGGTGACGTCCGGACCGGGTGCGATGCCGTCCGCGCAACCCTGTTCAGCCAGCCGGCGCAGCAGGTGGTCAACGGTGGCCAGGCTGGTCGTCCGGGCCGCCATCCGCAGCCACCGCTCGTCCCTCGCCGCCGGTGCGGTCCATTCGCTGTCGCGCCGGCCGATGCGTACCGGATCGGGTGCGTAGACCTGGGAAGGCGTGCCTGTCACCGCGCACCGGCCGCCGTCCACGATCGTGATGGTCGCGGCCACCAACTGCCCCGAGAAGCGCGCCACCGCAGCGCCGAGGTCAGCCTCGGACGGCATGGTCAGCCCGAAGTAGTCCGCGGGTTCGGCGAGGTGATGCCACAGCCAGGCCATGTCGACGGTCCGGCCCTGGTAGATCGGCACGGTCACCGTCGGGTACGAGCCAAGGCGGCCGACCAGTTCGGCGGGTGCGATCGCCGCGACGTCGAGCGGCGGCGAAGGCATGCGAAAATCGGTCACTATCAGCAAATTCTATCCCATGGGAGGGCGCGGACAGGTGGGCCTCGTGATCGGACGGATATGACGACCGGCGAGAAGCCGGAGGCGGATCGCACGTGACACCGACAGGGGTGATCCGGCTCACCGAGGCCGACTGGCGGATGTTCGCCGCGCTACGGCTGCGCGCGCTGGCCGATTCCGCGGGGACCGACGACGCCGAATACCGCACCGAGATGAGCTTCACCGGGACGCAATGGCGCCGGCGGCTGCGGGCCCACGCCCAGTTCGCCCTCGCCCAGGACGACCGCCTCGTGGGCCTGATCGCCGCGCATCGGGCCAGCCCCCGGTCGGTGTACCTGTACTCGCTGTGGACCGATCCGACCGCGCGTGGTCGCGGGGTGGCGCGCACCCTGCTGACCGCGGCGATCGACTGGGGACGTGAGCTGGGAGCGCACACCGTGACCCTGCGGGTGCACCGCGACAATGCGGCGGCGCTCGGGGTCTACCAGGACTTCGGTTTCGTCGCCACGGCCGATCCGGCCGAGAGTTCCCAAAACCCTGGTCCGGCAGACGAACTCACGATGTCTTTGTCGTTGAGCTGAGATCCGGGCGGTACTTCGCGACCAGTTCGCGAAGCTGGTCCATCGCGTCGACGGCTCGCACCTTGTCGACGGTCTGGATGGCCATGATCGGGACGTACTCGTCGTCGGGCAGGTCCACCCGGGCCCACCGCGCACCCAGCGGGAACGACACGCCGACGATGTCGGGCCAGGGAATGAGCTTGTCGCTCAAGACGTTACGGACGACGATACCGGCCGGGCCGACCCGCAGCCGGGTCCGCGTCGGCAGCAGGACGGCACCGGCCAGGATGAGCCCGAGCAGCGCCATGGACACCTGGTCGGAGGTCTGGAAGATCACCCCGGTGGCGCCGAGTTTCAGCAGCGCACCCACGGTGACGTGCACGGCGATGATGACGACGGCCGCCGCGTACGCGACGTACCTCACCCGCTGCGGCCGGACCTCCAGGTCCCAGCTGCCGGCGTCCTTCGTCATCGGCGCAGGTCGCGCAGGGTGAGCGCGGTGGCCAGGGCCGCGGACGCGGCCTGCTCGCCCTTGTCTTCCGCCGAACCGGGCAAGCCGGCGCGATCGATGGCCTGCTCTTCGGTGTTGACCGTCAGCACGCCGTTGGCGACCGGAGTCGACTCGTCGAGCGACACCCGGGTCAGGCCCTGCGTGACGGCGTCACACACGTAGTCGAAATGCGGTGTGCCACCCCGGATCACCACGCCGAGCGCGATCACCGCGTCGTGTGTCTTGGCCAATTCCTGTGCCACCACCGGGATTTCGATGGCACCGAGCACCCGGATCACGGTCGGTTCGGCAATGCCCGAGGCAGTGGCCACCCGGCGCGCGCCGTCCAGCAGCGCGTCACAGACGGTGGTGTGCCAGGTGCTGGCCACGATGGCCAGCTTGATTCCGGACGCGTCGAGCGCAGGCATCTCCGGAACGCCGGTCCCGCTCATATACGGTCTCCGTCTGTTGCATCACCGGCGAAATCGTCAAGTCCGATGAGGTCATGTCCCATCCGGTCCCGCTTGGTCATCAGATACCGGATGTTGTCGGCATTGGGGCCGATGGGCAGTGGCACCCGCTCGATGATGTGCAGGCCGTAGCCGTCCAGACCGACGCGCTTGGCCGGGTTGTTCGTCAGCAGCCGCATCGACCGGATACCGAGATCGACCAGAATCTGGGCACCGATGCCGTAGTCCCGGGCATCGGCGGGCAGGCCGAGTTCCAGGTTGGCGTCGACGGTGTCGGCGCCGGCATCCTGCAGCTGATAGGCCTGCAGTTTGTGCAGCAGGCCGATGCCGCGGCCTTCATGCCCACGCATGTACAGCACCACGCCACGGCCCTCATTGGCCACCATCTCCATCGCGGCGTCAAGTTGGGGGCCGCAGTCGCAGCGCCGCGAACCGAACACGTCACCGGTCAGGCACTCGGAGTGCACGCGCACCAGGACGTCGTCACCGTTCTCCGGGGACACATCGCCGCGTACCAGGGCCACGTGTTCGACGTCCTCGTACATGCTCGTGTAGCCGACGGCCCGGAACTCGCCGTGCCGGGTCGGAATCCGGGCCTCGGCCACCCGCTCGATGTGCTTCTCGTGCTTGCGGCGCCACTCGATGAGGTCGGCGATGGAGATCAGCGCCAGGTCGTGGTCGTCGGCGAAGACGCGCAGCTCGTCGGTCTGGGCCATGGCGCCCTCGTCCTTCTGGCTGACGATCTCGCAGATCGCGCCGGCGGGCTGCAATCCGGCCAGGCGGGCCAGATCGACCGCGGCCTCGGTGTGACCGGGACGGCGCAGCACGCCACCGTCCTTCGCGCGCAACGGAACTACGTGTCCCGGCTTGGAGAAGTCGTCCGCGACAGCGTCCGGGTCGGCCAGCGCCTGCATGGTCTTGGCCCGGTCTGATGCCGAAATGCCGGTTCCCACACCCTTTTTCACGTCAACGGTGACGGTGTAGGCGGTGCCGTGCTTGTCCTGGTTCACGGCGTACATCGGCAGCAGGCCGAGGCGGTCGCAGATGGCGCCGTCGAGCGGCACACACAGGTAGCCCGAGGTGTAGCGGACCATGAAGGCCACCAGCTCCGGCGTCGCCTTCTCCGCGGCGAAGATCAGATCGCCTTCGTTCTCGCGATCTTCGTCGTCAATGACGACGACAGCCTTGCCCGCCGCGATATCGGCAATCGCCCGCTCGACGGAATCAAGCCTCGTCATCTCCACCACCCTTGCCGTGGCCACATCAGGGCCAAGTTGATCACCTACCAGTATGAACCACTGGTACACGCCGACTTACTCCCGCCGGTCCGCTCAGCGGACACGGCGTGACGGCCCGCTACTGCGCCGGGGTGAGCAACCGCTCGACGTATTTGGCGATGACGTCGACTTCCAGGTTCACCGTGGTGCCCACCGGGGCGCGGCCCAACGTCGTCAGCTGCAACGTCGTTGGGATGAGAGAGATCTCGAACCAGTCGCCCTGCTCGTCACGGCCGAGGCCGGACACCGTCAGCGATACCCCGTCGACGGTGATCGAGCCCTTCTCGACCACATACCGGGCCAGCTGCGGCGGCAGCGCGATGCGCACGACCTCCCAGTGCTCCGAGGGTGTGCGCGCGAGGACCGTGCCAACCCCGTCCACATGACCCTGCACGATGTGCCCGCCCAGCCGGCTGTTGATCGCCGCGGCGCGCTCGAGGTTCACCCGGCCGCCGACCTCGACACCGGCCAGGCTGGACCGGTTGAGGGTTTCCGCCATCACGTCGGCGGAGAACGCGCCGTCGGGCAGGACGTCGACGACGGTCAGGCAGACACCGTTCACCGCGATCGAATCACCGTGGCCGGCGTCGGTGGTGACCAACGGACCGCGGATGACGAAGCGGGCCGCGTCGGCCAGTTGGTCCTTGCTGACGATCTCGCCGAGCTCTTCGACAATGCCGGTGAACATGCGCACCAGCCTAGCTATCCCCCGAAAGCCGCTTCTCGCCGAAGTAGTGCGCCACCGGGTTGCCGTTGAAATTCGGGATCGGCCGGTATCCCTCCGCTTCGTACAACCGCTGGGCATACGGCTGCCGCGACCCCGTGTCGAGCCGGGCAACCGTGTAACCGAGCCCACGGGCGGCGTCCTCCAAGGCCCGCAACAGGATTCGGGCCAGCCCCTGCGCGCGCGCCTCCGGCGCCACGTACATCCGCTTGATCTCGCAGGCCCCGTCGGGCAGCCGCTTGAGCCCGCCTCCGCACACCGGCCGGCCGTCGCGGTATCCGGCCAGGTAGACGCCGTGCGGCGGGCCGAGCTCGGCCGGCCCGGCCTTGGGCATGTCCGGTGCGTTCAGATCGAGCCCGCCGCGGACGTCGGCATACAGTTCCGCCATCTCGGCCTCCATCGCGCCGACCAGCGCCGCGCCGTCACCGGCATCGATGGGAACCGCCAGGAATTCGACCTCAGCAACCATGCCTGTGGTTCTACCGGGCCATCGAGACAACTTGTTAGTCAGGCGCACCTATTACGATGCAGGACATGCAGACGCGCAAACGCTCCGCCATGCTTGTTTCCCTACTCTCCACCGCGATGGCCGGGGTGCTCCTGGTCTCGGGCTGCTCCAAGTCCGAGGCACCCTCGACCCCGCTGCCCGACGCAGCCACGCTGCTCAAGCAGTCCGCCGACACCACCCGCGGCCAGCAGAGCGTGCACCTGGTTCTGACCGTCAACGGCAAGATCGCCAAGATGACGGTGACCAAGCTCACCGGTGACATGACGCTGACCCCGGCCGTCGCCGGCCAGGGCAAGGCCAACCTGTCGGTGGGCGGCATGGGCGTCCAGGACGCCCCGTTCGTGGTCTACGACAACCACCTGTACGCCTCGCTGTCGGCCGGTGGCCCCCTGTCCGACTTCGGCCCCGCCGACGCCATCTACGACATCTCGGCGATCCTGCGCCCGGAGACCGGCCTGGCCAACATCCTGGACAACTTCACCGATGCCAAGGCCGTGGGTCGCGAAGACATCAACGGCGTGAAGACCGTGAAGGTCACCGGCACCGTCAGTGCCGACGCAGTCAACAAGATCGCTCCGCAGCTGAAGGTCACCAACGCGCTGCCGGGTACCGCCTGGATCGAAGAGGGCGGCAACCACCAGCTGGCGCAGGCGCAGCTGGAGACCAGCCCGGGCAACAGCCTGCAGATGACCCTGACGGATTGGGGTAAGCCGGTCACCGTCAACAAGCCCGACGTTCAGTAATGGCCGGGGGCAACAACCGCCACGTCGCCATCGCCGCGGGTAGCCTCGCGGTCCTGCTCGGCGCGCTCGACACCTATGTCGTCGTGACGATCATGACCGACATGATGAAGGACCCGCCGGACGGGATCGGCATCCCGATCAACAAGATCCAGCAGGTCACGCCGGTGGTCACCTGGTACCTGCTGGGCTATATAGCGGCGATGCCGCTGCTGGGCCGGGCCTCGGACCGGTTCGGCCGCAAACTGGTGCTGCAGGCCAGCCTGGCGCTGTTCGCGGTGGGTTCGATCGTTACGGCGATGGCCGGCATGTTCGCTCCGGCGAACGACATGATCGAGCCGCTGATCCAGCTGATCATCGGCCGGACCATCCAGGGGGTCGCCAGCGGCGCGCTCCTGCCGGTGACGCTGGCACTGGCCGCCGATCTGTGGGCGGCGCGCAACCGCGCCGGGGTGCTCGGGGGTATCGGTGCCGCGCAGGAGCTGGGCAGCGTGCTCGGCCCGCTGTACGGCGTCGGTGTGGTGTGGCTGCTGAACGACTGGCGCGATGTTTTCTGGATCAACGTGCCGCTGACCATTGCGGCCATGGTGATGATCCATTACAGCCTGCCCTCGCGCGTCGAGACCGAGACGCCGGAGAAGATCGACGTGCTGGGCGGCGTCTTGCTGGCCGTCGCGCTCGGGCTCGCGACCTGGGGTCTGTACAACCCCAACCCGGACGGCAAGCAGGTGTTGCCGGAAAACGGTCCACCGTTGCTGATCGCCGCGGCAGTGGCGGCGGTCGCGTTCTTCGCCTGGGAGAAGATCGCCCGCACCAAGCTGATCGATCCGGTAGGCGTGCACTTCCGGCCGTTCCTGGCCGGTCTGGCGTCATCGCTGTGTGCGGGCGCGGCACTGATGGTCACGCTGGTGAACGTCGAGTTGTTCAGCCGCGGCGTGCTCGGCATCGACCAGGCCCACGCGGTCTTCAAGCTGGCGTGGTTCCTGGGTGCGCTGCCGGTCGGCGCCCTGGTCGGTGGGTGGATCGCCACCCGCGTGGGCGACCGCATCGTGGCGTTCGCCGGCCTGCTCATCGCGGCCGCCGCGTATCTGCTGGTGTCGCACTGGGACATGAACGTGCTGGAGGCCACTCACGACCTCGTGGTCGTCGCGCTGCCGAAGCTGCCGACCGACCTGATCATCGCCGGCCTGGGGCTGGGTCTGGTCATCGGTCCGCTGACCTCGGCGACCCTGCGGGTGGTGCCGACGGCCCAGCACGGCATCGCCTCGGCCGCCGTCGTGGTGTCCCGGATGATCGGCATGCTGATCGGCATGGCGGCCCTGTCCGCATACGGCCTGTACAAGGTTCAGCAGGCGCTGGCTGCGATGCCACCGGTGAAAGGCGTCGACCTCGCCGACGCTGCGGAGCAGATCGCGCGGAACACCAGGGCCGCGTACACCATGCAGTACAGCTCGATCTTCCTGATCACCGCCGTTGTCTGCGTGGTGGGTGCAGTGGCGGGTCTGCTGATCGCCGGCCGCCACGAGCAGGCCGACGAACCGGAGACCGCTCCGGAGGTCAATCCGGCGCCGGTGGCTTAGGCCATCAGCCCAAACGACAACGGAGCCGCAGAGTCGATCGACTCTGCGGCTCCGTTGTTTCGTCAGCGTTGTTTCGTCAACGGGCCCGCGCGCTCATGTGCGCCGGTTCAGCACCGCTCCAGGCCCGGGCGCATCAGCACCACGTTGTCCGGGATGTATGCCGGGGTCGGCGCCGGCGCAGGCTCCGAGTGGAACCCGTTCGTGTGTGCCGCCAGGCGTACCAGCGCCCCATCCACGGCGTCGTCGAAGTCCTCGACCACACTCAGGACCGCCCGCAGGGGCCGGAACACCATGTCTTTGATGCCATCTTCAACCGGACGGAAGCTGAGCCAGTCCTGCAGTGCAGTCATGCTCGTATCCTTTGCTCGTGTTCACCTTCGCTCTAACGACATCGGTGAGCGCGATATTTCGGCCGGATCCAGGTGACCCGGTCTGTGCCCCTAATTTTACGGCTGCGACATCCCGGCCTCCTGCGCCAATGTCGAGGCGTTGATCTCGAACTGGTAACGATTAGCAAAACTAAAGATGGGTGGCGGTGAGGCCAATCACATTGCGCGCCACGGTGAATCGCACGTCTCAGGCTCGTGCGGGAATCAATTCGGGTGATTCAGCACGGCTTGTCACCCCTCAGACCGCCGCGGGCGGCGCAAAAAGTTCGCTGGAACGCGCCCGAGCAATCAGTTCGGCACCAGGCTGAGGCGCACGTCGGCACCGACCGTGGCAACCCCGTCGAAACGCCAGCGGCGGGCCTGCGAGATGGTCGGCACGCCGACATCGTCGATCGCCGTGATCGGTCCGCCCAGCAGCATCGGCGCCAGATACGCGAGAATCCGGTCCACCAACCCGGCCCGGACGAACGCCCCGGCGAGCGTCGGGCCGCCCTCGAGGATCACGTCGGTCCGGTCCGACAGCGCCTGGAGCACCTCCAACGGGTCGTGCGTCCGGATCACCATGGTGCGCGAATCGTCGTTGAGCACGTTCGACTCGGACGAGATCTCACGTTCCCCGACCACCACCCGGAGCGGCTGACGCGCCGCCAGGGTGCCGTCGGGCAGGCGGGCGGTCAGCGACGGGTCGTCGGCCAGCACAGTGCCGGTTCCGACGACGATGGCGTCGGCCACCCCGCGGTGCCGGTGCACGTCGGCCCGGGCGGCCGGGCCGGTGATCCACTGGCTCGTGCCGTCGGCCGCGGCACTGCGGCCATCGACGCTGGCCGCGAATTTCCACGTCACATGAGGCCGGCCGGTGCGCTGGCGGTGCAGCCACTCCCGCAGCGGCCCGCCGCACACCTCGTCGGCGAGGACGCCCGAGGACACGGTCACACCGGCATCGATCAGTCGCTGAGCACCGCCCGCGGCCACCGGATTCGGGTCGGTCACGGCGAACACCACCGCCGCCACCCCGGCGTCCAGCAGCGCATCGACGCAGGGGCCGGTGCGGCCCTGGTGATTGCACGGCTCGAGCGTCACCACGGCGGTGCCGCCCGCAGCACGGGTCCCGGCCCGCCGCAGCGCCATCACTTCGGCGTGCGCCTCCCCCGCCGGCTGGGTCCCGCCGACGCCGGCCACGTCGCCGTCGCGGTCCAGGATTACCGCGCCGACCGGCGGGTTCGGGTAGGTGGTGCCTTTGACCGCGTCGGCCTGGCCGATGGCCATCCGCATCGCGTCGAGCACCGCGGCGTCGAGCGCCTCGGGCGTCACAGCACCAAGTGCGGTGAGGCAGCCGCGGCCTGGCGCCGCAGGGCCGCCACCGCGGCACCCGGATCGGCTGTGTTGTAGACCGCAGAACCCGCGACGAAGCAGTCGACGCCGGCCGCGGCGGCCGCCTCGATGGTCTCGTCGTTGATGCCGCCGTCGATCTCGACGACCAGGGTCAGCTCACCGGCATCGACGAGGTTACGGACCAGGGCCACTTTCGGCAGCACCTCGGCGATGAATTTCTGGCCGCCGAAGCCGGGCTCCACCGACATCACCAGCAAGGTGTCGAAGTCCCGCAGGATTTCCAGGTACGGCTCGATCGGGGTGCCGGGCTTGACGGACAGGCCCGCCTTGGCACCGGCCGCGCGGATGTCGCGGGCGACGGAGATCGGGTCGTCGGTCGCCTCAGCGTGGAACGTCACGTTGTAGGCACCGGCCTCGGCGTACGACGGGGCCCAGCGCTTCGGGTCGTCGATCATCAGATGGCAGTCCATCGGGATGTCGGTGACCTTCAACAGGCTCTCGACGACCGGCAGGCCCAGCGTCAGGTTCGGGACGAAATGGTTGTCCATGACGTCGACATGCAGCCAGTCGGCGCCCGCGACCGCCGCGGTCTCGTCGGCGAGCCGGGCGAAGTCGGCCGAAAGGATGGACGGGGCGATCAGTGGGGCATGGGCGAGCGGAGCGACGGGAGATGGACCTGCCATGGCGGTCAGACTACTTTGAGCGCGGCCGCGAACATTGCATCGGTGCCATGCCGATGTGGCCATAACTGCACAGATGGTCCGGGCCCGAGCCGGTCCGCCGGAGCGAACAATGGCCGGGCATCGATGGCCTCGACAGGCTGGCGGCGCAGGGCGTCGGCAATCACGCCGATCGTCTCGGCCAGGTGCGGCGAGCAGGTCGCGTACAGCACCACACCGCCGGGCCGGGTGAGTTTGATTGCCGCAGCGAGCAATTCACGCTGCAGCCGGGCCAGCCCCGGCACGTCCGAGGGCTGCCGGCGCCACCGCGCCTCGGGCCGACGGCGCAAAGCGCCCAGACCAGTGCAGGGCGCGTCGACCAGGACCCGGTCGAAGGATCCCGGCTCCAGACCCGATTCGCGGCCGTCGACCCGCAGCACCTCGACACCCATGCCGGAGGTGTTGCGTTCGACCAGATCCGCCCGGTGCTCCGTCGGTTCGACAGCAGTGACCTCGGCGCCGCACTGGGCCGCGATGGCGGCCAGCATCGCGGTCTTGCCGCCCGGCCCCGAACACAGGTCCAGCCACCGGGTGTCGTTGCCCTCCAGCGGCGCCTCGGTCAGGGCGCGGGCCACCAGTTGGCTGCCCTCGTCCTGCACCTGGGCCATCCCGTCACGGATCGGGTCCAGCTGGCCGGGGTCGCCGCCGGGCAGGTACACCGCGTACGGCGAGTACCGGCCGACGTCGCCGCCGACCGCCGCGGCCAACTCGTCGGCGCTGATCACGCCGGGCCGGGCCGCCAGGTGCACGACGGGGCGTTCGTCGTCGCTGGTGAGCATCGCGTCCAGCTCCCCCGCGTCGGCTCCGAGCGCGTCCGCGAAGGCCTGGGCCACCCAGCGCGGGTGGGCGTGGGTGAAGGCGGTGTGGCCGATCGGGTCGGCAGCGGCCGACGGCGCAAGTTCGGCCACCCAGGCGGCCTCATCCTTGCCCGCGATGGTGCGCAGCACGCCGTTGACGAAACCTGCACGCACCGAATCGAATTCGATGCCGGCCTGTTCGACGGTGGTATCCACGGCCGCATGGGCGTCGACCCGGGTGCGGAGCAACTGGTAGGCGCCGAGCCGCAGTAGGTCCAGCAGGACCGGGTCGATCCGGTCGGTGGGCCGGCCGGCGGCACTCTCGATCACCGCGTCGAGCAGTCCGACGCAGCGGCAGGTGCCGTAGGTCAGCTCGGTGGCGAAGGCCGCGTCGCGGCCCGTGATGTCACGCTCGCGCAGGATCGCCGGCAGCGCCAGGTTGGCGTAGGCGTCGCGCTCGGACACCGCGCGCAGGACATCGAATGCCGCCTGGCGGGCCGGGTCGAGCGGCTTGCGGCGCGGGCCGCGGGGGGCCCGACGTTCGGTGTCCGCCGGCCGGGGCTGCGACCGGCCCGGCTGCCGGTCCTGACGATCCCGGCCGCCTGCGCGAGCCTGGTTGTTCGGGCGGCCCTGCCGTGCCCGATCGCCGCCGCTCTTGCCGCGGTCGCGTCCTTCGCGCCCAGCGCTGTTCTGTTCCGACGGACCTTTCACCGGGCCACCACACCTTCATCCAGCCGGGCGCCGCGCGCCCAGTCCGCCGCATTCATCAATTTCTTCCCCGGCGGCTGCACCATGCCCAGCCGCACCGGAGCGCTCCCGGTGCCGATCAGCACGCCGGCCTTCTCCGCGCGAATTGCACCGGGCGCCAACGGTTCTGCCTCGACCGGAACCACCGGGCCGAGTTTCACCCGCAGGTCGCCGATCTCGGTCCAGGCCCCCGGGTTGGGCGTGACCGCGCGGATGCGGCGGTCGACGACGTGCGCGGGCAGGTCCCACCGCACCCGCGCGTCCTCGACGGTGACCTTGGGGGCAATCGTCACACCATCGGTGGGCTGCGGCACCGCGGTCAGTGCGCCGTCCTCGACACCGTCGAGTGTCGTCTCGAGGAGACCGGCGCCGGCGTCGGCCAAGCGGGCCAGCAGGTCACCTGCGGTGTCGATGGGCCGCACCGCCTCGGTCAGCACGCCGTACACCGGGCCGGAGTCCAGGGCACGTTCGATCTGGAAGGTCGTGGCGCCCGTCACCTCATCGCCCGCGGCGATGGCGGCGTGCACCGGGGCGGCGCCGCGCCAGGCCGGCAGCACCGAGAAGTGCAGGTTGATCCAGCCCAGCCGCGGCACGGCCAGCAGTTCGTCACGCAGCAGGGCACCGTAGGCGACGACGGCGCAGCAGTCCGGTGCCAACTCGGCGAGTTCTGCGACGAACTCCGGCTCGTTGGGTTTGGCCGGCCGCAGCACCGGAATACCTTCGGCCAGAGCAAGTTCCGCCACCGGGGACGGCGCCGGCTTGCCACGCCGACCGGAGGCCGCGTCGGGTCGGGTCAGCACCGCGACCACCTCATGGCGGGGCGACGCGATGAGCCGACGCAACGACGGCAGCGCGGGTTCCGGTGTCCCGGCGAATATTATGCGCACGAGGTACCAGGCTAGCCAACGAACGCGGCCTCGCGGTCCACGGTCCGAGCTGACCGGGCGCCGAACGTGGGTTCAGGCGCGGTTGGCCTCACGTTCTGCCCACCACCGCGGGGCGTCGATGAAGTGGTTGTCATAGTCCGCCTGGGCGGCGTCGATATCGGCCGGCGCAGCCTCGCCGCCCGCGAGGCGCTCGAGGAATCGGAAGTAGCCGTGGCGTTCCACGCCGGGCATGAGGGCGATGAGAATGCGGGCCGGCATCCCGGGGGCGGCGCCGAACGCATGCGGCATGAACTTGGGGACGACCATGGCCCCACCGGCGGAGACGGTCACGATCTCGTCCCCTGCCATGACCTGGAGTTCACCGTCAGCCACGTAGAACAGCTCGTCGGAGAGGGTGTGATAGTGCGGCATCGCGCCGTCCGCGCCGCGCGTCATGGTCACCTCGACAGTGCTGACCGTCCCGCCTGCCTCGTTGGAGTCGATGAGCAGCCGCACGGAGGTGGAAGGGCCGCCAATGATCTCGGCATCTTCAGGCCGGCGGATGGCGGCGGGGCGGAAGTCGGTGGTCATGCGCGCTCCAGATAATTCGGTAGTTGATAATTCGCTATCAAATTATATTGCATCGAATAACATGTGCTCCTGTGGGCGCGAAGAAGACGGATGCGGTGGACGTGATCCAGGAGCAGTGGCGGCGAGAACGGCCGGACCTCGACGGTACGGCCATGGCCATCCTCGGGCGGCTGGGCCGGCTCGCGGCAGCGGCGAGTGACCGAATCGAATCGGTATTCGCGGCACACGGATTGCAGCGCGGCGAGTTCGATGTCCTTGCGACACTGCGACGTTCAGGGCAGCCTTACGAGCTCAACCCCTCCGGCCTCGCCGACACTCTGATGATGTCGCGAGCCGGAATGACCAGCCGCCTGGACCGGCTGGAAAAAGCCGGACTGGTGCAGCGGGTCGCGGACGAGGACGACCGGCGCGCTATCCGGGTCGCGCTCACCAACCGAGGTCTGCATCTCGTCGACATCGCCGTGACCGAGCACTTCGAGAACGAAACCAGCATCCTGTCCGTGCTTTCAGATCGGGACCGCCACGAGTTCGACCGCATCGCGCGGCTGCTTCTGACCGGTCTCGAAGACGTCGACTGACCCACTCACCCAATATGCAGCGGGTCGATCTGCACCCGCACCGGCTCGTGATCGTGCCGGGCACTGAGCACACCGCTGGCCCGGCGCAGCGCTGCCGCCACCACCAACCCACGGTCGCGCGGCACCCGCACCAGCATCCGGTGCACCGGCGCCCCGGGGTCGAGCCCGGGTGGTCGGCGCGCGCCGAACGGCAGGTCGACCGGGCCCAGCACCTCGGCGTCGGGCGGCAGTTCGGCGGCGTGCAACAGCGCATCCGCCGCCTCGGGGATGCCGTCAACGGCCGCGAGATGCACCGCGGGCGGTAGTCCGACCTCGATGCGGCCGTCGAGCTCGGAATCGGCGTGCCCGACCGGGTCCCAGCGCACCAGCGCCTGCACCGTCGGGATCGACGATTCGGCCACCACCGCGACGGTGCCGCCGGAGGCTCGGTCGACCACCATGGCCGACGCCGACATCCACCGGCGCAGCGTGTCCTCGGCGGCGCGCAGATCCTGGCGGCCCAACAACGCCCACCCGTCCAGCAACAGTGCCGCGCCGTAGCCACCGTCGGCGCGTGGTTCGGCGCCCGGGGTCGCCACCACGACCGCGGGGCGGGCGGGTACGTCGGTCACCACGGCGTCGCCACCGGAGGTGACCACCGGGACGCCCGGAAAGGCGCGGCCCAGCTCCTCCGCGGTCCGCCGGGCACCGACCACCACAGCACGCACGGCATCCGAGCCGCACCGGCCACAGCGCAGCACGCTGTCCTGGCGGCCACACCAGCGGCAGACGGCGCCGACGGTGTCCCGGTCGGGCAGCGACAGCGGGCCCGTGCAGTGCCGGCACCGGGCAATGGTCCGGCATTTGCCGCACGCCAGCGCGGGAACGTAGCCGCGGCGCGGCACTTGCACCAGTACCGGCCGCCCGGCACTCAGCGCCGCCCGCGCGGCCCCCAGCGCCATCGACGGCAGCCGCGCGGTGCGGGCGGCGGCGTCCCGTTCGTGCGTGTGGGCGTCGTCATCGAGTGCGACGACCCTAGGCGCCCTCGCGCGTACGACGGAGCGGCCGGCCACCAGGTCGTGCGCCCACTTGCTGCGCACCAGCGCCTGTGCCTCCGCGGTACGCGAGAAGCCGCCGATGACTGCGCCGCAACGTAATTGGTGCGCCCGCAGCATCGCGACCTCACGAGCGTGCGGATAGGGCGCGCGGGGTTCTGCGAGCGAGTCGTCGCCGTCATCCCACACGACGATCAATCCGAGGTCGGCGACCGGGGCGAACACCGCACTGCGGGTGCCGATCACCAGCCGCGCCGCCCCGCGCAGCACCGACAGCCACCGCCGATAGCGCTGCGACGGCCCGAGACCCGCGGACAGCGCGACCACCCGGGACTCGTCGACGAGCGTCAGGGCCGCGGCGTGGACGGCGTCGACGTCGCGCTGGTCGGGGACGATCAGCAGCGCACTCCGGCCGGTGTTGACGACGACGGCCGCGGCCTCACACAGCCGCGTGGCCCAGTCCTCCCCCGGCAGTGCCTGCCACACGGCGCGGGCCGCCCGGCCCTCGCCGAGCGCCTCGAGGAACTGCGCACCGCGGCCGTAGTGCGCCCAGGCGCCGGCGTCGACCTCGTGCGGGGTGAACGGCGGGAGTTCCGGCGGCGCCTGTTTCTCGACGGTGGCGTGCCGGGGCGGAATGGCCAGCCGCAGCACGTCGGGACGGCTGCCCGCGTACCGGGCGGCAACCGCTTCGGCGAGGCGCTGCACTTCCGGGGTCAGCACCCGCTCCGCAGACACCACGCGGTCCAGCCAGCCGAGTTTGCCGGAATGGTCGGTGTCCGAACGTCTTTCGAGAATGAAGCCGTCGACCAGCCGGCCGTTGAACCGGACCTTCGCCCGGACACCCGGCTGGGCGTCGTCAGACAGGTCGGCGGGCACCAGGTAGTCGAACTCGCGGTCCAGGTGCGGCACCGACAGCATCGGCAGCACCCGGGCCACGGGCTCGTGTTCGGCCTGCGCCCTGGTGACGGTCACGCAGCCGGTGTAGCAGACGCGGCCGACACCGTCCGGCCGGCGAAGAACCCGGCGGTGATCAGGAGCAACGACGCGGCATAGGCCCACCAGATCGGGACCGCCAGCGCCTCGTTACCGAGGACGAACTTGCTGATCCCGATCATGCCGTCGGACACTGCGAAACACAGTGCGCCGAGCGCGGTCCACCGGGTCGGCAGGTCGGCGAACAGCGCGGTGCACACCATGGCCACGAGGACCGCCATGTACACGGTGACGGGGATGGTCATCTGCTGCGCGACCAGGCTCGGCCAGAACCAGACGATCAGCCCGATGCAGACCACCACCAAGGCCCCGGCACCGGCGGTGGCGGCCGGGGTACGCCGGGCGAGCGGTAGCAGGGCGGCCAGGAAACATAGATGTGCGATCAGGAACGAGCCGAGCCCGAACACGAATCCCAGCGGCCACCCGGGGATCGCCAGCAGGAAGTCACCGCCTGCCGAGAACACGAGTGCGGCGACCAGCCAGCGGCGTTCGCGCACGATGGTGTGTCCGGCCGCGGCCACGGCCAGCAGCAGTGCGGGCAATGCCTTGATCTCGGGCTGCAGGGCGAACTGGCCGGTCAGGTCGGCGCCCGAGGGCAACCGCAGCGCCGTCACGATGAGGAAGACGCCGTAGCCCGCGGCGACCACGGCGGCCCCCACCCACAGCCGCCGGCGCGGTGCGTACGGTGAACTCATGTCGGACACTGTGCGTCCCCCGCTCGATCCCATTCTGGAAAAGGTACTGGAAGCAGTTCCGTTCCAATTGACCATGGACGGCGGTGCCGAAGCCGCCCGTGCGCGGTTCCGAGAGCTGCCCCGCAAGGCCGTGTTCCCGGAGGTCCGCGCCGAGGACCGCACCGTCGAAGACGTGCCGGTCCGGATCTACTGGCCTGCGGACGTCGAACCATCGGCACCGGTGGTGCTGTTCTTCCACGGCGGCGGCTGGGTGGTCGGCGATCTCGACACCTACGACGGCACCGCCCGGTTGCATGCCGCCGGGACCGGCGCCGTCGTGGTATCGGTGGATTACCGACTGGCCCCCGAGCATCCCTTCCCCGCCGCGGTGGACGACGTCTGGGCCGTCACGCAGTGGGTGGCCGACCACGCCGGAGAGATCGGTGGTGACCCGAATCGTCTTGCCGTCGCCGGTGATTCGGCCGGCGGCAACCTCGCCGCCGTGGTCGCCCAGCTGGCCCGCGACGCCGGTATCCCCCTGCGCGCCCAGCTGCTGTGGTACCCGGCAACGACCTGGGACACGACGCTGCCGTCGTTCACCGAGAACGCCGACGCACCGGTCCTGGGTCGCGACGCCGTCGGCGGTTTCTCGCTGCTCTATGCCACGGGTGTCGACCTACGAAACCCACCGGCCGCCCTGGTGCCGGCGCGCGCCGAGTCCCTGGCCGGGCTGGCACCGGCGTACATCGCCGTCGCCGGGCACGACCCGCTGCGCGACGACGGCATCCGGTACGGCGAGATGCTCACCGCAGCAGGGGTTTCCGCCGAGGTGCACAATGCCGAGACCTTGGTGCACGGCTACCTGGGCTATCACGGTGTGGTGCCGGCGACGACGGCGGCGGCCGACCGCGCCATCGCCGCGCTCCGGGTCGCGTTAGCCTGAGGCATGACCCTGGATGAGCCCGACGCTGTGACGTCCGCAGAACGCCCTGGTATCGACCCGATCCTCAAAGCCCTCCTGGACGCGGTGCCGCTGGAGTTCACCATCGACGACGGCGTCGAGGTGGCCCGGGCCAAGATCGCCGCGGTGCGGCCGCCCGCCGCGATGCTGCCGGACCTGCGGATCGAGAACCGCATCCTCGATTGCGGTGACGCGGGCCAGATTCCGGCCCGCATCTATTGGCCGCCCATCGACGGGGAGACGCGCCCGCTGCCGGTGGTGGTCTTCTACCACGGCGGCGGCTGGGCCATCGGCGATCTGGATTCGCACGACCATGTGGCCCGGGCCCACGCCGTCGGCGCCCGCGCCATCGTGGTGTCGGTCGACTATCGCCTGGCGCCCGAGCATCCGTTCCCGGCCGGCATCGAAGATTCCTGGGCCGCGCTGCAGTGGGTCGGCGCGCACGCTGCTGAACTCGGTGGTGACCCGACGCGCCTGGCGGTGGCCGGCGACTCGGCCGGCGGCAACATCTCTGCCGTGATGGCGCAGCGGGCGCGCGACACCGCGGGCCCGGCCCTGGCGTTCCAGCTGCTCTGGTACCCGGCGACCACAGGTGACGTCACACTGCCGTCGTTCACCGAGAACGCCGATGCCCCCATGCTGAACAGCAACGTGACCGCGGCCTTCCTGTCGTGGTACCTGCCCGGCATGGACATCAGCGATGCCTCGACGCTGCCGACCGAGCTGGCCCCGGCGAATGCCGAGTCGCTGGCCGGCCTGCCGCCGGCATACATCGGTACCGCCGAGCACGACCCGCTGCGCGACGACGGCGCGCACTACGCCAAACTGCTTGCCGCCGCCGGAGTTCCGGTCGAGTTGAGCAACGAACCGACCATGGTGCACGGCTTCGTCAGCCTCGCTCTGGCCTCGCCGGTGGCCACCGAGGCCACCAACCGCGGCCTGGCGGCCCTGAAGGCTGCCCTCTACGCGTAGTTCTCTCCCAGCAGAGGCGAAACGGTCGGTTTTGCGGCAAAAACGACCGCATTACGTCTGCTCGCGGAAAGATGACGACACATGACAACGCCTGATGTCCAGACCGTTATCGTCGGCGCCGGCTTCTCCGGGATCGGAGCCGGCATCCTGTTGGACCGGGCCGGGCTCGGTGACTACCAAATCCTCGAAGCCGGCTCCGGACCCGGCGGAACCTGGTTCTGGAACACCTATCCCGGTGTCGCCGTGGATATCCCGTCGTTCTCCTACCAGTTCTCGTTCGAACAGAGTGCGGACTGGTCCCGCACCTACGCCAAGGGCCACGAACTCAAGGCCTACGCGGAACACTGCGTCGACAAGTACGGGTTGCGGGACCGGATCCGCTTCGGCACCCACGTCACCGGCGCCGCGTACGACGACGATGCCGACCTGTGGCGCGTGCAGACCGATTCCGGCACCGTCACCGCGCGGTTCCTGATCAACGGCAGCGGCGTGCTGACGGTGCCCAAGCCACCGGACATCGAGGGCGTCGCCGATTTCGCGGGCATCACGATGCACACCGCGCGCTGGGACAGCAGCATCGACCTGAGTGGCAAGCGGGTCGCGATCATCGGCACCGGCGCCTCGGCGGTGCAGGTCATCCCGGAGATCGCGCCGATCGTGGACCACCTCACCGTGTTTCAGCGCACGCCCATCTGGTGCTTCCCCAAACTGGACCTGCCCCTGCCGGCCGCGGCCCGCTGGGCCATGCGCATCCCCGGCGGCAAAACGCTGCAGCGGCTGGCCAGCCAGGCCTACGTCGAGCTCACGTTCCCGCTGTCGGCGCAGTACTACAGCGTGTTCCCGTTGGCCGACGGCGCGGCCCGCATGGGCCGGTCGTTCCTGCGCCGTGAGGTGCATGATCCCGTCATCCGCGACAAGCTCACCCCGCGCTACGCGGTCGGTTGCAAACGCCCGGGCTTCCACAACACCTACCTGGCGACGTACAACCGCGAAAATGTCAGTCTGGTAACCGAATCCATCGAACGGATCACCCCGGCCGGGGTACGCACCGCCGACGGGCAAGAGCACGAGGTCGACGTGCTGATCCTGGCCACCGGGTTCAAGGTGATGGACGTCGACAGCGTGCCGACGTTTCCCGTCACCGGGGCCGGCGGCCACACCCTCGGCGAGTTCTGGGAGACGCAGCGACTGCAGGCGTACGAAGGCGTCAGCATCCCCGGCTTCCCGAACTTCTTCACCGTCATGGGCCCGTACGGCTACGTGGGCTCGTCCTACTTCGCCCTGATCGAAGCCCAGGTCCACCACATCGTGCGGTGTCTGCAGCGCGCGGAAAGGGTTGGCGCCCAACGGATCGAAGTCTCGCAGGAGGCCAACGACCGCTACTTCGCCGAGATGCTCCGCAAACGTCACCGCCAGGTGTTCTGGCAGGACAGCTGCCAGAGCGCCAACAGCTACTACTTCGACAAGAACGGCGATGTGCCACTACGGCCGGCCACCACGGTGGAGGCCTACGTCCGCAGCCGCCGGTTCGACCTCGAAGACTACGAGTTCAGCGCGTGAGTGTGGGCGCGGACGGCACTAGCAGCCCCAACGTAATGCGGCAGTGTGCACGGGCGCGTCCCACAGCGTGGCCAACTGATCATCGAAAGCCACGAGAGTGAACGACGCACCGGCCATGTCCAGGCTGGTCACGTAATTGCCGACCAGATTTCGCTCGATGCTGATGTGCCGGCGCGCGAGCTCGTCGGCAAGGTCGTTGAACAGGATGTACAGCTCCATCAGTGGAGTGCCGCCCATCCCGTTGACCAACGCGGCCACGCGACTGCCGGCACCGAGTTCCAGACTGGCGACCAGGATGTCGGCGGCCTCGGCAACCAGGTCCGCGGCCGGGCGCACAACATCGCTACGCCTGCCCTGCTCACCATGAATTCCGACACCCACCTCGATCTCGTCGGCACCGAGAGTCAGGATCGGACCCGCCCCCGGCGGTGAACACGATGTCAGTGCGAACCCGAAACTGGCACTGCGCCGCACGACATCGGCAGCCGCTGAGCGTACGTGTTCCAACGTGCCGCCGGCCCCGGCGACCGCGCCGGCGATCTTGTGGACGAAGAGCGTTGCCCCGGTGCCACGCTTACCGACGGTGTGCGCGGAGTCATTGACCGCGACGTCGTCGTCGACCAACACGCTCGCCACGTCGATCCCCTCGGCCTGAGCGGCTTCGGCCGCAAGCCGGAAGTTGAGCACATCACCGGTGTAGTTCTTCACGATGTGCAGGACGCCCCCGCCCGCGGCAGCGGCCCGAGTGGCAGCCAGAATCTGATCGACGCTCGGCGACGCAAACACCGCACCCGGCGCCGCGGCCGTCAGCATCCCCGGCCCGACGAATCCGGCATGGAGCGGCTCGTGACCCGAACCGCCGCCGGACACCAACCCGACCTGTCCGGCGGGTAACGGTGTCGCGCGGACGATGATCTGCTCGACGTCATCCCATCGAACGAGCTCCGGCACCGAGCGAGCGAAGCCTGCCAGGCTGTCGAGGGCGGCATGGACGGGATCGTTGAGGAACTTCTTCGTCGACGAGGCGGCATCAGCGGTGTCGACCGGCTGGGTCGTCTGGGGCTGCAGGTCGCTGAGGTCCGGCGCCTCGACCCCGGCCCCGGCCGCCACTGCGGCGGCGATCTCTGCGACCGCCACCGCGCCAGGATCGGGCGCGCCGACGTTGCGTTCGGCCGAGTACACCGCACGCCCGCGCCGTGCAACGTAATCCCGGGTGGCGCGGGCACCGCTCGCGGCGGCCGCAGCGGCCGCACGGTATGCCGCTGCGGTGTCGCCGCCCTGCGCAGCGACCTGCGCTACCGCATCAGCAGCCGGGACGAGGGCGTCGAGCAGCGTCTTGTCGCCGACCGAGCTCTGGCCGTACTCGGCGACGCCCACCGCCGCGGCCTGCAGCATCGCCGCGGCCATCGCAATGTCGATTGCCTCCACGTCACCCGCCGCGGCACCGGCGCGTTCACATGCCACCGCCAGTAACGGTCCTGAACTGCCACCCATTTCACGACGCAGCAGCGCACCGACCGCACCGAGAAACTTCTCGGCCGTGCTGCGCTCCAGCGCGTCCCAGTGGGCGGCGAGTGCCTGGGCACCGCGGGCCACGCTGCTACCGAAATCCCCGTCGCCGACGGCGGCGTCGAGCCGATCCCACTCGGCGCGGCGCGCCAAGGCGGTGTCAACGCAGGTACGGACCAACTGTCCCAAGGTGTTTCGGCTCATCGTGCCCTCCCGGTCGCCGACGCGGCAGCGGTCTGCCGCACCCCGAGTCTGACATCTCCGGCAACCAGAGGTGCACAACCGCAACCGGTCGGCGCATCCTGCCGACCAAACGCGAATGTCCCCGCACGCCATCGCGTGCGGGGACATTCGCTTGTGCGGAAGAGGCTTAGACCGACGCCTTCAGGTCGTCGACCTTGTCGAGCTGCTCCCACGGCAGTTCGATGTCGGTGCGGCCGAAGTGGCCGTACGCGGCGGTCGGCGCGTAGATCGGGCGCAGCAGGTCCAGGTCGCGGATGATGGCGCCGGGACGCAGGTCGAAGACCGAGGTGATGGCCTTCTCGATGCGGGCCACGTCGAAGTGCTCGGTCCCGAAGGTCTCGACGAACAGGCCCACCGGAGCGGCCTTGCCGATGGCATACGCCACCTGGACCTCGACGCGGTCGGCCAGGCCGGCCGCAACGACGTTCTTGGCCACCCAGCGCATCGCGTACGCCGCCGAGCGGTCCACCTTTGACGGGTCCTTGCCCGAGAAGGCGCCGCCGCCGTGGCGAGCCCAGCCGCCGTAGGTGTCGACGATGATCTTGCGGCCGGTCAGGCCGGCGTCACCCATCGGGCCACCGACGACGAAGTTGCCGGTCGGGTTGACCAGCAGCCGGAAGTCGGAGGTGTCCATGGTGTCGTGGGCCAGATCCGCCAGCACGGTCTCGACGACATGGCGGCGGATGTCCGGGGCCAGCGTGCCGTCCAGATCGACGCCCTCGGCGTGCTGGGTGGACAGCACCACGGTGTCCAGGCGGACCGGGACGTTGTCGCGGTACTCGATGGTGACCTGGGTCTTGCCGTCGGGACGCAGGTAGTCGACGGTGTTGTTTTTGCGGACCTCGGTGAGGCGCCGCGACAGCCGGTGCGCCAGCGCGATGGGCAGCGGCATCAGCTCAGGGGTGTCGTTGATGGCGTAGCCGAACATCAGGCCCTGGTCGCCGGCGCCCTGGGCGTCCAGCGGGTCGCCGGCGCCTTCGACGCGCGCCTCATGGGCTGTGTCGACACCGGCGGCGATGTCCGGGGACTGCGCACCGATGCCGATGTTCACGCCACAGGTGGCGTAATCGAAGCCCTTGCCGGAGTGGTCGTAGCCGATCTGGCGGATCCGGTCACGGACGATCAGCGGGATGTCGGCAAACGCTTCCTTGGCACTGGTGGTGACCTCGCCGACAACGTGCACCTGACCCGTGGTCACCAGGGTCTCCACCGCGACCCGCGACTTGGGATCCTGCGCGAGCAGCGCGTCGAGCACCGAATCGCTGATGGCGTCGCAGATCTTGTCCGGATGTCCTTCGGTCACTGACTCGCTGGTAAACAGCCGACCTTCACTCACGTCGCAAATCCCTTCCAAAACTTTGGTCCGGCGCATAATATCCACGCCCGGCTGTCAACTGTCGTCTACCCCTACGCAGCAAACCGTTCCGCGACGCGGTCCAGACGATGTTCATTCGTCCTTGCCACGCAAGAATGCCGTGATCGCATCGGCGATGCGACTCGCCATCAAGGTCTTGGACCCGTGCTCCAGCGCCGACTCGGCCCCGTCCGCAGCCAACAGCCAACCGTCGTTGACGTCGACCTCGAAGGCCCGGCCGTTTCCCACCGCGTTGACAACCAGCAGGTCACAGCCTTTGCGCTGCAGCTTCGCCCGGGCGTGGAACAGCACGTCGCCGTTCGCATCGCCGGTCTCGGCGGCGAATCCGACGATGGCACGCAGGTTCGGCAGCTGACCGTCGGTGCGGGACCGCACCGCGCCGGCCAGGATGTCGTCGGTCCGGGTCAGTTCGATGACGGGCGCGTCGTCCGCTTCGCCGGGACCGTGCCGCTTTTTGATCTTGGTGGTCGCTACCTCGGTAGGACGGAAATCGGCGACCGCGGCGGCCATCACGAGGACGTGCGCATCGGCCACGTACTTGAAGACTGCATCCCGCAGCTGCGCCGCCGAGCTGATGTGCACGACGTCGACGCCGGCCGGGTCCACCAGGCCGGCGGTATTGCCGGCGACCAGGGTGACCTCGGCGCCACGCTGGGCCATGACGCGGGCCACGGCGTAGCCCTGCTTGCCCGAACTGCGGTTCCCGATGAAGCGGACAGGGTCGATGGCCTCGCGGGTGCCTCCTGCCGTGACGACGACCTTCACCCCGGCCAGGTCCCGGGGCAGCGCGTCACCGCGCTCCAGAAGCAGCTGGGCGAACGTGGTGATCTCTTCGGCCTCAGGCAGCCGTCCCGCACCGCTGTCGGCGCCGGTGAGACGCCCGGACGCAGGTTCCAGTACCACGACGCCGCGGCGCCGCAAGGTGGCGACGTTGTCGACGGTGGCCGGGTGCATCCACATCTCGGTGTGCATTGCCGGGGCGAACAGCACCGGACAGCGCGCGGTGAGCAAGGTTGCGGTCAACAGATCGTCGCCGCGGCCCGCCACCGCGCGTGCCATCAGATCGGCGGTGGCCGGTGCAACCACGACCAGGTCGGCCTGCTGACCGAACCGGACGTGGGGTACCTCGGAGACGTCCTCGAACACTCCCGTGTGCACGGGATTGCCGGACAGCGCTTCAAAGGTGGCAGCGCCGACGAACTTCAGCGCCGACTCGGTCGGCACGACGCGGACCGAATGACCGGCCTCGCTCAGCTGACGAACCAGGGTGCAGGCCTTGTAAGCGGCGATACCTCCGGCGACTCCGACGACGATGCGCTTGCGGTCGGCCATATTGGGCGCCTACGCGGCCTTACTCGCCCTCGGTGTGCTCGAGCAGGTCGCCGTGGATTTCGCGCATGGCGATCGACAGCGGCTTCTCCTGCAGGCCCGGCTCGACCAGGGGGCCGACGTACTCGAGGATGCCGTCGCCGAGTTGGTTGTAGTAGTCGTTGATCTGGCGCGCACGCTTCGCGGCGTAGATCACCAGCGCGTACTTGCTCGACACGCGATCCAGCAGCTCGTCGATGGGCGGGTTGGTGATACCCAGCGGCGTGTCGTAGGCGATGGCGGCGTCGGAGTCGATGCTCTCGACAGTGGTGCTCACGAAGGATTCTCCCGGCGTTCGGCTGTGTTGATGGTGTCGCTATCAGCGACATCTGTGCGGTTCTGTGCAGTGCAGCGCAGACCGCTCAGCGGCCCACCAGCAAGGATACCAATTCTGCACAGGCAGATTCCAACTGACTGTTCACAACAGTCACATCGAAACTGTCCTGAGCGGCCATTTCGGCCCGCGCGGTATCCAGACGACGGGCTTGCACCTCGGCGCTCTCGGTGCCGCGACCGACGAGCCGGCTCTCCAGCTCAGCCCAGCTGGGCGGCGCGAGGAACACCGTCAACACCTCGGGCATGGATTCTTTGATGGCCCGGGCGCCGGCCAGATCGACCTCGATAAGCACCGGGTGACCAGCGGCGATGGCTTCCCGGACGGGCCGGGCGGGGGTGCCGGAGCGCTGCAGCCCCCCATGGATTTCGGCCCATTCGAGCAGCTCACCCTCATCGATGAGGCGCTGGAACTCCGCGGCCGAGACAAACGTGTAGTCGACACCGTCGACCTCGCCCGGGCGCGCTGCGCGCGTCGTGGCGGAAACACTGAAATGCAGGTCGGGCACCTGCTCGCGCAGGCAGCGCACGACCGTGGACTTACCCACGGCAGAGGGGCCGGACAGCACAACAACACGGTTCATCGCCGCCCGGCCCCTACTGCTCGTCAGTCTTGCGTCAGATCAAGAAAAGTCGAACTTTTCCAGCAGGGCCTTGCGCTGACGGTCACCCAGGCCGCGCAAACGGCGGGTCGGAGCGATCTCCAGCTCGGTCATGATCTCCTGCGCCTTGACCTTGCCGACCTTGGGCAGGGCTTCCAGCAGAGCCGAAACCTTCATCTTGCCGAGGACCTCATCGGTCTCGGCGTCCGTCAGGACCTGCTTGAGGTTGGTGCCGCCGCGCTTGAGCCGGTCTTTCAACTCGGCACGTGCTCGACGTGCGGCAGCAGCCTTCTCCAACGCTGCCGCGCGCTGTTCGTCGGTCAACTGGGGAAGGGCCACGGGGTTCCTCCGTATCTCCGTCAAATAATTTCTGTCACGGCTGGGGTGAACCAGCCAGCGACGACGACCGTACCCACGCTTCCCGACAAGCGCTAACCCCACCCCCCGGGTAACGAAGCTAAAACCCCAGCGTGTAGTGCGAACGGCGGCTCCGAATGGCCGTTGGGCGCAAGCTCAGCGAGGTCGAAAATCCGGCCCACCCGACACAAATATGCCTGCGTATCAACGGTTTTGAGCACTCAGCGGGACGACGGCAGCTCGGCCGGTACCCGGCCCGCCCGATTTTCGGGCCGTCATCCCGGGTCATTCAGGAAAATTTTCGCAGGTCACGGCGTGTCGGGCGTGTCGGTGCCGAGGGTGAGCGGTCGGTACACACCGGTGACGAGCCCACGACCCGGCGACGCCTATTTGGGTGGCTCGACCGCCCAAATAGGCAGGAAGCGGCCGGTTCGTTGACCGGTCGAGCCTGGCGCGACGCAGGCCGGCCAGCACAGATTCGCGCTGTCGAGCGGGCTCCGCAAACTCGACCGCTTTGCGATTCACCGGCACCGGTGAACAATTCCACAATCAGCCGGGGTGAAGATTGTGACCAAACCGTTTCTGGCCCAACACTTTCCCACCTAGACACCCTTTCCGCAGGGAACAGCCAGCGCCCCGTGGCCAAACTGTTGCGGTACGCACAGCACACACCTAACGACACCAAAGTGGGCACACATTAGGCAGCCCTAACTTCGGGTCCAGTGCGGCGACATCACGCCCACGACATGAAGAGGACGGACTGCAGCGATGAACTTCAAGCGAGCGTTGACCGCATCCACCCTGGCCGCCGGTATCGGTGTCGCCGGGCTGTTCGGCGTCGGCCTGGCCGGCGCCAACGCCGATCCGGGCCAGTGCCCGCCGAACGCGCCGTGCGGCCAGCACGATGACCACCGAGACAACCGCGGTCCCGGCAACCAGGGCCCCGGTGACAACCGCGGGCCGGCCGCTCCCGTCGGCCGCGACGACAACTGGCATGACAACCAGGGCCGCGACTGGCAGCACCGCGGCATCGACGATGCCCGCGCCGACCACCAGCCGTTCGACTACAACGGTCAGTGGGTGAACCCGGTCTGGGACAACGGGCACAACGCGTGGGGCTTCTGGCTCGGCCCGATCTGGATCCCGCTGTGACGGGCGCCTGAC
The DNA here is from genome assembly GCF_010730955.1 of Mycolicibacterium aubagnense. Lineage (NCBI taxonomy): Bacteria > Bacillati > Actinomycetota > Actinomycetes > Mycobacteriales > Mycobacteriaceae > Mycobacterium > Mycolicibacterium aubagnense. The sequence goes on along the minus strand of NZ_AP022577.1, from coordinate 267,506 downwards.
ACCGTGCCGAACCTCAACGGCCCACCACATCGCGTGGTGGGCCGTTGGCCGTTGGTCCCGGCCGAGGCAGACCAGCGAACCCGAATCCGATACGACGCGGACCACCGAGAACCGGCGTTGTCGGCGTGATGACCACCACGAAACCACCTCTCACCACACACTTTCACAGCCGCCAGCCCTCCGAGTAGGCGGTGTTGGGTACCCCGGTCCGCGCGCCTTCATTGCGCACACAGCACACACCTAAGTTCAGCTAAGTGTGCGCCTATCGGACCGTCATAGCGTCACAGCGGTGAGGCGACAACCCCGCCCCACGACTAATGCAGAAGGCCACTTTGCTCAGAAATGGAGTCAGCTATGAAGGTGAAGAGGGCGCTAACCGCATCCACACTGGCGGCCGGCATCGGCGCCGCCGGACTGTTCGGCATCGGCCTGGCAACGGCCGGCGCCGACCCGGGGTGGTGCCCGCCCGGCGCACCGTGCTCGGGCCATGACGACCACCGCGGCGACGGTGGCTGGGGGCGTGGCGACGGTGGCTGGCAGCGCGGTGGCGGCGACGGTGGCTGGCAGCGCGGCGTCGACTGGCACCAAGACCGTGACGGCTGGCGTGATGACCGCGGCCGCGACTGGTACCACCGCGGCATCGATGACGCCCGCTGGGATCACCAGCCGTTCGCGTACAACGGCCAGTGGGTGAACCCCGTGTTCGACCAGGGCTTCAATGCGTGGGGCTTCTGGCTGGGCCCGATCTGGATCCCGCTGTGACGGGTTATCCGGCCAGGTAGGCCACCGCGTCGCGCAGCCGCTCCCCCGCTGCGCGCACGGCGGCGACGTCCGGTCCAGCACGGAGCACCTCGCGGGATACCGCGGGCAGCAGCGTGCCGGGCCGGGCTCCGCCGAGTCCGGCGAGCGCGTCCGGGCGTCCGCCCTGAGCGCCGACGCCGGGCAGCAGCACCGGTCCGCCCAGCTGGGACAGATCCGGAACCTCCGCCAGCGTCGCACCCACGACGACGCCAACCGAGCCAGCACCGGCGGCGTTGTTCACTGTCGCGACGGAATCGACGATCGACTGCGCCACCGTGCGCCCACCGGCCATCGCGCGCTGCACGGACGCGCCCTCCGGGTTGGACGTGGCGGCCAGCACGAACACCCCGCGGCCGTTGGCGGCCGCGAGGTCGAGCAGCGGCCGCAGCGAGCCGAAGCCCAGGTACGGCGACGCCGTCACCGCGTCGGCCGCCAGCGGCGAATCGCCGGCCCAGGCCTGGGCATAGGCGGCCATGGTCGATCCGATGTCACCACGCTTGGCGTCGGCCAGCACCAGCACCCCGGCGTCCTGCAACCCGGCGATGGTCCGCTCCAGCACCGCGAAGCCCGCCGACCCGTAGGCCTCGAAGAACGCGACCTGCGGCTTGACGATCGCGAAGCCCGCGAACGCCTCGACGCAGATGTCACTGAACCTGGCCACGCCGTCCGCCGACACCGGCAGACCCCAGGCGCTCAGGAGCTCCGGGTGCGGGTCGATGCCGAGGCACAGCGGACCCCGCTGCGCCATGGCGGCGCGCAGTTTGGGCCCGAAACTCACTTCTCGGCCAACTGGCTGTGCAGCTCCTGCAGCGACCGCACCCCGATGTCACCGCGGATACCGGCTTCGATGCCCTGCACCGCAGCGGAGGCGCCCTGCACCGTCGTCACGCACGGGATGCTGGCCGACACCGCGGCCGAGCGAATCTCGTACCCGTCGATGCGTGGACCGGAGTTGCCATACGGCGTGTTGATCACCATGTCGACCTCACCGGCCTTGATGGCATCGACCGCCGACATCGCCGGACGATCCGGGCTGGGTTCCTCGAAGTTCTTTCGGACGACCTCGCACGGAATGCCATTGCGGCGCAACATCTCCGCGGTGCCCTCGGTGGCCAGCACGCGGAAGCCGAGATCGGCAAGACGCTTGACCGGGAACACCAGCGAGCGCTTGTCGCGGTTGGCCACCGACACGAACACCGTGCCGCCCGAGGGCAGCGAACCGTAGGCCGCGGTCTGGCTCTTGGCGAACGCGGTACCGAAATCGCTGTCGATACCCATCACCTCGCCGGTCGACTTCATCTCCGGCCCGAGCAGCGAATCCACCTGCGAGCCATCGGCTTTGCGGAACCGGTGGAACGGCAGCACGGCTTCCTTCACCGCGATCGGCGCGTTGGGTGCGACGGTGGCGCCGTCACCCTCGGCCACCAGGATGCCCTCGGCACGCAGCTCGGCGATGGTGGCGCCCAACATGATCCGGGCACAGGCTTTCGCCAGCGGTACTGCCGTGGCCTTGGACACGAAAGGCACCGTACGGCTCGCGCGCGGGTTCGCCTCGAGCACGTACAGCACGTCGTCCTTGAGCGCGTACTGCACGTTGAGCAGGCCGACCACGCCGATGCCGTGGGCGATGGCCTCGGTGGCTTTGCGCACGGCAGCAATGTCGGTGCGGCCCAACGTGACCGGCGGCAGCGCACACGCGGAGTCGCCGGAGTGGATGCCGGCCTCTTCGATGTGCTCCATCACGCCGCCGATGTACACCTCGGTGCCGTCACACAGGGCGTCGACGTCGATCTCGATGGCATCTTCGAGGAACCGGTCGACCAGTACCGGGTGCTCGGGCGAGAGCTCGGTGGCGCGCTCGATGTAGCCCTGCAGGGTCTGCTCGTCGTAGACGATCTCCATGCCGCGGCCGCCCAGCACGTACGACGGGCGCACCAGGACCGGGTAACCGATGTCGGCGGCGATGCGGCGGGCCTGCTCGAAACTCGTTGCGGTGCCGAAGCGCGGGGCGGGCAACCCGGCCAAGCGCAGCACCTCACCGAACTCGCCGCGATCCTCGGCCAGGTCGATGGCCTTTGGACTCGTGCCGACAATCGGCACGCCGGCCTTCTCCAGCCGCTCGGCCAGGCCCAGCGGGGTCTGGCCGCCGAGCTGCACGATGACGCCGACGACGCCCGGACCGCCGGCCCCGGAAGCCTGCTCGGCGTGGTACACCTCGAGCACGTCCTCGAAGGTGAGCGGCTCGAAGTACAGCCGGTCAGCGGTGTCGTAGTCCGTCGAGACCGTCTCCGGGTTGCAGTTGACCATGACGGTCTCGAAACCAGCCTGGCTCAACGTGGTTGCCGCATGCACGCAGCTGTAGTCGAACTCGATGCCCTGGCCGATGCGGTTCGGACCCGAGCCCAGGATCAGCACCTTGGGCTTCTCGGTCTGTGGCGCCACCTCGGTCTCGGCCGCGGGGTCCAGCTCGTAGCTGCTGTAGTGGTACGGCGTCTTGGCGTCGAACTCGGCAGCACAGGTGTCGACGGTCTTGTACACCGGCCGGATGCCGAGCCGCTCGCGCAGCGTCCGCACACCGGCCTCGCCCGCCAATTCCGGCCGCAGCGCGGCGATCTGGCGGTCGGACAGACCGCTGTGCTTGGCCCGGCGCAGCAGTCGCTCGTCCAGCACCGGGGCGTCGACGAGTTCGCCGCGCAGCGCCACCAGGGTGGCGATCTGGTCGATGAACCACGGATCCACGCCGGAGGCCTCGGCCACGACCTCAACCGAACCGCCAAGGCGCAGCGCCTGTTCGATGTCGTAGAGCCGGCCGTCGGTCGCGGTGCGCAGACCGGTGAGCAGCTCGTCGAGGGTCTTGTCGGGATCGTCCCCGGTCCAGAAACCGGCCCGTTTGGTCTCCAGCGACCGCATCACCTTGCCGAGCGCCTCGATGAAGTTGCGGCCCAAGGACATCGCCTCGCCCACCGACTTCATGGTGGTGGTCAGCGTCTGGTCGGCGCCGGGGAACTTCTCGAACGCGAACCGCGGGGCCTTGACCACGACGTAGTCCAGGGTCGGCTCGAAACAGGCCGGGGTTTCCTTGGTGATGTCGTTGACGATCTCGTCGAGCGTGTAGCCGATGGCCAGCTTGGCGGCGATCTTGGCGATCGGGAAACCCGTTGCCTTGGAAGCCAATGCGCTGGACCGCGACACGCGCGGATTCATCTCGATGACGATCAGGCGGCCGTCGGCCGGGTTGATGGCGAACTGGATGTTGCAGCCGCCGGTATCGACGCCGACCTCGCGCAGGATCGCGATGCCCAGGTCACGCAGCTTCTGGTATTCGCGGTCGGTCAGGGTCATGGCGGGCGCGACGGTCACCGAGTCGCCGGTGTGCACACCCATCGGATCGAAGTTCTCGATCGAGCAGACCACCACCACGTTGTCGCGGTGATCCCGCATCAGCTCGAGCTCGTATTCCTTCCAGCCGTAGATCGACTCCTCGATCAACACGTTGGCGGTCGGTGAGGCGGCCAGGCCGTCGCCGGCCATCCGCTCGACATCTTCCTTGGTGTACGCCATGCCGGAACCCAGGCCGCCCATGGTGAACGACGGCCGAACCACGACGGGCAGACCCAACTCGGCGACCGTGTCGCGGACCTCGTCCATGGTGTGACAGACGCGGCTACGGGCCGATTCACCGCCGACCTTGGCAACGATGTCCTTGAACTTCTGCCGGTCTTCACCGCGCTGAATGGCGTCGAAATCGGCACCGATCATCTCGACGTCGTACTTCTCCAGTACGCCGTTCTCATGCAGGGCGACCGCGGTGTTCAGTGCGGTCTGGCCGCCCAGGGTGGCCAGCACGGCGTCGATCTTGTTGCCGCGCTCGGCCTGCTGGGCGATCACCTTCTCGACGAACGCCGGGGTGATGGGCTCGACATAGGTGTTGTCGGCGTATTCCGGGTCGGTCATGATCGTCGCCGGGTTCGAGTTCACCAGGCTGACCTGCAGGCCCTCGGCGCGCAGCACGCGGCAGGCCTGGGTGCCCGAGTAGTCGAACTCGCAGGCCTGGCCGATGACGATCGGGCCGGACCCGATCACCAGGACGTGGTTGAGGTCGGTGCGGCGTGGCATTACTTGCCCTCCCCTGCCATCAGGTTGGCGAACTTGTCGAACAGGTACTCGGCGTCGTGCGGGCCGGCCGCCGCTTCGGGGTGGTACTGCACCGAGAACGCGCGTCCGTCGAGCAGCGAAACACCTTCCACCACACCGTCGTTGGCGCAGGTATGGCTGACCACGGCGCGGCCGAACGGGGTGTCGAACTCTTCCCCGGCTTCCCCCTCGAGCGCGAAGCCGTGGTTCTGCGCGGTGATCGCGATGCGGCCGGTGGCCCGCTCCACGACCGGGATGTTGATACCGCGGTGGCCGAAGGTCATCTTGTAGGTCGAGCGACCGAGCGCACGGCCGAGAATCTGGTTGCCGAAGCAGATGCCGAACAACGGGATTCCGGCCGAGAGCACCTGCTTGGTGAACTCGACCATGTGGTCGGCGGTGGCCGGGTCACCCGGGCCGTTGGACAGGAACACGCCGTCGACCTTGAGGGCGGCGATCTCGTCGAACGTCACCGACGACGGCAGCACGTGGCTGCGGATGCCGCGGGCCGCGAAGTTACGCGGGGTGTTGGTCTTGATCCCGAGATCGATGGCCGCGATCGAGAAGCGCTCCGCCCCAACGGGTTCGACGACGTACCGGTCAACCGTACTGACCTCGCCGGCCAGGTCGGCACCCAGCATCGACGGCTGGTTGCGCACGCGCTCGACCAGTGTGTCGGTGTCCGCCAGAGCCGGACCGGAGAAGACGCCGGCCTTCATCGAACCGAAGTTGCGCAGGTGCCGCACGATGGCGCGGGTGTCGACGCCCGCGACGCCGACGATGCCCTGACGCACGAGTTCGTCGTCGAGGGTGCCGGTGGCGCGCCAGTTGGAGGCGCGCGGCGACGGGTCGCGGACGACGTAGCCGGCGACCCAGATCTTGTCGTCGCGGCTCTCGTTGTCCTCGCCGTTCCAGCCGGTGTTGCCGATCTGTGGGGCGGTGGCCACCACGATCTGCCGGTGGTAACTCGGGTCTGTCAGCGTCTCCTGGTAGCCGGACATGCCGGTGGAGAACACCGCCTCACCCAGCGTCTCGCCCACGGCGCCGAACGGCGTTCCGGTGAACACCCGGCCGTCTTCCAGCACCAGTACGGCGGTCTGATCGGTCTGGGTCACTTGCTGTCCTCCTCAACCCATTTGGCCAGTTCGCGACGGTCGTCGCTACGGAATCCGGTATCGATCTCAGTGCCCGACGGCAGCTTCCACCGGATGGCCAGAATCCCGTCGTAGGTGAGCACCTTGCCGGCGATGGCCCGCTCGGTGCGGATGGCGGTGATGGATTCCTCGGGAATCCAGATCGGGCTGCCTCCGGTGAGCTGCAGCATGATTCCCTCGGGATAGCGCGTCAGCACGGCCTTGCTGCGAAATCCGAGGGAGCCCACCGCAATTCGGTCCTGCCAGCTCGGCGCGAAGGTGCTGCCGATGTACATGCCCTTGGTGGCGGGCACGATCGGCGGCCCCACGGTGTCCGGCAGTGCCGGCAGTAGTCCGACGGCGCCGGCCTGGCGCTGCACCCGGTGCATCCAGCCCTTGAGCATCTGCCGGATCGCGAACCCGAGCAGCACCACCACGACGGCGGCCAGCACCAGGTAGGTGATCAACGTCCCGGTGTTCACGCTGGACTTTGTCCGTCCCGCGCGGTGACCTTGCCGCGCAACATCGTCAGCGTGACGGTGGCGGGCAGCGTCATCGACTCGTACGGGGTGTTGTCCGAGCGGCTGGCCAGGTCGGTGCCCTGCACCGTCCAGGTGGCGTCGGGGTTCACCACGGTCAGGTTGGCGGGTTCGCCGACCGCCAGGGGGCGGCCCTGGTCGGGCAGGCCGACGATGGCGGCCGGGGCCTCACTCATCACGCGCGCGACGTCGCGCCAGGTGAGCAGACCGGGTTCGATGTCGCCGCCGGGGCGGCTCCGGGGCGCCACCATGGTCTCCACCACGACCGACAGCGCGGTCTGCAGGCCGAGCATGCCGGGACGCGCGTGCGCGAACTCGCACATCTTCTCGTGTTCGGCGTGTGGCGCGTGATCGGTTGCGACACAGTCGATCACCCCGTCCGCCAGGGCCTGGCGCAGCGCCTCGGCGTCACTGGCCTCACGCAGCGGCGGGTTGACCCGGTTGCGGCCGTCGTAGTCGGCGAGCCGGCTGTCATCGAGCAGCAAGTGGTGCGGGGTGACCTCGGCGGTGATCGAGATGCCCTGAGCCTTGGCCCACTTGATCAGCTCGACGGTGCCCGCCGTCGAGGCATGACAGATGTGCACCCGGGCGCCGGCGTCGCGGGCCAGGATCGCGTCCCGGGCCACGATGGATTCTTCGGCCGAGCGCGGCCAGCCGGCCAGTCCCAGCCGGGCGGCGTTCGGGCCCTCGTGCGCGACAGCGTTGACCGTCAGCCGCGGCTCTTCGGCGTGCTGGGCAATCAGAACCCCAAGTCCCGCAGCGTATTCCAGGGCCCGGCGCATCACCAGTGGATCGTCGACGCAGACGCCGTCGTCGGAGAACAGCCGAACCTGCCCGGCACCGGCGGCCATGAGGCCCATCTCGGTGAGTTGCTTGCCGTCGAGTCCGACGGTTACCGCGCCGACCGGGTGCACGTCGACCAGGCCGACCTGCTGCCCGCGATGCCAGACATGGTCGGTGACCACGACGGTGTCGGCGACCGGATCGGTGTTGGCCATGGCGAAGACCGCGGTGTACCCGCCGAGCGCCGCTGCCGCCGAACCGGTTTCGATGTCCTCGGCATACTCGCGGCCGGGCTCGCGCAGGTGGGTGTGCAGGTCCACGAAGCCGGGCAGCATGATCTGGCCGGCGGCGTCAATGACCTCGTCACCCGTCAGGCCGCTACCGATTTCGGCAATCTGACCATCAGAGATCAGCACGTCAACCGGATCACCCTCGCCGTACAGCCGGACCCCGGAAATCACCGTGCTCTTGCTCACGCGATCACCTCCCGGTCCGCACCCACGAGAAGCTGGAACAGCACTGCCATGCGAACATGCACCCCATTCGAAACCTGTTGCAGTACAGCTGATTGCGACGAGTCCGCGACAGACGAGGCGATCTCCATGCCGCGCAGCATCGGACCGGGGTGCAGCACCACCGTGTCCTCGCTCAAGCCGGCCAGTCGCTTCTCCGAAAGTCCGTAGCGCACCGAGTACTCGCGTGCCGACGGGAAGAACGCGCCGTTCATCCGCTCGGCCTGCACCCGCAGCATCAGCACGGCGTCGGCGGCCGGCAGTTCGGCGTCCAGGTCATGCGACACCGTCACCGGCCACTCCGAAACTCCCACCGGCAGCAGCGTCGGCGGCGCCACCAGCACCACCTCGGCACCCAGCGTCGACAGCAGCGAGACGTTCGACCGGGCCACCCTGCTGTGCAGGATGTCGCCGACGATCACCACCCGCCGGCCCTCGAGGCCGCCGAGCCGCTGTCGGATGGTCAGTGCGTCCAGCAGCGCCTGGGTCGGATGTTCGTGCGTGCCGTCGCCGGCATTGATGATCGACGGGCTCGCTGACGGGCCCTCGGGCGAAGCCGTCCACTCGGCAAGCTGTTGTGCCGCACCGGAAGCCGGGTGCCGAATGATCAAGGCGTCGGCGCCCGCGGCGCGCAGGGTCAGCGCGGTGTCCCGCAGCGACTCCCCCTTGGCCACCGACGACCCGGAAGCGCTGACGTTGATGACGTCGGCGCTCATCCACTTGCCGGCAACCTCGAACGACACCCGGGTACGGGTGGAGTTCTCGTAGAACATGGTGATGACGGTGCGGCCGCGCAACGTCGGGAGCTTCTTGACGTCACGGCCCAGCAGCGCTTCGGCGAACCTGTCGGCGTCGTCGAGGATGGCCGTCGCCGCATCGCGGCTCAGGTCCGAGGCGGACAGCAGATGTTTCACCTGGTGGGTCCTCCATGGGGAGCGATAGCGACGGAGTCTGTTCCATCTGTCTCTAAAAGCCGCACCTTGACGTTCTCGCTGCGCGACGTCGGGACGTTCTTGCCGACGTAGTCGGCACGGATGGGCAATTCGCGGTGGCCGCGGTCGACGAGCACCGCCAGCTGCACCATGCGCGGGCGGCCGATGTCGCGCAGCGCGTCCAGGGCCGACCGGACCGAGCGGCCGGAGTACAGCACGTCGTCGACGAGGATCACCGTCGCGGTGTCGATGCCGCCTTCGGGAATCGAGGTCGACGCCAGCGCCCGCGGCGGTTTGAAGTTCAGGTCGTCGCGGTACAGCGTGATGTCGAGCGCACCGTGCGGCAGGTCGACATCGGCGAATTCTTTGACCTTCTCGGCGATCCGGGCGGCCAGGGTGACGCCGCGGGTCGGGATGCCGAGCAGCACCACGCGCGGGGCGTCCGGCGCGTCGAGCGCGGTCTTTTCGATGATCTGATGGGCGATGCGCGAGATGGTCCGGCCGACGTCGGCGGCGGACAGCAATTCCCGGTCGGCAGAGTCGCCGGGCACGCCAGTTTCGTGAGCAGCCACGAGTACCTGACCTCCTTCTCCGCCTCTCTGGACGGGTCGTTAAAGGACGTCTAACTAGCCGCGTAGCTTAGCAGGCCGCCACGGCGTCACCATCACGCATCTCGTCCTGCGCATCATCGAGCTCGGCGCCCCGGGTTTCGGGCAGCACCAGCGTGCACGCGATGCTGACCAGCACGAAGACGGCGATCATCAGCCCAACGGCCCAGCTCCCGAGGCTGGCGACCAGCGGCCCGGCGACCAGCGGCGGCAGCGCGCCGCCGACGATGCCGGCGAGATTGAAGGCCATCCCGGCACCGGTGTAGCGGTAGCGCGTGGCGAACGTCTCAGGCAGGAACGCGCCGATGGGGCCGTAGGCCAGCCCGAAGATGCAGAAGATGCCGGCGATGGCCACCGCGAACGCCACCGGCGACCCGGAGTCGATCAGCGGCATGACGAGGAACGCCCATGGCAGCGCCAGCCCGAAACCGAGCAGGATGATGCGGCGCCGGCCGTACCGGTCGCACAGCACCGCCGAGATCGCCGAGAACACCATGAGTGCCACCCCGGCGAGCACACCGACGGAGAGGATCAGGGTCCGCGGATGGTGGATGCGGGTGCTGGCGTAGCTCATCAGGTACGTGCCACCGAGAAAGCTCATGGTGAAGATGCCGACCATGCAGCCGGCACCGAGCAGCACCTGCTTGCCCTGCCGGCGCATCAGTTCCGACAGCGGCGCGCGCGGCACCGTCCCCCGCTTCTGCTCCGCGACGAACACCGGGGTCTCGTCGATGGTCAGCCGCACGTAGAGCGCCACCGCCAGCAGCACCGCACTGAACAGGAACGGCAGCCGCCAGCCCCAGTCCAGGAACACCGGGCTCTTCTCCCCGATCGTCACGTTGGCGATCAGCACCACCAGGTTGCTGACGGCCAGGCCCGCCCCGGCACCCAGCTGGGTGAACATGCCGTAGGTACCGCGTTTTCCGGCCGGGGCGTACTCGGCGCTCAGTAGTGCCGAACCCGCCCATTCGCCACCGACGGCGAAGCCCTGGAACACGCGCAGGGTCAACAGGATGATCGGCGCCGCGAGACCGATCGACGCCGTGCTGGGCACCAACCCCACGCCGACGGTCGACAGACCCATGATCAGCAGCGTCGCGACCAGAGTTTTCTTGCGGCCCAGCCGATCTCCGAAATGCCCGAAAACCGCCGCGCCGATCGGGCGGGCCAAGAACGCGACCGCGAAGGTCGCCAATGATGAGATGGTCGCCATGGCCGGCGGCAGGTTCGGGAAGAACACCTGCGGGAAGATCAGCGCCGCGGCCGTCCCGTAGATGTAGAAGTCGTAGAACTCGATCGCGGTACCGATGAAACTGGCGAACGCCACCTTGTTCATCGGCGTGCGGGTTTCTGCAGCCACGTCAGGCAGTATTGCCTACCGCATGCCGGCGGCCGAGCGATTTGGCTTCCCGATGGCTCGGACGGCACCGCGAGAGCCGCGGCACCCACCAGCTAACGTGACCGGGGTGAATCTCGACGCGAATACCGAATCGGTCAGCGCGGCGATCGACACCGGCCTGCTGGCCGGCGCGGTCACGCTGGTGTGGCAGGACGGCGCGGTGCGGCAGGTCAACACGCTCGGCCACCGCGACGTCGAGGCCAAGCTGCCGATGGAGCGCGACACCGTGTTTCGCATCGCGTCGATGTCCAAGCCCATCACTGTCGCGGCGGCCATGACGCTGGTCGACGAGGGCCGGCTGGCCCTGACCGACCCCATCGCGAACTGGGTGCCCGAGCTGGCCAACCCGCGGGTGATGACGAGCATCGAGGGTCCGCTGGAGCGTTCCGTACCCGCTCGGCGGCCCATCACCATCGAGGACCTCATGACCCACCGCGGTGGCCTGGCCTACGGGTTCACGGTGCCGCCGCCACTGGGCAGGGCATACAACAAGCTGCAGTCGCTGCAGGACCCGGACCGCTGGCTGGCCGAGCTGGGCCAGCTGCCCCTGGCCCACCAGCCCGGTGACGCGCTGACCTACAGCCAGTCCACCGACGTGCTGGGCTTCATCCTGTCCCGCATCGAGGGCAAGCCGCTGCCGGATGTGTTGGCGGAGCGCATATTCAAGCCGCTGAACATGGTCGATACCGGTTTCGCGGTGACGCACTCGGGCCGGCGTCGCGCGGCAACGATGTACCAGCTGGTCGCCAATGGGGACTCGCTCAGCCTGCAGCCCGGGAAGATGGGGCCGCCGCAGGTGGTGCCGCCGACGTTCTGCGCCGGCGGCGGCGGTCTCTGGTCGACGGTCGACGACTACCTGACCTTCGCGCGGATGCTGCTGGCCGGCGGCGAGATCGACGGAGTGCGGGTGCTGTCGGAGGAATCGGTGCAGTCGATGCGCACCGACCGGTTGACCGCCGAGCAGAAGTCGCAGAATTTCCTCGGTGCGCCGTTCTGGATCGGCCGCGGCTTCGGGCTGAACCTGTCGCTGGTGACCGACGAGGCCAAGGCGACGCCGTTCTTCGGCCCGGGTGGCCCCGGCACGTTCAGCTGGCCGGGCGCGTTCGGCACCTGGTGGCAGGCGGACCCGAGCGCGAACCTGATCCTGATCTACCTGATCCAGAATCAGCCCGAGCTCAGCGTGGATGCCGCAGCCGCGGTCGCGGGCAACGCCTCTCAAGCCAAGCTCCGTTCGGCGCGTCCGAAATTCGTGAAGCGGACCTACCAGGCGCTGGGTTTATAGCTATCCGGCTCGAGCTGCGGTGAGTCGCTGCATGTCAGCCATGCCCTGCTCCTGGGCGTCGTGCATCCAGGCCGGCAGTGGCGCCCGCAGCTCGGGCAGCACCTCGTTGTCGAGCAAGCCTTGCAACCGGGCCTGCTTGGTGCTGCGGCCTGCCTGGTTATCAAGTTCGTTTGCGCCCGAGGGCAATTCGTAGTCGTAGAGCTCGTAGTCGATCTTGCGGGAATGGTCCGTCTCCATGCCGCCGCGCTGCCAGTAGGAGTAGCGGCCGAACTTCGCATCCGGCGTGCGCACCGCGACGATGTGACTCGGCGCCGAGGTCGGAATCTCGGTGGACAGCGGGCGGCCGCCCATCATCTTCTGCACCGCGGGCGATTTCATCAGCGTCGCCATTTCCTCCACGGACATGTCGTCGGTGGCGTGCGCGACCCAACGACGGCCCGCCGCACCGGAATCGGCCGCAACGGCGGCGATATCGCCGCGCACCTGCAGATAGGTGAAGCGGCCGTCGGAGCGCCAGCCGTTACCGCCGGCGGCGATGGTCAGGAGCAGCGGCGCGATGTCCACACTGGAGGTCAGCTGTCCGCGGCGCTCACCAGGTTTGGGGGTCAGATGGCCGGCGGGGTCGTGGATGTACAGCGGCACCCGGATGGACTCCTCATAGATCGCCGCGCCCTTACCGCGCAGGCCATGCGAGCCGGCGTACTCACCGTGGTCCGAGGTGAACACCACAACGGTGTCGCGCTCCACGTCCGGGCGCGACGCCAGGGTGGCGAGCACCCGGCCGATCTGGACATCCACCTGCTGGTGCAGCCACAGGTAGTTGTCGAGGCACCGAGCCCATTGCACCGCCATCTCGGGACCGGAATACGGCACCGGGCCCGTCATGAGCGGCGACATGAAGTTCATATAGTCGATCTGCAGTTGCGGCTTACCGCGCCGGCGCATGTCCTCGGGCGTCTCGAAGTTGACGGGCAGCCCGGAGAACACGTGCGGAACATCATCGGGCAGTGGGTTTCTCGGCCACCAGCAGATGTCGTGCGGGTTCACCAGGGACACTGTGGTGCACCACGGTCCGCTGCCCGCGTGGTCGGCGAACCACCCGTCGAACTGGTCGACGATGGTGTGGTCGACCTTCAGCCCCTGGTTCGGTCCGCCGTTCGGCGATGGGTACGTGCCACCCGAAAAGCCGTGGACGTCAAGGCCGTCCGGCGTGGTGTCGGCAACATCACCCAGGTGCCACTTGCCCCACCACCAGGTCCGGTAACCCTGCTCGCGCAGCATGGTGCCCCACGTCGGAAAGCGAGGCGCCAGGGTGGATTCGGTGGCCCCCTCGCCGGTGTACAGGCAGCCCGTCTGATGCGAGTACAGCCCGGTGGTCAGCACACCGCGCGATGGCGTGCACATGTTGGACGCCGAGTAGTGCGACTCGAAGGACACACTGCGCTGCCGCAGGCGGTCCAGGTTGGGCAGCAGTTCGCCGAGCTTCGTCGCGTCGGGGAACCATTGGGGCGCGCGCATCTGGTCGACGATGATCACCAGGATGTTGGGCCTGCCTGCCGAATGGTCACGGCCCGCCCGGGACAACAATTGGTAGCCGCCCACCCCCGCCGCGGCAACCCCCGCTGCTGCCGCCGTGCCTTTGAGTACTGTCCGTCGGTCGATATCCGCCATGGGGCCAGCCTAGGAGCGAATGCCGTCGGCACGCTGAAAACCCCGGGATCGGCCACATGCCATAGGCTTTCGCCCATGGCGCGACCAACGGTGTTGATCAGCGGCGCCGGGATCGCCGGACCCGCACTGGCCCACTGGCTCTCGAGTGCCGGCTACCGGGTGGTGATCGTCGAGGCGGCGCCGGGCATCCGTCCGGGCGGGCAGACGGTCGACCTGCGCGGCGCCGGCCGCGAAGTGGTGAGCCGCATGGGGCTCATGACAGCGATGACCGAGCGGTGCCTGTATCAACGCGGCATCGCCTGGGTGCGCTCTGATGGCACCCGACGGGCGGAGATGCCGGTCGAGGCGTTCGACGGCAACGGGATCGTGTCCGAGTTCGAGATCCTGCGCGGCGACCTCACCGATGTCCTCTACCAGGCCACCTGCGAGGCGGCCGAGTACCGCTTCGGCACCCGGATTTCGGCGCTCGATCAGGACGGCTCGGGCGTGCGTGCGGCGCTGACCGATGGCAGCGTGCTCGAGGCCGATCTGGTCGTCGGCGCCGACGGCCCACATTCGGCGGTGCGGCAGCTGGCGTTCGGCCCGGAAGAACAGTTCATCCGGCGGCTCGGCGGCTACAACGCCTGGTTCACCGCACCGGACATGATCGGTCTGGATGGCTGGTTCCTGATGTTCCAGGCCGCCGGTGGGCTCAACGCCTCGCTGCGCCCTTCGCACGACGCCGCGACCGCCAAGGCCGGTCTGGCATTCCGGTCCGAGCCCATCGAGTACGACCGCCGCGACGCCGACGCGCAGCGAGCTCTACTGGCCGACCGGTTCCGCGACGCCGGGTGGTACTGCGACGAACTACTCAGTGCCGCAGCACGATCCGACGACTTCTACTTCGACGACTTTGTCCAGGTGCACATGGACACCTGGTCGACGGGCCGGGTCACGCTGTGCGGCGACGCCGGCTACTGCGCATCGCCGTTGTCCGGGATGGGGACCAGCCTGGCCCTCGTCGGTGCCTACGTATTGGCCGGTGAACTCGGACCGGCCGCGGCGCTCGACGCTGCCGGCATCGAGGCGGCGCTGCGGCGCTACGAGAAGGTCATGCGGCCGTACGTCGACCGGTGTCAGGATCTGCCCGGGGGCCTCGACGGCTACGCACCGATGACCGACCGGGAGATCTCCACCGGAGCGACCGCCATGAAATGGGTGCAGCGCTGGCCGCTTCGGTTATATGCCGGGCGCAAGTGGTTCTCCACGGCCGAGTCCATCGACCTGCCGGATTATCGGTCGTGACTATCGATCGTGCGTAGGCGGATGACCGGTCCATTTGACGTACGCCCGGCGGAATTCCCGCGGGTCGGTGAACCCGACCTCGGTGGCGATGGCGTGCACCGGCATCGCCGTCTCACGGACCAGATACCGTGCCCGTTCGCTGCGGACCTTGTCGCGGAGCGCGCTGAATTGCTGACCATCGGCACCGAGACGCCGACGCAGCGTGCGCTCCGTCATACCCAGCCGTTTGGCGATCTGGGCCATGGTCAGCGGGTCTCGCACGCTGTCGCGCAACATCGTCTCGACGGTCTGCACCACGTCGGTCGGCGGCTCCCCCTGGGTCAACATGTCGCGGCAGGCGGCGACCGCGACCGCGTGCGTGGCCGGATCGGCGCGCGGTAGCCGCTGCGACCACAGCGGATCGGGGAACGCCAGCCGGTTGGCGTCGGCGTTGAACAGGACCGGGCAGCCGAAGAACTCGCGATACCGGTGCGCGTAGACCGGTGCGGGATAGCTGACCTGTACGTACTCGGGCGTCTGCTGGGGCAGCTCGAGCACGGTCCTGACGGTGACCAGCACGCTGCAGAACAGCTCCTCACACAGGAAGGGCAGCAGCTCCGGTTCCGGGTGCCGCTCGTAGGCCCGCAGCGCAAAGGTGTCGCCGATGAGCTCGGCGCCGACGTCCATCAGGCTGCCGGCGCTCTGATGCAGTTCGAGGCCGACCTGCATTGCCATGCCCAGGTTTTCCGCGGAGCGAATGGCCAGTCCGAGCACGCCGAACGACACGAACATGTCACGGGCCCCGACATCGATCCCCAGTCCGCGGTCCGGCATGGCGCGCACCGCACGCCGCAGGACGAGCGCCGCCTGCCGGAACGAGACCCGCGCGTCGGGCGAGTTGAGCGTCGCGGCCGACAGGCCCGCGGCGGCCAGCCACCGCTCGGTCGGCAGACCCGCGCGATCGGCCACGTCGACGACGTTGACGAGCACCGACGTCGGGATGAACGCCGCGTTTTCCTTGTCCACCCCACCTCCTACATGTGTCCGGTTTTCCCCCCATTGTGGTCACCGATGCCCTCGTGCGCACCCAGCGACATGCGGTTAGCTCCCGATCCATGGTGTCGTCAATGCCGGTCGATCTGTCGGATCCGCCTTCCGTCGAGGGGTCGTGGGCGCGTCCGGCCACATATTGGCCGGCATTGACCGACGCGACCTCGCATCTCGAAACGCCACTGGCCGCGATCGACCTCGGCGCGCTGCGCCACAACGTGCACGACCTGCGCCGCCGCGCTGCTGGAACACCGATCCGGGTGGCGTCCAAATCGGTTCGGTCGCGGGCGATTCTGGACGCCGTCACCGCCGTCGACGGCTATGCCGGCGTATTGGCCTTCACGTTGCCCGAAGCGCTGTGGCTGGCCGAGGGCGATGCGGCGCATCCCCCGCACGACGACATCGTGGTCGGTTACCCGACAGCCGACCGCACCGCGATAGCCCGGTTGGCGTCGTCGCCGGAGTTGGCGGCCCGGGTGACCCTCATGGTGGACGACGTGGCGCAGCTGGATCTGCTGGACGCCGTCGCCGCGCCGTCGACGCGGCCCGCGCTCCGGGTGTGTCTCGATCTCGACGCGTCGTGGCAGGCACCGGCACTCGGCCATCTCGGCGTACGCCGCTCCCCCGTCCACACCGCCGCACAGGCCCGCGCCCTGGCTGTGGCCATCGCCGGCCGCCCGGGCTTCTCGCTGGTGGGCCTCATGTCCTACGAAGCTCAGATTGCCGGTGTCGGTGACGATGTGCGGGGCCAGGCCGCACGGTCCCGACTGATCCGATGGATGCAACGACGGTCCAAGGACGAACTGCTCGAACGCCGCGGTCGCGCGGTGGCCGCGGTACGGCAGGTGGCGGACCTCGAGTTCGTCAACGGCGGCGGGACCGGATCCATCGAGTACACCGCCTCCGATCCCGCGGTCACCGAAGTCGCCGCGGGCAGTGGCCTTTTCGGTCCCCACCTGTTCGACACCTACCGTGGCTTCTCACCCGCACCGGCCGCGGCGTTCGCGCTGTCGGTCGTGCGCAAGCCCGCACCGCAGATCGCGACGGTACTCGGCGGCGGCTGGATCGCCTCCGGACCGCCGGCCAAAGACCGGGTGCCGCAACCGGTCTGGCCTCCGGGGCTGAGTCTGCTGGCCGCGGAGATGGCCGGCGAGGTACAGACCCCGGTCACCGGAAGGGCCGCTGCCGCACTGGCCATCGGTGACCGCGTGTGGTTCCGGCACTGCAAGGCCGGTGAGCTCAGCGAGCACGTCGACCGATTCTTGTTGGTCCGGGACGGACACACCGTCGGTGCGGCCGCCACCTACCGAGGCGAAGGGCAAACATTCCTATGACCCAGTGGACGAATTGGGGACGTTGCGCGACCGCGCAGCCGGCGGAGGTGCTGCGGCCCCACACTGCCGCGGACGTCTGCGACGTCGTCGCCCGCGCCTCCGCGGCGGGCCGCCGGGTCAAGGTCGTCGGCTCCGGGCACAGTTTCACGGGCATTGCCGTGGCACCGGACATTCAGGTGGTTCTGGGCGCACTGGCCGGTGTGCTCGGTGTCGACCGGGACCGCAAGCGGGTCACCGTCGGCGGCGGCACACCACTGTGGCAGCTCACGTCGCTGCTGGCCACGCAGGGACTGGCGCTCGAGAACATGGGCGACATCGACCGGCAGACCATCTCCGGGGCCATTTCCACCGGCACCCACGGCACCGGGGTGACGTTCGGCGGACTGGCAACTCAGGTGGTCGGGCTGACGCTGGTCGCGGGCAACGGCGAGCTGGTCCGGATCGACGAGGAGCAGAACAGCGAACTCCTGCCGGCGGCGCGCGTCGGCCTGGGTGCGCTGGGCATCATCGTCGAGGTGACGTTGCAATGTGTCCCCAGTTTTGCGATCCACGCCATTGAACGCGTCGAGCCGGTCGATGAGATCATCGCGACCTTCGATGAACGCTGCACGCACACCGACCATTTCGAGTTCTTCTGGTTCCCGCACACCGACGTCGCGTTCACCAAGGCCAACATCCGGCTGCCCGCCTACACCCCGCTCGAGTCCACCAATCCCGTCTCCCAATGGATCGAGGAGGAACTGGTGGAGAACGGTGTGCTGGGCGCGATCTGTGCGGTGGGCAGCGCACTGCCGACCGCCGTTCCGGTGCTGAACCGCATCGTCACCCGGTTCCTGTCCGACCGTGAGCACACCCAGCGTTCCGATCGCGTCTTCACCTCGCCGCGGCGCGTGCGGTTCCGCGAGATGGAATACGCCGTCCCCTACGAGTCGGTCGGCGCCGCCTTCGACGAGGTGCGCAGCCTGATCGCCGAACGTGGTTGGCGCATCGGGTTTCCCATCGAGGTCCGGGCCGCCGCGGCGGACGAGAACTGGTTGTCCACCGCGTACGGACGCCGCAGCGCCTACGTAGCGGTGCACCGCTACGTGCGCGACGACCCGACCGAGTACTTCGCCGCGGTCGAGCAGATCATGCGACGCTACGACGGGCGGCCGCACTGGGGCAAGATGCATGGCCGCACCGCCGCGGACCTGCGGGACAGCTACCCCCGGTTCGACGACTTCCTCGCGGTCCGCGAAAAGCTCGATCCCAGGCGGACTTTCGCCAACGACTACCTACAGCAAGTGCTCGGAGATTGAGGAACCAGATGTCAACCATCCACGCCTTCGGCGATGACGCGCTCGGCGACCACGACGCCGTCGGCCTCTCCCGGTTGGTTCGCGACATGCAGGTCAGCCCCGACGAGCTGGCGGCTGCGGCGACAGCCCGCGCACAGCTCGTCGACCCCACGCTGCGGGCGGTGGCCTGCGAGACGACACCGCGCCACAGCACCGATCCGGACGCCGAATTCTTCGGCGTCCCAACGTTCATCAAGGACAACACCGACGTCGCAGGCTTGCCGACCACGCACGGTTCGGAGGCGTTCACAGCCGGTCCCGCGAAGAAGGACGGCGTCTACGCGACGCAGTTCCTCAGTGCCGGCATGACGCTGATCGGCAAGACCCGGATGCCCGAATTCGGTTTCAACGCCACCACCGAGTACATGACCGAGGAGCCGGTCCGAAACCCCTGGCACACCGAGTACTCCGTCGGTGCTTCGTCCGGCGGATCGGCGGCGCTGGTCGCGGCCGGCGTCGTGCCCATCGCGCACGCCAACGACGGCGGTGGCTCCATCCGGATCCCCGCCGCCTGCGCGGGCCTGGTCGGGCTCAAACCGAGCCGCGGCCGGCACCGCGACGGCGAGCAGGTCAGCCACCTGCCGATCAACATGATCTCCGAGGGCGTCCTGACCCGTAGCGTCCGCGACACCGCGACGTACCTCGCCGCGTGCGAGAACCATTGGCGCAATCCGACACTCGTGCCCATCGGCCGGGTGTGCGGGCCGGCGCAGCGGACCCTTCGTATCGGCGTGCTGTTCGACAGCGTCACCGGTGAGTCGGTCGACGACGCCACCCGGGCGGCCGTCGAAGACACCGCGGCGCTGCTGGAGGCCGCCGGTCACGTCGTCGAACCCATCACGCTGCCCGTCACATCCCAGTTCGCCGACGACTTCGTCCAATACTGGGCGCTGCTCGCCGACCTCGCGGTCGGCACCGGCCGGTTGATCCTGGACCGGTCGTTCGACGCCGGCAGGGCCGACGGCCTCAGCCTGGGGCTGCGCGCGCATCACCGCCGGAATCTGCACCGAACCCCGGGCGCGCTGCTGCGCCTGCGCGGCGTCGCCGCGCAGTACGCGCGGATGTTCGCACGGCACGAAGCCGTGCTCTCCCCGGTGCTTTCGCACACCACGCCCCGCATCGGACACCTTTCGCCGACGGTCGACTTCCCCGTCCTCATCGACCGCCTGCGCCGGTATGTCGCGTACACCCCGCTCAACAACATCGCGGGCACGCCGGCGATCTCACTGCCGCTGCACCGGTCCCCGGACGGCCTGCCCGTGGGCGTCCAACTGTCCGCCGCCTACGGGGACGAGCGCACTCTGCTCGAACTGGCCTTCCTGCTGGAGGCCGAGCGACCGTTCGCCAGGATTCAGGAGGTCGCGAGCGCATGCCGGGCTGCGGCGCCGAGCGCGTGACGCGCATAGGCCCGTACGTCGGCGTCACCGTCTTCCAGCGCGATCCCGAGCGCCGCGCGGGCGGACTCCTCGGAATCGGCCCACCGGGTCAGGCTGAGCACGGCGGCCTTACGCACGTCCAGGTGCGGGTCGTGCAGCGCCTGCGACAGCGGTTCGACGGCGACCGCCGGAGCCGCGCCGGACAGTGCCCGCACGGCGCCCTGCCGAATCTGCCACGCTGATTCCCGAAGGGCGCGTTGCACTTCCGGCACGTCCTGCTCGGCGCAACCGACGGCAGCCAGCGCGGCCAACGCGGCCGCCCGCACCAGCGGGTCCCGGTCGGCCAACAGCTGCCGCACGGTGTCCGCACCGGATTGCAGCGTGGCCAGGCCGTTGCCCGCAGCAATCCGCACCTCACGGTTGTCATCGGCCGCGGCTGCGGCCACGCCGTCGACGTCATCAACGGATACCAGCGCACGCACCGCCTCGATCCGCACCCGGTGGTCGGAATCGGTCACCGCGGCACGGTAATCCGGGGCCGCACCGGCGCGGCGCGAACTGAGGACGTACACCGTCACCGCTCGCACGACCGGGTCAGCGGACGTCAGGTACGGGGCGACCGCCGCCGGATCGGGCAGCACCTCGACCAGCTCGCGAAGCGCGTCGGCGGCCGCGCCCCGCACCGCGCCGTCCGCGTCGCCGAGGGCAGCGACCAGGTCGGGCTGGTAGCCGTCCGGCAGGTTCTCCACCAGCACCGCGACAGCGGCTCGCCGGACCCCGCCGTCGGCGTCCTGCAGGTACGCGGCCAGGTCGGAGAGCGTCGGCTCCTCCAGGGCCACCACGGCCGCGATCCGCGGCGACGGCGGCGTCGTCGGCTCGGTGGGACGCAGGCGCGATCCCGCCGTCGCCGGCGCCTTGCCACCGACGAGGTCCGGCTGGTGTACATGCTGCACCGCGTGGTCCGACGGCAGGTGGTCCAGATCGGGCACCGGCACGAAATACGGTGCCACCGGCCGCTTCAGGAACTCCATCTCCCCGTTCGCGTCCTTGCGCAGGTTCAGGTGATAGCGCCACTCTTCGTCATCTCGCTCGGGAATGTCGGCGCGATCGTGGTACAGCCCCCACCGCGATTCGGTCCGCGTCAGCGACGACCGCGCCGCCATCTCCGCGCAGTCCCGGATGAACGACACCTCGACCGTCCGCATCAGCTCATGCGGCGTACGAGCGCCCATCTGCTCGATCTCCGCGGCCATGCGCTCGAAGGTGCGGACCGCGATCGACAGTTTGGTCGCCGTCTTCGGCGGCGCCACATAGTCATTGACGAAGCGGCGCAACTTGTACTCGACCTGCGGCTGCGGCGGTCCGTCTGGATGCCGCAGCGGACGGTAGATCAACTCGTGCGCCTCGGCCAGCTGATCCTGCGGAAGATCCACGGGCGCTTCGACATCGGCGAGAGTCGAAGCGGCGTGCTCGCCGGCGAGGTCACCGTAGACGAACGCTCCGATCATGTAGTTGTGCGGCACGCACGCCATGTCGCCGGCCGCGTAGAGGCCTGGCACGGTGGTGCGGGCATGCTCGTCCACCCACACCCCGGACGCGGAATGCCCACTGCACAAGCCGATCTCGGAGATGTGCATCTCGATGTCGTGGGTCCGGTAGTCGTGGCCGCGGTTCGCGTGGAAGGTGCCGCGCGTCGGCCGCTCGGTGGTGTGCAGGATGTTCTCCATCGCGGTGATGGTCTCGTCCGGCAGATGGGTGACCTTGAGGTAGATCGGCCCGCGGGCCGATTCGATCTCGCTCTTCACTTCAGACATCATCTGGCCCGACCAGTAGTCGGAGTCGACGAACCGCTCCCCCAGCGCGTTCACCTGGTATCCGCCGAAAGGATTGGCGACGTAGGCGCACGCGGGTCCGTTGTAGTCCTTGATCAGCGGGTTCACCTGGAAGCACTCGATGCCCGACAGTTCCGCCCCCGCGTGGTAGGCCATGGAGTATCCGTCGCCGGCGTTGCAGGGATTCTCGTACGTGCCGTACAGGTAGCCCGATGCGGGCAGGCCGAGCCGGCCGCTGGCCCCGGTGGCGAGGATGACGGCCTTGGCACCCACCGTGACGAATTCTCCTGTGCGCGTGTTGAAGGCGGCCGCGCCCACCGCGCGCCCGTTCTCTGTCAGCACACGTACCGGCATCAGCCGGTTCTCTATGCGCAGCTTCTCCCGGATGGACTTCTGCCGCATCACGCGGTACAGCGCCTTCTTGACGTCCTTGCCCTCGGGCATCGGCAGCACATACGAGCCGGAGCGGTGCACGCGGCGCACCGCGTACTCGCCGTGCTCGTCCTTCTCGAACTTGACGCCGTACCGTTCCAGCCGCTGCACCATGGCGAAGCCGCGCGTCGCGGTCTGATAGATGGTGCGCTGGTTGACGATTCCGTCGTTGGCCCGGGTGATCTCGGCGACGTAGTCCTCCGGGGTGGCCTTGCCCGGGACGACGGCGTTGTTGACGCCGTCCATGCCCATGGCCAGCGCGCCGGAGTGCCGCACGTGGGCCTTCTCGAGCAGAAGTACCTGGGCGCCGTTCTCGGCGGCGGTCAGGGCGGCCATGGTGCCGGCGGTACCACCGCCGATCACCAGGACGTCACAGTCCAGGCGGACGGGGTTGACGAGATCAGGGATCTCGAGGGTGCTCATTGGTGTAGTGCTCCAAGGATTTCGGCCCGCAGCTCGGTGCGGGAGACATCAGCATCACGGGGGCTCGGCACATCCAGCAGGGCGCGCAGCGGCTGGCCGGCGCGGCCGAGGACCGCCACGCGGTCACCCAGGGCGAGGGCTTCGTCGACGTCATGGGTGACAAAGACGACGGTGGTCGGATGGGCCTGCCAGGTGCCGATCAGCAAGTGCTGCATGGCGGTTCGGATCTTGGCGTCCAGCGCGCCGAACGGCTCGTCCATCAGGACGGCCCGCGGCGCCCCGGCCAGGCCGCGCGCCAGCTGGACCCGCTGGCGCATACCGCCGGACAGGCTCTTCGGCAGGAAGTCGGCGAACCCGGTGAGCCCGACCTCGTCGATCCACCGTTCGGCGCGTTCTCGGCGCCCGGCACGCGGCACACCGCGCAACTGCAGCGCCAGCTCGATGTTGGATCGCACTGTGCGCCAGGGCAACAACGCACTGTCCTGGAACACCATGCCACGGTCACGCGACGTGGTGGTCACGAGTGTGCCGTCGGCGAGGACCCGGCCGGCGTCGGGCTTGAGCAGCCCGGCCAGCGCCCGTAGCACCGTCGACTTGCCGCAGCCCGAAGGGCCCGTCAGCACCAGAATTTCTCCCGGCTGGACCGTCAGGCTCAGTCCGTCCACGACCGGTTCACCGGTGTAGGACAACCGGATTCGGTCGAGTTCCAGGCGCAGGCCGGCAATCTTGGGCTCTGCTTGTACTGCGCTCATCTGTGCCCTCTGCTCTTCGCGCAAGCGCTCATCTGTGCCCTCTGCTCTTCGCGCAAGCGCTCATCGCCCATGCTCCTCACCACGCGGCAGCCAGCGCGTCAGCCGCCGGCCGATCAGCTCCACCGCGGCCGACGTACCGAAACCCAAAGCGCCGATGGTGATGATGCCGACGAAGACGCTCGGGTAATCCAGCACGGTGTAGGCCTGCCAGGTCCGGTAGCCGACGCCGAGCCTGCCCGAGATCATCTCCGCGGACACCACACAGATCCAGGCCACCCCCATGCCGACCGACAGGCCGCCGAACAGCCCGGGCAGCACCCCCGGGAACACGACCTGCCGCAACACATCCCAGCGACTGCCGCCGAGGGTCCGCACCGAGTCCTCCCACAGCGTCGGCAGAGCCCGCACGGCGTGCCGGGTGCTGACCATGATCGGGAAGAACGCCGCCAGGAACGTGATGAACACGATGCCGGCCTCGTCGGTCGGAAACAGCAGGATGGCAACCGGCACCAGCGCGATGGCCGGGATCGGACGAGCCAGCTCGGTCAGCGGGCCGACGATGTCGGCGAACAGCCGTGACCGGCCGAGCGCGATACCGGTGGCCGCACCGATCACCGCCGCAATTCCGAAACCACTGACGATCCGGATCACCGACTGCGTCAGGTCCAGCCAGTACTGCGTGGCGCCCAGCCGCTCGACAAATTTCGCAGCGATCTGGGTCACGGTCGGCAGATTGTCGAACCGCAGCCAGAACCGGATGTGATTGGCGGTCAGCAGCTGCCAGATGCCCACGGCCGCAATGACCGACAGCGCCTTGATTGCGTAACTGCGCCATTTCGCCGGCCCACGCCGCCGCGACACCTCGGCCGCGGCAGTGCGGGTGGGTGCGGCCACAACCGCGGCTATGGCCGTCATGCCGCACCCACCAGAGCCTGCTGATAGGTCACCACCGACGAACCGGGATGGGCCGCCTGGTACCGGTGGGCGCCGGCCGCGGTGTCGAATGGGAAAAACTTGGTGCCCTCGCCTGTGTTCAACTGGACCCACACGGATTTGTCTGCCAGCCAACGGGTTCCGAACTCCGCGTCCGGGACGTAGGCGGCACGGACCTTGGTGCCCTTGTCCTCTGCGGCCCTGATCGCCTTGAGCAGGCAGGTCGGGTTGGCCGCCGGCTGCGTGGTGTCCGAGCCGTCCAGCCACAATTCACCGGCGAGCGCCGGGTTGTCGACCGCGATGTTGCACACCGGATCGGTGCCGTGCACCACCGACGGATTGACGGTGCGGGCGACCTCGGCGTTGTAGTCGCGACCCCGCTCGGCCAACGCATTGCGCAGCGGTTCGTCCTGGACGAACGCGTTGACATCCAGGTCGGCGAAGTCGCCGATCGACTTCAGGTACGGCACATCACCTTTCAGCGCATCGACCAGCGACGGCTTCAGCGTGGTGTCGAACCGGGTACCACCGGGGCCGTTGTACAGGTAGACGACCTCCTGCGGCAGGCCGCTGCCCTCCGCAACGATCCGGGTCGCTTCCAGTGGTTTGGTGTTGAGGAAATCGGTGGCATCGAGCTGTGCCTGCAGGAAGGCGTCGAGCACCTCGGGATGTGCCCCGGCGTAGGCCCGTCGTACGACGACGCCGTGCCATGTCGGGTAGTTCAGCTCGGCTCCGTCGTACAGCAGTCGGGCCTTGTTCTGGAAGACCAGCAGTCCCGGCCAGGCGACGAACTGCGAAAGTGCCTTGACCTGGCCGGATTCCAGTGCCGACGCACCGATCTGCGGTTGCTGGTTGAGCACCTCGACGCCGGTCTTCGGGTCGATGCCGTTCTTCGACAGCGCCCGGACCAGCGTGCCGTGACCGGCCGACCCCACGCTGGCCGACACCTTCTGCCCGGCGAGTTGACTCAGCGACTGGATCGGCGAATCCGGCGACACCACAACCATGTTCAGCGAACCCGTGGGGCTCGACCCGGTGACCGACACGAGTTCGGTCTTGGCACGTTCGTTGCCCTGGGTCTTGGAGCCGTTGATCAGCATCGGGTAGTCACCCATGGAACCGATGTCGATCTTCTCGGCGACCATCTGAGCGGTGATCGGCGCACCGGTGTCGTAGTCCTGCCATTCGACGTGGTACTTCTTGCCGGTCTTAGAAGTTATGTCGCTGAGCCGATGTTCCAAATATCCCTGCGCACGAAGCAAAGTCCCGGCGGTGACGGTGTTGATGGTCTTGGACTGGTAGCCGACGACCACGTTGACGACGTTGTCGTCCTTGCCGGCCGAATCGACCGAGCAGCCGGCGGCGGCCAGCACGACGGCGGCCGCCAGCGTAGAGAACCGGACAAGTTTCATGAGAGTCCTTAGCGGATGAGGTACGGCATGTTGACGGAGACGGCACCGGTTGGGCAGCGGACGGCACACGGGCCGCAGTACCAACACTCGTCGACGTGCATGTAGGCCTTGCCGTTGTCGGGGTTGATGGCCAGCGAGTCCAGCGGGCAGACGTCGACACACAGGGTGCAGCCCTCGATACACAGCGACTCGTCGATCGTGACCGGCACATCGGCGCGTTGGTTGTTGACCAGCGTCATGATTCACTCCGTAACAGGTTGCCGCGCATGGTGATTCGGTCACCACGCAGGCGGATGTATTCGAGGTCGACGGGACGCCCGTCGTCGAGTGTGGTGAGGCGTTCGAGCATCAGAATCGCTCCACCGGCCGGGATGTCCAGGGTGGCCGCGGTGTGCGGATCGGCCGAAACCGCTTCCAGTGCAATATCCGCCGAACCCAACCGCTGTGCGGTGACCTGCTCGATCAACGCGAACACGTCGTTGGTCTCCAGCGAGTGCTCGAGCACCGCGGTGCCGATGTCAGGCGCGAGGTAGGTCAGGTCGAGGCTCAGCGGCAGGTCACCCAGGTAACGGAGCCGCTCGATGAACACGACAGGCTCGCCGGGATTCAGCTGCAGTCGGCGCGCCACGGCCGCGGGCGCGGGGATTGGCGTCGCGGCGCGGACCTCGTTGCGGACCTCGCCATAGTCCTTGAAGGTCTCCTTCAGCCCGACCAGCGCGTGCAACCCGTGGTCGTACTTGCGCTGCGCCACATGAGTGCCGACCCGCGGGCCGCGGTCGATCAGCCCCTCGGCCTTGAGGATCGTCAAGGCCTCGCGCACGGTATTGCGGGACACCGAGAACTCCGCCACCAACGTAGCCTCGCCAGGCAGGCCGTCCGCGTAGACCCCGTCGCGCACCTGGTGCCGCAACACGTCGGCGACCTGGCGGGCGCGGTCGGCGCGCCGGCGCAGCGGGGTCGGGTCGGTCGAGGACATGCGGTTGACCGTAGGGACCCGCGCGGGTCAGGTCCGCACCCCCGAATCGGGCGAATCGACAGTACCTGCATTGCGCCGCCCAGGTACGCGCGTGACCTGCACAAACCGGGGCTTCAGGGGCTATTGCGCCACCATGAAATCGCCCGACATTTCAAATCTCGGTGATTGCTTTCTCCTCGACATCACCTCTTGCAGTTCGAACATTTGTTCGATAAAATGGGGTATGGGAATCACGCAGCGTCTCACCACCAGCCTCGACGCCATCCGAGGCGTGCACGTCCCCGACGACCTGGCTGGAGATGACGCGTTGGAGTCGATGCGCATGCTTGCCGTGCTGCAGAACGTGGTTGATCATCTAGCGGCAACAGTGGCGGGCGCCCTGGATCGGCGTGGGGTGGCCGCCTCGCAGGGGCGGACGCCGCGGGAGCTGCTGATCGCGCTGGGGTGCGCACCCGCGGTCGCCGAGCGGCTGGTACGGGTCGCTGCTGCGTTGCCGGCACTGCCCACCCTGGCCGCACATGCCGGCGACGGCGCGATCTCGGGGGAACATGTCGACGCGATCGTCAAGGGCGTCAACCACATCGCGGCACGCTCCCCCGACCCGCCGGACGAGGAGGCCCGGTTCGGTCAGGTCACGGATCTTCTCGGACAGTTCTTCTCCGGGGCCACCCCGGCGGAGATCGGTGCTCGGGCCCGCCGGCTCGGCAACCGGCACGCCGCCGCGACTGGGGGTCTGCCCGCGGCCGAGGACCGGTCCATCAACACAGTCGACCACCGAGTGACCAGCGACGGCCGGCTACATGTACGCGCGGATCTGGACGCCGAAGTGGGCGCCAAACTCGCGGCCGCGATGGATGAGCTGTCCGCACCCCGCCCTGAACCCGACGGCAGCCCCGACACCCGCTCCGCGGGGAGGCGACGCGCGGACGCCCTGGAGGCGGTGTTGGATATCGCGGCCCGCGGCGGCGATATCGCGTCCGCGCCGCGCACCCAACTGTTGGTAACGGTGCCCGCCGACACCCCGGACCTGGCGGAGTTAGCGTTCATGGGATCAATCAGCACCCTGACCCTGGACCGGCTGACCTGCGACACCACCGTCACGACAGTCATCGTGGACGGCGAGCAGGTACCACTCGATGTCGGTCGGGACAAACGCCTGTTCCCGGCGCCTCTACGCAAAGCGCTGTATCTGCGGGATCAATGCTGCATCAAATGCGGTGCACCGCCCGGGCGCACCCATGCCCACCACATCGTGCACTGGACCCACGACGGCGAAACCAGCCTGAACAACGGGTGCCTGCTGTGCCCGGCCTGCCACGCCAACATCCACCACGACGGCTGGGACGTCGTCATGGGACTGGACAAACACCCCTGGCTCATCCCACCAACCACCGTCGACCCACACCGCAGGCCCATCCCGACCTACAACCGACGCACCCTGCGACTCGACACCATCGCGGCATAGCCGCCTAACACGTTGTGCACCTTGACAACTGAATAGTGTTCGCCCCTGCGGTGCGGCTAGCTCCCCACCGCACTCACCGTCACCGGGATCCCGTTGAGCGCCCCGTTGCCGGACGGCTCGTCGATGAAGTCCGGCAGCGAGAGGATGTTGGTATTCACCCCGGGCGACGCGTTGGCGATCCCGAGCCGAGTGCCGGACTGCCCGTGCCCCCAGCCGTGCGGCATGGACACGACGCCCGGCTTGATCGCGTCGGTCACCTCGACGGGGACGACGATCTTCCCTGCGCCCGAGGCGACTTCGGCAGTGTCGCCGTCCGCGATGCCCCGCGCGGCGGCGTCGCGACTGTGCATCAGCAGCGTGCAGCGGTCGCGGCCCTTCATCAACGCGCCGACGTTGTGCAGCCAGGAGTTGTTGGACCGTAGATGCCGCCGGCTCACCAGCACCAGCTCGTCATCGGGACGCTCGAGTCGCGAGGCCAACCGCGGCAGGTCGTCGAGCAGATACTGCGGGGCCACACGAATCTTCTGGTCCGAGGTAGCCAGAATCTCCGGCACGCGTGGCACCATCGGGCCGTAGTTGATGCCGTCGGGGTGGGCCTTGAGCTTCTCGAGCGTCAGGCCGTCGGGATTCTCGCCATACCGGTCGCCGAACGCGGCGGTCCGCAGCGTCAGGTCGAGCATCCGCTCCGGGCCGCCGTGGTCGTACTTCTTCCGAATCTCAGCACCGTCGAGCCCCTGGGTGAAGCACAGGTAGTCGAACCAGCCGTCATCGAGCGCGGCCACGTCGACGTCCTCGGCCGGGGTGCCGGTGCACAGCCCGGTCAGCCGGATGAGGATCTCCCACTCTTCCGGCGCGTCCGGGTCCTCGCGGTGGAACACCGGCGGCGAGTAGCGGGCGAAGCTGTTGATGGCCGTGCCCAGCAGCAGGTCCGCCGAATGCGGCTGCTCGAGCGCCGAGGCGCCGGGCAGGATCACGTCGGCGTGCCGAGTGGTCTCGTTGAGCCACAGGTCCACCGAGATCATCGCGTCCAGGCCCGCCAGCGCCTCGTCCAGCTTGTCGCCACCCGGGGTGGACAGGACGGGATTGCCCGCCACCGTGATCAGTGCTTTGAGCTGGCCCTCGCCGGGCGTGGTGATCTCTTCGAGCATGCAGGAGACGGGTACCTGACCCAGCACTTCTTTCGCCCCGCGGACTCGGGTCTGATAGCGGCCGAAGTTGGGCGCCCCGTCCTCCAGGCCCGGGATGGTCTGGCTGGTGACGGTCCAGGCGGTCGGGGTCGCGAACATCGCGCCGCCCGGCACGTCGAAGTGTCCGGTGACGATGTTGACGACGTCGATCAGCCAGCTGGCGAGGCTGCCGAACTCCTGGTTACAGGTGCCGATCCGGCCGTAGACGACAGCGCGCGGCGTGCCGGCCAGCTCGCGGGCCAGTTGCCGAATCCGCTCGGCGCCGATACCTGTTGCGGCAGCGACTCTTTCGGGCGACCAGTCGGTGACGGCCTGCTCCAGCTCGGGCACTCCGTCGAGATGCCGCGCCAGCCGGCCGAGGTTGACGAGCCCTTCGTCGAACACAACGTGGATGACGCCCAGCAGCAGCGCCGCGTCGGTACCTGGCGTGATGGGCAGCCACTCGTCGGCCTTGGCTGCGGTCTGGGTTCGCACCGGGTCGATGACGATCACTTTGCCGCGCTTACGGATTCCGCCGATGATGCCCATGATGTCGGGCGCGGCGAGGAGCGAGCCCTGCGACGCCGCGGGGTTGGCGCCCATCACCACCAGCAGGTCGGTGCGCTGCACGTCGGGTGTCGGGAATGCCCACCAGCTGCCGTACATCAGGTGCGACGACAGGTTCTTGGGCCACTGGTCGATGGTGCCCGGCGAATACGTGATCGGCATGCCGGACAGGCCGAGCAGGATCGCCGCATACCGCGACAGCGAAAACGAGTGCGCCAGTGGGTTTCCGGTGTACGCGGTAACCGCGCCGATGCCGTGCTTCTCGATGACGGGTGCCAGCAGTTCGGTGCAGCGACGGAACGCGGTGTCCCAGTCGACCTCGTGCCACTCGCCGTCGATCTTGATCATGGGCCGGCGGATCCGGTCGGGGTCCTCGTGCAGTGCACCCAGCGAGGCGCCCTTCGGGCAGATGTGGCCCGCGCTCCACTCGTCGGCCTTGTTCGGCCGGATGCCCGCCACCTTGCCGTCGGCCACCTGGATCTCCAAGCCGCACATGGCTTCACAGAGACAGCAGGCGTGCAGATGCAGGCCGTCTTCACCGACGTCGGCGATCACTCGTGGCTCGGTTCCCATCCCGCGACTGTAACGGCGTTACTGAGATGCAGGTCACGATTCGTCCCGTTGGCCGGGAGGCGGGATGGACCAGACCTACAGGGCGTGCGACAACTCCCGGCCGAATTGCAGCAGCCGCTGCATCTGGGCCAGGCCGCCGTCGTCGACGGACTTGGTGTACCGGAACGACTCACAGAAGAAGTCGCTGTCGACCGCCGACTTCTGGCGGCTGCGGGTGATCAGCTGGGTGTACATCCGCAGCCGGACTTCGGCGAGGCGCCGGGTGCCGTCGGCCAGGACCTCGAACCGCGTGGTCAGGATGTGGTCGGTGATGGTCGACAACAGGATGGTCCGCACCGAGGTGTCCAACGTGCGGCGCAGCTGTTCGTCCTCGCCGCTCGCGTCGTCGTCGGCCCGCCACATGATCAGCCGCTCACCGTCGGTGAGGACGACCTCCTGCCACACGGCGTCGCCCCAGGACTCCTCGGACGCGCCGCGCGACATGATGAAGGACTTGATCGACCGGAAGTCGACCACCGAGCGCAGCTGTTCGAGCGCCAGCTCCGGATCGCGCAGATAGACCTTGGCCGCATCCTCGACACTCGAGTAGGGCGCCCAGTCCTGCGGTTCGTCCATGGCTGCGCGGCCCTACTGTTCGGCGCTGCCCTGCGCCGCGCCCTGTACGGCTGCGGCGGCGGCCCGGATCTGCGGAGTCACCAGCATCACCTGACCGAGCACACCGTTGACGAAACCGGGCGACTCGTCGGTGGACAGCGTCTTCGCCAGCTCGACCGCCTCGTCGACGGCGACCGGCTCCGGCACGTCCGTCGCGTGCAGCAGCTCCCATACCGCGACGCGCAGGATCGCCCGGTCCACCGCGGGCAGACGCTCCAGCGTCCAGCCCTGCAGGTGCGCGGAGATCAGGTCGTCGATGTGCGCGGCGTGCTCGGTGACGCCGTTGGCGACGGTCACCGTGTACGGGTTCAGTGTCGAGACCTCGGGGTCGCGGTCGGCGATGGTGTTGCGCAGCTTCGCGCCCTCGGCCGCGGTGATCCCGCGCGCCTCGGCCTCGAACAGCAGGTCGACAGCGCGCTTGCGTGCCTGGTGCCGACCCTTGTCGGAACGTCTGTCAGGCATTGCCGTCGCTCCGCTCGCGCAGCTCAGGCATTGACCCGACTGATGTAGCTGCTGTCGCGGGTGTCCACCTTCAGCTTGTCGCCGATGTTGATGAACAGTGGCACCTGAATCTCGGCGCCGGTCTCCAGGGTGGCCGGCTTGGTGCCGGCGTTGGAGCGGTCGCCCTGCAGACCGGGCTCGGTGTGCGCGACGACGATGTCGATGCTGACCGGAAGTTCCAGGTACAGCGGCACACCGTTGTGGAACGCGATCTGCACCTGCAGGTTCTCCAGCAGGAAGCCGGCGGCGTCGCCGACGAGGGCCTCGGTCAGCGGGTGCTGCTCGAAGTCCTCGGCATCCATGAAGACGAAGTCGCTGCCATCGCGGTACAGGTAGGTGGCATCACGACGGTCGACGGTCGCGGTCTCCACCTTCACGCCGGCGTTGAAGGTCTTGTCGACGACCTTGCCCGTCAGCACGTTCTTGAGCTTGGTGCGCACGAAGGCCGGGCCCTTGCCAGGCTTGACGTGCTGGAACTCGGTGATCTGCCACAGCTGGCCCTCGATGTTGAGGACAAGACCATTCTTGAAGTCGGCGGTAGATGCCACGGTCGGTACTGCTCCTAGCTCTCTGTCATCAGAGGATGGCCAGTTCCTTGGGGAACTGGGTAAGCAACTCAGGTGTGTGTGTCGTATCGCTACCCACGACCAGCGTGTCCTCGATCCGGACTCCGCCCCGGCCGGGCAGGTAGACACCGGGCTCCACGGTCACCACGGAGCCAGCAAGCAGTGTACCGGCGGCGGCGGAGTTGATTCCCGGCGCTTCATGTATCTGCAGCCCGACCCCGTGCCCGAGCCCGTGGGAGAACTGATCGCCGTAGCCGGCATTGACGATGACCTGCCGCGACGCCCGATCCACGGCGGACAGCGTGGTGCCCGGCGCCAGCGCCTCGCGGCCCGCCCGCTGCGACGCGGCGACCAGGTCGTAGATGTCGCGCTGCCACTGCGCCACAGGCGACAGCACGAACGTGCGGGTCATGTCCGAGTGGTAGCCCGCGACGAGCGCGCCGAAGTCGATCTTGACGAAGTCGCCGGCGGCCAGCACCGCGTCGGTGGGCCGGTGGTGCGGGATGGCGGAGTTGGCGCCGGTGGCGACGATGGTCTCGAACGACGGCCCGTCGGCGCCGTGGTCCAGCATCCGCGACTCGAGTTCGCGGCCGACCTCTTTCTCGGTGCGGCCGGCCCGCAGCCCGCCGGATTCGATGAGGTCCGCCAACGCCGCGTCGGCGGCCTCGCACGCCAGCCGCAGGATCGCGATCTCGCCGGCGTCCTTGACCTCTCGCAACGTCTCGACCATGCCGGGCGCCCGGACCAGTTCGACGTCCCCGCTGACCCGCTGCAGTGCCGCGTGCGCGTCGACCGTCATGACGTGGCTTTCGAAGCCGAGTCGCTTGACTCCGGCGGCTGCCGCGGCGCGCACCAGTTGCGGGGCACACGCCCGCTCGATGAGGATCTGCGCATCCGGGGCCTGCTGTGCGGCCTGCGTTCGGTACCGCCCGTCGGTGGCCAGCACCGGGGTCTCCCCGTGAGTGGGAATCAGCAATGCGGCGTTGGAGCCGGTGAATCCGGACAGATAACGCACGTTCACCAGGTCGGTTACCAGGATCGCATCCAGCTCGGCGGCCGCCAGATCGCGACGCAGAGTGTGGCGCCGGTGGGAAATTGTCACGATATGTGACGCTACTCGCTACGCTGTCTGCTCATGAGTAAGTGGTTGCTGCGCGGAATCGTCTTTGCGGCGTTGATGGTGATCGTCCGATTGCTGCAAGGCGCGATGATCGGGGCGTGGGAAAAACAGTCCCTGATCATCAGTGTCACGCTGGTCGTGCTGTACATCCTCGCCGCATTTGCCTGGGGCGTCCTCGACGGACAGAGTGACGCGAAGGCGCAGCCCGACCCCGACCGACGCGAGGACCTGGCCATGGCGTGGCTGGTCGCCGGCCTGTTCGCCGGCGTCGTCAGCGGCCTCGTCTCCTGGCTCATCGGACAGATTTACGACAACATCTACGTCGACGCACTGGCCGCCGAGGTCACCACGTTCGCCGCGTTCACGGCACTGATCGTCTTCGTGGGCGGCATCTGCGGCGTGACGCTCGGCCGCTGGCTGATCGACCGCCAAGCCCCGCCGCCCCCGAAGCACGACCACGCCGGCGACAGCGGCGAGCGCGCTGATACTGACGTCTTCGCTGCCGTCAGCACCGACAAGACCGAGACACAGTCCTGAGCACCCACACAAGAATCGCGGCCAGTCTGATGACTGGCCGCGATTTTTTTGCTTCGGGTCTGCCTCGGCTCAGTCTTTCGCCACCACCGAATAGGCGGCCGCCAACAGGGACGGGTCCGGGCCCTCCAGCCGGCCCGGCTTGGCCAGACCGTCGAGCACCACGAAACGCAGCACGCCCGAACGGGTCTTCTTGTCCCCCGCCATCGATTCCAACAGCTGCGGAAATGCATCGGCGTCGTAGCTGACCGGCAGCCCCAGCGCGGTCAGGACCCGGCGGTGCCGGTCCGCGGTGTCGTCATCGAGTCGGCCGGCCAGCCGGCCCAGCTCCGCGGCGAACACCAGGCCCACCGACACGGCGGCACCATGGCGCCACTGGTACCGCTCGCGGCGCTCGATGGCGTGCGCCAAAGTGTGGCCGTAGTTGAGGATTTCGCGCAGCGCCGATTCTTTCTCATCGGCCGCGACCACCTCGGCCTTGACGGCGATGGCCCGGCGGATGAGCTCGGGCAGCACCGTCCCGGTCGGGTCCAGCGCGGCCTCCGGGTCGGCTTCGATCAGATCCAGGATCACCGGGTCGGCGATGAAACCGGCCTTCACGATCTCGGCCATCCCGGCGATGATCTCGTTGCGCGGCAACGATTCCAGCGTCGCGAGGTCGACGAGGACCGCCAGCGGCTGGTGGAACGCGCCGACGAGGTTCTTGCCGGCGTCGGTGTTGATGCCGGTCTTGCCGCCGACGGCGGCGTCGACCATGCCGAGCAGGGTCGTCGGCACGTGCACGATGTCCACGCCCCGCAGCCAGGTCGCCGCGGCGAACCCGGCGACGTCGGTGGCCGCCCCGCCGCCGAGGCTGACGATGGCATCCTTGCGGTCGATCCCGATGCGCCCCAACACTTCCCAGATGAAGCCGACGACCGGCAGTTCCTTGCCCGCCTCGGCGTCCGGAATCTCGATTCGGTGCGCGTCGATCCCCTGGTCCGCCAGGTAGCTCCGGATCGCTTCGGCGGTCTGGGTGAGCACCGGCTGATGCAGGATGGCGACGCGGTGGCGGCCCTGCAGAACCCGGCCGAGGTCGCCGAGCAACCCCGTCCCGATGATCACCGGATACGGCCGGTCGACGTTCACCTCGACAACAACAGGTTCAGCGCCACGTTCGGTCATTGCGAGCCTTTCAATCGTTTCGCCAGTGCCGCGGGACTCGGCGGGGCCTCGGTGGTGGGTCCGGGGTTCAGGACCGTGGGCAGCCGGCGCCATGCCGAACGGCGGCGGCGCCGGGAGTGCTCGTCGCAGCGCGGCTGCTCGAGCCGGTGCACGATGTGGCGGACCACGGCCCCGGGATTGCGTCGGTTGGTGTTCACGCGGAGCGTGGCGACCTGTCGGAACAGCGGCACGCGTTGTGCCATCAATGCGCGGTATTTGGCACCCGGATCGTCGCCGGCGAGCAGCGGACGGCCACCGCCCGCGGTACGCCGAACACCTTCTGCCGCACTGATTTCCAGGTAGACGACGGTGTGTCCGGCAAGCGCCTCACGCACCTCCGGAGTGGTCACCGCGCCACCACCGAGCGAGACCACCCCGTCGTGTTCGGCCAGCGCGTCGCGAATGACGTCGGCTTCGATCTTGCGGAACACCGGCTCACCTTCGGCGAAGATGTCGGCGATGCTGCGACCGGTGGTCTCGACGATCTTGGCGTCGGTGTCGAGCATCGGCACCTGCAGCGCCTTCGCCAACCGTCGACCGATCGTCGACTTGCCCGACCCGGGCATGCCGACCAGTACAGCCTTGGGCACCATGATTTATCCGGACATCTGCGGTTCGCGCTCTTGCACCGCACGCAGGTAGTTCTCGATGTTGGCGCGGGTCTCGGCCAGCGAGTCGCCGCCGAACTTGTCCAGTGCGGCGCGGGCCAGCACCAGCGCCACCATGGCCTCGACGACCACACCGGCCGCGGGCACGGCGCAGACATCGGACCGCTGGTGGATGGCGACGGCCTCTTCGCCGGTGGTCATGTCGACGGTCGCCAGCGCGCGCGGCACGGTCGAGATCGGCTTCATCGCCGCGCGGACGCGCAGCGGCTGGCCGTTGGTCATGCCGCCTTCCAGGCCGCCGGCCCGGTTGGTGGAGCGCATCACGCCGTCGGGGCCGGGGTACATCTCGTCGTGCGCGACGGTGCCGCGGCGTCGTGCGGTCTCGAAGCCGTCACCGATCTCGACGCCCTTGATGGCCTGGATGCCCATCACGGCCGCGGCCAACTGGCTGTCGAGCCGGTTGTCGCCGCTGGTGAACGAACCGAGGCCGATCGGCAAGCCGGAGACGACGACCTCGACCACACCACCGAGGGTGTCGCCGTCCTTCTTGGCGGCCTCGATCTCGGTGATCATCAATTCTTCTGCGGCCTTGTCGAAGGCACGCACCGGGCTGTCGTCGATGGCCGCCAGATCCTCGGGCTGCGGCGACGGGCCGTCGTAGGGCTTGGACGCGCCGATGGCCACCACGTGCGAAATGACCTCGACACCCAGTGCCTGCTTCAGGAAGGCGCGGGCAATGGTGCCGGCCGCGACTCGGGCCGCGGTCTCGCGGGCGCTGGCGCGCTCGAGCACCGGGCGGGCGTCGTCGAAGCCGTACTTGAGCATGCCGGCGTAGTCGGCGTGGCCGGGACGGGGCCGGGTCAGCGGGGCGTTGCGCGCCACGTCGAGCTCCGACGGGTCGACCGGGTCGGAGGCCATGACGGTCTCCCACTTGGGCCATTCGGTGTTGCCGATCTGAATGGCGATCGGGCCGCCCAGCGTCTGGCCGTGCCGAACGCCACCGAGCAGCGTGACTTCGTCCTTTTCGAACTTCATCCGGGCACCGCGGCCGTAGCCGAGACGACGCCGCTGCAACTGCGTGGCGATGTCGTCCGAGGTCACCGAAAGTCCGGCCACCATGCCTTCGATCAAGGCCACGAGGGCGCGGCCGTGGGATTCACCTGCTGTGGTCCATCGCAACACGTGTCCCATTGTCCCATGAGGGGGTTTACCGGCTGAAATCTCCTCAGCGCAGGCTGCGTTGCAGTAGCACGGTGTCGATGTCCCGCCCGTGCTTGTGGCCGACCTGCCGCAGCCGCCCGGCATCGTCGAAACCCAGCTTCTTGTGCAATGCGATGGACGACGGGTCGCCGCTGTCGGCGATCACCGCGATCACCTCGCGCACCCCTGCGGCGCGGGCAGCGTCCAGCAGCACGCCGAGCAGTTCGGAGCCGGCGCCCTGGCCGGTGGCCCACGGCGCCAGGTAGATCGAGTCCTCCACGGTGCCCTGATAGGCCGGCCGGGCCTTCCAGGGCAGGCAGTACGCGTACCCCGCGACCTTGCCGTCGCGTTCGACCACCACGAAGGGCAGGCCGGCGGCCGCGACGTTGGAGAACCGGGTCTGCCATTCGTCGGCGGCCGGCGGCTCCAGCTCGAACGACGCCACGCTGCTGCGCACGTAGTGCGCGTAGATGTCAGCGATGGCAGGCAGGTCAGCGGCGGTGGCGGCGCGGGTGCTCATGGTGAGGCAAAGGTACCGAGCGCGACCGCCGCGGCGCTGGCCAGGCACATCGACGGCCCGTGTGGCACGGTCCGTCCGCTGCGCCGCAGCAGGAGCACCACCGCATAGCCCGCCGTGATCAGCGGCGCCCCGATGGCCGCCAGCGCCCAGACGTCGGCGCCGAACATCCCCGTCAGCGCGCCCAGGCCGAGGGCCAGTTTGACGTCTCCGCCGCCCATCGCC
The DNA here is from genome assembly GCF_010730955.1 of Mycolicibacterium aubagnense. Lineage (NCBI taxonomy): Bacteria > Bacillati > Actinomycetota > Actinomycetes > Mycobacteriales > Mycobacteriaceae > Mycobacterium > Mycolicibacterium aubagnense. The sequence continues at coordinate 229,693 of NZ_AP022577.1, read as the reverse complement.
CGCGGACTCAGCAGATGGATAACCAGATACACGCCGCACAGGGCCGCCGCCCCCAGCGCCGCCGCGGTCCCCTTGCCGGTGATCAGACCAGCGCCCACGAGCGCCGCCGCGCCGGGCAACGTCAACCGATTAGGTAGCCGTCGTTCGCGCAGGTCGTAGACGCACAGCGCGATCATCCAAGCGCCGATGGCCCCGCACCAAAAAACCTTGCCCACCCCCATCTTTCGAGGCTAAGGCCGGCGCGACAGGGCGACCGTCACGAAAACGTGTCGGCTCTCTGTGCGACGTGTGCGATCTGAGGCTGTCAGCCTCAGCTGACAATGTCCGGATTTGTGACAGCTCTGGATCGAAGGTGCCTGGGAGAGAGCACCGGCGCTCAGGACGCCGCGAGCGCCGCCGCCATCGCCTCGCGCGGCGCCGGCATCCCCGTGAACTGCTCCACCTGGGCGAAGGCCTGGTGCAGCAGCATCTGCAGGCCGCTCACCACGCGGCCGCCGGCCGCGGACACGGTCTGCGCCAGCGGCGTCGGCCATGGGTCATAGATGGCGTCGAGCAGCACAGCAGCGTCGGCCACGGTGGCAGAGAACTGCGAGGCCACGTCGGCGGGCAGCGTATTGACCACCACACCAAGGGAATCGAGTGGTTCACCCAAGTCGACCCACCGGGCGCGCACGCCGAGCTTGTCCCCCAGCTCGACCAGTGACGCCGCCTTGTCGGCGTTACGGGCGACGACCGAGATGTCCGAAATCCCCAGCGACGCCAAGGCCACCACCGCCGCGGGCGCCGTGCCGCCGGAACCCAGCACCGCTGCCGGGCCCGACACCGCCCCGAGCGCGCCGACAACCCCGTCGACGTCGGTGTTGTCGGCCCGCCAGCCGCCGTCCACCCGCACCAGCGTGTTGGCCGAGCCCACCAGCTCGGCCCGTTCGGTGCGTTCCGTCGCGAACCGCAGCGCGGCGAACTTGCCGGGCATGGTCACCGAGACGCCGACCCATTCCGGGCCGAAACCGCCTACCAGGCCGGGCAATTGGGCCTCGGTGCACTCGATACGGTCATAGGTCCAGTCGGTGAGCCCGAGCTCCCGGTAGGCCGCCAGGTGCAACTGCGGCGACCGCGAATGCGCGATGGGCGAGCCCAGGACCGCCGCCCGACGCGCGGTCATCGAGCGCTGTCGAGCACGCCGTTGCGCTTGGCGAGCTCGATGCTGGCGAGGTGCTGCTGGTAGTCCCGGGTGAACACCGTCGTGCCCTGCAGGTCGATGGTCACGAAGTACAGCCAGTCCCCCGGCGCCGGATCCTGCGCCGCGACGACCGCGGGCTGCCCGGGCGAACAGATGGGCGTGACCGGAAGGCCTTCACGCGCATAGGTGTTCCACGGCGTCGGCTGCTCGCGGTCGCCGTCGGTGGTGGCCACCTCCTGCCGATCCAGCGGGTAGTTCACCGTCGAGTCGAACTGCAACCTGCGGTGATCAGGGGTCGCCAGCCGGTTGTAGATGACGCGGGCGACCTTGGCGAAGTCCTGCGGGTTGGACTCACGCTGGACCAGCGACGCCACGATCAGGATCTGGTACGGGTTCAGGTTGGCGGCCGCGCCGGCGTCGAGCAGGCCACCCTTTTCGTACTGGTGACCGCTCGAGCTGATCAGGCTCGCCAGAATCGACTCCGGCGTGCCGGCCGGGTCGACGTTCCAGGTGCCCGGCGCGATGAGGCCCTCGAGCCTGCGGTGGTCGGCGCCCAGCGCCTTCACCGGCCCTGCCGCCCAGCTCGGCACCATCAACGCCGAGACGTCGGCGGCGCCGGCGGCCTGCTTCAGATCTGCGGCAGACACGCATTTGCGGTTGCCGTCCAGGTCGACGCACGAAGCGGCCGAGATCAGGCTGAAGATGCCCTGATTGATCTTGTTGGTCTTGACGTCGGTGGTGTCGTCGAGCTGACGGCCCTCCGGGATCACCAGGCGGCCGACGCGATTGTCCTTCTCCGTGAGCCGGGATACCGCGTTGGCTGCCGAGATCTCGGTGCGCAGCTTGTAGAAGCCCGGCTGAATCTCGGTCATCGCCTTGTTGCCCTCGGCGGCCTGGACGAACGTCTTCACGTTGGCCACGACGCCGTGGTCGTGCAGGGTCTGCCCGATGGCGGTGGTGGAGTCGCCCTGATGCACCTCGATGACCAGGTCGTTGTTGCCGTCACCGGAGTAGTCGTTGCCCGAACCGAAGATCCCGTGCCACAGGCGTGAACCGAGGAACACCGCAGTGACCACAACGACGATGAAGACGGTCAGCGCCACGATGCTGCGGCGGCGGCGGCGCTTGCGGTTCCGCTCGGCGCGGACCCGTTCGGCCCGGCTCATCCCGCGGCGGGGCCGGCCCACCGATTCGGGCTTGATGCGGGTGCTGCCCCACTCTTCGTCGTCGTCGGGCGCGTCGGGAATCATGTCCTCGGCCGGGGTCACTCGTCGGCCTCAGTGTTCGGCGCCGCGGCCAGCACTGTGCGGCGCAGGTCCAGCCAGTTCTGGAGGATGCCGACGGCTGCCACCTGATCGATCATCTGACGTTGCCCCTTCGCACGCACTCCGGCCTCCCGCAGCGAGCGCTGCGCGGTCACCGTTGTCAGGCGTTCGTCTGCCATCCGCACCGGAGTCGGGGCCACCCGGGCTGCCAGGGCGTCGGCGACCTCGATCGCATCGCGGGCCGAGCTGCTGGCCCGGTCCTTCAGGGTGCGGGGCAATCCGACGACGATCTCGACAGCGTCCTGCTCACCGGCCAGTTTCACCAGCCGGCTCAGGTGCTTGTCGGTCTTGTCGCGACGAACCGTCTCCAGCGGTGTCGCCAGGATTCCATCCGGGTCGCACACGGCGACACCGATCCGCACCGTGCCGACGTCGATGCCGAGCCGACGACCGCGTCCGGGGTCGTCGGCCCCGGGGCGGTCGGGCATGCGGTCGGTATGGGCCAAAGCTAGCTCCGGCCCAGTTCAGCGCGTAGCGCGGCCAGACCCGCGTCGATACCCGCTGCCCCCTTACCGGAACCCTGTGCCAGATCGGCCTTTCCACCACCACGACCATCGACGGCGGTGCCCAGCTGCTGCACCAGTTCGTTGGCCTTCAATCCCAGGTCCTGCGCGGCGGCGTTGACGGCCACCACGTACGGCACCGAGTCGCCCGAATCGGCGATGAGTGCGATCACCGCAGGGTCCGAGCCCAGCTTGCCCTTGATGTCGCCGACCAGGGTGCGAAGGTCACCACCGGAGAAGCCACCGGCCATCCGCTGTGCGACAAGGCGCACCTTGCCGATCACCTCGGCGCCTGCCGCGGCATTGGCGGCGGCGGCCTTGGCGCCGGCCAGCCGGACCTTGTCGAGTTCCTTCTCGGCGGCCTTGAGCTTCTCGACCAAGGTGGCCACGCGGGCCGGCACCTCTTCCGAGGGCACCTTCAGCGACGAGGCCAGGCCGGCCATCAGCGCACGTTCCTTGGCCAGGTGCCGGAACGAGTCCAGCCCGACGTAGGCCTCGACGCGACGCACACCCGAACCCACCGACGACTCGCCGAGAATGGTCACCGGACCGATCTGGGCCGAGCGCTGGACGTGGGTACCACCGCACAGCTCCATGGAGAACGGTCCACCGATCTCGACGACGCGGACCTCGTCGGGGTACGACTCGCCGAACATCGCCATGGCGCCCATGGCCTTGGCCTTCTCCAGCTTCTCGTTGAAGGTGTGCACCTCGAAGTCGGCCTGCACCGCCTCGTTGGTCACTTCCTCGACCTGGGTGCGCTGCTCGTCGCTGAGCGCGCCCTGGTAGTTGAAGTCGAACCGCAGGTAGCCCGGCCGGTTGAGCGAACCGGCCTGAACGGCATTGGGGCCCAACACCTGTCGCAGCGCGGCGTGCACCATGTGCGTGCCCGAGTGCCCCTGGGTGGCGCCGCGGCGCCAGGTCGGGTCGACAGCGGCCGTCACGGTGTCGCCCTCGACGAACTCGCCCGACTCGACGTTGACGGTGTGCACCCACAGCGACTTGGCGATCTTCTGGACGTCGGTGACCGCGGCCTTCGCGGTGGCCGACGATCCGGTGCCCGTGATGGACCCGGTGTCGGCGATCTGGCCGCCCGACTCGGCGTACAGCGGGGTGCGGTCGAGGACCAGCTCGATACGGCCGGCCCCTACCGCGGCTTCATCGCCGTGCGTCACCACCGGCACCCGCTTGCCGTCCACGAAGATGCCGAGAATCCTTGCCTCCGAGGTCAATTCGTCGAAGCCGGTGAACTCGGTCGGGCCGGCGTCGACCAGATCGCGGTAGGCGGACAGGTCGGCGTGCGCGTGCTTGCGGGCGGCGGCGTCGGCCTTGGCGCGGGCGCGCTGCTCGGCCATGAGGCTGCGGAAGCCCTCTTCGTCGACGGACAGGCCGGCTTCGGCCGCCATCTCGAGCGTCAGCTCGACCGGGAACCCGTAGGTGTCGTGCAATGTGAAGGCATCACTGCCGGAGACGACGGTCTTGCCCGCGGCCCGGGTGGCTGCCGCGGCGTCCTCGAACAGCCGCGAACCCGACGCGAGGGTGCGGTTGAAGGCGGTCTCCTCGGCGACCGCAATGCGGTTGATGCGCTCGAAGTCGGTGACCAGCTCCGGGTACGACGGGCCCATCGTGTCGCGCACGGTGGTCATCAGGTCGGACATGATCGGCTGCTCGACACCGAGCAGCTTGGCGGCGCGGATGATGCGGCGCAGCAGGCGGCGCAGCACGTAGCCGCGGCCCTCGTTACCCGGGGTGACGCCGTCGCCGATGATGATCGCGGCGGTGCGGCTGTGGTCGGCGATGACGCGGTAGCGCACGTCGTCGGTGTGGTTGCCCGCGCCGTAGTGGCGGGGCGCCACCGCGGCCACCTTGTCGATGACGGGACGAACCAGGTCGGTCTCGTAGACGTTGTCGACACCCTGCAGCAGGCAGGCGATGCGCTCGACACCCATGCCGGTGTCGATGTTCTGGCGCGGCAGCGGGCCGAGGATTTCGAAGTCGGTCTTGCTGGTGCCCTCGCCGCGCTCGTTCTCCATGAACACGAGGTTCCAGATTTCGATGTAGCGGTCCTCGTTGGCTTCGGGGCCGCCGTCGATGCCGTATTCAGGGCCGCGGTCGTAGTAGATCTCGGAACACGGGCCGCAGGGACCGGGGATGCCCATGGACCAGTAGTTGTCGGCCTTGCCGCGGCGCTGGATGCGCTCCGGCGGCAGCCCGGCGATCTCCTCCCAGAGCCCGATGGCCTCGTCATCATCGAGATAGACGGTGGCCCAGAGCTTTTCGGGGTCGAATCCGTAGCCGCCCTCGGACACCGAATTGGTCAGCAGATCCCAGGCGAGCGCGATGGCGCCGCGCTTGAAGTAGTCGCCGAACGAGAAGTTGCCGGCCATCTGGAAGAAGGTGTTGTGCCGGGTGGTGATGCCCACCTCGTCGATGTCCGGCGTCCGGATGCACTTCTGGACGCTGGTCGCCTTGTCGTACGGCGGGGTGCGGTCGCCCAGGAAGTAGGGCACGAACTGCACCATGCCGGCGTTGACGAACAACAGGTTCGGATCGTCCAGGATCACCGATGCGCTGGGCACCTCGGTGTGGCCCGCTTTCACGAAATGATCGAGGAATCGTTTCCTGATCTCGTGTGTCTGCACGTGCTGCTGTCCTTCATCGACCGGGTAGTTGCCCGCATAACAGTACCGGGTGCGGTTTTGGCCCCGGCCCACGAACCATTGTGCGTCGCACCGCCGTGGAGGACAGTTGTCCCTATCCGGTAGCGCCACCGGAGCGCCGCCCTGAATAAAGAGGGGGTGGACCGTGTTCGCACGTTCTACCACGATGATGGCGCGGTCTGATCAGATCGACGCCGGCATTGCCTACATCCGCGACCAGGTCATGCCTGTGCTGCAAGAACTTCCCGGCTCCATCGGCATGTCTCTCATGGTCGACCGGGAGTCGGGCCGGTGCATCGCCACCAGCTCGTGGGAGTCCGAGGACGCCCTGCATTACAGCGCCGGCGAGGCACGGCGGCTGCGCAACCTGGCTGCCGAACGGTTCGGCGACGGAGCCCCGTTGGTCGAAGAGTGGGAGATCGCCGTCCTGCACCGCGAACGCGGCAACGGCGCGTGTGTGCGCGCCACCTGGCTCACGGTGCCGCCGGACCTGATGGAGGCGGGCATCGACTACTTCCGCGACAGCGTGCTGCGCCAGGTCGAGCACCTGCCCGGCTTCTGCAGCGCCAGCCTGCTCGTCGATCGCGGCTCGGGTCACGCGGTGTCGTCCGTATCGTTCCGCACCCGCGAATTGATGGAGGCCTACTGGGAGCAGGCCACTGCGCTGAAGGTCGAATCGGTACAGGCCGCCGGCGCGTCGGAGATCGCCGACTGCGCGTTCGATCTGGCCATCGCCCAACTGCGGGTGCCCGAATTGGTCTAGCGCAGGGCCATCAACGACGCCGCCGGATGATGGCGCGCAACTTCTCCAAGCGGCCACCGATCTCCCGTTCCGCCCCGTACGGGGTGGGCCGGTAGTAGTCGACCCCCACCAGCTCATCTGGTGGATACTGTTGGGCCGCAACACCACCCGGGTGGTCGTGTGCGTACCTGTAGCCCTGGGCGTGGCCGAGGGCGGCCGCACCGGCGTAGTGCCCGTCACGCAGGTGCGCCGGCACCATGCCCGCCTTACCGGCCTTGATATCGGCCATCGCCGCGCCCAGGGCCGCGGTCACCGCATTGGATTTCGGCGCCGTCGCCAGGTGCACCGTCGCGTGGGCCAGCGTCAGCTGGGCTTCCGGGAGCCCGATGAGCTGGACGGTCTGCGCGGCGGCCACCGCGGTCGGCAGCGCCGTCGGGTCGGCGATCCCGATGTCCTCGCTGGCCAGGATCATCAGCCGGCGCGCGATGAACCGCGGGTCCTCCCCCGCGGTCAGCATCCTGGCCAGGTAGTGCAGCGCCGCGTCGACGTCGGAGCCGCGGACCGATTTGATGAACGCGCTGACCACGTCGTAGTGCTGGTCGCCGTCGCGGTCGTAGCGCACCGCGGCCTGATCAAGCGACTGTTCGACGACCTCGACCGTCACGCGCTCTTCGCCGGCCGTCTCCGCCGCGACCTCGAGCGCTGTCAGCGCTCGCCGGGCATCCCCGGCCGACAGCGTCACCAGCAACCCAACCGCGTCGTCGTCGACCTCGGCGGCGCCGCCCAGGCCACGCGGGTCGGCAATCGCCCGCTGCACGACGGTCCGCACGGCGTCGCTGGTCAGCGGTTGCAGCTGCAGGATCAGTGACCGCGACAGCAGCGGCGCGACCACGGAGAACGACGGGTTCTCGGTGGTCGCCGCCACCAGGAGCACCACGCGGTTCTCCACCGCGGCCAGCAGGGCGTCCTGCTGGGTCTTGGAGAAGCGGTGCACCTCGTCGATGAACAGCACCGTCTGGCGGCCGTGGGCGGCGGCGCGCCGCGCTTCGTCGATCACCGCACGCACGTCCTTGACGCCGGCCGACAGCGCCGACAGCGCTTCGAACCGGCGGCCGGTGGCACCCGAGATCAGTGACGCCAGCGTGGTCTTTCCGGTGCCGGGCGGGCCGTACAAGATGACGCTGGCCGCGCCTGAGCCCTCGACCAGCCGGCGCAGCGGTGACCCCGGTTTGAGCAGATGGTCCTGACCGACGACCTCATCGAGCCCGGCCGGCCGCATCCGTACGGCCAATGGCGCCCGCACGACAGAGTTGGATGCCGGCTCGGCATCGCCTCCCACGTCGAACAGCCCATCAGACACGGTTCAGGCTTACCACGCCGCACCGACCGAAGGTTCAGTCGGCAGGTGCGGTGACGAAGTCGATCAGTTCCTCGACCCGTCCGATCAGCGCCGGTTCCAGGTCGTTCCAGTCCCGCACGCGGCCGCGGATGCGCTGCCACGCCTGGGCGATGTCGGCCTGGTCGGCGTGCGGCCAGCCCAGCGCGTCGCAGACGCCGTGCTTCCACTCGATACCGCGCGGGATCACCGGCCAGGCCTCGCGCCCGATGCGGGCGGGTTTGACGGCTTCCCAGATGTCGATGAACGGGTGGCCCACCACCAGGGTGTGCTCTCCGCCCGGGCCGCGACGCACCTGCTCGGCGATGCGCGCTTCTTTCGAGCCCGACACCAGGTGGTCGACGAGCACGCCCAGCCGGCGGCCCGGACCGGGTTGGAACTCCCGCACGATGGCCGCCAGATCGTCCACACCGCCGAGGTACTCGACCACCACGCCCTCGACCCGCAGATCGTGTCCCCACACCTGTTCGACGAGTTCGGCGTCGTGGCGGCCTTCGACGTAGATGCGGCTGGCCAATGCGGTGCGGGCCCGATGTCCTTGCACCGCAACCGAACCCGATGCGGTGCGGGTGGGGCCGGCAGGTGCGGCCCGCTTGGGTGCGGTGAGGATGACGGGATTGCCGTCGATCAGGTAGCCCGGACCGATGGGGAACGGCTTGCGGCAGCCGTCGAAGTCTTCGAGAACCATGCGGCCGTACTCGACCTGCACCACGGCGCCCACGAAGCCGGTCGTGGCGCATTCGACCACGAGACCCTTCTCGGCGGACTGCTCGGTCGAACGTTTCTTGGCGTTCGGGTTGCGGGCGAGCACATCGGATCCGTATCGGTCACTCACGGCTCCGATCCTAGGAAGCGACGCCGGCCAGATCTGGTTGCGCCACCCGCGTTTTCGTCACGGCCCGATTACGAATGACGGATTACGGGGCCTTCTCGACGTTGATGTCACAGGTGATGCGCTCGCCGTCGACTTTCACGATCTTCATGTGCGCGACGTACGGCACGTTGCGCGGGCCGGTGAAGTGGCAGTCGAACTGACTGCCCTTGGTGGCCTCGACGTCGGACGGGCACTTGACATCGGTGGGGGTGAACTTGTTCTGATCGGACACCAGCTTGACCACCTGTTTGGCGGCGTCATCGGCTTTGACCGTGGTTTTCGAGCTACACGCAGCCGGCGAGAGGGCCGCCAGACCCATTAGTACCGCTGCCCCCACCCTTACGCGCATCATGGGCGCGATCGTGCTCTATCGCCTGGGCCGCGTCAACGCGCCGCGCGGGAGCCGCCGGCCTCGTCCACCGCCGAATGGATGAACCGCAGCTTCTCCAGCACCGGGGCGGGCAGGACGAACGGGTACAGATCCTCCTTGCCCATCGACCGGTTGACCATGTTCAATGCCCAGGCCAGCGGCAGCCAGAGTTCGATCAGCGTGTCAAATCCGCTGGGGCCCAGCACGCGCCGCTCAAAGGTGGCGCCCGCGGGCGCGAATCCGAATGCCGCGGCGGTGTCCAGGGCATCCCGGATGTGCAGATAGTGCGCGAACGTCTCCGCCCAGTCCTCGGCCGGATGCATCGTGGCGTAGGACGACACGTACCGCTCATCCCACCCGGGGGGCGCCCCGTCGCGGTAGTGCCGGTCCAGCGCCGCCTGGTAGTCGGTGTCGGGGTCCCCGAACAATTCGGTGAATCGCGCGACGGCGTCCTGCGACGGCTGCACCAGGCGGTAGAAGTAGTAGTGCCCGATCTCATGCCGGAAGTGGCCCAACAGGGTTCGGTACGGCTCGGCCATGGCGATGCGCAGCTGTTCGCGGTGCACGTCGTCACCCTCGGCGAGGTCCAGGGTGATGACCCCGTCCTGATGGCCGGTGACCGCTGGGTGCCGCTCGCTGGACAGCAGGTCGAACGCCAGGCCCTGCGCCGGGTCGCGGTCGCGCCCGATGATCGGCAGGCCCAGTTCCGCCAGTTCGACGATGAGTCGGCGCTTGGCCTGCTCGGCGATGGCGAAGGCTGCCATGGCCTTGGTGTCGTCGTCATCGGGGCGGGTCCGGGTCAACTCGCACGATGGGCACAGTCGCCGCACCGGCTCGATCCGGACCAACCAATTGCATTGCGCCACATGTAGATTCGCGCACAACTGGTAGTCGGTCGAGGCCACCGCGCCGGCATGGTCGCTGTCGCCGGTGCCGTCCGGCGGCGCGATCACCAGCAGCGCCATGTTCTCCAGGGAGAAGCCGAGCGCGCTGCCACAGCTCAGGCACACCGAGTTCTCGAAGGCCAGCCGCTGACCGCAGTTCGGGCAGTTGAAGTCACGCACGCAGTGGCCCTCCCGCAATTGGTGCGACGTCCACGGAGACGTCGATGATGCTGCTCTCGGAGTCGGTGTAGATGATGCCGCGCAGTGGCGGCACATCGGCGTAGTCCCGGCCGAACCCGACCACGATGTAGCGCTCGTCGACCAGCTGGTCGTTGGTCGGGTCCAGCCCGAGCCAGTCGTTCTGCGGCGTCCACACCGATGCCCAGGCGTGCGTGGCGTCGATGCCCACCATCCGTTCTTTCCCCGGCGGCGGGTCGGTGGCCAGATAGCCCGAAACGTAGCTCGCAGCAAGGCCGTTCGCGCGCAGGCACGCGATGGCCAGGCGCGCGAAGTCCTGGCACACCCCCTCGCGGGCGGCCAGCACCTCCGCGACCTTGGTCGATACCGTCGTCGATCCGGACCGGTAGGTGAAGTCGGTGAAGATGCGCGAGTTGAGGTCGCGCAGCACCTCGATCAGCGGCCGACCCGCAGCGAAACTCGGTGCGGCATAATCTCTTACCGCGTCTGTGATCTCCGCGGGCTGCAGGTCCAGCACGAATTCGATGGCCAGCGCACCTTCCGGTCCGGCCGGCCGGGCGTCCTCCCACGGCGCCACAGCAGCTCCTGCCGCATACCATTCGGCCGGTGGCGGGTCGACCTCCACAATGCTGCGGCCGGTCACGACGAGTTCGTGATGTGGTTGTGTCACATGAAAATACGAGCTGATGTTGCCATAGGCATCCCGGCTCGTGGAACGGTCGGCAGGTTCGGGATCGATGTTCAACCGATACGACTGGCAGCGCTGCTGCCCACTGTTGCGTGGGGTGAGGAATCCGCGGCCGTATGAGCTGGTGACAACGTCGGAGTAGCGGTACTGCGTGCGATGGGTGATCTGGTATTCGCGCGTCATGGCATCTGCCGCCGTTCGTCGGGGCCCCACAGCGGCTGCATGCCGCTCGGCAGGGCCAGGTGTGCGGCCCGGATCAGCTCGGACAACTCCCGCAGGTCAGCGTGCAGCGTGTCGAGCAGGTCTGTCAGTTGATCACGCCGACCGTCCTCATCGAGGTGCTCGAGATCGGCGGGGTCCTGACGGCGCAACCGGGTCGCGATCTCCTCGATCATGCGTTCCGGCCGGGTGGATCCGGTGGACGACGGCAGCGCGCGCAGGTCGGCGCGCAACCGCTCGAACTGGAAGGCCAGCGACCGCGGGTTCTCCTCGTCGAACAGCACGAGGTCGGCGATCGCCACCACGCTGACCTTTCCCAGGGTGCGCCTGCGGTACATCACCGCCGACTCGCACACCACGAGCGCAGACTCGGTGACCGTGCGCTCAGTCTCGGCGCCGCGCGCCGTGGCGAGGGTGGCCCGCAACAGTGCGGTCAGGCCCAGGCCCCGCTCGATGCGCTTGCCGATGTCCATCACGGTCCAGCCGACGTCACGCACCATCGATTCCGCGGCGACGCCGGACAGCGCCAGCATCCCGGACAGGGTCTGGCTGTGTGCGGTGGCCAGGTACGCCTCCCCCGCGGTCTTCGAGTCCGGCGGCGACAGCGGGCCGCGCCGCCGGCCGCGGTCACCCGGATGCAACACCGCACGTTCCACCGCCGCCAGCACCATCCACGTGTCGTTCGACATCTGGTCACGGACCGCCCGCGCGGACAGCCCGATCCGCTCGACCGATTGGGCCAGCGATCCCGGGCGATGCCGGTCCGCCGTCAGCGCCCACAGCGTGGTGGGCGCGATCGCCACCTGTTCGGCATCGTCGCCGTCGGCCCCCGTATCACTGCCGGTGATCTCGCCCAGCGCCGTGAGCAGCACCGGCACACAGTCGCTTCCGGGGACATCACGGCGGTACCGGAACTCGTGATAGCGCTCGCGGGTCACGGTGAGCAGTCGCGCGGTGAACTCGGCGCGTTCGGCGTACCGGCCCAGCCAGAACAGATCCGACAGTACGCGCGGCGAGCTGACGGCCCGGGTCGGGCTGGGGGTGATGGCGGGCAGATCGACGGGCGCCGTCGACACAGCGGTCGACCGGTCCGGGGTACGCACCCAGACATCTTTGGCCGCAACAGTTTTCATGCTATACGCGGCGGGCCCGCGGGCCAGCACGTAGCCCAGGCCGCCGATCATCGGCGCGTATCCGCCGCGTTGGGCGACGGTGAAAAGCCGCATGCCGATGCTGCCGGCCGACAGCCCGCCGGGCAGTACGTCCATGGGCGCCGAGGAGAACTTCGGCAGTTCCTGGCCCACCCACTGCCAGCCGGTGGCCTCGATCCGGGCCGCGAGATCGGCGCGCTGCGCCGCGGACAGCGCCGGGCCGACGATCGCCGGGCCGCCGGTCACCGGGCGGATCAGGAGTGTGGACAGTCTGCTCAGCAGGTGCGAGCGTTCGGCATCGATGCCGCCCCAGAAACATCGGGCGCCGGCCAGCTCCGGGGTTTCGCCGGTCAGCAGTTGGGCCAGCTCGGGCAGGAATCGCATGATGCCGGGGCTCTCGAGGATGCCGCTGCCCAACGTGTTGACCACCGTCACTGCGCCGCGGCGCAGTGCTTCGACCAGACCCACCACGCCCAACCGGGAATCCGGCCGCAGATCGAGCGGGTCGGCATAGTCGGCGTCCACGCGGCGCAGCACGACGTCGACGCGTTTGAGGGTGCCGAGCGAGCGCATCCACAGCTTGCCTTCGCGCACCACCAGGTCGGCGCTCTCGACCAGCGGAAAGCCCAGCACGCTGGCCAGGTACGCCTGGTCGAAGGCCGTCTCGGAGTGGATACCGGGGCTCAGCACGACCACCACCGGCTCCTGCGCGGCCTCCGGCGCCGCGTCGATCAGCGCCAGGCGCAGGGCCTGCGCCCACGGCGACGCGGGCCGGGGGGCCACCCGCTCGTACAGGTCCGGCACCGCGTGGGCGATGACCCTGCGGTCGGCCAGTGCGTAGCCCGCTCCCGAGGGTGCCTGCGTCCAGTCCGCGTTCACGGCGAAACCGCCGTCCGGGTGCCGGCTGACGTCGCAGCCGTGCAGGAACAGCTGGTGCCGGCCCGGTACCGCGATGCCACGGGCCGCCCGCAGGTAGCCGGGATGGGCGTACAGCAACGGCGCGGGCAGCACACCGGAGGTGATGGACCGGCGCTCGCCGTAGAGATCGGTCAGCACCGCATCCAGGAGCCGGGAGCGTTGCACGACACCGGATTCCAGGGTGGCCCAGTCGTCGGCGGACAGCAGCAGCGGCAGCGCGTCGAGCTGCCAGGCGTCGACCTCGGCCTCGCTGTCCGTGGTGGTGATGCCGTCGTTGTCGACGAGTTCGCGCACGACGCCGCGCAACTGGTCCAGACCGGGGCCGCCCCGTTCCCGAACGCAGTCGGTCAGTTCCTGCCAGGCCGGGCGGATCCCGCCGGACTCGGAAACCAGTTCGTCATACCCGACGGTCGCCACGTCGCGGACATCGAACAGCGGCGCCTGGGCCCGCGCAGCGCGGTACCCGGCGAGGGGGTCATCGAGATTGCGGGCGCGGAGAACCATTACCGCAGAACGGTACGCACCCGGCGCAGATCGAGGATGCCCGACGCTCCACCATCGGTGGATTGGCGGGCCTGTTTCTCGCGGAGATCAGCCAGATCGACGGCACCCGGGGTGAATCCCATGGCCTCGAAGCGCCGGCTGCGCCGCGACTCGGCCTCGACGGCGTTGACGGGCGGAGTGTCGTACGCCCGTCCGCCGGGATGCGAGACGTGGTAAGTGCAGCCGCCTCGAGAAAAACCCGTGAACCCGTCGATGAGTTCGATCTGCAGCGGCCCGTCGACGGTGATCGTCGGGTGCAGGGCACTCGGTGGTTGCCAGGCCCGATACCGGACACCACCGACCTGGATGTCCGGGCTGTCGGTGGCCAGCAGCGGTACCGGATGTCCGTTGACCGTGACGAGATGGCGGTGCCGGTCGGCGCCGATCAACCGGACCTGCAGCCGTTCGACCGACGAGTCGACGTAGCGCGCGGTCCCCGTGCCCGTGGATTCCTCGCCCAGGGTGTTCCACGGTTCGATGGCGCCGCGCAGCTCCAGCTCGACGCCGTCGTAATTCACACTGCCGATGCGGGGGAAGCGGAACTCGGTGAATGGATCCAGCCAGCTGGTGTCGAACGCGATGCCGTGTGCCCGCAGGTCGGCTGCCACCTCGGCAATGTCTTGAACGATGAAGTGCGGCAACAGGTATCGGCCGTGCAGGTTCTCGCCGTGCCGGATGAGCGGCGCCCGTAGCGGCTCGTCCCAGAACCAGGCGACCAGCGACCGCACCAGTAGGGACTGCACCATGGCCATCTGGAAATGTGGCGGCATCTCGAAGCCGCGCAGTTCCAGCAGTCCCAGGCGGCCGCGGGCGCTGTCCGGGTTGTACAGCTTGTCGATGCAGAACTCGGCGCGGTGCGTGTTGCCGGTGATGTCGGTGAGCAGGTGGCGGAGGGCGCGGTCGGTGACCCAGGCGCGGTTTTCGCCGTCATCAGCCACCCGGGCGATCTCCGCGAAGGCGATCTCCAGCTCGTACAGCGCTTCGAGGCGCCCCTCGTCGACGCGTGGCGCTTGCGATGTCGTGCCGATGAACCGCCCGGAGAACAGATACGACAGGGCGGGGTGCCGCTGCCAGTAGGTCAGCATCGACACCAGGAGGTCGGGCCGGCGCAGCAGCGGCGAGTCTGCGGGCGTGATGCCGCCGAGGGTGATGTGGTTGCCGCCGCCGGTGCCGCCATGCGTGCCGTCGAAGTCGAAGGCCTCGGTGCCGAGCCGGGCCTGCCGGGCCGCCTCGTACAGCGTCTCCAGTTGCGCCGCCTGCTCGGCGAACGAGGCCGTGGGCGCCACGTTGACCTCGATGACGCCCGGGTCGGGGGTGACGGTCATCTGCTGCAGCCGCGGGTCCGATGGTGGTCCGTAGCCTTCGATCACGATGGGCGTACCGACGTTGGCAGTGGCCAGCTCGATCCGGCCGATGAGGTCGGCAAAATCGCCGAATGTCGTTGTCGGCGGCAGAAACACGTACAGCAGGCCGTCGCGCACTTCCGCCACCACGGCGGTGGTGGGTGCGCCGTCCGCGCTGACGACGCCGGCGGGCCGGGTCGGAACATCGGCACCGTCCCCCGCCAACGGGTCGGCATCGGGCACCGGCCGCGGCGGATGCCAGCTGATCGAGTTCAGCGGTAAGCGCAGTCCCGCAGGCGAATCCCCGGCGGTGAGCACCAGACGGCCCCGGCGCAGTTGCCAATCCGCGGACTCCCACCCGGTGTCATCGTCGCTGCGGTGTAGCGGCAGTACGAATGCGGCAGGTTCGGTCACCGCCGCATCGAGCCTGTCCACCAGGGCTGCTCGCGGTGCCGCACCGTCGTCCGTCAAATCGTCGGTGACCGGGTCGCCGTCCGGCAGCCGCACGGCGTCGGCCAGTCGCGCGAGCGCATCCTCGTACGCCGGGCGCACCTGACTGTCCGGCAACCCGAGCCCGGCGGCGATCTCGGTGAGCAGCAACTGTCCGGCAGCGGCCGGCGCGGGCGCCGCCTGCTCGCCGGCCCACGGATCAGCCAACAACGCCGGATCGGCCCACAGCGGTGTCCCGTCGGTGCGCCACATCAGCCCGATTTGCCAGCGCGGCAACGGTTCTCCCGGATACCACTTGCCCTGGCTGTGCTGCACCAGCCCACCCGGGGCCCAGGCGTCCTTGAGCTGCGCGGTGAGGGCCGAGGCCAGGACGCGCTTGTGCGGTCCGTCGGCGGCCGTGGTCCATTCCTCGTCGGTCTGGTTGTCGATCGAGACGAAGGTGGGTTCGCCGCCGACGGTCAGCCGTACGTCGCGCTTCGTCAACCGTTCATCGATGGTGGCACCGAGAGACCTGATCGACGCCCACGCCTGTTCGGAGTACGGCAGGGTGACGCGCGGGTCTTCGTGCACCCGCGTGACCACATTGACGAATTCCAAGGTGGCTTCGCAGGGGTCGACGGCGCCGGTGATCGGCGCGGCCGATTCCGGGTGCGGCGTGGCCGACAGCGGGATGTGGCCCTCCCCCGCCAACAGCCCCGAGGTGGCGTCCAGACCTACCCAGCCGGCGCCCGGGATGTACACCTCGGTCCAGGCGTGCAGGTCGGTGAAGTCCGCTGGCGGGCCCGACGGCCCGTCCAGCGCCTCGATGTCGGCACTCAACTGCACCAGGTAGCCGGACACGAAGCGCGCCGCCAAGCCCATCTGTCGCAGGATCGCCACCAGGAGCCAGGCGGAGTCACGACAGGAGCCGATGCCGGTGCGCAGCGTGAAATCCGGTGTCTGGACCCCGGCTTCGAGCCGGACGCTGTAGGCGACGTCGGCGTTGACCGCCCGGTTGAGCGCGACCAGGAAGTCGATGGTGCCCGTCCCCGACGCGACGTCGAAGTTGCGGACCCACGCCGCCGTCAGGTCATCGGAGTCCTCGACCGGACGCAGGTAGGGCTTGAGATCGTCGAGCAGGTTGTCGGGGTAGGCGAACGGGACGGTTTCGGCCCATTCCTCGATGAAGAAGTCGAAGGGGTTGATCACCTTGAGGTCGGCGATCAGTCCGACCGTGATGCTCAGCCGGTTCGCTCGGTTCGGAAACACCAACCGCCCCACGAAGTTACCGAACGCGTCCTGCTGCCAGTTGATGAAGTGGTCGGCTGGTTCGACCTGCAGCGAGTAGGCCTCGATCGGCGTGCGCGAGTGCGGCGCAGGGCGCAACCGCACGACGTGCGGGTGCACCGTGACCAGCCGGTCGAATGTGTAGCTGGTGCGATGCTCCAGCGCCACTTTGATTGCCATAGCGCTCGATCCCACCACAAGAACCGGCAGGTCGCAGAGTGGAGAACGCTAGGCGCGGCGCGTCCGGTTGTACCCGGCCAGTACCAGCACGCCTGCCGCTGTGATGCCGATCATGTTCACCGCCAGCTGCCCGGCCGAAGCCAGGGCCACGTCCCAGTCCCGGGTGGTGGCCGCGACAACAGACATCCCGGCCGCCGGGACCGTTGTCACCGAGATGAAAACCCCAACCAGCGCAGCCGATTTCGAGGTCACCAGGGACAGCATGCCGGCTGCTCCGGCCAGCAGCGCCACCACGAACGAGAACGGTCCGACCTGGAAGATGAAGTCGACGTTCTGCAGTTGATGGATGGTGCGGACCGTCACCCAGCCCAGCGCCTCGAAGCCGAGGGTGGCCACTGCCGTGATGGCCATCGCCACCGGGAATCCGATGACCAGCGCCAGCGCGGCCCGCCGCGCGAGGTAACCCTTGCGCCGCACGACCGCGACCGCCAACGCGGCCAGCGGTCCGAATTCCGGCCCCACCACCATGGCTCCGACCACCGTGATGGCCGAGTCGCTGACCACGCCCACCGCCGCCAGGAGACAGGCGATGCAGAGGAAGGCCAGGTACGAGAGGCCGAGACCGCTCTGCTCACGCGTGCGCAGCACCAGTTCGTCCCAGATCACGGCGTCCTCGCCGTCGCCGTCGATCTCGTCCTCGGCACGGTAGGCCGCGGTGGACAGCACAGTGTCGAGCACTTCCATCGTGATCGCGCCGTCCTGGTCGATGCCCAGTGCCCGCAGCCCGCTGATCAGGCCGTCTGCGGCATCGCGGGCGATGTCGGCGGTGACCACGTCACCGTGCGGATCGATCGCGGCACCACGATGCGCCACCACGTTGGCGATCCCGCGGTGATGCCGATACAGGTCGAGCACCGACTCGGTCAGCTCCGGTGGCGTGATGACGCGTAGATGCAACACGGCCGAAGGTTACCGACCGCGGCGGCGGGCCAGCTTCATTCCGAGCTCCTCCGGTGGGACCTCGTGTCCCTCCGCGCAGCGGATCTCCACGGTGGCGTCGGCGCCGCAACCCAGGTGCGTGAGCCGCAGGCCGGTGTCGCCCAGATGGTGCCTGCCCCACTCGAACATCGCCCACACCACCGGCATGAAGTCCGTGCCGGCCTGGGTCAGCACGTACTCGTCGCGGCTGCGCTGGCCGGGCTCCTGGTACGGCTGTTTGGTGAGCAGCCCGGCCTCGACCAGCTCCGCCAGCCGGGCCGAGGTGGCCGCCTTGGTGATGCCGACCCGTCGGGCGAAGTCGTCGAATCGTGTTGTGCCGTAGTAGGCCTCGCGCAGGAGCAGCATCGCCGATGTGGTGCCGACCAACGACATCGTCTTCTCGATGGCGCACTGGCCGACGGCCGACCACTTGTCGCGATCGGCGAGGACACCCTGGAGCGCTGTCATGCGAATCACTCTACCGCTGGGTTGCTCTTGCCATACTCAGGTGTTACATCTGGGTATAGGAAGCAGTACTCAGCGTGGAGTTCCAGGAGGATTCTGATGTCCGGATACACAGACCGCGACGCCGTCATCGTGGCTGCCGTACGCACGCCCGTCGGCAAGGGCAAAGCGAGCGGCGCGTTGCACGACGTTCTTCCCGCCGATCTGCTGGCCCACAGCCTGCGGTCGGTCGTGGACCGCACGGGCGTCGATCCCGCACTGGTCGACGACGTCATCGCCGGTGCGGTCACGCAAGCCGGCGATCAGGCGGCCAACATCGCCCGTAACGCCGTGCTGGGCGCGGGTTTCCCCGAGAGCGTGCCCGGCACCACCGTGGACCGGCAGTGCGGCAGCTCGCAGCAGGCCATCTCGTTTGCCGCACAGGGCGTGCTCGCCGGGTCGTACGACGCGGTGATCGCCGCCGGCGTCGAGTCGATGTCCCGGGTCCCGATGGGCGCGGCCGTGCTGCCCGGCAGCAACCCGTTCGGCGTCGGCATGGCCGAGCGCTATCCCGAAGGTCTTGTCCCCCAGGGCATCAGCGCCGAGTTGATCGCCGCGCGGTGGAACTTCTCGCGCGCCCAACTCGATGAGTTCTCCGCCGCCAGCCACGAGAAGGCGGCGCGGGCCGCCAAGGACGGGCTGTTCGACAACGAACTGGTGCCGGTGGCCGGCCTGACCACCGACGAGACCATCCGGCCCGGCACTTCCGTGGAGTCACTGTCCGGATTGAAGCCCGCGTTTTACAGCGACGCCTACGGCGCACGTTTCCCGCAAATCCGTTGGGAGATCACGCCCGGCAACTCGTCGCCGCTGTCCGACGGCAGCGCCGCGGTCATGATCACCAGCGGCGCCTTCGCCCGCAGCCACGGCCTTGAGCCGTTGGCCCGCATCCACACCATGACCGCGGTCGGCTCGGATCCGTTGTACATGCTGACCGGCGTCATCCCGGCGACCGCGAAGGTGCTCTCCCGCTCCGGCCTGTCGCTGTCCGACATCGACCTGTTCGAGGTGAACGAGGCGTTCGCGCCCGTCGTGCTGGCGTGGGCCGCCGATATCGGTGCTGATCTCGCCAAGACGAACGTCAACGGCGGCGCCATCGCCATCGGCCACCCACTCGGCGCCAGCGGCGCGCGCATCATGAGCACCCTGGTCAACGCCCTCGATCAGCGCGGCGGACGCTACGGGCTGCAGGTGATGTGCGAGGGTGGCGGCATGGCGAACGCCACCATCATCGAGCGGCTGTAGCGCCTCAGGCGCGAACCAGCTCGAACAGCGGAATGACGCGCGCCGTCTTCGCCTGGTAGTCGGCGAAGACGGGGGCCACGGCCGTGACGAGCGGATACGTGGCCTCGCGCTCGTCATCGGGCAGTTCGCGGGCGACGACCTCGTAGGAATCGGTGCCGATCTCGATGTGCGCGGCCGGGTTGGCGCGGAGGTTGTGGACCCAGTCGGGATGGGTGTCTGCGCCGGCCTTCGAGCCGACGATGATGATCTTGCCGTCGACCGGCAGGTACGCCAGCGGCGACATCCGCGGCTGCCCCGACTTGGCACCCGTGGTGTGCAACAGCAGCAGGTTGCCGCCCTCGAACTGTCCACCCACCTTGCCGCCGTTGGCGCGGAACTCGTCGACGATGGCGGCGTTGAAGGCGTGGAAGGACGCGGCGTCCGTGAATTCGGTCATGACTGACCCAACCGCCTAAAGCGGCCCAAATGTTCCCGTCCCGGCGCGATACTTGCGTGGTATTGACGGAGGTGCAGATGACGCCACAAGGCCACACCACAGGCGTCGACGCCGTCGTGGTCGGAGCCGGGTTCGCCGGCCTGTACCTGATATACGAACTGCGCAAGCACGGCTTCTCAGCTCGCGTCTTCGAGGCCGGCAACGACATCGGCGGCACCTGGTACTGGAATCGGTATCCGGGCGCGCGGGTCGACATCCCCAGCCTTGACTACATGTTCAGCTTCGACCCCGACTGGCACCGGGACTGGCAGTGGTCGGAGAAGTACGCCACCCAGCCGGAGATTCTGCGCTACCTGGGCCACGTCGCCGACAAGTTCGACCTGCGCCGCGACATTGCGCTCGGCACCCGCGTCACCGGCGCGCACTGGACCGACGGAACCTGGCGCGTGCGCACCGACTACGGCGACGACGTCACGTGCCGTCACCTGGTGATGGCCACGGGCTGCCTGTCGATACCCAAAGAACCCGATATCCCCGGCATCGAAACCTTCACAGGCGAAACGTTCCACACCCACCGCTGGCCCCACGAACCGGTCGACTTCACCGGCAAGCGGGTCGGGGTGATCGGCACGGGATCGTCTGGCATCCAATCGATTCCGTTGATCGCCGCGCAGGCCGCACAACTGACCGTCTTCCAGCGCACGCCGTGCTTCTCCATCCCGGCCCACAACGGGCCGGTGTCGGCGGAAAAGCTGCATGCACTGGCCGACGAGCCGGCCTACCGGGCCGCGGCGCGGGCCTCGTTCGGCGGGGTACCGCAGGAGCGCACGCTGATCCCGACGTTCGCGGTGCCCGCGGCCTACCGCCAGCAGCGCTACGAACGGGCCTGGCAGATCGGCGAACTACTGGAAACGCTCAACGTGTTCTCGGACCTGATGAGCAACCCGGCAGCCAACGAGTCGTTCGCCGACTTCGTCCGCGACAAGATCCGCGCGGCCGTGCACGATCCGCGGACCGCAGAACTGTTGTGCCCCAATGACTATCCGGTCGGAGCGAAACGCCTGTGCCTCGACACCGACTACTATGCGACGTTCAACGAGCCCCATGTGCGCCTCGTCGACCTGCGGACCCAGCCGTTGGTCGGGGTCAGCGAAACCGGCGTCAAGACCGTAGGTGAGTCCTTCGGTCTCGACGCGCTGGTGTTCGCCACGGGCTTCGACGCCATCACCGGCGCGGTGACGGCCATCGACATCGCCGGGCGCGACGGACTCGCACTGAAAGACAAATGGGCACAAGGGCCGTCGACCTACCTCGGCCTCACCACCACCGGGTTCCCGAACCTGTTCCTCATCACCGGACCGGGCAGTCCGTCGGTGCTGTCCAACATGGCGGTGTCCATCGAGCAGCACGTCGAACTCGTCGTCGGCGCGATGGCGTATCTGCGTGCGCATGGTTTCGACACCATCGAACCGACGCCGACCGCCGAAGCCGGCTGGATGCAGCACGTCGCCGACGCGGGCGCCATCACGATGTTCCCGCAAGCGAATTCGTGGTACGTCGGCGCCAACATCCCCGGCAAGGCTCGGGTCTTCATGCCGTACGCCGCGGGCGTCGACTTCTATGCCGCCGCCTGCGCCGACGTCGTCAGCCAGGACTACCTCGGTTTTCAGCTGACCGGCCCCCACGGTTCGCAATGCCACGACGGTGTGGTCCGGCGGCTGCAACCCGACGTCCAGATGGTGCTGGACATGGTGGCGGCGATGAATCCGCCTCCACTGGAATCACTTCCGGTCGACGTGGCGCGCGCCACCATGGTCGAGGCGAATGCCGCCCGGCCGCCGGGTCCGGACGTCGGCGAGCTCATCGACGGCCGATTCCCCGGTGCCGCAGGCGAACTCGACTACCGGCTGTACCGTCCGGCGACGCCCCGGCCACACCCGGTCCTCGTCTACTTCCACGGCGGCGGCTGGGTACTGGGTGACGCGACGTCCGACGATCCGCTGTGCCGCGACCTGTGCGTGCGGGCCGATGCCCTGGTCATCTCGATGAACTACCGGCACGCCCCGGAGCATCCGTTCCCCGCGGCCGTCGAGGACGGTATCGCCGCCCTGCAGTGGGTCGCCGACAACGCCGGCGCCCTCGGTGGACTTCCCCACCGGTTGGCGGTCGCCGGATGGAGCGCCGGCGGCAACATCGCCGCCGGCGTGTGCCAGTGGGCCCGCGATCACGGCGGCCCGCACCTCAGCGGGCAACTTCTGCTGACGCCGGTGACCGACGCGCAGCCGTACCCGTCCTACGAGGAGAACGCCGACGGCTACGGGCTCACCACACCACTCATGCAGTGGTTCGATGAGCACTACGGCGGCCCCGCCGACGATCCGCGCCGGGCCCCGCTGCGCGGCGACCTCGCCGGCCTGCCACCGTCGATGGTGGTGACGTGTGAGTTCGACCCGCTCCGAGACGAAGGCAACGCCTACGCCGCCGCGCTGGCCGGAGCGGGGGTGCCGACCGAGCACGTGCAAGCCCGCGGCCACACGCACCTGTCGACGACGATGGTCGGCATGGTCGTGTCGGGAGAACCCATCCGCGACCAGATGGCCGCGGCGCTGCGGAGGTTCTTGACTACTTAGCCTCGGCCTTGGCTTCTGACTTGGCTTCGGGCTTGAAGTCGATGCCCGACTCCTTGCGCTGCTGCGCGGTGATCGGCGCCGGGGCTTCGGTCAGCGGGTCGACGCCGCCGCCGGACTTCGGGAACGCGATGACCTCGCGAATCGAGTCCATCCCAGCCAGCAGCGCTACAATCCGGTCCCAGCCGAAGGCCAGACCACCGTGCGGCGGCGCGCCAAAGGCGAAGGCGTCCAGCAGGAATCCGAATTTCTCCTGGGCCTCGTCATGGTCGATACCCATCATCGCGAACACCCGCTCCTGGACGTCGCGGCGGTGGATGCGGATCGAGCCGCCGCCGATTTCGTTGCCGTTGCAGACGATGTCGTAAGCGTCGGACAGTGCAGCGCCGGGATCGGTGTCGAAGGTCGCCTCCGACTCGGGGGTGGGCGCGGTGAAGGCATGGTGCATGGCAGTCCAGGCACCCGAACCGACGGCGACGTCGCCCGAGGCCGTCGCCGCATCGGCGGACTCGAACATCGGCCAGTCCACCACCCAGGTGAACGCCCAGGCGTTGGGATCGATCAGGTCGAGGCGCTTGGCGATCTCGATGCGGGTGGCACCGAGCAGGGCACGGGCACCCTTGGCCGGACCGGCCGCGAAGAAGATGCAGTCCCCCACCTTCGCGCCGACGTGCTCGGCCAGACCAGCTCGCTCGGCGTCGGTGAGGTTCTTGGCCACCGGGCCGCCCAGCTCGCCGTCCTCGCCCACGAGCACGTAGGCCAGGCCCTTGTGGCCGCGCTGCTTGGCGAACTCCTGCCAGCCGTCGAGCGTGCGGCGCGGCTGTGACGCACCACCCGGCATGACGACCGCGCCCACGTAGGGCGCCTGGAACACCCGGAACGGGGTCTCCTTGAAGTAGTCCGTGCACTCAACCAGCTCGACGGCGAAGCGCAGGTCCGGCTTGTCCGAACCGAAGCGGCGCATGGCCTCGTCGTAGCTGATGCGCGGCAGCGGCAGCGGCAGGTCGACGTCGATCAACTTCCACAGTGCCGCCAGCACCGCTTCGGCGACGCCCATGACGTCGTCGGCGCCCACGAAGCTCATCTCGAGGTCCAGCTGGGTGAACTCGGGCTGGCGGTCGGCGCGGAAATCCTCGTCGCGGTAGCAGCGGGCAATCTGGTAGTAGCGCTCCATGCCGGCCACCATGAGCAGCTGCTTGAACAGCTGCGGGCTCTGCGGCAGCGCGTAGAACGAGCCCGGCTGCAGGCGGGCGGGCACCAGGAAGTCACGGGCGCCCTCAGGCGTCGACCGGGTCATGGTCGGCGTCTCGATCTCGATGAAGTCCTGCTTGTCGAGCACCGCGCGGGCCGCTGCGTTGACCTTGGCGCGCAAGCGAATCGCGTTACCCGGGCCTTCCCGGCGCAGGTCCAGGTAGCGGTACTTCAGGCGGGCTTCCTCGCCCGGCGTCTCGTCGAGCTGGAACGGCAGCGGGGCGCTCTCGGACAACACAGTGAGCGCCACCGCATTCACCTCGATGTCACCGGTCGCGATGTCCTTGTTGGCATTGCCTTCCGGGCGCACCTCGACGACGCCGGTCACCTGGACGCAGAACTCGGCGCGCAGCCGATGCGCCTGCTCCAGCACCGCGGCGTCACGGAACACCACCTGGGAGACCCCGGAGGCGTCGCGCAGGTCGATGAAGATGACGCCGCCGTGGTCGCGCCGGCGCGCCACCCATCCGGCGAGGGTCACCGTCTGGCCGGCGTCGGTGGACCGCAACGAACCGGCGGCGTGGCTGCGCAACACGAAATCTCCTCAAGACGTCTGGATTCGATCGCTAAGTCTAAAGGGGCGCCTCGACCGGTATTTTGGCGACAGTGAGCTTTGCCCTCGTAGGACCAGGCGCCATCGGATCGACCATCGCCGCACTGCTGTACGCAGCGGGTCGCGAGGTGGTGCTGTGCGGGCGGACCGCCCGGGAGCAGATCGAGGTCCGGGTCGACGGCGCCGAGCCGATCGTCGTACCGGGCCCGGTACACACCGATCCCCAAACCGTCACCGGCCCGGTCGACGTCGTACTGCTGGCGGTCAAGGACACCCAGTACGCCGATGCCGCTCCGTGGCTGGCCGGCTTGTGCGGCAAAGACACCATCGTCTGCGCACTACAGAACGGTGTCGAGCAGGCCGACCGCCTGCGGCCCTACTGTCCCGAATCCGCGGTCGTACCTGCGGCGATCTGGATCGCCGCGGAAACCCAACCCGACGGCTGGGTGCAGGTGCGCACCGCACCGCGGGTGGTCCTGCCCGATGTTCCGGCCGCGACCCGCCTGGCGGCGGCGCTGGACGGCAGCGGGATCGACATCGAATTGGACGCGGACTTCCTCAGTGCCGCGTGGCGCAAGCTGCTCGTCAATGCGGTGGTGGGTTTCATGGTCCTGTCCGGGCGCCGTTCGGGGATGTTCCGGCGCGACGACGTCGCCGCGGTGGCCCGTCGTTATCTGGACGAATGCCTTTCCGTCGCGCGAGCCGAGGGCGCGACGCTTCCCGACAGCGTGGTCGATGAGATCGCCGACATGCTCGCGCAGGCGCCCACCGACATGGCGACCTCGATGCTGATCGATCGCGAAGCAGGCCGTCCGCTGGAATGGGACATCCGCAACGGCGTCATTCAGCGCAAGGCCGCCGTGCACGGCATCGCCACCCCGATCAGCGACATCCTGGTGCCACTGCTGGCCGCGGCGAGTGACGGCCCGGGTTAACGCAGCAGCCGGCGCACCTCGGCGTCGCTGACCTGGCCGAAATCGTGGTAAGACTCCCCGACGGCCGCGAACGGCGTCGGCATGTCGGCACAGACGATCTCGTCGACGATTCCGGTGAGCTGCCGGCACGCCGACTCGGCAGCCACCGGGACCGCGACCACCAGCATCCGCGGGCCGCTCGCGCGCACCACCTCGGCCGCCACCCGCATGCTGGCTCCGGTGGCCATGCCGTCGTCGACCAGGATCACGGTCCGCCCGATCACGTCCGGTGGTGGCCGGCCGCGGCGGTAGTCCGCTTCACGCCGCCGCAATTCGCGACCCTCGGCCTCCGCGACCTCGGTGAGCGTCTGCCGCGAAATATGCAGTGGCCCAACCACATCCTGATTGACGACGATGTGACCACCGCCGCCGAGCGCGCCCATGGCGTACTCCTCGTGACCGGGGACGCCCAGCTTGCGAATGATCAGTGCGTCCAGCGGCGCGCCGAGCGCTTCGGCGATTTCCCGCGCGACGGGGACGCCACCGCGGGCCAGACCGAGCACGACGACATCGCGTCTGCCGCGGTACGCCGTCAGCAGACCGGCCAGCACGCGCCCCGCCTGCGTGCGGTTACGAAAGATGCGCCTCGATACCTGGTTTCGCGTAGACATTGGGTCTGCCTCGTTCACGTCGGTCTAGTTCCGGATCCTATTCCCATCAGCGCTCTTCAGTGGTAATCCGTAATTGACAGGGCATACAAAAACGTTCGAGGAGGCAGAAGTGAAAGTCACCGGAACAGCTGTTGCGGTTCTCTCGGTCATCGGCATCGCCGGTGCGCCGATCGCGTCGGCCGGCTATCCACTCGTCGGCAAGCTCGGCAGCACCATGACGATGACCGATACGGTCGGTCAGGTTCAACTGAGCTGGCGGGTCTCGGACCTCAAGCCGAGCTCCGATGTCATGCCGGGCTATCCGGTCGCCGGAAAGCTGTGGGAGGCCACGGCCACCGTCCGCGCGCTCAGCGGCCCGGTGACCCCCGGTGTTTCACAGTTCAACGCTGTCGCGCCCAACCAGGCCAGCTACCGCGTGCTGTGGATGGTGGCCAGCCCGGTCAACATCAGCGGCGCGACCATCCCGCAGGGCGGGCAATCGACCGGAAAGATCCACTTCGACGTCACAGGCCCCGCACCCACGACGGTAACGATGAACAACGGCATGGAGGACCTGATGGTCTGGACCCCGTGAGTTAGTAGACACCCTGCTCTAGGGTGTCTACTCATGAGGACCTACCAGTGCGAACGCGTCGGCGTGGATTTCATCGACAGCGCACCGTTCCGCTTCGTCAGCAAAGTCGATCTGGCGATCAAGCCGGAGCAGCTGTTCGAGGTCTTCGCGGATGAGACAGCCTGGCCGCACTGGGCGACGTTGATCACCAACGTGGAATGGACCAGCCCGAAGCCGTACGGCGTGGGCACCACCCGCACGGTGACCATGCGCGGCCACATCGTCGGCGACGAGGAGTTCATCGGCTGGGAACCGTTCTCCTACATGGCTTTCCGATTCAACACCAGCACCTCGAACATGCTTTCGGCCTTCGCCGAGGGCTATACCGTCGAAGAGACCGCGGATGGCTGCCACCTGACGTGGGTGATGGCCATGAAGCCGAACGGTCTCGCCGGTGAGCTGGGCATGCGAGCCGGCCGGCCCGTGATGGCGTGGCTGTTCCAGCGGTTCCTGCACAACCTGCGCCGCTACTGTGGCGAACGCTACGGGGACGAACGCTACGGCGCGTAGAGCCCTTCCCAGACCGCACGTCGCACCTGGTCGGGGTCGTCAATGGTCTCGTCACGCATCGAACCGATGACCCGGGTGGCCCGGCGGTCGGTGTCGTATGCCGGCCAGTCCGCCATGCCGTCCGAGCGGGTCGCGAAATCCAGCCACGTGCGCTGCATGCGCCGGCCCACCGACGGCTGCACCTGACGCCCCAGCGGGTGCAGCATCCGGCCCAGATACGAACCGTAGCTGTGCTGAATGTGCACGATCTCGCTGCCGTGCGTCGCGCCGAGGCCCAGCACTTTGAGCGTCCAGGTGGTGTGGTCGAACCGGTAGACGTGCGTCGGCGCGTGCCGGCTGTAGGCGTCCGCGAAGGCCCACGTCGGCGCGCCGAACATGACGTCGGAGCCGATCGCGATCAGCGCCCGGCGGCGGGGATAGCTCGGATAGGCCTGCAGCACAACATCTTTGGACTCCGGCACGATACGCGCGAAATAGTCGTCGACCATCGGCACCGTGGTGGGCAGCATCGGCGGCCTCCCCCAGGCGAACATCGACGCCTCGCGGCTGTTGGTGCCGACGATCAACGGCACCTTCGCCACCGCCCCGGCCCGGGCGGCCGTCACCGGATGTGCCGGCAGCAGGTCGACACCGTAGGTCAGCCCGTAGGCCAACTTCGGGCTGTTGGCGGCACTTTCTCCCTGCAGCTGGCCGGCGGCGCGGCGTAGTTGGCGCTGCGGCAGCGCGATGATTTCATCGACGCCGACGTCCAGACGGCGCACGAATTCGTGAGCCTGCCGCGCCCGGGTTTCGCGGTCGGCGATGAGCGGCAACGCCGGGCTCTGCGCGATGGCCCGGCCGAACAGCCCGTCGGCGGCGGGACTGGCCAGCAGCGCCAGCACCGACGTGGCACCCGCAGATTCGCCGAACACGGTGACCTGGTCGGGATTCCCACCGAATGCCGCAATGTTGTCGCGCACCCATTGCAGCGCCGCGATCTGGTCCCGCAAGCACAGGTTGTCGTCGAATCCCGGACCAAGATCGCCGAGTTCGAAGCCGCCGAACACGCCGAGCCGGTAGGTGACGTTGACGACCACCACATCGCCGTTGGCCGCCAGCCGGGAGCCGTTGTACAGCTGTAGCTGGCCGGCCCCGAACACGAACGCACCGCCGGGAATCCACACCATCACCGGCAGCGAACCCGTGACATCGGGTGACCACACCGTCACGGTCAGGCAGGCTTCATCCCGCATCTTGGGGTCGTCGCGCCCGCCACCGACGAACGACTTGCCCTGCGGCGGGATGGGTCCGTGGTCGATGGCGTCGCGAATGCCGATCCATGGGATCAGCGGCTGCGGAGCGCGGAACCGCAACGGGCCGACGGGCTGCTCGGCGTAGCCGACGCCCCGCCATACGTGCACGCTGCCTTCGGTGGTGCCCCGGAGGGCGCCCGCGACGGTGTGAACGATGGTCGAACGGTCGATGGTTTCGGGCTGGACGGCCACACCGGAAATCCTAGTGTGGAAAGCTGGCAACCTGTCGTATTCGAGGCCCGGACGGAGCGGTGATGACCTTCAACGAAGGTATGGAGATCGACACGAGCAACACGTCGACCAGTGGGGGTGGCGGCTTCGGCGGCCGTGGCATCGCGATCGGCGGCGGCATGGGCGGTTTGGTGATCGTGGTGGTCGCCATGTTCCTCGGGGTGGACCCGAGTTCGATCCTCGGCCACCAGAACCAGGCACCCCAATCGAGCCAGGGCTCCAGCGCGTACGACCTGAGCAAGTGCAAGACCGGCGCCGACGCCAACAAGTACCTGGAGTGCCGCATCGTGGCGACAGGCAACTCGGTGGACGGCGTATGGTCCCAGCTGCTCAAGGGTTACCGCCCGCCGAAGATCCGGTTGTTCAGCCAGAGCGTCAACACCGCGTGCGGACCGGCCACCACCGAGGTCGGCCCGTTCTACTGCCCGGGCGACAAGACCGCCTATTTCGACACCAGCTTCTTCCAGACCCTCGTCGACCGATT
This sequence comes from Mycolicibacterium aubagnense, assembly GCF_010730955.1. Taxonomy (NCBI): domain Bacteria; kingdom Bacillati; phylum Actinomycetota; class Actinomycetes; order Mycobacteriales; family Mycobacteriaceae; genus Mycobacterium; species Mycolicibacterium aubagnense. The sequence continues at coordinate 200,494 of NZ_AP022577.1, read as the reverse complement.
CGGTTCCAGCGGTGGACCTTTGGCCCAGGAGTACGTGGTGGCGCACGAGTTCGGCCACCATGTGCAAGATTTGCTCGGTGACATCGGCCGGGCACAGACGGGCCGCGGCGGCGCCGAGGGCAACGGCGTGCGCACCGAACTGCAGGCCGACTGCTACGCCGGCGTGTGGGCCCACTACGCATCGACGGTCAAGCAGAAGAGTACGGGCGTGCCGTACCTGCAGCCGTTGAGCGACAAGGACATTGCCGATGCACTGTCCGCAGCCGCTTCCGTCGGTGACGACCATATTCAGAAGCAGGCCACCGGCCGCGTGAACCCCGAGTCCTGGACACACGGATCGTCAGCGGAGCGCCAGAAGTGGTTCACAACGGGCTACCAGACCGGTGATCCCAAGCAGTGCGACACCTACAACGCACAGAACCTGGGTTAGGCCGCGGGGTGGACGCGTGCGATGTAGATATCGCGGGTGAAGATGCGTAGCGCTTCGGGCCCTGGTGGTGCGGTGCTGGTGTAGACCGCACCGGTGGGTGTGGTCAGTTGGACGGTGTGCCGGCCGTGCCGGTCATAGGTCGTGGCCGCGTGCCAGCCGGGTTGTTCTTTTACGTAATTGCAGTGCTCACACAGCCCTTGGCCGTTGTGGGCACTGGTGGGCCCGGTCCTGCGGTGCGGGGTGATGTGGTCGGTGTGCCGGATCCGGGCATTGCAGAACGGGGTCCGGCACATCTGATCCCGCAGCGCGATGAACCGAGCCAGCGCCTCGGAAACGCCCGAGCCTTCGACTCCATCGCCACCAACTTGTTCGCCCCAGGCTGGGCATACAAACGCCGTAACGCGGCCCCCGCCTTCTCATCAGCCGCCGCGGCCAACACCAGGTCGCGGGCCAGCGACGCCGGAATAGGCCCATAGCCGTCCAACTGCGCGGGCTCATCACCCCCGGTCAGCAGAGTCTCATCGGAGAGCACGAGGTTGACCGTCACCGGCACCGGCGTCTCGACCGGATTGCGTCCGGTGACTCGCTCCACCACGACGTCCGCCATGACCTGCTGGCGGCTGCGCCCGGACCCCGCAGCCACGGCCGTGGCTGCCTCGCGCGAGACGGTCTGCCGAACCAGCTGACCTTGTGCAGCGGGCAGCAGCACCGTCATCGACATCATGCCGTCACGGGCCACCCGGAACCGCACGTGCCGAGAGGCCCGCGCCCGCGTCATCTTCTCCAACACGGTCTGCTGATCCAACTCATAGGCGATCCGCGCGGCTTCCGCCGAAACCTCGGCGTTCCCCAACCCCTCCAACGGGGCCGGGTCCGCACAGAGCTCACCGTCGAGAAGTTGACGATCCAATGCCGACAGGCACGCCGCCTCTTTGGTGATCAGCTCAGCCCGATGCTCCGACAGCACGCCGGATTCCAGAGCGGCCAGCGTGCACGGCATATCAGCCACCAGAATGCGGGCCATCGCCACCAGCCGCTCACCGCGGTGCGGGGACTCCCCCCGGGCCAACCCCACCTCCGACCCCAACGCCGCCCGCGACACCCGCAGCCCACCTGCAGCCGCGACCGCCACCCGCCGCGCCTCAAGTGCCGCCGCCGCCCGGGCCTGCCCCGCCGCCGCAGCCGCCTTCACCCGCTCAAACTCAGCGATCCGACCCAGCAACGCCCCCTCATCGGCGTCCGGGTCAACCACCGAGCTTTCGCTCATACGTTCGACACTACTCGCATCCACCGACAAGGCGCTACCCCCAAGAATCAGTTCTCCAAATCATTGACCACATTGAACAGATTTCGTTAATGTGTTCAAATGCCTGCCAAGCCGCCGACACCCCGGACCATCTCGCCGGCACTGGTCGAAGCCACCGCGGATACGTTGCATCGTTTGGGACCAAGACAATTCAGCCTCACTGCCGTTGCTGAAGCCGCCGGTGTCTCGCGCGGCACCGTGTACAACGCACTCGGCGGTCGCGATCACGCGATCAGCGTCGCACTGGACCACCTGGCCTCGGCCTTCGTCGACGGCATGGCGGCCGAGATCGACAAACAATCCACCCTGGCGGACCAGGTTGCCGCCGCCGCGGTCCTGATCTGCACCCACCGGCAGAGTTCTCCCTCGGCGCCGCAGAAGGGCATCAACGAGGGCATCGTCGTCCTGCTGTTGCGCAACATCGGCGAGGACCTGATGAAGCGCGCCGTGGAACTCTGGAAGCCGCGCGTCAAAGCCGCGCAACGCGACGGTGAAATCGGCGCCGGAGTGGACCCCGCCCGCGCCGGCGAATGGATCGTCCGGGTGCTGCTGAGCTTCGAACTGCTCCCGCCCATCGGCGTCAACCTCGACAACCCCCGCGCCATCCGGCGCTTCGTCACCGATCACATCATCAGCGGACTCACCGGAGAGGCACCATGACCACACCCGACCACGAAGTGGTCATCATCGGCGCGGGTCCCGGCGGTATCGCGTCCGCTCATCTGTTGCAAGAGAAGGGTATTCACGACTTCGTCATCGTCGACCGGGGTGACGACTTCGGCGGCACCTGGCGCGACAACCACTACCCCGGCCTCGCCGTCGACATCCCGTCGCTGTGGTACCAACTGTCGTTCGCGCCGAACCCGAACTGGAGCCGGTTCTTCGCGCCAGGACCGGAGATCTACGCGTACCTCCGCGACACGGCTGACAAACTGGGGCTGCGTCCGCACCTGCGCGGCAATTCCGAAGTCGTCCGCCAGCAATGGGACGACGACGAGGGCATCTGGCGGCTGTCCATCCGCGACCAGCCCGACATGACGGCCCGGTTCCTGATCAGCTCGGTCGGCGGTTACGTAAACGCCAAGAACGTGATCGACATCGACGGCATCGGGGACTTCGAGGGCACCATCATGCGGCCCAACGCCTGGGACGACGACTACGACGTCCGCGGTAAGCGCGTCGCGGTGATCGGTACGGGGTCCAGCGGGGTGCAGATCACCGGGGCGCTGTCCGGGGTCGCCGCGAATCTCGATGTCTACCAACGCACTCCGGCCTGGGTGCTACCCAAGGTCGACTTCGACATCCCGCTGTGGCTACGGCGCCTGCTCAAGGTTCCGGGCTTTGTCGGCGTGGTCAACGCGTTCGGACGGCTCCTGATGGACGCGGCGATGGTCGCGCCGATCATTCACGTCTTCTCGCGGCTGCCCCGCACGGTGCTGACCAAGCTCATGCCCTTGTATGACGGCCACAGCCGCAACCTCTACCGCCTGTTGTTGCGCTCCACGGTGCAGGACCCAGCCACTCGCAAAGCGCTGCTGCCCCGCTACGGGATCATGGCCAAACGTCCGGTCATCTCGAGTGATTTCCTGCCTGCGCTCAATCATCCCGACACGCACCTGATCACCACGCCCATCGAGCGGATCACCCGCGACGGTGTTCGCACCATCGACGGCGTGGACCGTCCTGCCGATCTGCTGGTCACCGCCACGGGCTACGAGCTGTGGACCGACCCGGAGACGTATCGGCCCGGGACCATCATGGGCTCCAATGGTTTCGACCTTGCCCAGTACTATCACGCCCACGGCCTGCACGCCTACGCCGGCACGGCCCACCCCCGGCTGCCCAACCGCTGGGAGATCGTCGGCCCGCTCGGATTCGTCGGCTTCGCCTGGATGGACTATGTCGAAACCGTTGCGGCCCATGCTGTTCGGCTGATCGACGAAGCCAGACGCCGCGCTGGCGCGCCCGTCGTGGCGGTGAGCAACGAGGCGTTCAACCGGTGGAACGCCTTGATGGATCGACGTGGCCGCACCGCCCACACCTACTACACCCGCGCCGCCGAGCTGAACACCTATTTCGTCAACTCACAGCACGAAACGCCCTACTACCGACCGCAAACCATCACGGGTTCAAGGATTTTCGCGCGGCGCTCACCACTCACGGACTACGAGTTCACCGCCGTCCAGGCCGCCACGATCAGTGAGGAACTCAGCGCATGACCGATCAACCACTGGCCGGCAAGGTCGCCTTCGTCACCGGAGCCGCACGCGGGCAAGGCCGTTCGCACTGCGTCCGGTTGGCCCGGGCCGGCGCCGACATCGTCGCAATCGACGCCTGCGCACCGGTCACCGAGGCCAACGGGTACGAGCCTGCCACGCCTGCGGACCTGGCCGAGACGGTGCATCTCGTTGAAGGCGAGGGCCGCAAGATCTATGCCAAAGCGGTCGACGTCCGGGACGCCGAAGGCCAGCAGCGTGTGGTCGCCGAAACCATCGAGCAATTCGGCCGGCTGGACATCGTCGTCGCCAATGCGGGCGTGCTGAACTGGGGGCGACTCTGGGAGATCTCCCAGCAGCAGTGGCAGGACACCCTCGACATCAACCTGACCGGGATGTGGAACACCATCCGGGCCGTGGTGCCGGCGATGATCGCGGCAGGCAACGGCGGCTCGATCATCGCCACCAGCTCGGCTGCCGGCATCAAGGCGGTGCCGGGCTGCGGCCACTACTGTGCCACCAAGTTCGGCGTTGTCGGCATGATCAACGCGTTGGCTGTCGAACTCGGCGAGTTCGGGATCCGGGTGAACTCCATTCACCCGTACGGCACCGACACCCCGATGGGCAACGACGTGTCGATGTACCAGGTCCTGCAGGATCATCCGCAGTACATCCACAGCTTCTCCCCTGGCGCGTTGCCGACCGATTCGCTGATCAAGCCGGACCAGATCTCCGACATCGTGGTGTGGCTGGCCAGCGACGCATCGTCGTTGGTGACGGCTGCGCAAATCCCGGCAGACAAGGGCTATCTCAAGATTTGACCGGGTAACGTGAGTCGCCATGGCGAAGGTGACCGCCGGGGTGGCAAACAACAGTCCCGAAGCGCAGACGCGCGCCCAACAGTTCATGCGCTCGGCCCTCGACATCCTTGGCGAGACCGGCCGGACAGAGTTCACCGTCCTCCAGGTGGTGGAACGTTCGAAGACGTCGCTGCGAGCCTTCTATCAGCATTTCGCCACCAAGGACGAGCTGGTCTTGGCACTGATCAACGCGATGCTGAACGAGTTCACCACGACCTGGCAGGCCGAGGCAGCGGAGCTGGAACCGGCTGCGGCACTGCGTACGCTGGTCGACCGCATCTGCGTGCCGCCCGCGTCGAGCACCCAGGACAGCATCAACCGTGGACTCACCTTCTACCACGACCGACTGGCCGAAACCATGCCTGACGACTACGGCCGAGTGCTGACCCCGTTGCACGCACTCATCATCGACATCGTCGAACGCGGCATTGCCGATGGCACCTTTCGCCCCGGCCTCGACGTCGAAACCACAGCGGCACTGGTCATGCAGACCATCTTCGGCGCCCTCCGGTTGCGCGCACTCGGCCCCGGCCTCGGTCTCACCCCTATCGGCAGCGACCGCATCTACGCGTTCTGCCTGCGTGCGTTGGACAAGTAGCATCAAAACAACGCAGGCTGCACCGCCCCGGCGGGCACTGCCGCCGGGGCGGTACGCACGGTGTCAGGTCTGTGTCCGCTGTTACCTAGGCCGTACCGAACCACCAGCGGGGCCACCCGGGTGCGCAACCGTTCGCGGTACTCCGGGCCGAGATATGCCCCGCGACCATACAATTCACGATATCTGGGCAGGAGCTCCGGATACGCGGAGCCCAGCCAGGCCAGGAACCAGCCGCGGGTCGCGCCGCGCAGGTGCAATCCGAACACCGTCACGCCGGTCGCGCCTGCGCCGGCAACACGCGACAACAAGGCATCCAGCTGCTCGACGGAGTCGGTGAGATACGGCAGTACCGGCGCCACCATCACATGGCAGCCGAGCCCCGCCTGCGCAATCGCCGAGATGAGCTCCAGCCGCGCCGCCGGCGTCGGCGTGCCAGGCTCGACCGAACGATGCAGGTCTGGATCCAACATCGCCAATGACACCGCGACGCTGACCCCGACCCGCCCGCCGGCATCGACGATCAGCGGAAGATCGCGACGCAGCAGCGTGCCCTTGGTCAGGATCGAGAAGGGCGTCCCCGAATCCGCCAGCGCCGCAATGATTCCGGGCATCAGCGCGTACCGGCCCTCGGCCCGCTGATACGGATCGGTGTTAGTACCCAATGCGACCGCATCGCGCGTCCACGACCGCCGAAAAAGCTCGCGCCGCAACACTTCTGCGACGTTGGTTTTCACCACCAGCTCGCGGTCGAAGTCGTTGCCGGAGTCGAAGTCCAGATACTCGTGGGTGGGCCGCGCGAAGCAGTACCGGCAGGCGTGCGAGCAGCCGCGGTAGGCGTTGACGGTGTAGCGGAACGGCAGATTCGACGCCTCCGGCACCTTGTTCAACGCCGACTTACAGAGCACCTCATGGAACGTGATGCCATCGAACTTCGGCACCCGGATGCTGCGCACCAGCCCGAGGCGTTCCAGGCCGGGCAACGCACCATCCACTTCGGCCTGCGCTACCGCCTGCCCGTCCCACCGCATACTTCATTCGAACAATTGTTCGACAAAATGTCAAGCCTCGTCATCGTCCTCGTCAGCAGGACCGTCGGCGAGCAACAGATGGTCGATCGCGATGACCGTCTCCGGCGCCAGACCCTCGCGCATCACGGCCTCCACCAACCGGCTCGCGACGGTTCGGAGCTTCACCTGGGTGGCCTGCGAACGCCATTTCAGAATCTCGAAGGCGCGGTCGGCGTCGATACCGTAGGCCGCCATGAGGATGCCCTTGGCCTGATCGATCACGGCGCGCGATTCCACTACCGAGGCGATGGCCACGGTGAGATCGGACTGAATGCCGGAGGTCACGTCGATGTAGTAGCCGCGGGTGCCGGTGATTTCGCCATCCTCGTCGGTCATCCGGTCACTGACCACCACGACCCAGTGGATCTTCCCGTCGCAGTCGACGATGCGGTGCCGACTGCTGTACAACCCGCCGGTCTTCACCCGTTCGAGGATCTCGGCAACCTTGGCACGGTCGTCGGGATGCTTGTGGCTCAGCAGCAACTCGGTGGTGGGCTCCACTTCCCCCAGGGTGTAGCCGTGCATGCGAGCGACCTCTTCCGACCACACCCACCGCTGCTCAGCGAGACTGAACTGAAAACTGCCGACATGCTGAGTATCGCCGCCGCTGAAGACGGCAGCGACGTCCCAGGACTCGGATTCGGCGATTTCGCCGTTGGTTTCAGTCATGTCATTGTGGGGTGACAGGTAGTCGCAGCAATCCTAACGCGGTACGGGGATTGTCCGCCTCCAGTTTGCCGGGTTACGAGTCCCACGACCTGATCTAACAGGCCGGGCGAGCCGAGCAGGCCGGCTTCCACGGGCTCTGGGTGTCTGATCACTTCCACCCGTGGAACGACGAACAGGGCCAGAACCCCTTACGTCTGGCGTGCAACGTGTTTCGCCGGCGTCTGCGCAATTTCCCGAACATTTCTCAAAGCACCCACAACACAGCATCGGTATGCCCTCGCGCCGCCGGTGCATCTGACGGCCGCGCTGGTGGCGCTACTCAGGCTGGAGTTCGGTCGTCATCCGGCGTCACGGCCAATTCCGCAGCGACGAACATCCCGCCGCCCAACTGGACAGCAGATGAGTCGCGAGCATCCCCTCGACGGCATCGAAGGCGCGAATACCGAACACCACGTCCCGATCGAGGTCGGGCTCACGGGTTAGCAGGTCGGCTACCACGTCCTTGCGCACCACCTGTTCATGGACGGCGTCCGCTTCGACGTGCTCACGGTAGAATTCGACGCACGCCTGTGGCGCGCCAAGCCTGTTGAGTCCCTTCACGATTCGTTGCGAGGCCGGTGATGACGTCAGTTCGGTCGCGGCGAAATGACCGACGGCCGCGCCCCGTAGGTGCCGGTGCAGTCCGAACATCGACATCAGGTTCACCACCGCTAACGTGGCACCCGTGGCGTTGCCCAGGTAGTGCAGGTACTTGTCGCACATGCCCGCGGCACCGAGCAGATCTGCGAACAACCGCTGATGCATGGTCCGGTAGCCGCCACCGCCGCCGTACTCGTCGTATTCGACCGCCACGAATGCCGCTTTCGCACGGCCGGTCAACCGCGGAATGATCCACGACTGCGGATCGGCTTCCTTGAGGTGATAGAGCGAACGATGGGCGAAGTACTCCTGCATCTGCGACCACGTTGCCCGGTCTCGCAGGTAGACAGACAGACTCGTGCGGTCGACAGGTGCCGACTCGCAGCGATCGAGTTCGTCCTGCGCCGACGCGTCGAGCGGGATGTCACCGACAAGCAGGCGGACACCGGCGAGAAACCGCTCTTCGATGCGGTGACGGACATCGAGCAGCGCGGGATTCCATTCCCACTTCTCGTCGGTGCCGGCGAAACCGCGATAGTGCAGCTCGTAGCAGACATAGAGCGCCAACTGCAGATCGAGACCGAAGGGGTCGACGTCGCCGAGCGGTAGCTGGATGCGAGCCAGATAGGCCGAAGGCAACCGCTCACCGAGCAGCTCGATCACCACACTCGACAAGGGGCCACGGGGATCCGGGAGCAAAGGCTGGAGTAATTCATCTGTGCACATGGGAAAATCGCAATACCCGCAGGCGCGGGCCGCTAAACCCGGGTTTGGACCGGCCGGATCGGGGTCGTACCGGTGCGCATGTCGCAACCGGCGCCCGTGTGCACACCGGTCGTTCGGACACGGAGGCGGGCAGTCCCGCGCAGAGCTGCTGTCGATCATGTTGGGCGAGAACGTTGTCCGTGCCTTCACGAGCAGGACCTGGGGACCATGAACCAATCTGAGCCGCATACCCGCTGCCGCTGAGCCGAATTCGGTCTGCGTCACCGCACCACGGGTGTAGATCCGCCCTCCGCTGGGCAATACACAGGTAACGCACACCGGAGGACTGTCCCCAGGAGGTATCCGATGAAAGATCCCGTCGACCATGCCCGCACCACCCGACCGCACGCCGGCGAGTCGCTCAAGGACGGCTCCAACGCCCCCGGCCTGCTGGCTGTCGCCGTTGCCGTGGTCGTCCTCGTGCTCAGCCTCTACTTCTTCGCCTCCGGGCAGCCGGTTACGGGTGGCGTGGCCCTGGTGATCGCTGCGGTCCTGGCCGCAGCGGGTGGCACGTGGCTCGCCTTGCGGCACCGGCGCGTTCGGAACCGCGACCTCGAGTTTCTCGATACGCATCCCGGTGCGCCACGAACGCCGCCGACCAGTTGATCCAGCCGGCTCACGGCCGAGATACCGTGGTCGGCCGCCGTTGGCACTGGGGACCGGCGCCTCAGACTTGCGAGTGTTTTCCGGGCTCCGTGCCCGGGTATCCGCACCGTCATGACACCAGAACAGTTTCGGGACGCCGTTCCGGATGCCGATGCCGTCGAGCAGTCACGAGACGTGCACGAACAGGCCCCCGACGACGAGTCCGCGGTGAGCGGTCCGGCCGGCCCGCCGATGGATGCAACGGCACACGACTGGCAGGAACAGACGGAAGTCGTCGACATCGACCCTGACGAAGACGATCTCGGCCGAGATGCCTGACATGGATGCCCCATCCCCTATCCCGGGCACACCGCCATTCGAGCGGCCGGCCAGATGATGTTTGGGCCAGGGCCGCACGGGAAATCCCTGCCCCATGATCATTCGTAGGATCGCCCGTCCGCTTCTGGCCACTGCGTTCATCGGACAGGGTGTCGAAACCCTGTTGAACATCGACTCGGGTGCGCAAGCCGTACGCCCCGCACTCGACGGCCTGAAGGACATGCCCGATCCGGTGGCGCGCAACTTGCCGTCGAACGCCGTCGCCGTGGCGCGGGCCACCGCGGCCGCACAGGTCGGCGGTGGCCTGCTGCTTGCGACCGGCCGCATTCCGCGCGTCGCCTCGGCGGTGCTCGCGGCGACAGTCATTCCCGCCAACCTGGGTAATCACATGTTCTGGGCCGAGAACGATCCCGAGGCCAAAGCCGCGAAACGCCGTGGCTTCCTTGCCGACCTCAGCATGCTGGGCGGTCTGATCCTCGCCTCGGCCGACACCGCCGGCAAACCGTCGCTCGGCTGGCGGGGACGGCGGGCCGCTCAGCGGGCGGCAGAAGCCCTCTCATCCACAGTGCCTTCGCGGACTGAAGTCGCGCTCGCCCGCATGCCGGAGTTGGGCGAGAAGGTCGGCCACGGCGTCCAGACAGGTTTCGAGCACGGCCGCGAACTCGCCGGTGTCGCGCTCGACAAGCTGGAAGGGGGCCTCGAAAAAGCTGCCCCGTATGCGGAGACTGCCTACCGGAAAGCCACTGCACGTGCTTCAGAGTTGGCCGACACCGCACGAGAGCAGGCAACCGAATTGGCCAGTACCGCAGTCAGTAACGCAAAGAAGGCGAGAGCCCGGGCCTAGCAGGCGAGAGCCCGGGCCTGCTGGGCCCGGGCTCCTGCCCCCTCGTACCGGTCGCTCCTGCCCCCTCGTACCGGTCGTGGCCGCCGATGTGTCAATACCAATAGCGCCGCCCGGCAACGGCATGGCCGGCCGCGCCGAAGAGCCAGAAGACCGCGCCCACCACGAGGAGCACGATGCCCAAGACCCACAGCAGATACACGTTGAAGACGAAGCCCAGGATGAGCAGGACTGCTCCCAAAGCAATCATGATGTTCGTTTCCTTATCTCACACACGGTTCACCGCATCGAACTTGGTTGTGGCAGTCGGCAATCGACGACCTTCGGATTGACACCGGCGTAGTTCAACGGGCCGGCTACCACGGTCAGCGCGATACGCCCCGCCGAGCCGCAGCTGGTGTCGCCGCCGCGGAAATAGTCGCGTTGCCACGCCGCCAATACACCGACCAGCAGCCAGACCACCACGATGACCCCCACGCTTCCTCGCAACATGGCTCCTCCTACACAGACCGCTCTGGTCTCATGGGACGGAGTACCCCTGAGCACATGACGGCAAACTAACGCGTAAGAAAAAGGCAGCCCGACTGCACCGGCGGGCAGCGCCGAAAATCCACAGGTACGCCGTTGATCCTGCGCAGAACGCCGACGACGACGCCTTGGTGAGCTTTGAACAACCAGTCTTCAGGGGTTCGCTCGATGTCGAACCCGTTGCACCCCAGTATGTTCGCCGCCGGGACTCCGATGCGTCGGCCGGCCCGCACGCTGCATGCGCTTCCGGTTCGGCACGTTTGCCGACGGCACATCGCGGTTATATCGGAGGGGTTGAATGAGAGAGGAAGCCCGATGCTGAGCTCCGACATCTCGCGCCCTTGCGCGGAAGTCTATCTGCCGCAATCTGATTCAAGACTGTTGATCGAAACCATGCAAAGCTGCTGCCCGCCCGAGGGCAGGCGGGTGGCCGATCTGTGCACCGGCAGCGGTGTCGCGGCCATTGTCGCGTCCGATGCCGGGGCTAGCAGCGTGACCGCCTTCGATGCCTCGCCAGCGGCCATTTCGGCGGCCCGCGTCAATGCCCGGCTCGCGAGCAGCGTGATCGACATCCGCCTGGGCTGCTGGTCGGCCGCCCTCCAACTGGAGCCGTTCGACCTGGTGCTGTGCAATCCGCCCTACGTGCCTACGCCCCCGGACGCCGATGCCGTCGTCCCGGACGCGGGCGGCCCGCCGATGTCATTCAACGCGGGTCCCGACGGCCGGCTCGTCCTCGACCCACTGTGCAAGTCGGCACCCGACCTGCTCAAGCCGGGCGGCACCATGCTCATCGTCCAATCGGAGTTCGCCGGCGTGCCGAGCAGCATTTCCGCTTTGCGATCCGGTGGCCTCCGAGTCCGGGTCGCCGCACGCCGGACAATCCCTTTCGGACCCGTGATGAACGCGCGGGCCCGCTGGCTGGAGGACACCGGCCGGTCGCCACGTGGACAACGGACCGAGCGACTGGTCGTCATCGAGGCTGTCAGACCATGAGCAACACCAGGCGAGTCGTTCGCATCGTGCCTCGCGGCCCCATGCTCATCCAGGGACCGGTCCAGGTTGAACTCGAGGATGGCACCCAGGTGTGTTCGGACCGATTCATGGTCGCCATCTGCTGCTGCCAGCGCAGCAAGGCATATCCGTGGTGCGATGCAAGTCATCGGCGGCAGACCCGGTCCACCGCCGATGACAGCGCCTCACGAAATCAGCAACAGCCGACCTGAGCCCGCAAGTCCCGCAACGTACGGTCCAATATCCGGGACACGTGCATCTGAGAAACGCCGATCGAGTCGGCAATCTGCCGCTGTGTCATGGCACCGAAGTAACGCAGGTACAGCACCTTCTGCTCCCGCGCAGGCAGGGCGGCCAGCAGGGACTTCACCGACTCCCGATCGGTGACACGATCGAACCCGGCATCCAGCTCGCCGAGGAAGTCGCCGAGCATCAGCGATCGCGGGTCGTCATCGCTGACATTCACGTCGAGCGACTGTGGCTGATACGCCTTGGCTGCCACGATGCTCTCCACGACCTGACCACGGTCGATGTCCAGCGCGTCGGCCAGTTCTTCGATGGTTGGCGCTCTCCTGAGGTCATTGGTCAAAAATGCGGTGGCGCAGGCGATGTCATGCTGTCGATCACGAATCCTCCTGGGCACGTGAACTTTCCAGCCATAGTCTCGGAAGTACCGGCGCAACTCACCCATCATCGTCGGCAGCGCGAACGCGATAAATCTCGACCCTCGATCAGGATCGAACCGATTGATCGCCTGCAGCAGTCCGACGCGCGCGACCTGCGTCAGATCTTCGAGATTCTCGCCCCGGCGGTCGAAATGCCTCGCCACCCGGTCCGCCAGCGGGCAACATCTCAGGACGATCCGTTCATGCTGGCGGGCGTAGGAGTCCGAATCAGTGGGCATCTTTCTCAGCACCGCGATCATGGTGATGACGTCTCCGTACTCGTCTTCACTTTCGCGCCGTCCAGTCGTCGGCCCCGATTCCTCCGATGCGCCGGCATCTGCCGGTTCGCCGACTTCACGGGAATCTTCTTCCACCAAACGGATTGACATGCAGCACCCTCCAGGGGCTCACAACACGCGCATGGCATCACCTCACCGCAGCGCTACGCATTCCGCGGACAAAGGTTTATCAGTTACGTGTTGAACTCCGCCTCCCAGGCGGAATGGCGATTTGCCAATGTCGAGCTTGATTTCGGTCAGCGAAACCCGAGAATTTAGGCCCGCGTCTGGACCGAATTCACGCGCCGAGCAGAAATCCCTCGACCTACTCCGCTTTTGGCTAAGCGGCCACGCTGTAAACAGCGTCGTTACTCCAAGACTACACGCGCACCCACGTGGCCACCACCTGAATAGGTGGACCGTGATGGTGCCGCGCGCCGCCCCAGCAGGGTGAGCACAGCGCCACCGCCGACCCAATAGTGTTTGTGTGCAGGATGGTTCGCCGCGAGAAGACGGCAGGCACTCGGGATCAGTCGACGGCACCTGCTTGCGTTTGGCTGGCCACACACCGGGTACGACAACCAGATACATGCCGAACGAATCAGCCCACTACCGGGAGGTGGCGATGTCTGAGGTACAGGTCGCGGCACGCGATACGCACGACCAACGAACGTCACACCGGAGGCGCCTCGTCAACTGGGTGCTGGTCGCGCTCACTGTGCCCGGCGCAGTCGTGATCGTGGTGTACCAGTACCTCCAAGTCCTTGCGACTGCGGGTTGCTCGGAGAATGCGTGCGCCAAACTGGGACCGAGTCCATTCGTGTTCGGGCTCATCGAATATGGCGCGCCAGTGGTTGCCCTGCTCGCCATCGGGCTGTCCTTCGTGACGGCGCGCACTCGTTACGGCATCGTGGTGCCGCTCGCTGCCTGGGTGCTGCTGCTGACCGCCTTCGCGGTGCTCACCTTTACTTTCGAGACTCCGTGAGGAGCAGCGGGGTCCCCATGTCGACGACCGACCACATCACCCTCGGCGGTGTCCAAAAGCCAAGGCGCAGAGGGATGTGACCCATGGACGGCGATGTGCGTGGCATCGACCAACGCGATCAGCGATGGGACTGGGCGGCGCGCCACGAAACCCGGGTCGAACGGCTGGACCGCAATTGGTCGAATCTGCTCCAGGAACTTCGCGTCGTACAGACCGGTGTACAGCTGCTCACCGGCTTCCTGCTGACCCTGCCCTTCCAGCAGCGGTTCACCGAACTCGATGCGCACAGCCGAACGGTCTACTTGGGGACGGTCGCCCTTTCGGTGGCGTCCACTGTTCTACTCATAGCACCAGTTGGCATGCACCGCATACTATTTCGACGCCGACGCCTTACCCTCCTGGTCAGCGCGGCGCACCGGTGCGCATACTTGGGCCTGCTCCTGCTCGGCACTGCATTGGCCGGCGTGACCACGTTGATCTTCAGCAGTGTGGCTGACCGCACAACCGGTTGGCTCGCCGGCGGCATCGCCCTCATCGGGTTCACCACCTTCTGGGTGATCGCACCGTTGGTCATGCGGCAGTCGGACCACACCGATTTCTCTCCCCCACAATAGCTTTCGTGCCGAACGGCCCGATCTCCCCCACGGGCAGGGGAGGTCGGGCCGTTCTTGGCGCGACTGCGGCTACTGATTGCGCCGCTGTCGCTCTTCGGCCGCGCTCGCGCCCGCTCGGGCCGATTCGGCTTGCGCCTCTTTCTTGGCCGCATCCCGCTCGGCCTGGGCCTTGTCCTGCTGGGCCTGGCCCTCGCGAACCATGTCGTCCCGGCCGACGACGCTGCCGGCAGCTTCCTTGAGCTTGCCCTTGACGCCCTCAACCGTGCCCTTCAGGCCCTCTTCGGGACCGCTCTTGTTTTCGCCCACTGTATTTCTCCTTTATCTGTCTCAGATACATGCGCGGAACTTGCCCGTCATTGCGATGCGGCGTCGCAGTAGTGCCGCATCCTGCGCAGTTGCAAAATTCCGGCTCTACCGACATACCTGCCGTGGCGCCGTCGGAAACCTCTTCTCGCGCAACGTTTCAGAAAACCTGGTGGGGGTCACCGAAGGCAACAGGAGTTGATCGCAATGGAAATAGTCAACCTGACCAGCGAATACGGCGGGTACAACTCAAAGAGCGCTCGGCATCACCATCACCGGCGTAGCCCCCAGTCAAAAGGCAATCGGTACCCGCCGCGCGTTTGTCAACCAGCGCGGCGGGTACCCAACCGCGAGTCCCCCAGGAGAGGAAGCACGGTGACCGACACATCGGATCAGAAGCAGGAGCAGCTCGACAAAGTGCGGGTCGACCATGCACGAAGCGACGACGGCCCGACGTACCTGACCACCGCGCAAGGCGTGCGCGTTCCTCATACCGACGACGCCCTCACCGCGGGCGAGCGCGGCCCGACGCTGCTGGAGGACTTCCATGCGCGGGAGAAGATCACGCACTTCGACCACGAGCGCATTCCCGAGCGCGTGGTCCACGCCCGGGGCGCGGGCGCCTACGGGTACTTCGAGCCCTACGACGATTCACTGGCCGAGTTCACCGCGGCGAAATTCCTCACCACACCCGGTCTGCGCACACCGGTGTTCGTCCGGTTCTCCACCGTCGCAGGGTCCAGGGGTTCGGCCGATACGGTGCGCGACGTGCGCGGCTTCGCCACCAAGTTCTACACCGAGCAAGGCAATTACGACCTCGTCGGCAACAACTTTCCGGTCTTCTTCATCCAGGACGGCATCAAGTTTCCCGACTTCGTGCATGCGGTGAAGCCGGAGCCGCACAACGAGATTCCGCAGGCGGCCTCGGCCCACAACACCCTGTGGGATTTCGTATCGCTGCAGCCGGAAACCCTGCACGCGATCATGTGGCTGATGTCGGATCGGGCTCTGCCACGCAGCTACCGCATGATGGAAGGGTTCGGGGTACACACCTTCCGCCTCGTGAACGCCGCCGGCGAGGGGGTGTTCGTGAAGTTCCACTGGAAGCCGAAACTCGGCGTGCACTCGCTGATCTGGGAGGAATGCCAGCAGGTCGCCGGCAAGGATCCCGACTTCAATCGTCGCGACCTCTGGGATGCGATCGCCGCCGGACAGTTCCCCGAATGGGAGCTGGGGGTTCAGCTGATTCCCGAATCCGACGAGTTCGCTTTCCCGTTCGATCTGCTCGACGCTACCAAACTTGTTCCAGAGGAACGTGTTCCGGTGATACCGGTCGGCCGGATGGTACTAAACCGCAACCCGGACAACTTTTTCGCCGAGACCGAGCAGGTCGCGTTTCACACGGCAAACCTGGTCCCGGGCATCGACTTCACGAACGATCCCCTGCTGCAGTTCCGCAACTTCTCCTACCTCGACACCCAGCTGATCCGTTTGGGTGGGCCGAATTTCGCGCAGCTGCCCGTCAACCGGCCCGTCGCAGCGGTCACCAACAATCAGCGCGACGGGTACGGTCAGCACACCATCCCACAGGGCACCACGAGTTACCTCAAGAACAATCTCGGCGGTGGCTGCCCCGCGCTGGCTGACGAGGACGCCTTCCGGCACTACACCGAACGCGTCGATGGTCACAAAATCCGCAGCCGCGCAGAGAGTTTCAAGGATTACTACAGCCAGCCCCGGATGTTCTGGATCAGCATGTCCGCGATCGAGCAGGATCACATCGTCGCCGCGTTCGCCTTCGAACTCGGCAAGGTGGGCCCCGAGACAGGAATCCGGCCGCGACTCATCGCCCAGCTCAACATGATCGATCACGAACTCGCCGAGAAAGTCGCCGCCCGGCTCGGGCTGATGGCACCGGACGAGGTCGCCGTCCCCAATGGCGTGACCCCATCACCGGCGCTGTCCCAACTGAATACGCGGGCCGACTCCATCGTCAGCCGTCGTATCGCGATACTGGCCACCGACGGTGTCGACCTGCGCGGCACCGAGCGGACCGCCGCCGCACTCCGCGAGGCGGGAGCGATTGCCGATATCGTCAGCCTCACCGGCGGCGGCACCATCACCACCGACACCGGGCGGGATCTCGAGGTCGATCTCGGGCTCAACACGACGTCCTCGGCCGTCTACGACGCAGTACTCATCCCGGGGGACCTGCAATCCGTTGAGCAGCTCGCTCAGGACGGTGCTGCCATCCACTTCGTCGGCGAGGCCTACAAGCACCTCAAACCGATCGCCGCATTCGGCGCGGGCATCGGCTTGTTGCGCGCCGCGGGAATCAATCCCGCATCGGCCGACCTGTCCGAAACCCGCACGGACAGAGGCGTTGTCACAACGACGTCGCATGGCGGTGCGCTCGACGAGCTGTTCATCGAGGCCTTCGTCGACACGATTCAGCGCCATCGGGCGTGGAGTCGTCAGACCGAAGCGGTGCCGGCCTGATGCTCACCGCATGTTTTCACCAACGAGGAGGAATGAGATGCCGAAGAAGGGACAGGCCAAGAAGAGTGAGCTGCCCAGCACACTGCAGAAGTCGAGCGCCAAGGCACAACGCACTTTTGCGAAAGCGCACGACTCGGCGGCGTCCAGCTACGGCGAAGGTGAGCGGGCACACCGGGTCGCCTACTCGGCGCTCAAGCACAGTTACGAAAAGGTCGGCGACCACTGGGAGGACAAGGGCCACAAGGGTCCGTCCGACGAGCGGGCGCGCAGCGGCGGGCCCAACGCCCGCGGCCGGTCTGCCGAGGGCGTCGACACCCAGGCCACCAAGAAACATCTCATGGACATCGCTCGTCGGCTCGATATCCGCGGCCGCTCGACCATGAACAAGGGCGAGCTGGTGGACGCGATCATGAAGGCCAACCGCAAGGAGAGCCGCACGTCCTGAGCGGTACCGCCACGCTCGTGCCCGAAGTGCGGGTTAGCGAGTCACCTCATCAGCCGAGCGGCATTTACCACTGGCTGAGCTGGCACTGCACGTTGTACGGCGCGGTCTGGTGCGCCGCCGACTGTCCGTCGACCGCGATGTCGCACGTCGAGTCGGGGGCCGCCTGGCCGCCGTGCGTGGTGCTGCTGACGGTGAAGATGGCCCACTGCGGGTCGGCCAGCCTCGTGGTGAACACCCAGGGGGCGTCCGGACCGACGGTGACCGTCTCACGCTTCAGGTAAGCGTAGGCGTCGGCGTTGTAAGCGGCCTTGTTCGCCGGCTGGTTGACCAGGTACAGCAGGTCGAAGGTGGCCGGACCACCGACCGACAGTGTGTACCGGACTTCGTGACCGGCCGGCTCGGCAGATGCCACGGGCGCCATCAGTCCAGCGGCCGCCACTGCTGCCGCGCCACAAACCACTCCGAACTTGACTGTCGCTTTACGCATGCCGGTCATATCGACTGACCGTACCGGACTGTTACATCCCGCAACATCGGCATCAGCCGGCCTGCAGTTCCAGGAGCACCGTCACCGGCCCGTCGTTGACCAGTTCGACCTGCATATGGGCACCGAACTGCCCGGTGGCGACCTCTGCACCGAGCTCCCGCAGCGCCGCGGCGAACTCGTCGACCATCGGCTCGGCGACCGACCCGGGCGCCGCGGCATTCCACGACGGCCGACGCCCCTTGGCCGTGTCGGCGTAGAGGGTGAACTGACTGACCACGAGGATCGGCGCGGCGGCGTCGGCGGCGCTGAGCTCGCCGTCGAGGATGCGCAGCCGCCACAGCTTGTCGGCCATCTTGCGGACAACTGCGACGTCGTCGGTGTGTGTCAGACCAACGAGCGCCACGAGGCCCTGCGGATTGGGGGCGATCTCACCGACAATCTGCCCGTCGACCGTCACCCGCGCCGACGTCACCCGCTGCACCAGTACTCGCACGTTCGCAGATGTTGCCACAGCAATTTGTGGTACCTGTGGTGGTCATGGACGGCCCATCCTGGCGCGGCACTCCCCTGACCCGGCGTTCGATCCTGGTGGGGCTCGGTGCTGTCGGCGCGTTCCTCGCCGTGGATCTCGGCCTGGTCGCGTACACCAGCCGTGCCGGCACCCTGACCCGCCAGACGTTCCTGGACGGCTTCCAACGCGTGTTCGGCGACCACCCCGGATTCCGGAAGAACCACGCCAAGGGCGTCTCGGTGGTCGGCCATTTCATGAGCAACGGCAACGCGGCCACGTTGTCGCGCGCCGCGGTGTTCGGGTCCGGTGAGACGCCGGTGGCCGGCCGGTTCTCGCTCGCGGGCGGGAACCCGACCGTCGCCGATACTCCGGGCGCGGCGCGGGGCCTCGGCCTGGCCATCGGCTTCCCGGGCGCCGAGCAGTGGCGCACCGCGATGCTGAACATCCCCGTGTTCCTCGACAACTCGCCGCAGGGCTTCTACGACCGTCTACTGGCGTCCAAGCCGGCCGCCGGCACGGGGAAGCCCGACCCGCAGGCGATGGCCGAGTTTCTCGGTCGGTACCCCGAGACCGCGGCAGCGATGGCGCTGCTCAAGAAGAGCCCGCCCACACCGGGTTTCGCCGACAGCACGTTCTCGGGTCTGCACAAGTTCTATCTGGTGAACCATGCCGGCGTCGGCACCCCCGTCCGCTGGACGTTCGTCCCGCAACAGACGGCCCTGCCACCGAAATCCGACGATCCCAACGCGTTGTTCGACGCGCTGATCCTGCAGTTGAAAAAGGCTCCGCTGCAGTGGAATCTGCGGCTGACCGTCGGACGGGACGGCGACCCGACCGACCCGACACTGCCCTGGCCGGCCGACCGGCAGGTCATCGATGCCGGGGTCCTCACTCTCACCGAAGCCCAGACCGACGCCGCCGGCAACGCCCGCGACATCAACTTCGATCCCCTGGTCCTGCCCGACGGCATCGAACCGTCCGACGATCCGTTGCTCAGCGCGCGGTCGGCGGTGTACGCCGGGTCCTACCGCGCACGGACCACCGAGCCGAAAACCGCTCCGGCCGTTCAGGTTCAGGAGGCCAAGCCATGACGGATCGCTTCCCCATCCGCACCCGTGTGTTGCACTGGCTGACGGCGGTGGCGGTCTTCGCCGCACTGCTGATCGGCTTCGCGATGACCAATGCGATCGGCTCCCACGCGGCGCTTGTCGGCGTCCACATGACGCTGGGCATAACTATCCTGGTCATCGTGATCGCTAGGGCGGCAAATAGATTCACACACAAGCCGCCGAAGTGGCCCGACACGGTGGGGCCGCTGGAAGGCAAACTGATCGCCGGGTCCGAGCTGGCGATGTACGCCATGCTGCTGACGCAGCCGCTCGTCGGCTGGGCCATGGTGTCGGCGTCGGGCACGCCGGTCCGGGTGTTCGACAGTCTCACGCTCCCGAACATCGTCCCGTTCGACGCCGACCTTTACGGCGTTCTGCGCCAGGCCCATTCGGTGGTGGCCTACCTGCTGGTAGCCGCCATCGCCGCGCATGTCAGCGCCGTGCTGCTGCACACCCTGACACTTCGCGACGGCATGCTCCGCCGGATGACCCACTGAAGCTCTTCGCGAGCGTGCGTGTCTGCGTGCGACGCGCCGATGACTCTGGGCAATATCGCCACTCTCGCCAGCTGCGAACGTGACGCTATTGCACGCTTGACGCGGCGTGTCGCGCGCAGACACGCACGCTCGCGAGTGGTTATTGCAGCCGGGCGGCGACCTGAGTCACGACGTCGGCGAGGGGCACGTCGACCTGCTCACCGGTGGACAGATCCTTGACGCCGACGGTGCCGGCCTCGATGTCGCGGTCACCGGCCACCAGTGCCACCTTCGCGCCGGAGCGGTCGGCCGCCTTCATCGCGCCCTTGAGACCCCGGTCGCCGTAGCACATATCGGTGCGCACACCCGAAGCACGCAGGGCCGCAACGATTTGTGCCAGTTCCAGCTTGGCCGGCGCACCGAGCGGCACGGCGTACACGTCGACCGCCGCGGGCGAGGCCACCGTCTTGCCTTCGGCCTTCAACGCCAGCACCGTGCGGTCGACGCCGAGCCCGAACCCGATGCCCGACAGGTCCTGGCCGCCCAACTGCTTCATCAGGCCGTCGTACCGGCCGCCGCCGCCGATGCCGGACTGCGCGCCGAGGCCGTCGTGCACGAACTCGAACGTGGTCTTGGTGTAGTAGTCGAGGCCGCGGACCATGCGCGGGTTGATGACGTACGGCACGCCGAGGGCGTCCAGGTGCGCGAGCACGGTGTCGAAGTGCTCCTTGGCAGCTTCCGACAGGTGATCGAGCATGACCGGGGCGTCCGCGGTCATCTCCTTGACATGCGGCCGCTTGTCGTCGAGCACGCGCAGCGGGTTGATCTCCGCGCGGCGACGGGTGTCCTCGTCGAGATCGAGCTTGAACAGGAAGTCCTGCAACAACTGCCGGTACTGGGGACGGCAGGTGTCATCTCCCAGCGAGGTGATCTCCAACCGGAAACCGTCGAGGCCAAGCGAGCGGAACCCGGCGTCGGCCACCGCGATCACCTCGGCGTCGAGCGCGGGGTCATCGATGCCGATCGCCTCCACGCCCACCTGCTGCAGCTGGCGGTAGCGGCCGGCCTGCGGCCGCTCGTAGCGGAAGAACGGTCCGGCGTACCGCAGCTTGGCAGGCAGCGCGCCGCGGTCCAGGCCGTGTTCGATGACGGCCCGCATGACGCCGGCGGTGCCCTCCGGCCGCAGCGTGACGGAGCGGTCACCACGGTCGGCGAAGGTGTACATCTCCTTGGACACCACATCGGTGGACTCGCCCACACCGCGGGCGAACAGGGCGGTGTCCTCGAACACCGGCAATTCGATGTGGCCGTACCCGGCCAGCCGCGCGACGTTCAGCAGGCCGTCGCGTACCGCGACGAATTCCGCCGAATCCGGGGGCAGGTAGTCCGGGACGCCCTTGGGCGCCTGAAAATCGCTCAACGTGATAAGCCTTCGAGGAATGGGTTGGTACGGCGTTCGGCGCCGATCGTGGTCCGTGGGCCGTGCCCGGGTAGTACCACGGTGTCGTCGTCGAGCACCAACAGTTTTGTCACGATCGAGTCCAGCAGCTCCCGGCCGCTGCCGCCCGGGAGATCGGTGCGGCCCACCGACTGCTTGAACAAGGTGTCGCCGGTGAATGCCAGGTCAGCGGGGCCGGCCTGGGCGAGCGAAGCGACGGGATCAGTAGCCGAGATCCGGAACACCACCGAACCCCTGGTGTGCCCCGGGGTGTGGTCCACCGTCACGGTGATGCCGCCCAGGTCGAGCTTGTCTCCGTCGCGGTCCAGTTCGACGACCTGCTTGGGCTCGGAGAACAGCACCCCGAACGCCAGCTGGGCCAGCTTCCCCACAACGGCTGGACCGAACCCCTTGAGTGGATCGGTCAGCATGAACCGGTCCTCGGGGTGGATGTACACCGGGCAGCCGTAGGTGTCCGCCACCTTCTGCGCCGACCAGATGTGGTCGACGTGGCCGTGGGTGAGCAGCACCGCCGACGGGGTGAGCCGGTTTTCGTCCAGGATTTCGCCGATGCGGCCCATGGCCCGCTGGCCCGGGTCGACGATGATGGCGTCCGACCCGGCGCGCGCCGCGAGGATGTAGCAGTTGCACTGCAACATCCCGGCCGCAAACCCCGTCACCAACACGGCAACCAGTTTCCCACGTGGGAAACTGCCTCCATGACTCAGCCAGGACCGTGGGGACCCCCGCAGCCCGATCAGCCCCAGTACTACGGTGCGCCGCAATACGTTCCGGGCTTTCCGCCGCCGAAGAAATCCCGCACCGGCTGGGTGCTGTTCTCCCTGATCGCCGTCATCGCCCTGGTCTCGGCAGGTGTCGCCGCGGTCATCATGCTTCGCCACCAGAACACCCCCATCGGTGGGGCCGCCGAGACATCCTCGTCCGCCGCCGACGCGGGTCCGACCACGCTGCGTTCGATCCGTCTCGCGGCACCGAACGTCGCGACCAAACCGGGCAGCTCCGAGCCGAAGGCCACACTGACGGTCTACGAGGACTTCCTGTGCCCGTTCTGCGGCCGGTTCGAGCAGGTGTACGGCCCGACCATCAGCAAGCTGATCGCCGACGGCCGGGTCGCCGTGGACTACACCATGGTGTCGATCCTGGGCCGTGGTGACCTGAAGTCGTACTCGGTCCGGGCGGGCGCGGCGGCGTACTGCGTGGCCGACGCCGACACCGCCGCCTTCCAGCGGTTCCATGCCGCACTATTCGCGCACCAGCCCGACGAGTCGGCCGAGACGTTCCCGTCCGACGACGAGCTGGTCGTGCAGGCAAACAAGGCAGGCGCACCCGATTCGGTGGGCGAGTGCATCACGAGCGGCAAGTACCGCGACATGGTCAACAACGCCGTCAAGAGCGCAGGCATCAACTCGACGCCGACGGTGCTGCTCAACGGCTCCGACATCGGCGACACCGTGCTGCAGAATCCCGACCCGCAGGCGCTGCTGGACCAGCTCAAGACCGTCAACTGACGGCTGGTCACGCGGGTCGCAGCCCTCACATTCAGGGTGACCTGGCACACTCGGTGCCGACCATACGTCGGGGCACGTGGCCTCGACCGTGACGAGGAGGGCTTCGGCGGTGCCGACGAACGAACAACGGCGGGAGACCGCCAAACGCAAACTGGAGCGGCAGTTGGAGCGCCGGGCCGAGAAGGCCCGCAAGCAGCGCATCATGACCATCGCCGCATCGGTGGTCGCGGTGCTGGCCGTCATCGGCGGCATCGTCGGCGGCGTCATCTACCTGAACAAGGACTCCAAGTCGTCGTCGGCGACCGCTTCGGCGTCCACCGAGAGCTCCACCGCCCCGGCGCAGAACCCGCCCGCTGACGGCAAGCTGCCGCCGTTCGTGGCGCCCGCCGGCCTCGGCGAGAATTGCCAGTACCCGGCGTCGTCGGAGCAGGCCAGCAAGAAGGTCAACCCGCCGCATACCGGCAAGATCCCGACCACGCCGGCGACGGTGACGGCCAGCATGAGCACCAACCAGGGCAACCTCGGGCTGACGCTGGACAACGCCAAGGCCCCGTGCACCGTCAACAGCTTCGCCAGCCTGGCGCAGCAGGGTTACTTCAACGACACCCCCTGCCACCGGCTCACCAAGGGCGGTCTTGATGTCCTGCAGTGCGGTGACCCGACCGGCTCCGGCATGGGCGGCCCGGGCTACCAGTTCGCCAACGAGTACCCGACCAACCAGTACCAGCCCGACAGCCCCGCGCTGAGCCAGCCGGTCGTCTACCCGCGCGGCACGCTGGCGATGGCCAACGCCGGCCCGAACACCAACGGCAGCCAGTTCTTCCTGGTGTACCAGGACTCGCAGCTGCCTCCGGGCTACACCGCGTTCGGCACCATCGACGCCACCGGCCTGGCCACGCTGGACAAGATCGCCCAGAACGGCATCGAGGGCGGCGGCGGCGACGGCAAGCCCGCGCAGCCGGTCACGGTGAAGTACATCCAGCTGGACTGACAACTACCGCGAACGAGGCCCGGTCACCGATCACGGTGACCGGGCCTTCTTCGTGCTAGCTCCTGCACGGACGCGGCAGCGGTGGAATCATGCGCATCGTGGCGAACACCAAACCGCAGACCATCTCGTACCCGGCGCCCGGCTCCCGGCCGAACCGCCACGACGATGTCGCCGTCGACCCGCACGTCATCGTGCTGTTCGGCGCGACGGGCGACCTCGCGAAACGCAAACTGCTGCCCGGACTGGCATACCTGGACCAGTCCGAGCTGGCACCCGACATCCAGATCGTCGGGACCTCGTTGGAGGACCTGACCATCGACGAGTTTCGCGCGCTGGCCAAGGAGGCGATCGACGAATTCGGCAGTCATCGCCTGACCGACGAGCAGTGGGAACGGTTCGCCGCGACGCTCACCTACATCCCGCAGAGCGCCGGACCCTCCGGACTTGCTGCCGCAGTGGCTGCCGCGGAAAAGAGACTTGGCCCGAATGTGCGCCGCCTGCACTATCTTTCGGTACCGCCGAAGGCGGCGCGGGCCGTGATCGCGACACTCGATGAGGCCGGCCTGGTCGAGCGCTCCCGCGTGGTCATGGAGAAACCCTTCGGGACCGATCTGGCCAGCGCGGTCGAACTGAACAACTTCGTCCACGAAACCTTCGACGAGGAGCAGGTTTTCCGAATCGACCACTTCCTGGGCAAAGAAGCCGCGCAGAACATCCTGGCGTTCCGGTTCGCCAATGGCCTGTTCGAGCCGATCTGGAACCGCAACTTCATCGACCACATCCAGATCGACATTCCCGAAATGCTCGGGTTGGATGCGCGCGCCAACTTCTACGAGAGCACCGGCGCCTACAAGGACATGGTGGTGACGCACCTGTTCCAGGTGATGGCATTCGTCGTGATGGAGCCGCCGACAGCGCTCGAACCACGGGCGATCAGCGAGGAGAAGAACAAGGTCTTCCGGTCCATGCTGCCGGTGAAGGTGTCCGACGTGGTGCGCGGGCAGTTCACCGGCTACCGCGAACTCGAGGGCGTGGCAAGGGATTCCGATACCGAGACGTTCATCGCCTTGAAGGTAGCCATCGACAACTGGCGTTGGGCGGGCGTCCCGATCTACCTGCGCACCGGCAAGAAGATGGCCGAAGGCATGCGGATCATCTCGATCGCGTTCAAAGAGGCGCCGCGCACGATGTTCCCGGCCGGCTCGGGCGTCGGCTCACAGGGACCTGACCATCTGACCTTCGACCTCGCCGACAACTCGAAGGTCTCGCTGTCGTTCTACGGCAAGCGCCCTGGGCCGGGCATGAGGCTGGAGAAACTGTCGATGCAGTTCTCGGCGACCGAGGCCGACGGTGCCGACCAGGTGCTGGAAGCCTACGAGCGGCTGATCCTGGATGCCATGCGCGGCGACCACACGCTGTTCACCACTGCCGAGGGCATCGAGTCGCTGTGGGCCAATTCGGCTGCGCTGCTTACTGATCCGCCGCCGGCCAAACCATACCCGCCCGGCACCTGGGGCCCCAACGCCATTCACCAACTGATCGCACCCAATGCCTGGCGACTCCCGTTCGAGCGGGCTTGGCGGGAGGCCAAGAAGCAGTAGCGGTTACGAGCGCGGCGCTGCGGCCGCCTGCTCGAGCTGCAAGATGGCGGCGTCGACCATGGTCTGGATGATCTCGCAGGTGCTGAAATCGCTCATCCACAGATGCGGGGTATCGGTGCGGTGCAGCATCGCCACGCCGTGCAGCGCCACCGACAACGCGGCGGCCACCCGCTGCGCATCGGGACCGGGCTCGGAGTCAGGGTCCATGCCGCCGGCGGCCAGCAGCCCCCGGGTCACCGTCTCAAGAGCCTGACGCGCCGACGGGGTGATCTCGTCGACCTTCACCATCAGGACGTACCGCAACGGAAAGCGTTGGGCGAAGGCGACATACGCGCGGCAACCGAGCAGCAGCCGCTCTCGTCGCGTCTTGCCGGCCGGTACCTGCTCAGCAATGTCCTGGCGCACCTGGTCCCAGCTCAACTCCGCGACGGCCGCCAGCACGTCCTCACGACTGTCGAAATGGGCGTACACCGACATGTTGGAGATACCGGCCTCGCGCGCGATGCTGCGCAACGACACCTCGTTCGTGGACTCCGACGAGTCGACCACCCGGATCGCAGCAGCCAGGATTTCGTCGCGCAGCAGTGCCCCTTGTCCACGCACATTCCGCTGCCGTGCCGATCCCGCCATGCTTTCACCCTAATCGCCGCCGGTGACGAGGTGTGATCGTCGCCACCGCACCGTAACTATACATGCGTATACATACGGTCGTATGGTGGCTTCTCATGAATTGGTTGCTCAAGACCGTGCAGCGCGGCTGGGTGCTACTGACCGTTGTGGGGGTCGTCACGGTCGGTGGTTTCATCATCGACCGCTTTCACGGCGTGTTCGGCAGCCAGCACTCCACCGAATCCCGCACGGACAACATCGTTTCCACCATTCCGAAGTACGTGACGTACGAGGTGGACGGACCGTCGGACACCACCGGGATGATCAGCTACGTCGATGAGCGGGCCCAGCCGCAGCAGGAGCGTTTCACCTCACTGCCCTGGTCCAAGACCCTGACCACGACGGTGCCGAGCGTGTTCGCCAACCTCGTGGCCCAAGGCGACAGCAGCCGGCTGAGCTGCCGGATCACCGTCAATGGCGAACTGCGCGACCACCAGGCCGCCGACGGCGCGTCGGCTACCACCTTCTGCCTGGTGAAGGCAGCATGAGCGGCCAGCACAGCACCCGGGGCGGCTATCCCCGGCTGCTCCGCGTCCTCTCGGTACCGATCATCCTGATCTGGCTGGCGGCCACCGCGGCCACCAATCTGCTGGTGCCCAAACTCGAAGTCGTCGGCGCGCACAACGCCGTGTCACTCTCACCTCAGGACGCGCCGTCCGTCATCGCGACGAAGCACATCGGAGTCAAGTTCGGCGAGTTCGACTCCGACAGCGTGTTGATGATCATCATCGAATCGGACCAGGCGCTCGGTGATACCGCGCGGCAGTACTACGGCGATCTGGTTCAACAGCTCAAGCGGGACACCGCACACATCGAGCACGTGCAGGACTTCTGGGGCGACCGCATCACCTCCGCGGGCTCCGAGAGCGAGGACCACAAGGCGGCCTATGTGCAGGTCAACCTGCGCGGCGACCAGGGTTCCACGCAAGGCGTCGAATCGGTCGACGCCGTGCGGCACATCGTCGAACGCAGCCATCCACCGGCCGGGGTGCGGGCATTCGTCACCGGCCAGGCCGCCCTGGTGGCGGACACCAACGAGGCCGGCGACAAGAGCATGGTCAAGATGACCGTGGTGACGCTCGTCGTCATCGCGGTGATGCTCCTGGTCGTATACCGCTCCCTCGCAACCACATTCATCGCCCTGCTGGTGGTGCTGACCGAGATGAGCATGGCCCGCGGGCTGGTCGCCGTGCTGGGCAACGCCCATGCCATCAGCCTGTCGACATTTGCGGTCAGCGTGCTGACGGCCCTGGCGATCGCCGCCGGCACCGACTATTGGATATTTCTGGTCGGCCGGTACCACGAGGCCCGCAGTGCCGGAGAAGACCGGGAAACCGCGTACTACTCAACGTTTTCCAGTGTCTACCACGTGATCCTCGGCTCCGGCCTCACGATCGCGGGTGCCATGATGTGCCTGCTGTTCACCCGGTTGAACTACTTCAACACCCTGGCCCTGCCGTGCGCCACTGCCATGGTCGTCATCCTGGTGATGGCGCTGACGTTCGCCCCCGCGGTGATGGTCGTCAGCACCCACTTCGGCATGCTGGACCCCAAGCGCGCCAACAAGACCCGCGGCTGGCGCCGCGTCGGCACCGCCGTCGTCCGCTGGCCCGGACCCATCCTGGTCGCGGCCACCGCCACCGCACTGGTCGGGGTGTTGGCCCTGCCCGGGTACCGCACCAACTACGACAACCGCTTCTACGTGCCGAAAGACGTGCCATCCAACATCGGCTACGCGGCGGCCGAAGAGCATTTCACCTCAGCACGGATGAATCCCGACATGCTGATGGTCGAAGCCGACCACGATCTGCGGAACTCGCGAGACATGCTGGTGCTGGATCGCATCGCCAAGAACATCTTCCGGGTGCCGGGGATCGCCCGGGTGCAGAGCATCACCCGTCCGCTCGGGCCGCCGATGGAACATGGTTCGGTGCCGTTCCAGATCAGCGCCCAGGCCGTGTCGATGAACGAGAATCTGCAGTTCCTCAAAGCCCGGCTCGGCGACGTGCAGACCATGACCGACCACCTCACCTCGATGATCGGCATCATGCGGCACATGCACGATCTCAGCGTGCAGCTGGCCGATGCCACGCACGCCACCCAGCTCGCGGCGCAGGACATGTCGGCCACCACCGCCGAATTGCGGGACCAGGTCGCCGATTTCGACGACTTCTTCCGCCCCTTGCGGAACTACTTCTATTGGGAGCCGCACTGCTTCGACATCCCGATCTGTCATGCGATGCGCTCGGTGTTCGATGCCACAGACGGCTTCGACCAGCTGGCCGACAACACCAAGGCGCTGTCGGACGCGTCAGCGAAGCTCGATGTGGTCACGCCGCAGATCGCTGCGCAGCTGCCGCCGATGATCAGCCTGGCCAGCGACGTCCGCGATCTGATGCAGACCATGCGCAGCACCTTCGACGGCATGGTCACGCAGATGGAGCGCATGACCGACACCGCGGCGGCCATGGGCCAGACATTCGACGACGCGAAGAACGACGACATGTTCTACCTGCCGCCAGAAGCGTTCAGCAGCCCCGATTTTCAGCGGGGTATGCAGCTGATGCTCTCCCCCGACGGCAAGGCAGCCCGATTCATCGTCACCCATGACGTGGATCCGGCCACCCTGGAAGGCATTTCGCACGTCGACGCCGAGCTGCAGGCCGCCAAGGAGGCGGTCAAGGGCACTCCGTTGGCCGGCGCGAAGTTCTACCTGGGCGGCACCGCCGCCACCTACAAGGACATCCAGCAGGGCGCGCACTACGACCTGTTGATCGCGGCCCTGGCCGCCATCATCCTGATCTTCGTGGTCATGCTGCTGATCACCAGGGCGCTCGTCGCCTCGATCGTGATCGTCGGCACCGTGGTGCTGTCCCTCGCCGCGTCCTTCGGTCTCTCGGTCCTGATCTGGCAATACTTCCTGGGTATCGAGTTGCAGTGGCTGGTGATCGCCATGTCGGTGATCGTGCTGCTGGCCGTCGGCTCCGACTACAACCTGTTGGTGGTGTCGCGCTTCAAGGAGGAGATCGGTGCGGGCCTGCGGACCGGGCTGATTCGCGCCATCGGCGCCACGGGCGGCGTGGTCACCGCAGCCGGGCTGGTGTTCGCGTTCACCATGATCTCGATGGTCGCGAGCGACCTGCGATCGGTCGGCCAGATCGGCACGACCATCGGGCTCGGCCTGCTGTTCGACACCTTCGTGGTGCGTTCGCTGATCACCCCGTCGATCGCGGCACTGCTCGGGCGATGGTTCTGGTGGCCGCTGAAGGTCCGGACCCGTCCCGCCCGCGCCGCGCGAACCGTAACCGCAACACCGGAATTGGAGATGGCATGACCCCTCAGCCGTTCACTGACCTGATCACCGTCACGGCCGTCGATGCCGGCGTATTCACCGCCCACATCGACGACATGTGGACCATCGGCCCCAAGGTGCACGGGGGTTGCATGATGGCACTGTGCGCCGCCGCCGCTCGAAGCAGCGTTCCGGACGCCGCCGATCTGGGCCCCGTTGCGTTGAGCGCCAACTACCTCAATGCGCCCGATCCGGGCGAGGTCCAGCTCAGCACCACGATCCGCAAACGGGGCCGGCAGGTGAACTTGATCGAGGTGGAGTTGTCCCAGCGCGGCCGGATCGCCGTCACGTGTTCGGTCACCCTCGGGCCGCTCGATGCCAAGCCGCCGCGACATCAGGTGCCGCTGGCCGCGAGCGCGATGGCGGTAGAGCCACCGGACGACGCGCTTCGTGTCACCCCGGACCATCCCATGGGCCAGGTCGTCCATGTGGCGCACGGATGCGACCTTCGGATGGACGGCGCCACGCCGTTCCTGACCGGAGCCGAAGGTGAGCCGGTGACCCAGATGTGGTTGCGTCCCTTCGCCTCCGACGAAGCCGACCCAGACGTGGCCATGCTCTTCGCGTTGATGGCCGGTGACATCACACCCCCGGTCACGATGAATCGGGGACACTTCGGCTGGACGCCGACGGTTCAGCTGACCACATATCTGCGCCGCCGGCCGGCACCGGGCTGGCTGCGCGTGATGGCCAGCTCCACCGTCATCGGCGACACCTGGTTCGAGGAGGATCACCTCATCCTCGACGCCAATGGCCAGGTGGTCGTGCAAAGCCGACAGATGGCGATGCTGCCGCTGGGGTCCTGACCCCGGGCGGCAGCATCGTCGCGGTCAGTACGCCGATACCGCGTTGTCTGCGACCCAACGCTTTTCAGCGTCGGAGCCCATGGGTGGCGGGATCAAGCCGTTGATCATCCAGAGGTCCTCGCTGGTCTCGTCGACGTGGAACTCCCAGTGCGGGTTGTCGTGTGCTTCCAGGTACGGGCTCAGGATCGACTTGATCCAGTGGGCAATCCCGTTGCGGCTCTTCTTGTCCGGGGCGTGACGGGCGATGTGGTCGATGACGACCCGTAGCCCAACCTCGGTCTGTTCACCGCCGACATACAGGTTGTCCGAGCGCGTTTCGGTGAAGATCACCACGACGTAGAAGCGCGGCAGCCCGGCCTTCTCGTAGTGATCGGTGATGCGCGAGGCCAGCTCGCGCTTGTCCTCGGCGGTGAAGAAATCCGGTGTGTGATGAATGGTCCACAGCGGCATGATGGTTCAGACCGCCATCGCGAAGGTCAGGTTCTCCACAGGACCGGACAACGCGGACTTCACACCCACCGACACGTCATCAGCCAGGACCTCGACCGCGCCGGATTCCAGGCCGTCGATGATGCGTGTGGCGATGTCTGCCGCCGTGGTCTTGGGACCGGGAATGTTCGCGGCCATCTCGGTCTCGATCAGTCCGGCGTGGACACCGACCACCTGAGTGCCTTGTGCAGCGAGCTCGCCGCGCAGCGAGTTGGTCACCGACCAGATTGCTGCCTTGGAGGCGCCATAGGCTGCGCTTCCGGCCACCCACGACAGCACCGAATGCATGTTGACCAGTGCGCCGCCTCCATTGGACGCCAAGATCGGCGCGAAGGCGCGGGCCACCCGCAGCGGCCCGAAGACGTTGATGTCGAACGTTGTCTCGATGTCATCGAAGCTGCCTGTCAGCAGCGCGTCGGGCAACAGGATGCCGGCGTTGTTGAAAACGATCTCGGCGTCCGACGCGATATCGGCGAACGCGGAAACTGAAGCCTCCGAGCGTACTTCGAGCTCAACCGGGACCACTTGCGCGCGTTCATCGGTGAACGACGAACGGCCCGTCGAGTACACCTTGCGCACTCCCCGCGCCAGCAGCTCGTCGACCAGAGCGGCCCCGAGACCCCGTCGACCGCCGGTCACCACGACCACTTTGCCCGCCACTGCCACCATGTAGACCACTCTCCCTTGCTGAATAACGATGTCGTTACTAAGATGGAAGCACGGATATCTGAGTAACGCAAGCGTTATCCAAAAGAAGGTATGTGATGGAGTTCGAAGAAAGACTGCGCGACCGGCAGTGGTCGATCGGTAATGCCTGTTCGGTGGCCAAGCTTCTGGACCTGCTCAGCACCAAGACCGTTTTCCTCGCCGTTCGCGAGAGTCTTTTCGGCACAACCCGATTTGAAGACTTCGTCGACCGGATCGGGACGTCGGCTCCAGCTGTGTCGCGGGCACTCAAGCAGTTGGAGGCCGCGGAACTGATGGTCCGGGTGCCCTATCAGGAGCCCGGCAAGCGCGCCCGCGACGAGTACCGACTGACCGAGGCCGGCGAAGACCTGCTGCCGGTGTACCTGGCGATGAGCCAGTGGGGCGACAAACATCTGCAGAAGGGCGGGCACGGTCCGTTGTGTTTCGTAGACCGCGGGTCCGGCAATCGGGTTGGCGTGATCGTCACCGATGATCCGAATGCTGCCACCGTTTCCGCAGGTGACATCGAAATCCGGCTGAATAGGTAGCGGACTTTGCCCGTTCCGGAATCAGCAACCACCACGGCATCGTTGGAGAAGAGATGACTGCGCACCCATTCACCGACCTCACCACCGTCACCGCGGTGGGTGAGGGCACCTTCACCGCCACGATCGATCCGGTATGGACCATCGGCCCGAAGGTGCACGGGGGCTGCATGATGGCGGTGTGTGCCGCGGCCGCGCAGCAGGCCATCGGTCGGGAGTCCGAGCTGGCGCCGGTCGCGGTGACCGCCAACTACCTGAACGCCCCCGATCCCGGTGAGGTGCAGCTGACCACGACGGTGCGCAAGCACGGGCGCCAGGTGGCGCTGGTCGACGTGCAGCTGTCGCAGAACGGGCGCGCGGCAGTCCGCTGTGCGGTGACGCTCGGCCCGCTCGACGCCAAGCCGCCGCGCTACCAGGAATCGCTTGGGGTGTCGTACCTGCCGGTCGAGCCGCCCGCGGACGCCGTGCCGGTGACCGGTGGCCATGCGGTTGGCGAGATTGTGCACGTGGCGCAGGGTTGCCAGTTCCTGCTCGATGGTGCGACGCCGTTCCTCTCCGGCGAAGAGGGCGACCCCGTGAACCGAATGTGGTTGCGGCCCTTCGCCGATGACGAGGCGAATCCGGACACCGCCCTGCTGTTCGCGTTGATGGCGGGCGACATCACTCCCCCGGTCACGATGAATCAGGGGCACTTCGGCTGGACGCCGACCGTGCAGCTCACCACCTACGTGCGGCGGCGGCCGGCGCCGGGCTGGCTGCGGGTGCAGGCCAGCTCGACCGTGGTCGGCGAGACGTGGTTCGAGGAGGACCACGTCATCCTCGATTCCACGGGGCAGGTGGTGGTCCAGAGCCGCCAGCTGGCAATGCTGCCCAAGGGCATGTAGTCGCCTACGCGCCCAATTCCACCAGCTGGGCGTCGCCCTGGATGGTCGAGAACTGCTGCCACCACACCCAATCGGTGATCGCCGCCCGCAGGTCGGCCACGTATGGCGCGGTGTACGCCCGGTACAGCGCCGCCGCCTCCTGCAGCCTGCCGTAGGCAGCCAGCTTCTCCAGATGCGCCGTACGGTAGGTCTCGCCGGTCGTCTGCATCAGCGGCCTGATCGATTCCATCCACGCTTTGCCGATCGCGGCGGGGTCCGGTGGAATCAGCTGAACCGGCTGCGGTGGCAACGCCTCATGCAGCTGTGCGTCCGGCCATTCGGCCAGCTTCGCCGCCGCCTCGGGAGCGATGACCTCCAGGCGAGTCCGGCCCTTCATCAGCCCGTCGGTCGGAATATCCTCGGGCGCAATAATTTTCGTCTGCATACTGCCGGCGAACCGTTGCACTTCCTGCTCGGTGCCGATGACGACCTTCAGCGTCTTCTCGTAGAACGCGCACCACGCCTGGAGCGCGACGAACGGCTCGCGAACCCAGCGGCCGCGCTGACCGGCTGGAATCCTCTCGTCGGCGCTCACGAAGATGACCTGCGACGGCAGGCACATGCCATCCGGAATGAATGACACCCCATAGGAATTCGCGGCGATGATCTCGCCATTGGACGTCACGCCCACCGCCCACACGAAGTTCCACGCCATCGGCGGGATCGACGGCGGGGCGTGCAAGGCCGCTGCGATGCGCTCGGCAAACTGCACATCCGCATCGCCCGCTGACTTGCGAACCAAA
This sequence comes from Mycolicibacterium aubagnense, assembly GCF_010730955.1. NCBI lineage: Bacteria > Bacillati > Actinomycetota > Actinomycetes > Mycobacteriales > Mycobacteriaceae > Mycobacterium > Mycolicibacterium aubagnense. The sequence continues at coordinate 166,495 of NZ_AP022577.1, read as the reverse complement.
CCGGCCCGTGCCGCGGCCGACATCGCATCGCGCTCTGCCCGCGCCGCCGTGACCGGGATCGGGGCCGCCGCAGCAGCGTTCTGCTGTTGGTTGGCCGACATCGGCGCCACACCCGGACCGGTACCGGCGGCACCCGTGGTCGGCTGCGCGACCGGCGCCGCCGGCGACGGCGTCGGCGCAGGACCCAACGGGGCGGCCGGAGCAGCGCCAGCCGGTGTGCCCGTGGCCGGTGCCGCGGTGCTCGCCGCTGCCTGCGCGACAGGCGCCGCACCCGCTCCGCTGGTACCGGTGGCTGCGCCACTACCTGCTGCCGTCGGGGTGCCTGACCCTGTGCCGGTTGGGGTGGCCTGCTCGGGAGCCGCTAGTGGAGCGGTGTTCGCGGCTGCGGACAACGGCTGCGTCGGGAGTTGACCGAACGGATTCTTCGGCGTCTGCTGACCCTGACCCTGCTGACCAGTTTGCTGGCCGGTGCTTTGCTGGCCGGTCGCGGAGCTGGACGGGCTGCCCAACGCCGAGGTGGCTGCCGACGACGTTGACGGCGCACTGGCCGACGTTGTCGCTGACGAAGTCGGACGCGAACCTGATGGACCCATCGCCGCGTTGATGCCACCAGCAGGCGGAGGCGCGCCGCCAGCAGGACCCGCGCCGGGAGCTACGTCAGCAGTGCCGGCCGCAGTAGCCTGAGTCGGCGTGCCGTGACCCGGGCCGTCCAGCGATCCGCCTTTTTGATTTGCGGCCATTTCTGGTTTGGGCAGTTCTTGTTTGGGCGGCTCACCACCACCATGGGAACTCGGGCCGCCCGTGGAACCACCACTCTGGCTTGTTTCCGGTGTGTCATTCGCTTGCGGGGAAGGCGGCTGGCCTCCCCCGTGAGAATTGTTGCCGCCTAGCAAACCACCCCCCTGTGTACCACCAGACCCCGACGGGCTACCCGGCACCACCGAAACCGGTGCCATGCCGGGCGCACCGGCGTTTTGAACCGGCGGTGGAGGTGGTGGCGGCATCTTTCCATCCGCCCCCGGAGTACCTGGTGGAACGCCCAGTTCTTTTGCCAGTCCAGTCGCACACGCGGCCACCGCAGCAATGTTTTCAGCCAACCCCACCTTGATTAGGGTCTGGATCTGTGCAGTAAACAGCGCAGCAGATTGAAAAAATGCACTGGCAGCTACCGGGTCACTCGCTCGATTAGCCTCGCCAGCCGCAAACATTGCTTTGCTAGCGTCGTAGAACGCCTGACAGCCACTCTGGACAGCGCGGGCCGTGTTATTGACGTCGTTCTTAGTCTGTACTACCGCAGATTCCGCGCGGAACACCTTTCGCGCCGCCTCGTATGCGGCTTTGCACGCATCCCCATATGAGCCAAGCACACCCCCCGCCGCGGCCTCCGCCAACCGACCAGCTTCCCCTTCCCAATCAGACAACTGCATTCGCTGGTGGGCATGGTGCGGGATTACCTCGCCGTCGAGACGATCGCCCAAAGCCATGAGGCTTTCAGCCAGTTCGTTCAGCGCATTCTCGTGAACGTTGGGAAATGCGGGTCCGACTACGGTCTGTTTCCCCCAATCGCCATCATCATAGGGCACAATTTCTGGCACGGTTTCACCCTTCCGCCGGTACCTCTGCGCGTTCGTCTAAAGCAAACAGCGGCGCTAAAAGGCCTACACAGCTATCAAATACCAACGTTCGTATACCCTTCGCGCCCGCAGTTTACTTGCACGCCATCGCCACTACACCGGGCGCGTATTGACCCGCCAAATAGATATTCGAGTCAGAGGGCTGATAGGTGGGCAGTGACTCGATATAAGTCCGCCGATACTGCACGCCAAGCAAGATGAAATCCTGAACGACGGCATTCGAAGTCCTGTGTGCAAGCTTCTCCAGAGCATCAGCTGTTGACGACATAATCGGCACTACAGCGTCGGTAAGGGACTGCTGTTCCGGAGACCAATTGGCTACCGGAATCTGCGGATTCGTGTTCAGCCAACTCTTGAACACTGGGCTCTCGAGTAATTGCTCAAGCGTAGGTGTCAAGTCGGAACACACCACGTCTGGAGTGCCAAATAGTCGTTGTGGATTCGATAGATCTCCGACTGGAGCAACCGCTGCCGGTGCCGCGAGGGCGGGAACTAAGGCCGCGCGTGCGGCCGCCGAACCAGACGAAATCGCGTTGCAGATATATGTAATTACGAGACCGGTCGTAGTTGCGGCACGGGCGAGACTGTCGTCCGCTTGAGTATACGTGGGGATACTGTCCGCATATGCACGCATATACGCAATCGATTGCGAATACAGTTCACGCATCACCCGGTGAGGCGTAGTCTTGGCCAGTTGCACAGTCTGATCGGCGCCTTTCCGCCACGCCTTGCTAATTGCGTCATACTGAGCCTTGACCTCGGGAGTCCACGACGCTGCTGGGATGGACGGGTCTCGATCTCTCCAGCCCTTTGCTTCCAGGTCTCCGAGGGTGTTGGTAATGGGTACCCACGGCGCACACGACGGGTCCTCGGTAATGATGCCTACGGGCCCTTTGTCGTTGGCGCTCGCGACGTCCGACGGCGCAGCAGAAGTACTGCCACCGTTGCTACCACCGCTGTTCTTGGTGCACGACACCGCGACTACGGCCGTCACCGCGATCACCCCAACCAACGCCACCGCCCCGATGGCCCACTTGGCAGCACCGCCCTTTTTCGGCGGCACCGGAGCCGGCCACAGCTGCTGCTGACCCCACTGCCCGCCCGGACCCGGCTGATTCTGCCAGCCACCCGGCGGCTGCGGCGGGGGCGCACCCCACGTCGGCGGTTGCGTCACAGATCGCCCCTCCCTCACAAACACACAACGCAAAACAGTCAAGACCGAAAATTACACATCAACCGCGGGATTCGCGGCATGCCGCCCGGAACGCGGCGCAGGAGTCAACGGCGGCACCGGCGCTGATGTGCCACTGCTCGGCCCGGCTGCCGCGTGCTTCTTGTCGGCCTCGGGGTCCTTCTTTTCCTCGGGCTTCTCGTCCCGTTTGTCCTCGGCCTTTTCCTCGCCCGGCTTGCGATCTTCCGGCTTGGTCTGGGTGCCACCGACCCCACCTGCACCTGCTGCGCCAGCGCCAGCATCGCCAGGCTTGCCGCCGTCCTTGCCCGCCTGGCCCGCCAACTGCTGGACTTGCTGCCCGACCTGTTGAGCGGCCTGCATCGCCGTCTGCGGAACCGAACCCAGCGCCTGCATGGCCTGGGCGGGCGCCTGGAAGGCCTGCATCGCCATGCCCATCATCTGGCCGAACTGACCCATTCCGCCGTCAGCACCACCGCCGGGCTTGCCAGCACTGGATGCCGGATTGAGGGTCTCACCGGCCTTCTGGATCGCTTGTCCACCCGCGTCGTCAGCGTTCTGGTAGGCGCCCCGGGCAGAGGAAACCTTGCCGGCAAGGGCTTGATCTTCCGACTGCGCCGCCGCCACCTTTTCGTTAGTCCCGTCGACTAACCCTGGAAGATACGAAGACAGCATCAGGCTGACCGGATCACCGGCGGCAGGTACGTTCGGGGCCGGGGCTCGCTGGACCGATTCCGCCGCCGACCACGACATCGTCTCCAGATCGACCTTCAATTCACCGCTCAACGCGTCCACCCCCACATCTGGACAGTCCCGCATCTGAGATTACCCGCACCACCAACCCCAGTCCTGCACCAATCTCGCACAGCGCCGACCACGAGTTTGCTCAAATCACGAGCGGCAGCAGAAAACCAGCGTCAGGCGGCGGAAGTCACGCGGTAGACGTCGTACACACCCTCGACATTGCGCACCACGTTCAGCACGTGGCCGAGGTGCTTCGGGTCACCCATTTCAAAAGTGAAGCGGCTGATCGCAACTCGATCGTTGGACGTGGTCACCGACGCCGACAGGATGTTCACCTTCTCATCGGCGAGCACCCGGGTGACGTCGGAGAGCAGCCGGTGCCGGTCCAGTGCCTCGACCTGAATGGCCACCAAGAATACCGACGACGGCGACGGCGCCCACTTCACGTCGATGATGCGCTCGGCCTGCTGTTGCAGCGACGCGGCATTGGTGCAGTCGGTGCGGTGCACGCTGACGCCACCACCACGCGTGACGAAGCCCATGATGTTGTCGCCGGGCACCGGCGTACAGCATTTGGCCAACTTGCACAGCACCCCGGGCGCGCCCGGAACAGCCACGCCGACATCGTCGTTCGTGCGTCGTCGCACCGGCATGGTGGCCGGCGTCGACCGTTCGGCGATCTCGTCGGCGGCTTCGTCGTCACCACCGAGCGTGGCCACCAACCGCTGCACGACGTGCCGAGCCGAGACATGGCCCTCGCCGACCGCGGTGTACAGCGCCGAGACATCGGCGTAGCGCAGCTCGCGGGCCAGCGCGGCCATGAGCTCTGCGTTCATCAAGCGCTGCAACGGCATTCCGCTACGGCGCACCTCACGGGCGATGGCGTCCTTGCCGGTCTCCAGCGCCTCTTCACGCCGCTCCTTGGCGAACCACTGCCGGATCTTGGCCTTCGCGCGCGGCGACACCACGAACGTCTGCCAGTCGCGGGAGGGACCGGCGTTCTGCGCCTTGGAGGTGAAAACCTCGACCACTTCGCCGTTCTCGAGCTTGCGCTCGAGTGCCACCAGTCGCCCATTGACCCGGGCACCGATACAGCGGTGGCCGACCTCGGTGTGCACCGCGTACGCGAAGTCGACGGGCGTCGAACCGGCGGGCAGCGTGATCACGTCACCCTTCGGCGTGAACACGAAAATCTCCTGCACGGCAAGGTCGTAGCGCAGCGACTCCAGGAACTCGCCGGGGTCGGCGGCTTCCCGCTGCCAGTCGAGAAGTTGGCGCATCCACGCCATGTCGTCGATCTCGGTGGCATGACCGCCTGCCGGCAAACCGTTGCGGCCCTTGGCTTCCTTGTAGCGCCAGTGCGCCGCGATGCCGTACTCCGCGGTGCGGTGCATGTCGATGGTGCGGATCTGCACCTCCAGCGGCTTGCCCTCCGGGCCGACGACTGTGGTGTGCAGCGACTGGTAGACGCCAAAGCGCGGCTGCGCGATGTAATCCTTGAATCGGCCGGCCATCGGCTGCCACAACGAGTGCACGACGCCGACTGCGGCGTAGCAGTCCCGGATCTCGTCGCACAGGATGCGCACGCCCACCAGGTCGTGGATGTCGTCGAAGTCGCGGCCTTTGACGATCATCTTCTGGTAGATGGACCAGTAGTGCTTGGGCCGGCCCTCGACCGTCGCGTTGATCTTCATGGCGAGCAGCGAACTGGCGATCTCGGCACGCACCTTGGCCAGATAGGTGTCACGCGACGGCGCCCGGTCGGCGACCAGCCGCACGATCTCCTCGTACCGTTTGGGGTGCAGGATAGCGAAGGACAGGTCCTCGAGCTCCCACTTCACGGTGGCCATACCGAGCCGATGAGCAAGCGGCGCAATGACTTCCAGCGTCTCGCGGGCCTTGCGGGCCTGCTTCTCCGGCGGCAGGAACCGCATGGTGCGCATGTTGTGCAGCCGGTCGGCGACCTTGATCACCAGCACGCGGGGATCGCGGGCCATGGCGATGATCATCTTGCGGATGGTCTCGGCCTCGGCGGCCGAGCCGAGCACGACCTTGTCCAGTTTGGTGACGCCGTCGACCAGGTGGCCGACCTCGGTGCCGAATTCGGCGGTGAGCGCCTCCAGGGTGTATCCGGTGTCCTCGACGGTGTCGTGCAGCAGCGCGGCGACGAGCGTCGTGGTGTCCATGCCGAGTTCGGCCAGGATGTTGGCGACGGCCAGCGGGTGGGTGATGTACGGGTCACCGGACTTGCGCAGCTGCGGCGCGTGCCGCTCCTCGGCAATCTCGTAGGCGCGCTGCAGGATCGCCAGGTCGGCCTTCGGGTAGTACTCCCGGTGCACGGCGACCAACGGTTCGAGGACCGGGTTAACCATGCTGCGCTGAGCGGTCATCCGTCGCGCGAGCCGGGCACGTACCCGGCGGGATGCGCTGACGGTGGTCTTGGTCGTCTCCAGCGACGTCCCTGGCGACGGCTCAGTCGGCGCCGACTGGACCTGCGTCACCTTGTCGTCAGCCAACGCCGCACACCTCCTACACCTGGTTTGTCGAGAATAGCCCCTCAGACCACGTACAGGCTGGTGACCGGGAGCGGTTCCAGCACAGCGCGTCCACCGAGGCCGTTCAGCTCCAGCACGACCGCGGCCGCGGTCACCGTCGCACCTGCTGCCTGCAGCAGCCGCACCGTCGCAGCAACCGTTCCGCCGGTAGCCAGCACGTCGTCTATGACGACAACGCGCCGGCCGGTCAGATCGATCCCGTCAGCGGGAATCTCCAGCGTTGCGGTGCCGTACTCCAGTGTGTAGGTCTGGCTGTACACCGGCGGCGGCAACTTCCCGCCCTTGCGGACCGCGAGGACACCGGTGCGCAGCCGCGTCGCGACCGCGGCCCCCAGCAGGAAGCCGCGAGCATCGATACCCGCGACCAGGTCCACGCCCTCGGCGATCTCGGCGAGGGCGGCCGTCACGGCCGCCAGCCCGCGGCCGTCGGCCAGTAGCGGCGTCAGATCCTTGAACTGGATGCCGGGCTCCGGGAAATCCGGCACCTCACGGACGAGTTCGGCGAAGAGGGCATTCAGATCGTTCACTTGCTTCCCCAACGGTCCATGTTCCAGCCGGCACCCCACCGCGTGGGATTGCCGCGCACCAACGTCATGTCTTTCGATACCAGCAGCGTCCGCTGCTGCCGATACAGCGGCAGGGTCGGCACATCACCCCAGAGCACCGTCGCACCTTCACCGAGTAGGCGCGCCTGCTCCTTGGGGTCGGTGGTCACCGCGAGGGCCGCGATGACGCCGTCGACGCGTTCATTGGCATATCCGGAGAGATTGTTGCCGTTGCCGCCGTGCAGGGCGTAGGAATCCGCCACCGACGAGCCACTGGACCCGCTGCCCGCCGCTCCCCCGCCACCGGACAAGAGCACGTCAATGTCGTTGGCGCGCAGACTTTGTGCACCCACCGTCGGCGAGGCCACGTCCTGCACGGTGATACCCGCAGCGGCGCACGACTTCGTGATCGCGGCGACCACCGAGGCCAGCCGCGCGTCCGGGCCGCGATAACCCAAGCGCACGGTCAGCGGCTGGCCGCCCGCCGCGGCCCGTGCCCCGTCGACGTCAGCGGCGGCGAATTGTCCGCTTGCATCGACGTTTTCGGCCACGGTGAGAGAATCGTCCGACGCCGTGTTCAGCCGGGCGTTGCTGACCGGAACCCCGACCGCGGCGCCGATGGCGTCCCGCGGCGTGCAGAGCGCGACGGCGCGGCGCGCACCGGGATCAGCCAACGCACCCTGGGCCGCGAAGATCAACTGCTGGATGTCGTCGGACGAGCTGTCGGTGCGCACGTAGCTCGCCGGCACATCGTCCTTGCCGAGCACACCGGCGGCGATGTCGACGATCTCGACCTTGCCCGACTTGATCCGGCTCACCAGGTCCGCACCCCGCGGGGTCACCGTGATCTCGCCGATCACCGGCTTGGCGCCCCACCATTTGTCATTGGCAGCCAAGGTGATCGAGCCGTCTTTCGCCACCGACGCCAGCTTGTACGGGCCGGCCGACGGGAACCGTTTGAGGTCCGCGTCGGGTTTCAGGTCCCAGGTGGTGTTCCACGCTGCGGCGATCTTGTCGATGGCCGGTCCGTCGCCGGTCTGCAGCGCCTTCGTCACCCCGCCGTCCCCGAGACCGAGCGAGTCGTCCAGCACGTGCGCCGGCAGCAGCGACGTCGCGGCGAACAACTGCCCATAGTCGGTGATGTCGCGGTCTCGAACAAAGGTGACGCGAGCGCGCTTCTGACCCGGCGTGCAGTCGACGGCGGCCACGTCGACGTACCCGGCGCGACTGGCCGCGTCGAACGCCGGGAACTGGCCCGACTGCGCGGCCCAGGCCAGCACCATGTCGTCACACGTGACGGGTTTGCCGTCGGAGTACACGGCACTGTCGTTGATCTTGTAGTCGAGGGTCAGCGGGGAACGTCCGACCACCGAAACGGTGCCGAAGTCGCGGTCGGCAACCACCTGGCCGTCGGGTCCTCGAAAGTTGAAACCCGTCTGCACCCGCGAAAATGCCTGCGGCGCACCCGAAGCCGCGCCGATGACCGACGCGGTGTTGTAGGTGGGCAGCGCGCCGTCGACGATGTAGTCGACGGCGTCGGTCGAACTGCCACAACCGGACAGGCCGAAACCGGCCACCAACAGCACCGCACCAGCCAATGCGGTTCGGCGGAACCGGGCGGGCATCAAGGGCTAGCCCCGGCTGTTTCGCTTACCCGACGGCTTACCGGTCGGGCGCAACGGCTTGGCCCCCGGCGCCGGCTTCTCCGGTGCATCGACCGCCACTGCACCGACACTCACTTCCTCGCCGCCGGCACTGCCGCGCTCGGTCGACGACTTGCGGCGGTTGAGCACGCGGCGAGTGTGGTTCTTTACCAGGTCGGTGCGCTCGCGCATCGACACCAGCAGCGGCGTCGCAAAGAAGATCGACGAGTAGTGGCCGGTGAAGATACCAATCAGCTGGACCAGGGCCAGATCCTTCAGTGTCCCGACACCGAGCATCCACACTGCGATCACCATCAAGGCGACGATCGGCAGCATCGCGATCAGGCCCGTGTTGATAGACCGCATAAATGTCTGGTTGACCGCCAAGTTGGCCTGTTCGGCGTAAGTGCGTCTAGTGGTGTGCTCGAAACCGTGGGTGTTCTCCTCCACCTTGTCGAACACAACGACAGTGTCGTAGATGGAATATCCCAGAATCGTCAGCAGCCCGATCACGGTTGCTGGGGTTACTTCCCATCCGACAAGCGAGTAAATGCCAGCGGTGGTGACGACCGTGTAGAACATCGCGGCCGACGCCGCGGCCGCCATGTAGGGCTCATATCGTATTGCGACATAGATCGCCGCCAGGACGACGAACACCACCAGCGCAATGACGCCCTTGTGGGTGATCTGCTGGCCCCACGTCTCGGACACTCCGGAATCGCTGATCGCCAACTTGCTCGGCTGTCCGTCCTTGCCCTTCGGCTGGAATTTGTCGAACAGCGCGCTGCGGAGCTTGTCTACTTCGTCGTTCGACAGCGTCGTCGACCGAATCTGCACCGTCGCCGAGTCACCCGTGCCAACGGTCTGGACCGACTGAGGAGCCTTGCCCAATGTCTTGGTAAAGACATCCTCGACCTGCTGCACCGTGGCTGTTTCGTGTGCGCCGGCGGCCGGCAACGAAACCTGGGTACCGCCGATGAAGTCGATGCCGAACGTGAAACCACGGATGATGATGCTCGCGATGCCGATCGTGAGGATCAGACCGCTGACCGCGAACCACACCTTCCGTCGGCCGATGATGTTGAACGCCCCGGTGCCGGTGTAAAGCTGCGTGAGGAAGCCGTGCTTCGGCGCGCTGACCGACTCGATGTCGGGCGGTTCGATGACGCTCGTCGTGTCGAGGTCATTGGAATCGTTCGCAGCCATCTGCCTATCCCTGTTCCGTGGCCGCATATGAGGCGGCTCGTCGTTCCTGTGCGATCCGCTGCACCGCGCCCAACCCGTTGAACGCTGGCTTGGCGATCATGCGCGACTTCGACGCCAGATACACCAGCGGCCACGTCACCAGGAACACCACGACGACGTTGATGACGGTCATCAGGCCGGTGGTGAACGCGAAACCCTTCACCTGTCCGACGGCCAGGATGTAGAGCACCACGGCTGCCAACAACGTGACTGCGTTGCCCGACAGGATTGTCTTGCGGGCCCGCGTCCAACCTCGTGGCACCGCCGAACGGAACGATCGGCCTTCGCGGATCTCGTCCTTGACACGTTCGAATAGCACCACGAACGAGTCCGCAGTTGTGCCGATGCTGATGATGATGCCGGCGACGCCCGCCAGGTCCAACGTGTAGTTGATGTATCTGCCCAGCAGTACCAGCAGCGCGAAAACCATTGCGCCGGAGATGATCAACGACAAGGCGACAAGAAGTCCGAGCAAGCGGTAGTAGATCAGCGAATACAGCAGCACGAGCGCAAGACCGATCGCACCGGCGATCAAGCCCGCCTTCAGCGACGTCAAGCCGAGCGTGGCCGACACGGTTTGGGCCTCCGACGACTCAAACGACAGCGGCAGCGAGCCGTACTTCAGCACGTTGGCCAGGTCTTTCGCCGACGTGGCGTTGAAGTGGCCGGTGATCTGCGTACGTCCGCCCGGGATCGCCTCCTGGATGGCCGGCGCACTGACCACCTGGGAGTCGAGCACGAAGGCCGTCTGCGTGCCGATGTTGGCGGCGGTGAAGTTGGCCCACACGTCGGCGGCCTTCTCCTTGAACGTGACGTCGACGACGTACTCGCCCTGCTGCTGATTCAGACCTGACGAGGCGTCCTTGATCTCGTCACCGCTGATGATCGACTTGTCCAGCAAGTAGACCTCTTTGTGGTCCTTGGAGCACGTCACGAGCGGCAGGTTCGGGTCGTCGTTGCCGGCCAGCACGTCCTGCTGGTCGCAGCGGGTGGCCTGGAACTGCAGCGCCAGCAGCTGGATCTGCGGCTGGGTGCTTTGACGCAGGGCCTTCTCGTCGGCGATGCGCTGGGCCAGTTCGGCCTTGGGACCGTGCTCGGCGGGGGCGCCAGGAGCCGGAGCGCCAGGAGCCGGAGCGCCAGGGGCAGGTGCAGCGGGGGCACCCGGTTCACCCGGTGCGGCGGGCGCACCTGGTTCAGCCGGAGCTGCAGGGGTACCTGGCTCTGCGGGTGCAGGAGCGGTCGAGGTGTCCGACGGCGCCGGGGTCGGCTCCTCGGGGAACGGACGCGGCTGCGGCGCCGGAGCGGGCGCGGTGGACGCCGGGTGCGCGGGCATGCCGGGCGTCGGCGGGGTGATCGGGGCCTCGGGCTCAGCCGGGGCGATCAGCGGCGGCATTCCGGGCATTCCGGGCATGCCAGGTACTCCTGGGATGCCACCCGGAGCACCGGGAACCGGAGCGGCAGGCGCAGCGGGCTTGGCCGGTTGCGCACCCTGAGCCGGGATGACGTGGACGACCGGCCGGATATACAGCCGCGCGGTCTGCCCCAGGTTGCGGGCTTCGCTGCCGTCCTGACCGGGCACGGTGATGATCAGATTCGAACCGTCGATCACAACCTCGGAGCCGGAGACACCGAGACCGTTCACGCGGGAGCCGATGATCTCCTGCGCCTGGATCAGCGCCTCGCGGGACGGGGCCGAGCCGTCAGGGGTACGTGCAGTCAGGGTGACCCGGGTACCGCCCTGCAGGTCGATGCCCAGCTTGGGCTTGGCCTGCTTGTCGCCGGTGAGAAACACCAGGAGGTAGGCACCGACGAGCAGCGCCAGGAACAACGACAGATAGCGGTATGGGTGCACCGGCGCCGAAGACGATGCCACGGTTCTAGGTTCTCCTTGAGAATCGGTACGTCAGCCCCGCAAAGGGTACGTGTTGGTGCGGGAAAATCAGCCTTCAGTCTTCGGCGCGCCTTCTTCGACAGCAGGCGAGGTCAGCTCGTCAGCAGTCTCGACCTCGGGTTCGATGCGGTCGCGCACAGCCAGCTTCATCCAGGTGGTGACGACGCCGGGAGCGATCTCCAGATCGACATTGTCGTCGTCGATCCGGGTGATGGTGGCGAGCAGACCGGACGTGGTGTGCACGCGGTCGCCAACCTTCAGCGAGTTGTGCAGGTCGATGGTGGCCTGCATCTGCTTCCGCTGCCGCCGCGACGCGAAGAACATGAAGGCACCCATGACCAGGAGCAGCGGCAGGAAAACAACCAAATCCATGACAGCGAAAATCTTTCGTTCTGTTGACTCTGTGAGCAGGCACGCGAGCAGGACCAGCCGATCGCCGTGCCACGGTACTGACCAGTGTGCCATCACGGGCGCCGGCGGCCGCAATCGGCGCGAGCGCTGACCGGGACTACTGCGCGTGTGACGCCAGGTAGTCAGCCGCCGGCATCGGAGTCGACGCCGAGTATCCGACGGGCAGCACGAGGTCCCCGACCGTGGTCCGGTAGTAGACCTGCCATTGGTAGTAGCCCGCGAACGCCGCAGGATCGGCGGCCAGCACCGCCGCGTAGTCGTCGACCGCACGGACGTACGCGCCGGAATGGTTGTAGTGGTGCAGGGCGCCGTCCCGATCCGCGGCGAAGCCGTTGGCGGCCAGGTAGCGACCGGCCGCGAGGATGGCATCGCGCGGCGCGCGGACGTCACCGGTGCCGTACGCGGCGAACGTCGACGGCAGGAACTGCATGGGCCCCTGCGCGCCGGCCGTACTGTCGCCGTTGATCCGGCCGAATCGCGATTCGACGAGGTTGATCGCCGCGAGGTACGTCCAGTCGACCCCGGACATTGCCTGAGCCTCGCGGTAGTAGCCGAGTAGTTCGTCGGCGGGCGCCGGCGGCTGGATGGTCCACGGCGGGACGGTGTCGCGCGGCGGTGTCATCCCGAACAGTTGACGACCGGCGTCGACGTTGTGTTCATACGCCGCGGCCAGGGCAGGCGGGATGTGCGGTGCGATGACCGCGTCCCATTCGGGGTGCCGAGCGATATCGCGATACGCCGCCTGCTGCCGGTGCGCCGCCGCGATCAACGCGGGTTCCGGCGTCGCCGGGTCGCGCACCGCCTGTTCGTCGGCGACCAGGACGTCGGCGATCTGCGCCGGGTCGGGCCCCGGATCCGCGGTGGACTGCGCGGCGCCGGTGAATGCCAGCACGATGGCGATGGCAGCGGCCGCCCACCGACGGATCACCTCACTGTCACGATCACCAGCAGCACGACCGCGATCGCGGGGAAGAGACCCTGTGAGATCGCCGCGCGCGCCTTGTCCGGGGACGACAGGAGCAACACCAGCGCCGCGGCCAGCATCGAACCGACCCCGGCGAAGATCAGCGCCAGGCCGATTCCGCAGTGCCCCACGGCAAGTGCTGCGATACCGATGGCGGTGACGATGGCCAGGAACAGGTTGTAGAACCCCTGATTGAAGGCCAGCTCCTTGGTGTCCACCGCCTGCTGTTCAGTGAGGCCGAAGGTGGCCCGGGTACGCGGTGAGGTCCAGGTGAGCGACTCCATCACGAAGATGTACACGTGCAACAGCGCGGCGAGGCCGGCAACGATCAACCCTGCAGTCAGCATGGGCACTATTCAAACAGCCCGGCCTGTCCAAGTCCGTTTATCGGCGGTTGCAGGCCAAGATGCGTCCACGCCTGCGGGGTGGCCACGCGGCCCCGCGGAGTCCGGGCGATCATGCCGGCGCGCACGAGGAACGGCTCACACACCTCCTCGACGGTGGTGGCCTCCTCCCCGACCGCGACCGCCAGCGTCGAGACACCGACCGGACCGCCCCCGAAACTCTTTGTCAGCGCGGTCAACACCGCCCGGTCCAGGCGATCCAGGCCGAGCTCGTCGACGTCGTAGACCGCGAGTGCAGCCTTGGCCACGTCCCGGGTGATGACGCCGTCGGCGCGGACCTCGGCGTAGTCGCGAACGCGCCGCAGCAACCGGTTCGCGATACGTGGCGTGCCGCGGGACCGTCGGGCCACTTCCGCGCCCGCCTCGGCACCCAGCTCGATACCGAGGATGCCGGCCGAGCGGGCCAGCACGCGTTCCAACTCGGGCGGCTCGTAGAAATCCATGTGGGCGGTGAAACCGAACCGGTCGCGCAGCGGGCCGGTCAGCGCTCCCGAGCGGGTCGTCGCACCGACCAGGGTGAACGGTGCGACCTCCAGCGGAATCGACGTCGCGCCGGGCCCCTTGCCGACGACGACGTCGACCCGGAAGTCCTCCATAGCCAGGTACAGCATCTCCTCGGCAGGCCGGGCGATGCGGTGAATCTCGTCGATGAACAGCACGTCGCCCTCGACCAGGTTGCTGAGCATGGCGGCCAGGTCACCGGCACGTTCCAGGGCAGGCCCGGAGGTGACGCGCAACGACGAGCTCAGCTCGGCGGCGATGATCATGGCCAGCGACGTCTTGCCCAGACCGGGCGGTCCGGACAGCAGGATGTGGTCGGGTGTGCCGCCGCGGTTCTTGGCTCCTTCGAGCACCAGTTGCAGCTGCTCACGCACCCGGGGCTGGCCGATGAACTCGCGCAGCGACTTGGGCCGCAGGCTGGCGTCGACGTCGCCCTCGCCGACGGTCAGCGCGGCTGAGACTTCCCGGTCCGGCGGTTCGTCAGGCCCGGCGCCCTCGTCTTCGAACCGGCTCACTTCTTACCCAACATCGACAGGGCGGCCCGCAGCGCGGTGGCGGTGTTGGCATCCGGATCGTTGGCGAGCACCTTGTCGGTGGCCTCTTCGGCCTGCTTGGCCGGAAAGCCAAGTCCGATAAGAGCTTCCACGACCGGTCCACGAATCGAATGCCCTCCGGCGGCGCCGACGCCCGCTCCCGTTGTGGCACCGATCTTGTCGCGCAGCTCCAGCACCATGCGCTCGGCGCCGCGCTTGCCGATGCCCGGGACCCGGGTCAAGGCGGTGACGTCACCGTCACCCAGGGCCTGTCGCAACGTCGGGGCGTCGTAGACCGCGAGGGTCGCCAGCGCGATCTTGGGACCGACGCCGGACACCCCGAGCAGCGTGTTGAACAGATCCCGGGCGTCGGAGTCGGCGAAGCCGTACAGCGTCTGGGAGTCCTCCCGCACGATCATCGCGGTGATCAGCCGCGATTCGGTGCCGCGGCGGAGCGTGGACAGCGTCGCCGGGGTGGCCATGATCTTGTAGCCGACGCCGGCGGCCTCGATCACCGCATGATCGAGCGCGATGTCGATCACTTCGCCACGGATCGATGCGATCATGCGCGTGCCGCCTTCACTTTTGCCGCGTACTGCTTCTTGAACTCCGCCGCCTTCGCCTCCGCCGCGGCCATCCGGGCGATCATGGGCGCCCGCCAGCAGTGGCAGATGGCCAGGGCCAACGCATCGGCGGCGTCGGCCGGAGTCGGCTTCTGTTGCAGCCCAAGGATTTTGGTGACCATGGTGGTGACCTGAGCCTTGTCCGCCCGACCGTTTCCGGTGACGGCGGCCTTCACCTCACTGGGCGTGTGGAAATGGACGTCGATCCCCCGGCGCGCAGCCGCCAAGGCGATGACGCCGCCGGCCTGCGCCGTGCCCATGGCGGTGTTGGCGTTCTGGTTGGCGAACACCCGCTCGATCGCGATGACGTCGGGACGGTGGGTGTCCATCCAGTGCTCGACGGTGTCGCTGATGGTCAGCAGCCGCCGCTGCAGCTCGACGTCCGACGGGGTACGCACCACGTCCACATCGAGCGCAGTGACCGTGCGCCCTGTGCCACCCTCGATCATCGAGAGGCCACAGCGCGTCAGACCAGGGTCGACGCCCATTACCCGCACGCCTACTCCTCACTAGGTCCCGAACAGCTGTTCGATAGCTTAGCGGGCGGCGGCGATAGGTTGCGCCAGGGACACGCCCCAGATGTGGGCGGGGATGCTCACACATACCTCGACCCGGGGTGCACGACCATCAACACGACGACGACCACCCACAGCAGGTTGAACACGCCGGTCACCATGCGCAGGGTGCGAAGTTCAGCGACGCCGCCGGGCGCGGCGAGCGCCCGCGCCTGACGTGGCGCGATCTGAATCGCGAGCAGGATGCCTGCCATGGCCGTGAGCACCATGGCCGCGGTGATCCACACTTCGGACATGCGCCCTTGGACTCCGGCGAGCGCGAGACCGACCATTGGAACCGCAAGTGCCAGCACCCCGTAGACGCGGGTGATCCGATGGAGCAGACGGGCGATGCCCGCACTGCGTTCGGTGTCCGCGGATGCGCCCCCGACTGGCGCGTATCGGGGAAACAGGCTGGTGGCCACCGCAATTGGCCCGACGAAGAGGATGCCCGCCACCACGTGCACGGACAACAACAGTGCTTGCATAACCTTCAGCCTAACTGAAGGTTATGGGGAATCAGACGTGATCCGGCTCATGTACGCGCGCAGCGCCTCGGTCAATTCGGGATGTTGCGCAGCGAACTCGGCGTCGAGAGCGGTCACGACGTCAGCGGCGCGGTTCAACAGCGAGTCACCCTCGGCCGTCACGCGCAAGGTGGATGCCGAACCGGCATGTGCCGTGCCGTCATCGACCAAACCCGCCTCGACAAATGCCGCGACGGCGGCGTGCACGCTCTGCACGGTGATGCGGGACCGTCGCGCAAGCTCACTGAACGAGATGCCGGCATTTCCGCGAATGTGCCCCAACAGCCCGTACTTTCGCGTCGTCAGCCCGAGCGGCTTCAGCGCGTCGGCGAAAGCGGCATCCCAGACCCGGCTGACGGTCAGCAGTGCGACGGTCGGGCTGAACGGAGGCGGCTGGGACATGCTCGGCAGGCTACCGCCGAAGCGGTTATTCCTCGTCGAGCTGCGCGGCGACGTCGTCGGGGATGTCGACGTTGGTGTACACGTTCTGCACGTCGTCGCTGTCCTCGAGCGCGTCGACCAGCTTGAACACCTTGCGGGCGCCCTCGATGTCGACCGTGACCGACACCGACGGCTGGAAACCGGACTCGGCCGAGTCGTAGTCGATGCCGGCATCCTGCAGCGCGGTGCGCACGGCGACCAGATCGGTCGGCTCGCAGATCACTTCGAACGCCTCACCGAGGTCGTTGACCTCTTCGGCACCGGCGTCCAGGACGGCCATCAGCACGTCGTCCTCGGTCTGGCCGTTCTTCTCCAGGGTGATGATGCCCTTGCGGGAGAACAGGTAGGACACCGAACCAGGGTCGGCCATGTTGCCGCCGTTGCGGGTCATGGCGACGCGCACCTCACCGGCGGCACGGTTGCGGTTGTCGCTCAGGCACTCGATCAGCACCGCGACGCCGTTGGGGCCGTAGCCCTCGTACATGATGGTCTGCCAGTCGGCGCCGCCGGCTTCCTCGCCCGCGCCGCGCTTGCGCGCCCGCTCGATGTTGTCGTTCGGGACCGAGGTCTTCTTGGCCTTCTGGATGGCGTCGTACAGCGTCGGGTTACCACCGGGGTCACCACCGCCGGTGCGCGCGGCGACCTCGATGTTCTTGATCAGCTTGGCGAACTCTTTACCTCGGCGCGCGTCCTTGACGGCCTTCTGGTGCTTGGTTGTCGCCCACTTGGAATGGCCGCTCATGCGTGTCCGCCCTCTTTCTGATCAAACGTCAGCTGACCAGTTTACGTGGACGGGTGACGCGCCCTGACCGGCCTGGCCGATCGCAGAATCGGAAGCTATTTCGTGACCGGTTGCGTCAAGTTGTAGACGGTGTCGGATCCGACCTTGATGGGCGCGAAGTTGGCACTTACCCAGTCGGCGATGTCGTTGTGCGCATCGGCGCCCCAATGCCCCTTGTTGTCGGAGACGATGTAGTACGCCACCTCGTGGCCCGCCACATACGACTGGAACTGCTGCAACGTCGGCGCCGGGTCGCTGCCGCCGAATCCACCGATCGCGATGACGGGCGTGCGGGTGTCCAGCTCCAGGCCGGCGGCCGGCGACGACCGGTCGATCGCGGCGGACCACTTGGTGGTCGTGGCCTTGAGCAGCGCGTTCAGTTGGGGGTTGTCGTCACGCTGGCCCCAGCCACCTTGCCCCTTGTCGTCCTTGTCCGCCGGCCCGACAGACGGGCCGCCGCCGAGGTGTGGCTGGCCGAAGGTCGCGAGCGAGTAGGCCACCGATCCCCCGACCGCGCCGAACATCGCCAGTGCCAGGGCCAGCGTCGCGATGCGCTTGCGGTTGTCGTGGCCCGACCAGATCAGTCCGGCGGCCCCGACAATAGCGGCGGCCAGGATCACCCAGCGCAACGCGGGCAGCCAGTCGGCATTGCGGTCCAGGATCACAAAACCCCACACGCCACTGGCCAAAAGTACTGTCACCAAGCCGATCCGATGGAACAGGGAATCCCGGCGGCGCCAGAACTCGACGACGAAGATGGCGAACATCGCGGCCATCGCCGGAGCCAGCGCGAGGCAGTAGTACGGGTGCACGTTGGTTTTCATGAAGCTCAGCACCAGGCCGACGCTCACCAGCCAGCCGCCGAACAGGATGGCGCCGGCGCGGACCCGATCGGTGCGGGGTGCGCGCCCACGGGAGATCAGCACGAGCACGGTAGCGAGCAGCGCCGCCGGCACGAGCCAGCCGATCTCGTAGCCGAATTCACCGGTGAACAGCCGCGGCAGGCCCTGCACCTGGTCACCCATGCCACCGCCGTGATGCCCCGCCGTCTTGATCGCTTCGCCGGCGGCATGCCCGGCGTGCTCACCGGTGACGGTGTGCACCATCGACGGCTTGTCGGGGTCGGTCTTGCCCATGTGGTTCTTGCCGAGGACACGGCCAAAGCCGTTGTAGCCCAAAACCAGGTTCATGAAGCTGTTGTCGGTCGAACCCGCCATGTAGGGCCGCGACGACGCCGGCCACAGGATCGTCAGCACCACGTACCAGCCGGCGGATACCAGCAGCGCACCCAGCGCACCCAGCAGGTGCCACAGCCGGCTACGCAGCGCGACCGGCGCCGCGATCAGGTACGTCAGACCGAGTGCTGGCGCCACCATCACGCCTTCGAGCATCTTGGCCAGGAACGCGAAACCGAGTGCGACACCGGCCAGCGCCATCCACTTGGCGCCCTTGTCTTTCAAGGCGCGAACGGTGAAGTAAGCCGCCAACGTCATCAGCAGCACCATCGCCGCATCGGGGTTGTTGAAGCGGAACATCATGGCGGACACCGGAGTCAGCGCGAGCACCGCGCCGGCGAGCAGACCGGCGGCCGGACCACTGATCCGTCGTACCGCGGCGTAGAGCAGCCACACCGAGCCGACCGCCATCAGCGCCTCGGGGATCAGCATGCTTGCGCTGCTGAAGCCGAAGATCTGGCCGGACAGCGCCATGACCCACTGCGACAGCGGCGGCTTGTCCACGGTGATGACGTTGTGCGGGTCGATGGACCCGAACAGCAACGCCTCCCAGTTCCGCGAGCCGGCCCATACGGCGGCGGCGTAGAACTGGTTGCCCATGCCGTTGACGGTGATGTTCCACAGGTAGCCGACCGCGGTGACGACCAGCAGCAGGGCCAGCGCGGCGCGCTCCCCGGTCTTGGTCGCGAGACTCCAGCGACGCGGCGCCGTGGCCTCCGGCTCGGCCGACGGGGCGTCCAGAACGGCAGCGGATGTCGTACTCACCCGACCATTAAGGCAGCTCCAGCTATGGCCTAGCTGTGAAGCGGGCGAGCCACCGCTATGACTTGGGACGATGTGCGCGGTTCATGAATCTGCTCACAATCAGCAGCTATGCCCCCGCCAACTCCGGTGAACACTCGTACACTCATTTCATGGACGACCACCTCACCAGCGAAGCCGGCGCCCTCGCCGAGCTGGGCCTCAACGAGCTGGGCGGCGCTGTCGACGGAATCCACAAGGTCCAGCGCGCCATCTCCGAGCGCGTGTTCCGGCTGGTGGGTTTCGGCGTCGGTCCGGCCGCCACGCCGGTGAAGGTCGTCTACGACACCATCACCGACAGCGTCTACTCCACCATCAGTCACACGATGACGACGGCGGCGCCCCTCGCCGGCAAGGCAGTCCACGGACAAGTCACCGGCAAGCTGTCCGACCGGCCCGGCAGCGCCCGGGTGCTCGCGGCACTGCAGGGTTTGATCGGCGACAAGCTCCACGAGCAGGGCTCTGTGCTGGCGACCACGATGTCGGTCCGCGCCGAGGGCCGGCCCGTTGCGCTCGACACCGACAGCCTGCGGGCCGCCTACCCCGCCGCCTCAGGCGACGTCGTCGTATTTCTCCACGGCTTGATCGAGACCGAGGCATTCTGGGCGCTCGGCAAGCGGCCGACCTACAGCCAGCGCCTCGGGGCCGACATCGGCATCACCGGCGTGGAGATCCGCTATAACTCCGGTCTGCGCATCTCGGACAACGGTCTGCTACTCGCCGACCTGCTGGACCAATTGGTGGCGGCATGGCCGGTGCCGGTGACCTCGATCTCGCTGGTCGGCCATTCGATGGGCGGGCTGGTCATCCGCTCCGCCTGCGCGGTGCCCGACCGGCCGTGGGTGGACCGGGTTCGCACGGTCGTCACGCTGGGCACGCCGCACACCGGCGCACCGCTGGAGAAGGTCGTGCACTACGGATCAGCCGCACTCAGCGCGCTGCCGGAAACCCGCCCGTTCGGCAGCCTCCTGCGCCGCCGCAGCAACGGAATCCGCGACCTGCGGTTCGGCTCGCTCGACGAACGCGACTGGCGTGACCGGGAACCGGATGCTCTGCGCGCCACGGCACCGATCGAGGTACCGCTGCTCGACGGGGTGTCGTACTACTGCGTCACCGCAACCCTCGCCCGGACGCCGGCCAACCCGATCGGCTGGGTGCTCGGCGACGGACTGGTCCAGGTGCGCAGCGCGCGAGGCCGAAGCAGAAAGCGCGACATGGGGTTTGAACGCGACAATCACCTGCACCTGCCGGAGGCGCATCACTTCACGCTGCTGAACGACGAGCGGATTTACGAGCGCCTGCGCGTCTGGTTGGCGTGATTGGTGCACGATTTTCCGCGGTGGGCGCGGAAAATCGTGCACAAATCACTACAGGGAGTCGACGAAAAGCTTGTGAATACGCCGGTCGCCGGTGACTTCGGGGTGAAACGACGTCGCCAGCATGCGGCCCTGGCGGACCGCGACGGGATGGCCGGCCGCGCGGGCCAGCACCTCGACGTCAGGCCCGACGCGTTCCACCCACGGCGCCCGGATGAAGACCGCATGCACGGGATCATCCAGCCCGACGAAGTCGAGGTCATCCTCGAAGGAATCCACCTGGCGACCGAAGGCATTCCGCCGCACCGTCATATCGATGCCGCGGAGCGGCAGGGCCTCGCGCCCTGGCACTCCCGCGTCGTTGATCTCGGTGGCCAGCAGGATCATTCCGGCGCACGACCCGTAGCACGGCATACCCGCCGCCAAGCGGTCACGCAGCGGATCCAGGAGCTCCAACTCACGCAGCAGATGACTCATCGCCGTTGATTCCCCACCCGGAATCACCAGGGCGTCAACGGCATTCAGCTCGGTGAGGCGCCGAACGGTGGACACCTCGGCGCCCGCGTCACTCAGCGCAGCCAGATGTTCTCGGGTGTCCCCTTGCAAAGCCAGGACACCGACGTGCACGCTCACTCGGCCGGCGGGACGAAGCCGCGGTTGTAGCGGGTCAGCCCCTCCTGCATGACGGCGGCCACCATGTCGCCGTACTGGTTGAAAATCTTGCCCTGCGTCAGCGCGCGGCCACCGCACGCCGACGGCGATGACTGGTCGTACAGCAGCCATTCGTCGGCCCGGAACGGCCGCATGAACCACATGGCGTGGTCCAACGAGGCGATATTCATGTGTTTGCGGACCTCAAGATGATTCACCTGCGCCGAACCCAGCAGCGTCAGGTCGCTCATGTAGGCGAGCGCGCAGATGTGCAGCACGTGGTCGTCGGGCAACGGATCTCGGTGCCGGAACCAGACCTGTTGCTGCGACGCCTTGCCCGGCACCCGGGCCACCTGGTCGCGCGGCACGATGCGCACGTCCCACTCGGCGAACTGGGCAAACCCGGCGTCGTCGAACGCGCCGGCGGAGCGGAACCCCGTCGACAGGTCGGGCGGTGGCGGCACCGGCATGGCGTCCTGATGCTCGATGCCGGACTGGTCGGTCTGAAAGGATGCCGACATCGAGAAGATGTTCTCGCCATGCTGGATCGCACTGACGCGGCGGGTGCAGAATGACCCACCGTCGCGAATGCGCTCCACCATGTACACCGTCGGTGCGCGGGCGTCACCGGGACGCAGGAAGTACCCGTGCAGCGAATGCACCTGGTACTTCGGCTCCACGGTGCGCACCGCGGACACCAACGACTGACCCGCTACGTGGCCACCGAAAGTGCGCTGCAGGAAACCCGATTCCGGACTGAAAACACTGCCGCGGTAGATGTTGACCTCGAGTTGCTCGAGGTCGAGTATCTGCTCGATTGCCATCTAGCTCTGTTCTTCGCGCAAGCGGCTCATCACCCTGTTGGGCCTACCAGCCCCGCTCGGCGAGCCGATGCGGCTCCGGCACGTCCTCCACATTGATGCCGACCATGGCCTCACCCAGACCGCGCGACACCTTGGCCAGCGTGTCGGGGTCGTCATAGAACGTCGTCGCCTTGACGATGGCCGCGGCGCGGGCCGCCGGGTCACCGGACTTGAAGATGCCCGAGCCGACGAACACGCCCTCGGCGCCCAGCTGCATCATCATCGCGGCGTCGGCCGGGGTGGCGATGCCACCGGCGGTGAACAGCGTCACGGGCAGCTTGCCGGCCCGTGCAACCTCGACCACCAACTCGTACGGCGCCTGCAATTCCTTTGCGGCAACGTACAATTCGTCTTCCGACAGCGACGTCAACCGACGGATTTCGCCACCGATCTTGCGCATGTGCGTGGTGGCGTTGGAGACATCACCGGTGCCGGCCTCGCCCTTGGAGCGGATCATGGCCGCACCCTCGTTGATGCGCCGCAGTGCCTCACCGAGGTTGGTGGCGCCGCAGACGAACGGCACAGTGAACTTCCACTTGTCGATGTGGTGGGTGTAGTCCGCCGGGGTCAGCACCTCGGACTCGTCGATGTAGTCCACACCGAGGCTCTGCAGAATCTGCGCCTCGACGAAGTGTCCGATGCGGGCCTTGGCCATCACCGGGATGGTGACCGCGTCGATGATGCCCTCGATCATGTCCGGGTCGCTCATCCGCGAGACACCGCCCTGTGCGCGGATATCGGCGGGTACGCGCTCCAGCGCCATGACGGCTACGGCGCCTGAGCCTTCGGCGATACGTGCCTGCTCGGGTGTGACGACGTCCATGATGACGCCGCCCTTCAGCATCTCGGCCATGCCGCGCTTGACCCGGGCGGTGCCCGTCTGACCGCTGTTATCCGCTGCGGTATCCACTGCACTCTCCCTCAAGAATTTGGTACAGGCCAAGTCTAGTGGCCGGACCAAATCGGTTATCCGCGCAGGTCACCTGAGCTCACCGGATCGGCTGCGGTTCCACGCCGGCGGTCGCCGCCGGATGTTTGCCGTCCGCCAATTCGCCTGCGAGGGACAGGTATTCACCGAGCTGCAATGGGTAGACAATCTCACCATCGGCGGCCAGCCGGGCGATGACCCCCGCGTCGCACCACCGGTGCGCGTGAATCGACTGCCGTTCCACCGCGGTGTGTCCACTGGTCACCGGCTCGAAGCGTGAGGTGCGGTACACGAAGAAGAACTCCTCGCTGCGGATCACAGACCCGTTGAACGCGAACACCGCCTCACGACGCCACACCGGGCCGGTCAGGTCGGCCGGGTCGACCTGCAGCCCGGTCTCCTCGGCGATCTCGCGGGCGGCGGCGTCGGGCAGCGACTCGTCCGGTTCGACCGCGCCCCCGACGGTGAACCACCACCGCGGCGCCATCAGCGGATCGGCCGCCGGGTCACTGCCGCAGAACAGCAGCACCTGCCCGTCCTGATCCAGCAGCACCACCCGAGCCGACGTGCGTCGGCCCACCGCGCCGGGCTCGTGCCGGGACGCCCGCTCGACGATCTCGAAATAGGTTGGCATGGCTGCGGTGCCGCCCAGGTGCAGCCAGCGCACCAGGGTGCGCTCGCGCAGTGCCAGGGTGTCGCGGACGGCGTCATTGTGGAAGCGGCGGGCCAGCAGCACCCGGGCCTCGGCGTCGGCGAGCTCAGCGACCAGCGTCACCGGGATGGACGCCGGGTCAACCTGCGCCAGCGCCGCGGACAGTTCGTTCTCGGCAGCCTCGCGGGCCACCCGGGGTGCCCGTTCGGCCGCGTCCGCCAGCCCCGCGAGACGTCGACCGGCCGGCCGGGACCCGTACGCGTCGGCCGCGACGGCCCGGGCCACCACCGCGCGACGGGCCAGCGCCCCGTCCAGGGCCTGCCACGACAGGTCATAGCGGACGTGCAGCCGGTCCAGCCGGTGCGCGGTCTGATACGCCCAAACGACGGTGATCAGGACCATCGCCGCCAGCCAGGCCAGCGCGACGACCAGCAGCCAGCTCATCAGGCTTCCACCCGGACCTTCGTGCCCGATCCCGCGACCGTTTCATAGACCAGCATGATCTGCTGCGCGACCACCGACCAGTCGTAGCGGCGTACCGCCCGACTCGCCGCCTCGGCGTAGCGCCGGCGGGCCGCCTCGTTCGACAGCATCTCGACCAGCGCATCGCCGAGGGCCTCGGCGTCGTCGACCGGCACCAGCCGTCCCGCCTGACCCTGCTCGAGCACGCGCCGGAAGGCGTCCAGGTCACTGGCCACCACGGGGGTGCCCGCCGCCATGGCCTCGACCAGCACGATGCCGAAGCTCTCACCGCCGGTGTTCGGGGCGCAGTAGACGTCGGCGCTGCGCATGGCCGACGCCTTCTCCGCGTCGTCGACCAGGCCGAGGAATCGCAGATGCCCCGCGTGCTCGCCGACGGTCTCTCTGAGCGCCTCCTCGTCACCGCGGCCGACGATCAGCACCTCGACATCCGGGCAGGCCGCCACCAGCTTCGGCAGTGCACCGACGAGCACATGCATCCCTTTACGTGGCTCGTCGAACCGGCCCAGGAACAGCACGGTCCGGCCCGACCGTGGGTAGCCGGGCAGCAGCGGAGCGTCGTCGAACGCCGACACGTCGACGCCGTTCGGAATCTCGACGGCGTCCGAGCCCAGCGCCTCCATCTGCCAGCGCCGGGCCAGATCGGACACCGCGATGCGGCCCATGATCTTCTCGTTCCACGGCCGCAGAATCCCCTGAAAGACGTTGAGCGTCAACGATTTCGTGGTGGACGTGTGGAACGTCGCGACGATGGGTCCGCTGGCCACCATCAGCGCCAGCAAGGACAGACTTGGCGCGTTGGGCTCGTGCAGATGCAGCACATCGAAGTCGCCCTCGACGATCCACCGTTTGACCATCCGGCGCGTCGCGGGACCGAACCGCAGCCGCGCCACGGAGCCGTTGTACGGGATGGGCACGGCCTTGCCGCCGGAGACCACGTAGTCCGGCAGGTCGGCGTGTGTCTCCGCCGACGACGGCGCCAGCACGCTGACCTCATGCCCGTAGCCGCGCATCACCTCGGCCAGCTGCAGCACGTGTGCCTGAACGCCACCCGGTACGTCGAACGAGTACGGGCACACCATGCCGATGCGCATCAGTCGTTCCCGGCCAACCGGGACCGACGTTGCTCGGACAGGTCGGCCAGCCACTGCGGCTGCAGCATGTGCCAGTCGGTGGGATGCGCGGCGATGCCGGCCTCGAACTGGGTGGCCAGGGCCTGGGTGATGGTCGCGACGTCGCCGCTGGAGGTATCGAGCGGGGCGGAGACGTCGAAGACCCAGTCGTCCGGTTTGTTCCAGCACTGCACGGTCAGGAGCGTCGCGCCCGTCGTCACGGCGAGCTTGGCCGGACCCGCCGGCATCCGGGTCGGCTCACCGAAGAGGTTGACCTGCACGCCGTTTCGGGACAGGTCGCGATCCGCCATCAGGCAGACGATGCGATTGGCCTGCAGCCGCTCGGTCAGGACCTCGAACGGTGGCCGCACTCCGCCGGTCAGGGGGAGAATCTCGAAGCCCAGTGACTCGCGGTATTCGACGAAACGCTTGTACAGCGACTCGGGTTTGAGCCGCTCGGCCACGGTCGTGAACTTGCCGTACTGGTGCACCACCGACACGCCCGCCATGTCCCAGTTGCCGCTGTGCGGCACCGCAAGGATGACGCCTTTTCCCTGTTGCAGTCCTTCGGCGATGTGCTCGGTGCCGACCAGGCAGTGCCGGAGCTTCTCGCCGAGGGTGCGCTGGTTCATCGACGGCAGGCGGAATGCCTCCCGCCAGTACCGGCTATAGGACGCCAGCGAGGCGCGGATGATGCGGCCTGGCACCGTGGCCGGCCGCACGCCCAAGACCCGGGCCAGATTCTTGCGTAGCTGATCCGGGCCGCCGCCGCGCGCCGCGTACAGCGCGCCGGCGTCGAACATGTTGCGGGCGGCGAACTCCGGCATCGTCCTGACCAGGCCCCACCCCGCGGCATAGCCGAGATCTTTGAGCTGCTCACCCATCGGGATCTCAAAACCGCCGAAAGACGGAATGCCTCCGGTCGGCACGCTCATGACTGCTCCTTCGACGGGAGGGGCTCCTCGGCGCCCGGCGAGCGGCGCACCGAGGCGACCCGCTGGCCCAACGTGATGACGCTGGCGACGGCCAGCAGCCACATCGCGATGGGCAGTGCCAGCGGCAGCGGATGGATCGGCAGGTCCGAGAACCCCGCGCCGACCAGCACGATGATCAACCGCTCCGGGCGCTCGATGAAGCCACCGTCGGCGTTCAACCCACTGGCTTCGGCGCGGGCCTTGATGTACGAGATCACCTGGGAGGTGACCAGGCAGATCAACGTGGCGATGGCCAACGGCTTGTCGTGCATCTCGAACGCGACCCACCACAGCAGGCCGCAGAACACCGCGCCGTCGCCGATGCGGTCGCAGGTCGCGTCGAGGACCGCCCCGAGACGGGTGCCGTAGCCGCGTTCCCGGGCCATGGCACCGTCGAGCATGTCGGCCAGCACGAAGAACCAGACGACCAGGGCGCCGTACCAGAGGTGCCCCGTCGGGAACAGCGTCAGCGCGCCGACAACCGATGCGGTGGTACCGATGACGGTGACGCTGTCCGGCGTGAGCCCGATGCGCAGTGCGCCCCGGGCCAGCGGGCGGCTCAGCTTGGTGTAGGCCGCACGGGTCAACAGGTAGAAGTCGCTCACGGGTTGCGTTCCCCGTCGCTGCGCTCGCCTGGAAGGTCTGCCTTCGCGTTCTGCGCCGCCCACTCGTCGGCCAGCAGCTTGCGGGTGTCGCGCAGCAACTGCGGGATCACCTTGGTACCGCCGATGACGGTGATGAAGTTGGCGTCGCCGCCCCAGCGCGGCACCACGTGCATGTGCAGATGGTCGGCCAGCGAGCCACCCGCGGAAGTGCCCAGGTTGAGGCCGACGTTGAAGGCGTGCGGATTCGAGATGGCCTTCATCACGCGAATCGCCTTCTGCGTGAACGCCATCAGCTCACTGCTCTCGGCCTCGGTGAGGTCCTCGAGCTCGGACACCTTCCGATACGGCACCACCATCAGATGCCCCGGGTTGTACGGGTACAGGTTCAGCACCGCATAGACCTGCTCGCCGCGCGCGACGATCAGGCCCTCCTCGTCGGACATCGTGGGAATGTCGATGAACGGCTGCTTGGAGCCGGCTGACGTGCCCTCGCCACCTTTCATCGGAGCGTCGACGATGTAGCTCATCCGGTGCGGCGTCCACAGCCGCTGCAGATAGTCGACGTCGCCGACGCCGCGGTCCACTATGGCGTCTCCGACGCCGCGGTCCACGATGCTCCGATCCTCGGTCACGGCTGTGCGCCCCGCGCCTCGTTCACCAATTCTGCTGTCGGGAAAGCGTTCTCGCGGCGTGCGATCCACCCGGTGATGAGATCGACAGCCTCGGCCACCGGGACGCCGTTGACCTGCGTGCGGTCGCCGAACCGGAAGGAAATCGACGATGCCTCAGCATCGCGGTCCCCCGCCAGCAACATGAACGGCACCTTCTGATTGGTGTGGTTGACGATCTTCTTCGCCATCCGGTCGTCGCTGCCGTCGACCTCGACCCGCACGCCACGCGACTTCAGTTGCGCCGCAACGTCATACAGGTAGTCCAGGTGCGCGTCGGCGACCGGGATGCCGACCACCTGCACCGGGGCCAGCCAGGCCGGGAACGCGCCGGCGTAGTGCTCGGTGAGCACTCCGAAGAACCGCTCGATGGACCCGAACAGAGCGCGGTGGATCAGCACCGGCCGCTGCCGGCTGCCGTCGGCCGCGGTGTACTCCAGCTCGAACCGGTCCGGCATGTTGAAGTCCAGCTGGATGGTCGACATCTGCCAGCTTCGGCCCAGCGCATCCTTGACCTGCACTGAGATCTTGGGGCCGTAGAACGCGGCGCCGCCCGGGTCCGGCACCAGGGCCAGGCCGGAGGCCTCGGCAACCTCGCGCAGCGTCTCGGTGGCCTCTTCCCACAGCTCGTCGGAGCCGACGTACTTGTCCGGGTCCTTGGTGGACAGCTCAAGGAAGTAGTCGTCCAGGCCGTAGTCGCTCAGCAGGTCCAGGACGAACTGCAGCAGCCGCGTCAGTTCGTCGCGCATCTGCTCGCGGGTGGTGTAGATGTGCGCGTCGTCCTGCGTCATACCGCGCACCCGGGTCAGGCCGTGGACGACGCCCGACTTCTCGTAGCGGTACACGCTGCCGAACTCGAAGAGCCGCAGCGGCAGCTCGCGGTAGGACCGCCCCCGCGACCGGAAGATCAGGTGATGCATGGGGCAGTTCATGGGCTTGAGGTAGTAGTTCTGCCCCGGCTTGCGCAGCGTGCCGTCCTCGTTGAATTCCGCGTCGATGTGCATCGGCGGGTACATGCCGTCGGCGTACCACTCCAGGTGCCCCGAGGTGATGTACAGCTGCTCTTTGGTGATGTGCGGGGTGTTGACGAACTCGTAGCCGGCCTCTTGGTGCTTACGCCGCGAGTAGTCCTCCAGCTCGCGGCGCACGATGCCGCCCTTGGGATGGAACACCGGCAGGCCCGAGCCCAGCTCGTCGGGGAAGCTGAACAGGTCCAGCTCCACACCCAGCTTGCGGTGGTCGCGGCGCAGTGCTTCCTCGATCAGCTCGAGGTGCTTGTCGAGGGCCTCCTGCGACTCCCACGCGGTGCCGTACACACGCTGCAGGCTGGCGTTCTTCTGGTCGCCGCGCCAGTACGCGGCGCTGCTGCGGGTGAGCTTGAACGCCGGGATGTGCTTGGTGGTCGGGATGTGCGGGCCACGGCACAGGTCGCCCCAAACCCGTTCGCGGGTACGAGGATTGAGGTTGTCGTAGGCCGTCAGCTCGTCGCCACCGACCTCCATGATGTCGGCGTCACCGGACTTGTCGTCGACGAGTTCGAGCTTGTAGGGCTCCTTGGCCAGCTCTTCGCGGGCCTGGTCCTTGGACTCGTACACGCGCCGGTCGAACAGCTGACCGTCCTTGACGATCTTCTGCATGCGCTTCTCGAGCTTGGCCAGGTCCTCCGGCGTGAACGGCTCCGCGACGTCGAAGTCGTAGTAGAAGCCGTCGGTGATCGGCGGGCCGATGCCGAGCTTGGCCTCCGGGAACAGATCCTGCACGGCCTGCGCCAGCACGTGGGCGCACGAGTGGCGAATGACGCTGCGGCCGTCCTCGGTGTTCGCGGCGACCGGGATGACCTCGACGTCCGCCTCCGGGGTCCAGGACAGGTCCCGCAGGCGGCCGTCGGCATCCTTGACCACGACGATGGCGTCGACCTCGCCGCGCTGCGGCAGCCCGGCCTCGCGGACCGCGGCGCCGGCGGTAGTCCCGGCAGCGACCCGGATCGGGGCTGCTGGTGCGGGGCTGGCGGCGGCGGTCATCGAGACACTCCTGCGGGTTAGGTCGGGTTAAGTGACGATCGCGACCATGCTATCGGCACCGGTCATCGCTTCGCGGCGCAGCGCCGCCTCAAGGCTGACCCGGCTTGAGCTTCACGAAGAGGGCTTCGGCCTCGGCGAGCACGGTGTCGCCATCCAGCAGCGCGCCGGTGATGAAGATCTTGCGGCCGTCGACGCGCTCCAGCGCCGCCGTGGCGTGCAGGTCGCGCTCGACGGGCACGATCTGCCGGTAGTTGACGTGCAGGTAGGCGGTGCGCTGGAACGGGCTGTCGGTGAGCCGGTAGGCGGCATGCCCCAGCACCGAGTCGAACAGCAGCCCGATGGCGCCGCCGTGCGCGGCCCCATTGCGGCCCAAGTGAAAGCGCCGGAACCGGACCGGGCCGGAGATCCGCCCGTCGTCGGTGACCTTGAGATCCGACGGCACGTTCAGGACGTTGCCGCGGTTGGGCAGGTCCAGGCGACGCCCCGACGGCGAGTGCCACTCGTCGGCGCGGTAGGGCGCCAACAACGCGTTGGCCTGTTCGATGAGGTTTGCCGCCTGGGTGATGACGCGGTCGGGCGCGTCGGCGCCGCGAGCGTTGTCGCCGATCGTGCGGACGGATTCGACGAACCTGCCGTAGTCCGGGCCACCTTGAGTGGTGGGTTTGGGCGGGTTGAATCCCCCACCTGCATGCACGGCCTCGTTGTTCTCCACCTGTTTCTCTTATCACGGTGGCAAGGTGGGCTTATGCGACTGAGCGACCTGGCCGGCCTGGCGTTCACCTATCCCGATGTCGGAGCAACCGCCGGAGAGTTGCCGAGCGGCTATCACCACGTCCATACATCGGCCCAGATCGGCTCGGGCCGAGCACGATTCGACGAGGCTGCCGATGCGGTGCTGCGCTGGGGCATGCAGCGCGGCGTCGGGATGAAAGTGGAGGCGACCACTGTGTCGGCCACGGCGGGCACCGACATGCTGGGCCATCTCGGTCTCGTGTCGGTGCCGTGCCGGGTGGTGTACGTCGTCGACGAACCCGACCGGCGCGGGTTCGCCTATGGCACGCTGCCGGGCCATCCGGAGTCCGGCGAGGAGCTGTTCA
The DNA here is from genome assembly GCF_010730955.1 of Mycolicibacterium aubagnense. Taxonomy (NCBI): domain Bacteria; kingdom Bacillati; phylum Actinomycetota; class Actinomycetes; order Mycobacteriales; family Mycobacteriaceae; genus Mycobacterium; species Mycolicibacterium aubagnense. The sequence continues at coordinate 135,907 of NZ_AP022577.1, read as the reverse complement.
GCGTGCGCTACGACCCCGCCACTGATGCTGTGCACGCCGAGATCAGCGCGTTCTCACGGCCGGCACTGTGGTGGAGTCGGCTGGGTGCGCCCGTCGCGCGGGTGGCGCAGCGCGTCATCGGTCGGCGCTATTTGCGCGCGGTCTGAACGACTCGCCGCCCAGCCCTACACTGTTGAGTTGTCAAGGTGCACAACGTGTTAGGTGGCTATGCCGCGATGGTGTCCAGTCTCATCGTGCGGCGGTTGTAGGCCGGGATGGGCCTGCGGTGTGCGTCGACGACCGCCGGCGGGATCAGCCAGGGATGCTTGTCCCGGCCCATGACGACGTCCCAGCCGTCGTGGTGGATGTTGGCGTGGCAGGCCGGGCACAGCAGGCACCCGTTGCCCAGGCTGGTTTCACCGTCGTGGGTCCAGTGCACGATGTGGTGGGCATGCGTGCGCCCGGGCGGCGCACCGCATTTGATGCAGCCCCCGTCGCGCAGATAGAGAGCTTTGCGCAGAGGCGCCGGAAACAACCGCTTGTCGCGTCCCATCTCCAACGGCACCTGTTCGCCGTCCACGATCACCGTCGTGACGGTGGTGTCGCAGCAGAGCCGGTCCAGGGTCATGGCGCTGATTGATCCCATGAACGCTAACTCCGCCAGGTCCGGGGTGTCGGCAGGCACCGTTACCAACAGCTGGGTCCGCGGCGCACTGGCGACGTCCCCGCCGCGGGCCGCGATATCCAACACCGCCTCCAAAGCGTCCGCGCGTCGCCTCCCCGCGGAGCGGGTGTCGGGGCTGCCGTCGGGTTCAGGCCGCGGCGCCGACAACCCCTCCACCGCCGCCACGAATTTCGCGCCCACTTCGGCATCCAGATCCGCCCGCACCCGCAGGCGCCCATCAGCGGTGACTCGGTGATCGGCAGTGTTGATTGACCGGTCCTCGGCCGCGGGCAGACCCCCAGTCGCGGCGGCGTGCCGGTTGCCGAGCCGGCGGGCCCGAGCACCAATCTCCGCCGGGGTGGCCCCGGAGAAGAACTGTCCGAGAAGATCCGTGACCTGACCGAACCGGGCCTCCTCGTCCGGCGGGTCGGGGGAGCGTGCCGCGATGTGGTTGACGCCCTTGACGATCGCGTCGACATGTTCCCCCGAGACCGCGCCGTCGCCGGCATGTGCGGCCAAGGTGGGCAGTGCCGGCAACGCAGCAGCGACCCGCACCAGCCGCTCGGCGACCGCGGGTGCGCACCCCAACGCGATCAGCAGCTCCCGCGGCGTCCGCCCCTGCGAGGCGGCCACCCCACACCGATCCAGGGCGCCCGCCACTGTTGCCGCCAGATGATCAACCACGTTCTGCAGCACGGCAAGCATGCGCATCGACTCCAACGCGTCATCTCCAGCCAGGTCGTCGGGGACGTGCACGCCTCGGATGGCGTCGAGGCCGGTGGTGAGACGCTGCGTGATTCCCATACCCCATTCTATCGAACAAATGTTCGAACTGCAAGGTTTCTACTGACTCAAACTTCTTGGCCGGGTCACCGCGACCATGGCTGGAAGGTTGCGGATATGGCTCGATCACGCCGTGGTGCCGGCTGTGCTGGCCAGTGATACGAGCGGTGCTGAAGCAACGCGCCGTCGTGGGGTCACCACGTGTCCCCCGACCTAGGAGCTCGGACAATCGCCGACTCCGACCGGCCGCCCGACGAGGCCGCTCCGACCACGTGACCGTCATTCGCGCCGACACCGCTGACCACGTGTTGTAGCTTTCACACGAAACTGACACGGTCAAGGAGTGCTGGGTGGAGCCGACACGATTCGGGCACTACGAGCTGCGCGAACTGATAGGCCGTGGCGGCATGGGCGAGGTGTACATCGCCTACGACACCAACACCCAGCGCACCGTCGCGCTCAAGGTGCTGCCCCCGCACCTGGCCAAGGACCCCGTGTTCCAGGAACGCTTCAAGCGGGAATCGCAGGCCGCAGCGGGTCTGAATGAACCGCACGTCGTCCCGATTCACGGTTTCGGCGAGATCGACCACCAGCTCTACCTGGACATGCGGCTCATCGAAGGCCGCACGCTCGCGGAAATCCTGGCCGACACCGAGCACCGCCCGAGCCCCGAATTCTCGGTCGGCGTGGTCGAGCAGATCGCCGCGGCACTGGACGCCGCGCATGAAACCGGGCTGATCCACCGCGACATCAAGCCCTCCAACATCCTGGTGACCGACCACAACTTCGCCTATCTGATCGACTTCGGCCTCGCTCGCACCGCCGGCGAGCACGGATTGACCACGGCCGGAAGCACTCTGGGCACGCTCGCGTACATGGCGCCCGAGCGGTTCGAAGGCGGCCAGGCCGACCCTCGCTCGGACATCTACGCACTGGCGTGCGTGCTGTACGAGTGCCTCACCGGCCGGCGGCCGTATCCGGCCGACAGCCTGGAACACCAGATCGCCGGGCACGTCAGCGCTCCCGCGCCGAAACCGTCCGATGTCGACCGGCGGCTCGCCGCATTCGACGACGTGATCGCCAAAGGCATGGCGAAGAAGCCCGGCAAGCGCTACCAGCACGCCGGCGAACTCGCCGCGGACGCCCGCACCGCGCTGACCGCGCAGGTCCGCGTCGCGGGGCGGACCGGTCCGCGAACCGGATCGGGACGTCATGCGGTGCAGACCGCCGAGCCGAAACGCCGCACCCGACGCGTCGTGATCGCCGTCGGCGCCGTGATCGTGCTGGCGGCCGGCGCCGGAACCACCTGGCTCTACTGGTCCCGGCAGCACCAGGTCGGACCATCAGGATCGGTCCCGTCGATCGCCGCCAAGGTACCTGCCGACCTCAGGGATTCCGGCCGACTGGTGGTCGGGGTCAACATCCCTTATGCGCCAAACGAATTCAAGGGACCCGATGGAAAGTTCACCGGTTTCGACGTCGACCTCATGACCGCGGTGAGCCGCGTGCTCGGGCTCGAGCCGGAGTTCAAGCAGATCGGCATCTCGAAGATCGTCCCGTCGGTCCACGACGGGACGATCTCCGTCGGTGCGTCGTCGACCACCGACACCAAACAGCGGGAGAAGTCAGCCGACTTCGTGACGTACTTCAAGGCCGGCGTCCTGTGGGCGCGCCGGACGGGATCAACCGTGGACCCCAATGCCGCGTGCGGCCTCCGGGTCGCCGTGCACCTGGGATCTGTCGAGGAGACCGACCATCTGCCGGCCCGCAGCGCCGCGTGCGTCGCGGCGGGGGTGGCGCCGATCGAGATCGTTCCCATCGCCGGCCAGGACGGCGTCACGGCGGCTCTGCTGGCAGGCACCGTCGACGCGATGGCCGCCGACTCGCCCGTCACCGGCTACGCGATCAAACTCAGCGGCGGCAAGCTCGAAGCAGCCGGCGGAATCGTCGATGCGCAGCCCTACGGCTGGCCGGTGCCCAAGGGCTCGTCGCTCGCCGCGGCGTTACAGGCGGCGCTGACCCATCTGATACAGACCGGCGAATATCGGGAGATCGCCACCAAATGGGGCGTGGAGATGGGCGTCATCGACAAGCCGGTGATCAACGGCGCGCTGCGGTAGCCGTCATCTCGGTCCGAAATCAGCTCGCCGAGGTTGGCGGCGGTGATATTCGGGGACAGCTGCCGCGGCTCGAGCATGACCCAACATCAAGACAAGTGCACCAGCTGCCCGATCGTTGGTTACCGTAAGGAAGTGCTGAGTGCCCTCAACGAGCTTGTCGAGAGGGTCGCCCATACCCTGATGGCCGCCGACGAGGGCAACTACGTCCCGGCCAGCGAGCAGGCCCTGGCCGACGTGGCAGCACATTTCGAGCTGGACGTGGCATTTCTCCGGCACAACGATCACGCGATTGGCGCGACGATCCTGATCGCGCAATGGCCGGTCAGGACTTACATCCCGGACCCTGACCCGATCGGAACCGTTTACTTCAAGGACGCCGATCCGGTCTTCGCGATGGCCGAGCACGTCAAAGAACCTGTGATCCTGCGGCCGGCGGCCGAGCCGGACGAATTCCAGCAGCGCATCGAAGAAGGCACAACTGTCCCCCTTGTCTCGATGGCCGCAGTGCCGATGAACGTCACCGACAAGACCGATGGATCCGCAGGCTTCATCACAACGGGCACACTGGGTTTCATCAAGTATGGCGACCTTGCGTGGACGGATGACGAGATCACGGCGCTGAAAGTCATCGCGACCATGTTCTCTCACCTCAAAGCGCGAGTGGAAGCACAAGCATCCGTTAGGCACCTCGCCGAGCATGATGATCTGACGGGCTTGCGCAATCGCCGAAGTCTCCTCGACCACCTCGAATACCGGCTTGCGACAGGTCAACCGGCCCCCGTCGCGGCGCTTTACATCGACCCCGATCAACTCAAAGCGGTCAACGACCTGCTCGGTCACGAGACCGGCGACCAGGTTCTCGTTGAACTCACGCACCGGTTGCACGAACACGCCGCTGACGCGGCCTTTCTGGCTCGCCTCGGTGGCGACGAGATCGTCGCGGTGCTCAACGAACCCACCACACTCGCAGATGCCTACGAATACGCCGAACAGCTGCGGGAGACGTTGTCGGCGCGGCTAATGCTTGGCTCCTCCTATATCCGACATCGGGTGAGTATCGGCGTTGCTGTAGGGACTCCCGGTACCGACTCCGTGTCGGACCTGCTCAGGTATGCCGAGCACGCGCTGACTGCCGCCAAGACCGCCGGCGGCAACACCGTCATCGCGTTCAGCGACGAGCTGGCAGCGCAATATTCGCTGCAGACCGACATTGAAGTGCACCTCCAGGACTGTATTGAGAACGGTGGGCTATACCTGCATTACGTTCCCGAGGTCGACCTCCGCAGTGGGCAACTCGCGGCGATGGAGGCAGTGGTCCGGTGGAACCACCCCACCCGCGGACTTCTGCGCCGCGAGGAGTTCATGCCGGTCGCCGAGGCCACCAATTTCGGCGGCGCCGTAGGCCGCGAAGTCATGCGGCTGGCCTGTGAGCAATACCAGCGCTGGCGAATCGAAGGGTTAGCGCAGGATGTGATGCTCCGGGTGAAGCTGTCCCCTGCTCAGGTTGTGACCGACGGGTTTACCGAACACCTGACAGCGACGCTAGCCCACTTCAACGTTCCGGCGGCCTCGCTGTGTTTGGAACTGCCAGAAGACCTGCTGGTTGCTGAGGCCCAACGCTGTGGCCAAATTCTGCTGGCACTCAAGGACATCGGCGTGCAGCTGGCGTTGGACAACTTCGGCACCGGATACAGCTTCCTGCCCAGTTTGAAAGAACTGCCGATCGATTCGCTGAAAGTCGGCCGCGCCTTTGTCCAGACGCTCGATCACGACGGTGAGAACGCGTTGTTCGTGCAGTCGATCGCTGCCCTGGCCGACGCCTTTGGCCTCGAACTGACCGCTGACGGGCTGGAGACCGAGTCCGCAGCAGAACGGCTCGTGACAATGGGTTACCGCCGCGCACAAGGACTTCTGGTGTCAGGTCCGGTTGACGCGAACGGCATGGAAGCACTCCTGAAGGCGCCGAAACTGCGTGCCCCCGCTGCGTGAAAGACTGCGTGCGCCGATCAGACCTTCCGAGCAGTAAGCAGCAGGGCCGGTAAATGAACGCGGCCGGCCTCGTCGATCGGGAAGTTGTGAGGCGGCAACCCGGGGATGTCGGGGAGTTTGACGGCCACGAACGACGGCTGCGTTGTTACCTCGGACCAGTGCTTAGCGACGGCGTCGCGGACTTCGGCTTCGGTTACCTGGTTTGGGATCGGGCAGGGGGAATCGGCTGGCAAGGCGTCCTTGGTGAACACGAGCAGGAAGAGCGCAGCGCCATCAGCGGCGGCCTCGTGGATGCCACGTAAGTAATCATCGCGTGCATCGATCGGCAACGAATGGAACAGGGTGCAGTCGATGATGGTGTTGAACTTCTCGGTCAGCCCGAACTCTCCAAGATGGCGCAGGTCTCCTTGGCGGAAGTGGGCGGTGGTCAGACCTCGCTCGGATGCCGCAGCCGCAGCTTCACTGACCGCGACCGTCGACAGGTCGATGCCGATGACGTCATAACCGCGGTCAGCCAAAGCCAGAGCGACATCGCCGACACCACACCCGGCGTCGAGAACGGGACCGGTGACCTCCCCGGCCTCAATGAGAGCGAGAATTTCCGGCTGGGGAGCACCGATGTTCCACGGCGGAGGACCCATGAAAATTTCATGGCGATATGCGGCATCCCAGTCCATCACTTCGCTCATGGCGACCAGGGTAGTTGGATGTCCGCGGAGGGGTTGCACTAGTGGGCCAGGTCGACCCGTGACGGCTTGTTCGCGCCGGAGCGACGACTATGTAGAAATCCAAGTGCCACGGGGCCCAAACTATTTCACTAGCAGCATTCTGCGGGAGTCGAACGCGGTATCGGAACTTAGGCTCGGGGGCAGTGCGTCGTAACTTACCGGCTACTGGTGTAGCCGGATCCTGTCAGCGCTGCGCCGGCTGGCTATCGCAGTTGGCGCGGCCGCGGCGAGCCGCAATATGAGCGCGATGCTTTCGTCCGCACCGAGGCGGGTGAGCTCGATGAATTCGCGCTGCAATTGGCCGAGTTGATCGGCGAACCGGGTGGAGAGCTTCTCGAGGTCAGCAATGTCGTGGGCGTAGAGCCAGACAGGAGAAATAGGTTGCACGGCCAGGCCGAGTTGCTGGGCATGCACCCACACCGACTCGGCGGCCGATCCTCCGGTTGCATAGTCTCGCAGAGTGCTGCCAGTGGTGGTGACGATGGCGAGCGCTGAGCTGGCGGTGATGCGGCTGCGCATATCGTCGCCGAGGGCTTCGCCGGCATTCCAGTCGGCCAGCTGGGCCATGACTTCGGGGCGGCGCAGCAGGTCGAGCATGACCAGGCCGCCGTCATCGAAGCCGAGGCTGTGCACGTCGATCCCGGCGTCCGGGTCGGGATCGCCGGGCCAGCGCAGCTCGGTGATCATCTCCTGGTGCAGGTGCGGGGTCAGGAACCGAATCCGGTCCGACGCGCCCAAAATTGCCGCTGCAGAGGCCATATCGCTGGAAGAGGCGATGAGGCGTATGTGCCCACCTTCGCGTTCAGCGGCCGCAGTCAGCGCCGCGGCGACGCTGTCGGTGAGCGGCGTAGCGGTGCCTTTGTCACGGTTCGTCTCACGCCTGAGCACTGGCTCGTACAGATCGGCGAGCTCCTCGGAGCTGCCCTTGCCGTACCAGAGCGTCGCTTTCAGCGGTGACCATGACCCGCTGGGGTTCTCGTCGAAGGTGACTGGGCCGAGCACCCCATGGTGGGCGGCAGCGACGCGGGCGTTGAAAACGGCGGCACCGACGGCAACGGCGCTCCCCCGGAACGCGACGTCGATGGTCGGGCTGTATTGCGGCGCAAGGCTGATCACGATCTCGTCGTCACCGGCCTCGATCAGCCACGGCTGGATATTGCCGCCCGACGGGGCGCGCATCGCAGCGACCGTCACCAGGCCGGTGACGCTGGTGGGAACCAACGGCTGTTGCGGCGGTGTCGTGGGTCTCGGCGCGGCCATGGCTGGTTCGGCAAGGTGGTCGAGGGACCAGCCGATGTCTATGCGGCCTCGGCCGGACCGCAGCTCCTCGCCGAGCCCGATGCGCCGGACAGCCTCGGCAACTGCGGAAGCTCCGATGATGACCTCGGAGGCCACCTGCGGCCAGGTGGCCAGAGTCCGGTCCAGTTCGATCAACGACGCCGCGGTGCGCGGCGAGAGCTTCTCGGCTTCCAAGTGGCGCAGGATGTGCGGAATCTTCTCCTTGCTGCTCATCCCGGGCAGGAGGCCGATATCGAGCGGGCCCAGGAGGCCGTGCAAGATTGGGCGGCCAGGTTCGTCATCGAACCGTTCGACGTCGACGATGCCGCGGTCGCTGGTGGCCATGAGCACCGGGATCCGCCGGTGCTTGGCCGCGACCCGCACGATGGCTTTGATGTCGAGCGAATCGCACTCCTCGACAAGGACATTCAGTCCATCGAGGAAGTCGTCGACGCTATCGGCAGTCAGGCCCGCGTGGAACACCTCCACCGGTAGGTAGGGGTCGAGTTCGGCGATCCGGCGAGCTGCTGCGACGGCCTTGTTCAGGCCCAGGTCGAACACGGTGGCCGGAATCCGATTGAGGTTGGACAGCTCAATCCGGTCGAAATCAGCCAACCGCAGGCGCCCGCAGAGACCTTGGGTTGCCAGGGTATGCGCGATGACGTGGCCGACGCTCAGGCCGGCAACCCCGACGGTGAGTTCCGCCAGGCGAGTCTGTTCTTCAATGGTGATGCCGTTGCGATTGCGGTCCAGACGTAGGGCCCGGAAGCTGTTCGGGCCAAGGATCGAGACGAGGGTCCGCCGCCAGGGGTACCAGGCCCAACGACCCGGCTCGTCCAGGAGCGCCGCAGCGGGTTCGGGGCGCAGCCGACGGAGGTTTTCCAGTTCGGTGCTGTGGTGGTCGAGGACCTGGATATGGGAGTCGGATCGGAGTCGATCGAGGGTGATCGTGTCCGCCGAATCGGTGGGATCGAGAATTTGCGGGCGATATTCGTTAGCGTCAGATGGATGCATTATCGGCTCTCAATTCTGTGCAAATGCCTTCAGGGCTATTTGGGCCGTCGATGCGGTACGGAGTGGGCCGGGGCGGCAGTTCGTCGGCATCGCCGACCAGCCATAGCAGAAACCCGTTGATGTGGGCGTTCAAGCACGAATCCACTTGTGCTGCAGCTTCAATCGCACGTTTACGCAGTGCCTCGTCGGCACGGTAAATGCCGGCGGGCAGTTGATGCTGGCTCGGCATTCATTCACTATTACATAGGTGGATATCCACCGTCGAGCCTGATAACGTCCGCAAATGGAAATATGGACGTAGCGAGGGAGAATGAATATGCGCGTTGCGACAATGCCAATCCCGATTGACGTTAGCGTCAAGATTAGCTAGAAATGAGCGACCAATCGCACGTGGACGTCTCGTCGCTGCCGTTACCTCCGGTCAACCCACTGCCACGTAGAGAACGGCTTGCGGCGTGTCGCAGCTTCCATACCGGCACCGACGTCTTGCGCGATGCCGGCGGCCCAGTCACGCGTTTCACGTTGGCGCCGAAGTGGCTGATGCCCCCGTTGGTCGTGGTCACCTCACCACACGGGATCCGGGACACCGTGACCTGCCATGACGGATCGATCGACAAGACCAGCGACGTGAGCCAGGAGCTGGAGCGCATCCTCGGCGCCAACCTGTTCGTCGTCAACCATGAGCAGTGGAAGCCGCGCCGACGCACGATCCAGCCGGTGTTCGCCAAGCATTCGGTCGCCGAATTCGGCGGCCACATGTCCGAGGCCGCCCAATCGGTCTGCGGCACTTGGGAAGACGGCGCTGAGATCGACTTGGATACTGCGGCGCGCCGCATCACGATGCGCGCGCTGGGTCGGAGTGTGTTCGGACTCGACCTGGCCGACCATGCTGATTTGGTCGACGCGCCGATGCGCATAGCGGTGACCTACGCGGTATCCCGGGCGATCAGCCCTTTCAGCCTGCCTCGCTGGGTACCCACCCGAGCCCGGCGACATGCATTGAAGGCCGCGGCGACGATCCGCGGTTTCGCGCTAAATGTAGTGGGGACCTGTCGCGACAACCCGGAGCTGGATGCGCCACTGGTCCAGCAGCTGATCGCGGCGAAGGACCCCGAAACCGGTAAGCCGCTGTCGGACTTGGACATTGCCAATGAGTTGCTGATTTTCATGTTCGCCGGCCAGGACACGACTGCTACCACAATCGCGTACTCGTTGTGGGCTTTGGGGCGTAACCGCGACATTCAAGACCGAGTACTTCAAGAGGTCACGCAATTCGGCGAGCGCGAACTCACCCCCGACGATGTTCCGCGACTGGGGTACACGATTCAGGTGCTCAAAGAGTCGATGCGGTTGTGCCCGCCTGGGGCGACCGGATCGCGGATGGCGACCCGCGACGTGGCCGTCGCGGGGTATCGAATCCCGGCCGGAACGATGATCGTCATCGGTCGCATGTCGGTGCACCGCGACCCGAGCCTGTGGGACAGGCCGCTGGTGTTTGACCCGGATCGATTCAGCGAGGAGAACAGCCAGGGTCGTAACCGGTGGCAGTACGTCCCGTTCGGGGGTGGCCCGCGCGGTTGCATTGGGGATCATTTCGCGATGCTCGAGGCTACGTTGGCGCTGGCGACGATCGTGCGTCACGCTGAAATCGATTCTGTGGACGCGGAATTTCCGATGGCTGCGCCGTTCACGCTCGTTGCTGGTGGGCCCATTCGAGCGAGAATAAAGTTGCGCTGAGCGATCGTCCGCGCTTTCGCGGGCTTCGTGGGGGTGGTCTTGGCGGCGATCAAGCAGTGCGGCGATCGCACCGCGCGGACGTTTTCCGGGATGTGGACGCGTTCTACCTTCCCGGCGCGTAAGCCCTCTCGACCGCGTGGACTGAGGTGAGCCGGCCGACAACCCCTCGTATGCCGGCCGGCTCTACCCGTTGCGGAAGGCTCGCGTCGACGAAAGCAGCCTTACGCGTCGGGGCGGAGCTGTCCATGCCGGATCAGTGCGGTTACCGCCTCATCCCAACGGCGAATCTGGTCGGAATCAAGAAACTGACCGGGAATGTAGCGCTCGATGTGGTGGCGCAGCGCGATAGTGCCCGCACGCAGGATGAGCGGCAGGAGGGAGCCCCAGACGGGATCGAGGTCTTCGCGCGTCTGGCCCCGTTCGGTGAACTGGACGCGCTGGGCCTCACTGATCTGATAAATGCCGTCGAAGATGGTCTTGCCGACCTCGGACGGCTCGATCATTTGCTGGCAGATGTACTCCAGCACGTGCGGCGTTTCGATAAGAACGTCGGCGAACTTGCGGCCCATGGCCATGAGCGCTTCGACTGGTGGCGCGTCGGGATTCTGAATTTTGGCGGCCAGGACGTCGATCGCGTGGTCGTCGACGGCGGCGACGAGTTCGTCTTTTGTCTTGAAGTGGTGCTGAACCCGGCCGACGCTGACACCGGCGGCATGGGCGACGTCTTTCAGCGTAGAAGCCCGGATGCCGCGTTCGGCGAACACAGTTAGTGCGGCCTCGACAATCATGTCGCGGCTGGTGGGTTTGGCCGGTTCGCGTCGACGTGTGAACACGGTCTCCATGCGAGTAGACAATACACAAAACTCGTGCCACGATTCGCGCATATCGGAAACCGATATCAAAAACTTGTCTCGCGATATAGCCATATCGGTACGGGGAGTTGCGAAACATGGGCAAACCAAAAGTCGGAACGGCGAACAGGACAAGCGGAGAGGTACCGCTGCTGCAATCAACCAGTAGGGCCCGCAATGTGCATACCGGCCCGGCGGCCACAGGCCCCACGACACAGCAAACGGACGTCGCATGCCCTTGATCACTTTCCCAACGCCCAGCGGCCCGATCCCCGGATACCTCGCGGTCCCCGAGAGCTCCGGGCCCTGGCCCGCCGTGGTCGTCATCCAGGACGTGCGCGGGCTGACCGCCGACATCCGGAGTAGCGCCGACAGGTTCGCCGCCGACGGACACCTGGTGCTGGCACCCGACCTGTACGGCGGGCACAGCCCCAAGGTCACATGCGTCGCAAAGACAATCCGCTCCCACTTCACCGGCACAGGCCCGGCCTACGACGACATCGAGGCCGCCCGCGCATATCTGCTTGCCGATCAGCGCTGCAGCGGCAAGGTCGGCATCGCGGGCTTTTGTATGGGAGGGGGCTTCGCACTCGTCGTCGCCTCGCGCGGAGGCTACTCGGCGGTCGCGGCGATGTATGGCCTGGCGCCAGACGACATCGAGGCGCTGGAACAGTCCTGCCCGATAGTCGCCAGCTACGGCGCCAAGGACCTTATTGTCAAAACCGGTGCGGCCCAGCAACTGGAAGCCGTGTTGACGCGTGCCGGCGTACCACACGACGTCAAAGAATATCCGCAGGTCGGCCATGCATTCATGAATGATTTTGGGCTACCAATCGCGCTCAGACCCGTGGAAACCATTGCGCGGATGGAGTTTTCGGAGCTGGAGGCAGAGGATTCCTGGAGTCGGATTTTCGCATTCTTCAAAGACCACCTCACCTGAAGGCCGTCAAGCTATTTGCCACTGCGCGGTTCCGGGGGAACCACATGAGTCCACATCATTATCGCGCTGCCGCAGTCCATCCTTGGCAAATCACTGGTGCCGCTATCGAAATGCTTACACATTGTGAGGGGCGAACATGACTGTCGCACTGCAGAGGCCCGCAGGTCCGTCGACGACGCCTTGCGTGTCCGACCCGGACCGGTGGGCCACCGCCGGCGACGACGCCGAAATCAAAGCGCTATGTCGTGGATGCTCGCGTCGGCAGCGCTGCGCCGTCGAGGCCATCAGCACCCCCGGCATCTCCGGCGTGGTCGCCGGCGTGCACGTACCCGAGGGAGGCCGCGCCCGTGCATTTGCCCTGCGACAGTTACAGGCCGTGGCCGCCCTCGTGGCCTGACTGGACAACCGAGATCGCCAGAACGGCAGCCAAGTTCAGCGCTCATGCCGCTGCCGAATCGATGTGGCACAGGTGCGCACGAGTGATCGCCACCAAAAGAGGCGTGGAGATGGGCGTCATCGACAAGCCGGTGATCAACGGCGCGCTGCGGTAGCCGTCACCTCGGTCCGAGGTCGGCGCCCAGCCACTTACGGCTGACGGCTGCGTATTCGCCACTGCCTTGAATGGTGCTGAGCCACTGGTTGATTCGCGCCTGCAGCGCCGTCGCGCCCTTGGGCATCAGGTAGGCCTTCTGGCCGTCGGTGAAGGGCCGGTCGGTCGACACCCCACACAATTGCGGATGTTGCGTGACCTGCCAACGGATTTCGCTGCCATCGGTGATCATGACGTCGGCCTTGCCCGCGATGACCTGATCGAAAATGGTGTTGTTGTCGGGATATCCGACGATGGTCGCGTGGTGCAGGTTGGCTCGGTCGAACTGTTCGTTGGTGCCACCGGGGTTGACCACAACCCGGACTCCCCCGCGGTCGATGTCGGCCAGCGACCGGTACTTCGCGGCGTCGGCACACCGCACGGCGGCAGCCTTACCGTCGCGCAGATACGGGTCGGAGAACAACGCCTTGGCCGCGCGGTCGGCGGTCACGGTGATGCCGCCGACCGCCAGGTCGCATTTCTGCCCCAGGTCGGCCATGAGCGTCGGCCAGGTGGTCGGCACCAGGTGTAGATCAGCACCAGTATCCCGAGCGAAATCTCGGACCAGATCGATGTCCATGCCACTCCAGTGACCGTCGGCGTCTCGGTAGGTGAACGGCCGGTAATCGCCGGTGCTGCACACCTTCAGTGCCTGGCCCGGCGACTCAGCCGGCGGCGAGCTGCACGCCGCAGCCAGTACGACGACCAGCGCCGACGCGCCGCGAATCACTGTGCGCCTCATGCGGCCAGGCTCTCATGCGACCGCCACGTCGCCTACGCTGGCCATATGCGTCGAGTGGCGGCACTGGCAGTGGCAGGTGTGCTGCTCAGTGCCTGCACGCAGACGGTTTCGGGACAGGCCGGGGCGCCTGCGGAGCTCAAATGGCAACGCCCCATCACGGATTCGGTGTCCAGCCTGGGCGGCACGCTCGGCACCGTCGGCGAGGCGATGACCGCGCACGACTTCGTCACCATGTCGCGAGATTGCACACAGCTGCAAGGCACGCTGGACGATCTCGGCAAGCATCTGCCGACCCCTGACGACAACGTGAATTCGTCGTTGCAGGACAGCATCGACAACTTCCGCTCGTTCGCCCGCGTCTGCACGATGATGACACCGGGTACTGCGGACGCTGCGCTCGACCAGTTGAGCGGCTATCTTGACCGCGGCGACAGCTCCATGCGAAAAGCCCTGCAGCAGATGGGAATCGAGCTGCCCGGCCCCTAACCGGTGCTACGACGCCGACGCGACAGGTGGTTTGTCCATAACCAGCCAACCGCTACCAGGAGGGTGCGATGCCGCCGGTCGGACGCCCGCAACTGCCGGACGCGGCCTCGGCCATGGTGTCGGCATCGGTCAGCAGCGCCCGCGTCACATGGATGCCGCACTCGGTTGCCGCCCATAGTTGGACAACTCCCAGTATGTTTGCCCTGTCGTTCGGTCCTCACGGTGTGCCCGAAGGAGCAACATGACCATCGCGTCCCAGCGTCACCGCGTCGTCGTCATCGGATCAGGTTTTGGTGGCCTCCAGGCCGCCAAGGCCCTCAAGCGCGCTGACGTCGACATCACCCTGATCTCGCGCACTACAACTCACCTGTTCCAGCCGCTGCTCTACCAAGTCGCGACCGGCATCCTGTCGGAGGGCGAGATCGCTCCGACGACCCGCCTGGTCCTGCGCAAACAGAAGAACGTCACGGTCCGCCTCGGCGAGGTCGAACACATCGACCTGAAGGCGGGAACCGTCACCTCCAAACTCATGTCGCAGGAGACCGTCACGCCGTTCGACAGCCTGATCGTGGCCGCCGGCGCTCAGCAGTCGTACTTCGGCAACGACCACTTCGCGACGTTCGCGCCGGGCATGAAGACCATCGACGACGCCCTCGAGCTGCGCGGCCGCATTCTGGGGGCTTTCGAGGCTGCCGAGGTGGTCACCGACCCCGTCGAACGTGAACGCCGGCTGACGTTCGTCGTCGTCGGCGCCGGGCCGACCGGCGTCGAACTGGCCGGGCAGATCGCCGAACTCGCCGAGCGCACCCTGGCAGGGGCGTTCCGCAGCATCGAGCCGCAGGACTGCCGCGTGATCCTGCTGGACGCCGCCCCCGCCGTGCTGCCACCCATGGGCCCCAAGCTCGGCGCCAAGGCACAGAAACGCCTGGAGAAGCTCGGCGTCGAAATCCAGCTCAACGCCATGGTCAGCGACGTCGACTACAGGGGCATCACCGTCAAGGACAAGGACGGAACCGAGCGCCGCATCGACTGCGCGTGCAAGGTCTGGTCGGCGGGTGTGCAGGCGAGCCCGTTGGGCAAACTCATCGCCGAGCAGTCCGACGGTACCGAGACCGACCGCGCCGGCCGCGTCATTGTGGAGCCCGACCTCACCGTCAAGGGACACCCGAACGTGTTCGTCATCGGCGACCTGATGGCGGTCCCGGGCGTGCCGGGTATGGCGCAGGGCGCAATCCAGGGGGCCGCGTACGCCGCTGACATCATCAAGCGGTCCCTGGCGGGCCAGGATGACCCCGCCAACCGCGAGCCCTTCAAGTACTGGGATAAGGGCAGCATGGCGACCGTGTCGCGGTTCGATGCGGTTGCGCAGGTGCCGGTGCCGCTGACCAAGAGGAAGCTGGAATTCGCCGGCGTATTGGCCTGGCTGTCGTGGTTGGTGCTGCACCTGGTCTACCTGGTCGGCTACAAGAACCGGGCGACGACGCTGTTCACCTGGTTCGTCACCTTCCTCGGCCGCGGTCGGGCCCAGATGGCTATCACCAGTCAGATGATCTATGCGCGCACCTCGATGCAACTGCTGCAGAATCAGCTGAACGCGCTGGCTGCGGCCGACAAGGTCGAGAAGAACGAGTCCGCCTAACGGTTCTCGCCGGGGTGCCAGGTGCCCGGAATCATGGGCGCCCGCGGCCCCTCGCCGAAATCGTCACCGGCCAACGCCGTCAATCCCGCCGGCGTGGCACCTGCTCTGGATACGGCTCCGGTGAAACCCATGGGCCCGGCACCGCTGCTCGATGCCCGGACGGATGACGCGTCGTCCGGATCTGGCCCGGACTCCCACTCCGGTGTGACGTCGAGATCCATGTATTCGCCGGCTTCTTGCTTGCTCCGGTCGCGGCGACGGCGCCGCTGCCGTGCTGCCGCCGTCGCGGCCGAGGCTGCCTGAGCGGTCGCAGAAGTCCGGACCGACGCACCGGTGTCAAGGCGCGCCTGCCGCTGCAGCCACGCACTCGCGCCCATGCCCGGACCATCGCCGACCGCGTACGGGAAGCCCGGGTCGCCGATGGGCGGCGGTGTCGACGCGGGCGATGCGGCGGTGCCGGTTGCCGTCGGCGCGGGAGCGCTTGCCGGAGCAGACGCCGACACCGTGGCTGCCGACGACGACACGGGGCTGGTTGTGGGGGCCGCCGCGACAGCCGGCACGGTCGGTTCCTGCGATGCGGACGGCTCCGCGCCGATGGCTTCCGGAGAAACGTGGATGCCCGCCAGCCCCGCGAACCCGGCCACCCAGCCGAGGTTGGCGATCGCCAGCCCCAACGCCGGCTGAATCAGCGCCGGTGCGAACTGACCGAGCACCGAAGCCAGTTGGGAGGCATGGAAGGTGACGTCCGCCAACACCATCGGCAGGTTGGTCAGCAGCGCGGCCGGATCGGTCAGCAGGTTGTTCCACAGCAATTCGAGGTGCTCGCCCATCTCGGCGCCCACTTCGAACCACCACTCCAGATCGGTCGGGTCCAGATCACCGTGGCCGTGGCCGTGGTCGTGATCGTGGTCATGGTCATGGTCATGGTCGTGATCATGGTCATGGTCGTCGTGCGCCACGATCGACGGCGCCCGAGTGGAATGCGGCGCCGACCCCACCGCCACGTCGGATGCGACTTCATATGTCGCCATCGCGGTGGCGGCTTGCACCCACATGCGGACGTAGTCGGCCTCGGTGACCGCGATGGGAATCGTGTTGATACCAAAGAAATTTGTCGCCAGTAGCGCGGTTTGCGTGGCGTGATTGGCCGCCAACTCGGCCAAGGTCGGCATCATCGCCAACGCTGCGCTGTAGGCGCCGGCGATGGTCTCGTGCTGGACCGCGCGCGCGTTGCTTTCCAGCCCGCTCTGCGTGAGCCACGCCAGGTACGGGAGGTGTGCCGCCACGTACGTCTCGGCGCTGTGCCCCTGCCACGCCCCCGTGTGCGTTCCGGCCAGGACCGCGCGCAGCTCCTCGGCAACCGCCGTGTAGGTCGCGCCGAGCGCAGACCAGTGGGCTGCGGCCGCGAGCAGGGCTCCAGCGCCTGGACCGCTGCTGAGCAATGCTGAATGCACCTCCGGCGGAGACGCCATCCATACCGGCATTGCCATCACGCATTCCCCCAAACCGATTAACGATAATGAAAACTATGTTCATTAAGGTAGCAGCCGGGAAGCGCCGCGCGAGAAAATGCGTTGCCGACCAGGTGGGGCCGATGAAAGATGCGACGTGTCCAGACCATGCGTCGCACGCCATTCAGGGAGTTTCCGTGCCCGATTTCTCTCCGGTCGTCACCGACTATTGGGCCGCAGCGTTCGACGAGAGACCGCTGCACCGCACCGACCATGTGACGGTCACGGTCAATCCCGACTCCGCCGCCGACGCACGCGTCGCCGTCTTGCGGACCGCCGAAGACGACCGCGTCTCGATAGCCGTCACCCCCGCTATCGCCGAGGCGTTGGCCAAAGACATTGCCCCACTAGACAATCCAACAGAGGCTGACCTCCGGGCAGCGTTCGCCAACTACGGCGTCACACTGAACGGTGCCGACAATGTGTTTTATCTCACGGAAACCGCGGCAGACGACATCCTGGGCGACATCGAATCAACCAACGTTCGTCAACTCACCGACGCCGACGCCGGCATTTTCGCTTCGTTCAAAGCAGTTGTGTCCGAGGAAGACTGGAACGGAGCCTATGTCGAACTCGACCACTGGGCGGCATTCGGCGCGTTCGACGAACGCGGCGCCTTGGTCAGCATCGGCAGCATGTACCCATGGGACGACGAGTTCCCGTTGGCCGATATCGGCGTGCTGACCCTCAGTCCCGCACGGGGCCGAGGGCACGCAAAGACGTTGGTGCGTGCGATGTTTCGCTACGCGCTCACCCAGGGCTTCGAGCCGCAGTACCGCTGCCAGCCGGACAATTCCGCGTCGGTCAAGCTCGCAGTCGGTCTGGATTTGGAGCTGTTCGGGCAATGGGAAATCGCCGTGCCCGACGATGAGTGAATTTCACCGGGTGGGTTTGTGTGGTGGTCCCGACTGGGATCGAACCAGTGACCTTCCGCGTGTGAGAACGAAGATCTGATCTTCATCCAGTTCGCGAAGTTCGCCCCACTTCGCTGACCAGGGACATTGCGACGTAGCCTCCACGCTGGTTCGCACGGAATGGGTCATCGGTGGGTCACTCTGCCTTCCGCTACTCGCGGAAGGTCGGACCTACACCCGCCGTCGAGACGCCTGCCTTCACACGAGCACATCGGGGTCGCACACCCATGCGGCGTGCAATCTGATGCAACACCAGATTGGCGCGTCGATTCCAATTAGTCGATTCGGTCTGAATGACGCCACCAAATGCCAATGGAAAGAGCCCGAGAGTACGCACTTTATTCCTTCAGAAGGATGTCTCATCTAGATCTAGGTTTGCAATTTGAGCCTTCAGCGAGGTCTGAGCCGCTGCCGAAGTCGTCACACTCGCCGGCCGGCCAGCACCCGGCGAGTCAACGCCCGTTGAGCTCAGGTGGTCGTTCGATCGGCGGGAGTTGGCGAAGCCGCGACGCACCGTCTACGCCCGATCTGCGAGCGACAAACAGTTCCAACGCAGCAAACACTTCTCCGTAGCTGCGTGGATGGCTTCGCGTGGGCCCGGGGAGGCTTCCAAGAGCATCCGACACACGCGACCGTCAGCGGCGACCACCCAAGATTCGGCGCGATGTTGGACCGCCGAACCACATGGCGGCCGGCGGGAAACATGACGCGGCGGCACCGTGCGGCGGGCGCACCGCGTTGCTTCGATGGGCCGCCCTACGGAGCGGCGCGGTGCAGGAGTTCCGGCGCGGTACAGCGCACGGAGCCCGATCTCTCGCCGATGATCGCCGCCAGCTAGGGCGATGCGAAAGTTGCCGAATCTTGGCGGGTTCGTCTTCCGCGCTGCCCGCGCAGAAACTGCAACGGCGGATCGCCAAACGCATCGTTGGTTTCACATCGGGGCTTGACCGCCGTGATGCACAACTCGAAATCTGTGCGCGGAGTGACGACGCGGACGTGACAAGCTGTATTCAGGCATCGATCCATGTCGCGCCTCTCGGGGTTTCCAGGACACAGCGGGGAGACCTCCCGGGCTCGCGCCGTTGAGGGCGAAGGGACGAACCGACGGGCAGTATCGGGACCGTAACGGACTCATAGACAGCAAGGGGGCCTCGCGTGGACCACGACGCACCACCGTGGACAGACAGCGACCGGCTATTGACCATTCCGGAAGCGATCGTTGCGCTGCGGATCGGAAGAAGTCATTTCTTCAAGTTGAAGCGCGAAGGCGTGATCGGCACCGTGCGACTCGGAGCGCGGACGCTGGTCCCCCAACGTGAGATCACTCGAGTCATCAACGAAGCGCTCAAGCCCAGGACCACACCGCGATCGTCGGCACCCGCTGCGCCATCTGAGGCTGCTGGATAACTCGCCGTGTCGCCAGATTTCGGAATTTCGCAGAACCAAGCCACGGGCCCCGAAACTGGACGAGGCCCCGGCGGTGTGCCGAGGCCTCGTTGTCCCCACCTAGGTTCCACCAACCATATGAGACGCTAGGAATGTTACTCGACCGGCGCGGAAAACTGGGCGATCCGCGTTAGCCAACTGAGGACCAGAAATTGGGCGGCAGCAGCCGCGCACTTCCGAGTGCGCGAACAACCGAGGCGCCGTGGAAGTCCGCGATGAAGTCGTTGTCCACGATGACAACGTCATTGGGACTGAGCGCCTGTGTCCCCGCGATGCGTACCCGAACCACGCGCAGTCCGCGAGCGGCGTAGAACCGGTTTCGCATGATGTCTTCGGCCACGCGCTCTGGTGTTCCGTGCCAGCGCTCCGGATCAACCTCGACAACGGCAAAAGGGCGTCGCACCAAGATATCCGGGGTGAAGAACCGGTTCTTGCCAGAGCTGTCGCGCCCCATACACATCAACGTTCCTTGTGGGTACGTCTGGTAGCCGGCGTCCTCGATGACCTTTCGTACGCGCATCTCCGTCTTGCTGGTGGCAGCGGAGCCGCCCCGCGATAAGTCTCCCGGGCGAGCACGCGCACGGTCCATCTCCGGCAGGACCGGTGGCGCGTTGCGTCGACTCCAGAACAGCACCACCCACATGACCAGGCAGGCCAGCGGAACTGCCGGGTGCAGAAGAAATTCGAGCACGAGCGCTGGTCAGTCCGACATCTTCTCGACGTAGAAGTCGCGGCCGTCGGAGAGGCGGTCAGCGCAGGTCGCCAAAGCATCCGCCTCGTCGGCAGCTCCGCTGACATGGAACGTGATCAAGTAATCGGGCATAGCGCGAGAAGCTATACACCGCAGCGCGGTTGGGACGTCTGCGGCTCGGCGGGGTGAGCCGGCGTTCAGACCGCGAACTCGTCTGCGAGCAACACTGGCGTGTGCACACCATCTTCGCCGGGTTCGATGCCGATGATGTACGGCCCGCTCTCGCCGAACGCGGCGTAGTAGATGGGATTCTCGGCAAGAACCGTGACCTCGCCGCTGTTGTAGCCAGGCATCTGCGTCCCAACCACGCTGCGGTACAGCGCAGCCAGTACCGATGCTTTCTCTACACGGCTGGTGGGATCTGTCGCATTGCGCTCGTACCAACTGCGGTGTGAGTGGATGAATCCGCTGAGTCCGCGCACAGGGGCATCGTCGAGTGCGGCCAACGCATCGATCAGCTGGCCAAGTGTCAGGATTCGGTAGGTGTTCATGGGGAGGTTCCGCTTCGGGTCTCAGCTGTAGACGACTTCCCCGAACAGACCGAACTGCACGACGTTGTCCGCTACCGCGGCGTCATAGTCGCCTTCGGCGCCATGGGTGGCTTCGGCCACCACGAACTGGCGCCAGTAGTGGCCGTCAGGTAGGTCGACGCGCTGGCTTTCTTCGACGTCGTGTCCATTCGAGTCGATTTCGCCGCGGCAATACCGCACGAAGAGCTGCGCGCCGCGGTCCACTACCGCGAGATCGAGGCGTAGCCGCTGGTCGTCGGCCAGCGGCGCCAGGTATCCGGCATTGAGCACCACGACTCCGGCCGCCAGGGGGTCGGGGATCATGGACTGGAAAACCCTGTCGACGCCCCAATCGTTTTCAGTGGACTCGAGCACAGCAGAAAAGCCGTCGAAGTCGCTTGACTGGTCGGGAAAGGCCCAGTGGTAGTCACCGACCCGTGCCCAGTAGTTGATCCCGCCCTCAATGGCGGTTGTGAACAACCCATGCAGAAAGCTCTTGCGCCCGTCGCTGAGTGGTGTCGCGGTCATGATCGAATCATATTCTCTATTTTAGAGACGATCAAGCAACCGGCCTCACGGATGTCGCCTACTCAGCTGCCATGGCCGTCCACGCATCTGGATCCGCTGTACGGATCCGGCGGTACAGACCGTCGCGCACGACCCAGCAGCGCTGGGCCACCCACACCACCGGAATCCCGTGGCTGCACGCGACGCGGATCAGCGACAGAGCCTCCGGCGGGGCATCGCGCAAACCGTGAGCGGATACGGCATCGACGGCGGCATTCAGGCCGGCGCCCGACAACCATGCCCGCCGGCACAGTTCTTCGGAGGCGCTCGATACAAAAATCCCTGCAGCAGTGGTGAGTTCCTCAGCGGTGTCCCATACCGGGTGCATCAGCCAGCGCTCGAACGCCAGCATCATTGGAGCGATGGACGGGTTCGCTTCAATGGCTGTTTCGATGAGCGCCACCACCGCACCTGCCTGACCGCGTGCCGGTGCTCCATCACCGGAACCAGACAGGGTGATCAAGGCGAACATGGCGCGCGAACTCTGCCGGCGCACCCGATCGGTGCAGGCGTCGATTGCGGCTGTCAACGCGGTCAGGGCGGCGTGCTCGACCGTGTCAAACAGCGCGGTGCGGCGCACGTGGATCTCGCGACGGTGGTTCATGGTGTGTCACCGTCGACGATCGCACGAAGTTTGAGTCGCGATAGCACCGGCTCCAGGTAGGTCACAAAATTCTCGGTATCTGTTGGGCCATGTGACAGCATCCCCACTGCCAGTGCCCGATTCTGTCCATCAATGACGAACACAGGGGGTCAAGTCCAGGGACGTGGTGTATGACGTCGTCGTGTGATTCTTCGAGGTAGTTGGGTCAGGCGGGCAGTGCCGCGGGGGTAGCCTCCTGTTCGGTTGGGGTGTCGTTGACGGTGCGTGATTTGCTCAGAACGTCGAGGCCGAGGTAGCGCCGCGACTCGGCCCATTCGTCGTGTTGTTCGGCCAGCACTGCTCCGACGAGACGGATCAGGGCCGCGCGGTCGGGGAAGATGCCCACGACGTCGGTGCGCCGGCGGATCTCCTTGTTGAGTCGTTCCTGGGGATTGTTGCTCCAGATCTGGCGCCAGATCTGCTTGGGGAACGCGGTGAACGCCAGCAGATCCGGCCGCGCCGCTTCGAGGTGATCGGCGACATTGGGCAGCTTGTCGGACAATGCGTCGATGATCCGATCATATTGAGCAGCAACGGATTCAGCGTCAGGTTGGTCGAACACCGAGTGCAGCAGGGTGCGCACCCAGGGCCACGAACTCTTGGGAGTGACGGACATCAGGTTGGTCGTGTAGTGGGTTCTGCAGCGCTGCCACGCCGCTCCGGGCAGGGTGGCCCCGATGGCGGCGACCAGCCCGGCGTGGGCGTCGCTGGTGACCAGTTTGACCCCGGACAGGCCGCGGGCGGTCAACGACCGCCAGAACGTCAACCAGCCCGCCCCGTCCTCAGCGGTCGTGACATCGATTCCCAGGATCTCGCGGTAGCCCTCGGCGTTGACCCCGACGGCGATCAGGGCGTGCACGTTGACCACCCGGCCGGCTTCACGCACCTTGAGCACCAGAGCGTCCGCAGCGACGAACGTATACGGGCCGGCATCGAGCGGCCGGGTCCGGAACGCCTCCACGGCGGCGTCGAGTTCCTTGGCCATCACCGACACCTGCGACTTCGACAACGACGTGATGCCCAGGGTCTCGACCAGCTTGTCCATCCGCCGCGTCGAGACACCAAGCAGGTAACACGTCGCCACCACCGTGGTCAGGGCCCGCTCGGCGCGTTTACGGCGCTCCAGCAGCCAGTCCGGGAAGTAGGATCCTTGCCGCAGCTTCGGGATCGCAAGATCCAAAGTCCCTGCACGGGTGTCGAATTGACGGTGTCGGTAGCCGTTGCGGGAATTGGTGCGCTCAGCCGAGCGTTCGCCGTAGCCGGCACCGCATAGGGCGTCGGCTTCGGCGCCCATCAGGGTGTGGATGAACGTGGCCAGCAGCTCGCGCAGCACGTCGGGATGGGCAGTGGTGAGTCGTTCGGCCAGCACAGTGGGCAGATCGATATTGTGGGCAGTGGTCATCGCGTCGATTCCTTTGCTCGAGTGACTTTGGACGGTCTCTCGAAGAATCACGCGATGACCTTCAATCACTCGGCTACGACACGCCGGTACCGCTGATCAGGTCCGACTCGTACACCACCTTGATGGACGCAACCACACAGGGGCGCCTGAGTCCCCTTTGACTGCCGATCCTCCCCACTCGATTTCGTCCGTACCCGCCCGCTTGAGGGGCCCACAGGTCAGTCCAGATCGGGATCCATTCATGCACAGCGGCGTGCCCACAGGAAGTGCTCGCACCTCGGCCGCGTCGAGGACGCCCGCCAGTTTCACTCCGGGTGCGATTTTGGTGCTGTACGAATCGCGGCGGCGTTGATCGCCAGACAAGAAGAACACCGCCGAATCGTGCAGGACACCGTCGGTGTCAAGACCTCGTTCGCGATTCTGTAACGGAAGCAGCCACAGTCGCTTGTCCAGCGTTTTGTCAGTGAACATCCACAGCGACGCCCCGGGTTGGGTCTGGCAGTGCCCGGCCGTCAAGAATCCGATATCGCCGGTCGCGCTGTACACCGCCCACGATGCCGTGCAGAGCTGCGCGGTATCCGCATCAAGCTGCGTCACGATGGTCACACCAGGCCGCGGTGACTCTGCTGCCGTGACTTCCGCCAGCCCCCGCGCGGTGCGCGCGTCTGCGATCGAGACCCACGGGCCCGTCGGCAATGGCTGCGCATTTGCGCTGGGCGAATCGCTCATCTGCAGGGCGCCGATAATCCCTGCCACGGCCCCAAGAGCCAGCAAGCGATTCCTCGCGAATCGACTGTTGTCCTTCACGGCCAGAAGCATATGAAGTTGCGCACTGAATTTGCGCATCGTATGTAACCGCAACTTGGCGTCGGCGTTTCGCTGGAGTCCGAACCCGCGCCGCACACCGTCATGGACCTATCGCTCTTCTACGTTCGCCCCGCATCGCACGCCCGCTGCGACGAACCAACAGGAGTGAGAAGAATGCTCACGCTCTCCCACGGAGCCCGCCGAATACTGCTCCCCGCTGTCGCAGCGGCGGCTTTCACCGCCTTAAGCGCCGGCATCGCCCACGCCGACGACGACCAGGCTCCTCAGCCCGGCACCTCCTCCGACGCTGCCACCGCGTCGGGCCCGGACGCGGCGCCCGCGCGGTTCGCACCAGAGAACAACACTGAAACCGATGCGCCGAGTGCACCAACGGCAGAATCCGATCCCGCACAGCCCGCGCTGCTGACAAGCGATACCGAGCCAGACCCCGCTGCACCAGCATTGCGGCCCGTGGTGCTGGTGCCGGCTCCGATCGGTTCAACCCAGCTGCCGAACAGTCCCGACCCGGCTGAATGGAAATCAGCGCTTGCTTCGGCGCCGGATGTTGTGACCGTCGCTGATCCGATCCCCGGCCCGGCGCCGTCGCGGACCTTGGTGCTTACGCAGGGGCGCACGCCCGATCATCCCGCGGTCTATGCCACTTCGATCGACAAATCCGCGATCATCTACACCCCGCACCCCGTGTCCCACGTCACCGACGACGACATCACCGCGGGACTGGCCCAGGCCGGGGTTAACCCTCGATTGACCGATCTGTTCGCGCGGGCCACACAGACCATCATCGGCGGCGAATCCGGTGGATCGACCAACGCTGTCAACCGATGGGACAGCAATGCCCGGGGCGGCCGACGCATTGATGGTGCTCCGGTCGGCAGCTCCCGTGGCCTGATGCAGACAGTGCCTGACACTTTCGCCGCATTCCACGCACCGGGCACCTCAACTGCGATCTACGACCCGGTCGCCAACATCGCCGCGGCGTGGCGCTACGTCAGCGCCCGTTACGGCGTCAACCTGGATTCCGGAATGGGCCTTGGCGCCTTCATGTCGCGAGGAGTGGGTCACGGCGTCGGCTATTGATGCCGGAACTGGCAGAAGTCGCCCCCCTTTACTGGCCACAATGATCGGAGTACCTACATGGCACCGCAGCTGACTGACGCACAAAAGCGCACCGACGACTATTTCGATCACCTCGTATCGCTGTGGAGCGGCATGGACCCGCGCGCCAGGACCTCTCCAGAAGGGATGGGCCTGGTTGACCAGATCCTGGGGCTGGCTCGACGGCGCAGCGGCGATGCTGCATCGCTGGATGTGGCGCGTCAGCTGGGTCGCTCGACCACCGGCACCGTTGCCGGCGATCGGCTGCGTGACCAGTTGGATGGCTCAGCCCCGCGCGTTGACAGCGACACCAACGCCACCGTCGCGGTTCCCAACTCACCGGCCATTGCCGATACGACGCCAATGACCCTCGGGAAGCGGATTGGCGCAGCCGAGCCAGGCGACGGTCGCAAGTGGCTGCCGGGCAATGCAACGCTTCCCCCGATCACCTCGGGCGACTCCGAGCACATAGATACGGCCGACGCCGCGATCGAGGACATCAACCAGAAGAATTTCCGAGTGGATTCGTCCTCAGCTTGGCGGCCCGAGGGTGCTGCACTGCCGGTTACCGGCACCAACATCTCCACGCTGGGGTCGACGTACAGCATGACCAAAGACCTGATTCAGCAATGGGGCCTTGCGGTTGAGAAGCTGCGCGACGCCGTCACCTCGTCAGGAGAGCAACTGATCACTGAGCAGTTCGATCGACTACGGCAACCGCTCAAGACCTTGACCGACGACGCCGCCGTCTCCAAGTCCCTACCTGATTTGATCGCCCGCGGCGGGATTGCTGCCAATGATGCATTTCACGATCTGCGCGGGCAGGAACTCACGATCAGGCAGGCCATGGCGGACATCGCTTCGATGCCAGCCCACAACATCGAGGACCCATACGCGCTGGGGCGAACGACCCCGGACGGCTCCTACGGCAGCCTGCCCGCGGTCACCGTCCCCACCAAGGTGGCTGAGGTTCAGCAGATCGGTAAGCAGATTTCGGACCTGGCCACCAAAATCAGCGCACCAGAGGTGCTGGTCGGCAAAAAGGTGGACAGCACGGGCGAGGCCTCAGGTTCCAGCACGGCGACCGGATCAGGCTCGGAGGCCGCACCGCAGCTGCGCCCTGGGACCGTTCCGGTGGCAGCAGCTGGGCCCGGTGGATCATTGCCAGGTACCTCGACCGGCTCAAAAGATGGCGTGGGAAAGGCCGGCCCCAAGGGCGGTCGGGCCGGCGATGACCTTTCGTCGCTGTTGGCTGCACTCGGACAGACCGCCGCGCCGCTGGCCCAGCAGGCCGCGAGCGCTCCGCAACAGGCGACCGCCGCAGCACAACCGCTCACCAGCGCGGCCCAGCAGGCTGCCAACAAGGTGCCCGATGAACTCCTCAAATCCCTACGCGGAGACAAAGCGGACAACGTCAAACTCCCCGCGGCGGCCACCCCGGCGGCCAAAGCAGCCGAGGCCGACCGCAGCGCCGCAACATCAGTGGCCTACACGCCTCCTCCTCCCGCATCCGCGGCATCACTCGGAGCTCCAGGTACCGACGCCCGCCCGCATCAACTTGACGCAACAGGCAAGCCCGTCGACAAAGACCACACCGGCAAGGTCTCCAAAGATGCCGTTGCACTGTCCAAGCACACCGTCAAGCCGTTCGACCTCGCTGTCGATGCTCACGGCCACAACGTCCAGGTCAGAGGTGTAGGCGATCCACGGTTGGGAGAGATGATGCTGAACATGGCCGGGGCCAGCGACGCCAAGCCGATGTCGGTGCTCGATGCTGCCAAAGCCTCCGGCATGAACATCACATCCCTCGGCGATCCAGTCGACCCGAGCTCGGCCGAGATCGGTGACGCGGTGATCGGCGCCGTTCAGTCCGGCATGTATCTCGGCGATGACCTCGTGCTGACGACAGCAGGCGGGATCGAAAGCCTGGCCGACGTACTCGGCGACGACGGGTTCGTTTCGCACATCCCTCTGCCGGAACTTCCCGACGACGCTCCCGCGCACGATCCGGGTAACCCGGGGCCGCCGGCCCCCGAACCGCACACGGTGACTGCTTCGACCGTTTCGCCCGATCCGACTGCGCCGCACCCCGCTTCGACGCTCCCTGATAACCCGCCGCCGGCAACCGCTCCCCCAGCAGCGACGGAGCAGCCTCCCACCCCGGCAGACCCGCCGCAGCCCCCACCGCTGCAGCCTGCCGCCCCCATCAACCCGCAGGCGCCGCCGTCGGATTCTCCTCCGCTGTCGGCTCCTACCGCGGTTCAAGCCAAAGCACCAGACGGTCGGCCCGTCCCTCGGCAGGTCCCATACGAAGGTCACGCATTGGGCTGATCGCGCCCGGCCCGCGCACATCTGCGTGCAGCGGCGACCATCTGCACCATGATCGATCCTCGGTTGCAAGACGTGCTTGGCCAAGCCCAGAAATCCGCCACCGGTGAGAGCGGGGGCGAGGCCCACGCCGAGAGCTCATCGACGAAGCAGATTCGAGCCGATCTGATGAATCTCGCCGCCGAAGTGGATCCTCGGATGGCGCCGATCGTAGAAGCCGCCGGCGGCGACTTGCGGATGTCTGCCGACGGCACGCTGTCCGCCTCACCTGCGCTGCGCGCCGCGATGCGCGCCCTGGTTCCGGGACGTGACAAAGCACCGGCGTCGCCGAACCGGCTTGTCGCCGACTGGTTGTCGGCCGACACCACCAACTCCATTCCAGTGAGCGAGACATCCCCGTACTTCACTGTGTCTCACTGGCACTGGATGGCCGCGAAGGAACTCGTGCGCCGCATGCCCGCCGAGTTGGGACCAACGTTCCCTCACCTGTTCGTGTCCGAAGCCCAGATCATTCACGACCTGAAGGCGTGGTCGGCCCTCAACCAGCATGGACAACTCACCGACGAAGCAGCCGCGATGTTCGGAGCCATCACCGGACATGCCAGCCTGACCGTGTACGGCACGGTCTTGCTCTATGCCCAGCGCCGGCCCCCTGTCGAGTTGCCGGCCACGCTCAAGAAATTCGGCTTGGCCGCCGCGGTACGCGATGTCCCTCGCGTCACATTCACCATTGGCGTCACTGATCGCGAAGTTGTCACCGTGCTGCTCAACAACACAAGCGTGATCTTCACTCGCCGGCTGCGCAGCACCAACTGCATTGAGGACGATGCGGCAAAGTCGGTGCTCGATCTCCTCGATCCAGACGAGCAGTGGCCTGCCTACCAGCTAAAGGCACCGATCATGCTGCCTGGAAGCGTTGTTGACGACCTGGCCACCGACCCTGACACCACCGGCTTGATCGTCACCGAGCCAGACGAGGAATCCACCGACGCCGAACGGGCCGCCGACGCAGCTCGGCGTGACCAGGTACGCAATGGAGCCCGCAGAGTCCTCGCGGCTGCTCGCACACCCGCTGCTGCCGCCGCGGTGGTCGCCGACATTGCAGCGTCAACCACCCACGCGCTGGCCCAAGTCACGGTGCGCACCGACCACGCGGATGTTGCCCGCGGTGATCAAGGCGCACTGGCCATCGTCTTTCTCCGAGGCCGAGGCGTCCTTGCGTCGTACCCGTCAGGTTCCGGACACCTCAGACGAGTCACCTACGCCGCAGGAAACAGGAGCGGCATCAAGAGCGCCATAGAGGTTCTCGGCAACGCATATCGCGAGGGCTAGTAGGAAAATCTGCGCTACGCTTTTCCGAGAACACCCACCACATCAGCTACGTCGACCGGAGGGTCACATGAGTAAAATCGGAATCAGCCCCGACGAGGCCCGCCACCTGGTCGGCCAGCAGGGACACAACACTGACGAGATCCGCGGCCACATCGCCACGATCGACACGCACGTCAACAGCCTGGCCCACAGCACCTATGTCTCCGACACCACCAACGCACTGGCGATGAAGTGGGAGTCCGAGACCAAGCCGGCTTTGGAGAAGATCGTCGCCCGATCGGAAGCTGCACAATCTGGCACCAACAGCGCCGTAGATCACCAGTTGGCCACCCAGGCCTCCAACGCTTCGTCCATCCGGTCCGTGTAGCACCGGAACCGTCCAACTTCACGAAAAGGACTGATACACATGGCAGGAACAGATGGGCTTTCGCTCAACATCCCCGGGGCGGCCGCCGATGTCGCCGCGATGCAGCGCGCACAGGCTGGCATTGACGCCGTAAAGGAGCAGCTCAAGTCGAACTCGGCCAAGCTGTTCGGCGGCACTCTGGTAGGTACCGGCGCCGATGCCGGTACCGATTTCAGCGCGCAGGTCGACGCGGCGGTGGCAAGCTCCAACGCGGTCGTCCAGGCATGCGCTCGCACCGTGGGCCAGGCCAGCGACGACACCATCGGCTACGACCGCGGCGGCTTCGCAGGTGTGTACAACGGCGGCTAACCCGCACGGTCAGCAACTATGCCCCGCAGCCAGATCGGTTGCGGGGCATAGTTTTTGCAACGTGGAGCGTGTCACGTCCTATCCAGGATGAGTCACCCTGCAACCGCGACCGGCACAGGACGGGCATGCTGGGACAGGACGCCGGCCAGCCATGTCGGCAACATTCGGCACGGACCCAGCCGCGTCACCGGTATTCCTCCTTGGCGTGACGGCGGAATCGGCACGATCACGTCACCGGAGCTGACCGTGCAGCCACCCACGGACATCGTCAAATCGACCAGAGTCTGGCCCGCAGCCGTCCGGAACAAGTAAACCCCGCCGCCTGGCGTACCCGGAAGCAGCAGTGTTGGGGCCGTGTGTCGTTCGCGAGGGTCACCGCTTGTGGCCGCCGCCCAGTCGCGCCACTGCACCAGAGACGCCCCATCCGGAACAATCACTGCTGCCATGCGCGAGCATCCCACGTGCAGCCCCGCTGTGACGCTGACGATTCCGTTGTCCCGCAAGGCCGGTCCGAGTTCCTTGCCCAGAACCTTGTCCATGTGGCGGTAGTAGGCGCCCACTCTGAGGTTGACGCGCTCAGGGTCGGCGTCGATGTGATTGGCGCCGGCCAGCCGTCCCGTAGCCTCCTCCGGCATCTGAGTTCCGGGCGGATACCGGTCGAGGAGCGCAGCGAGTTTCGCCAGCACACCTTCGTCGGCGTTCTCGGGAACCGTCACATCCGGGGCCATCATGACAACCGCAGCGCCGTTCGCCACCAGTCTGCGCAGATATCCCTTCCAGATCACCTGCGGTGCGCGGGAATCGATTCCCGCCCCCAAGAGTGCGGCGATCGGATCAGATCCCAGCATCGTTCTTCCCTCCAATCTGTTGAGCGCCGGTCAGATCAAACGCGACGATGAAGCTGTCGTCAGTCACGGGACTCTGCGCGTGCGGCGGTATCCCGTTGTCTGACACTGGCATGGGGCTGTCAGGGTTCACACGTACTCCCAGCGTTGACCCATATCGTTGAGGTCGACGGCCAGAAACGCGTCCATTCCGTGGTACTGCGCAACGGCTTGCAGGAACGGCGGCGGCGTTGCCATGACCTCCGCCAGCTCAGCTGCGATGGTCGAATCAGCGACGATCTCGTCGTGCATCCACAAATGCACGTGGTCCGACAACCCGCGCCGGTCCAGCTCGAGGATCGAGTAGTGCATGACATCGAGAGCGGAGCCCTGGCAGAAGTGGTTTGGTGCGATGCGCTGCGCCACATCGCGCACCATTCTGCCGTTCTCCTGGAAGCGGAACTCTTGGTCGACCACGCGGCCGGAAAGCGTTGTCACGTGACCAGTTGCCTCGGACTGCGCTTTGAGCGCATCGATCAGCTTGTAGAGGATCGGAAGACCGTCGCGGATCGCCCAGGCAACCTGCTTGGCGCGATCGATCGTCCAACCGTATTGCAGCGCTGCGGCTTTGTGGCCCTGGCCATACATGTCGGCCAGCATCTTGCGCTTGGCCAACTTTCGGTCGACGCCGGCCATCTTTCCGACCGGCTCGTAGGGGTCTTTGCCGGCCTTCATGTCCGCAAGGAACTGGCGGTCTCCAGAGGCGGTGGCCAGAACCACAGGCTCGATCGATTTCCAGTCCGCACTCACCCAATCGCCATCATCGGCGACGATGACGCCGCGGGCCTCGGGCGGAAACTGCTGAATCTCGGGCCGTGAGGCCGACATTCGCCCTGTGGCGTTAGCGCCGAGGATCTTGATCTCGGGATGCAGGCGGCCGGTGGGGCCGGCATTCTCCACGACCTTGTTGACGTACCCCAGCACCTTCTCGTTGCCGAATACAGTACGGTGGGCCATCACAAGCGGGTTCTTCAACGACTCGCTGATGTGTTCGCCAGTAAACACTTCCAGTGCGTTCTTATCCGCTTTGAGCCTGCCGGTATTTGTACGCGGCCACTGCTCGTGAAGCAGACCTCGGGCATCCAAAGCGTTGACGAGGTCTGCCGGATTACCGGGTCGGATGCCGGCTGCCGCCAGCACTCGAGCGGCGGCAGCTGTTGCTTCGGCAGTCTCAGCCAGGAACCGGTCCGGGAACTCAGCGTCGACGGCATAGCCGCGCGCGGTGCGTTCCAGCACGATCCGGTTGACCTGCTGAACGTCCTCGACGAGTTGCTCGGCGTCGCGACCGTTGAGCACACCGATACCGCCGATGCCCAGCTGCGACGTGGTCAGATACCTTGCGGCGGTGGCAATGATCCCTTCACCGGTGACACCAGGGATTCCCCACAACCGCAGTGTGGCGACGGTGTCGGACATCGCCCCCACCGCGTAGGTGGGTGTGTCGATGTCCGTTGACCACCAACCCTCGTCTTTCTTCAATCCGCGAGCGGCGAACACCTCGTCCATGGTGATGCGGTCATCGTCCATTACTCCGTACGCGATCGCGAGGTCTTCCAGGGTCCTCCCGGCCTTCGCGTAAGTGCGAATCATCCGCGCAGCGACGAGCGTGTCTCCGATCTTGCGGATGTGTTCGCGAGTCAACAGTCGATGCGCGTAAAGCGGTGCGACATCGAAGCTTCCCCCGTGAAAAACGATTCGCGCTGCGTGGTCGAACACGCGCGTAAGTAGTCGTCGGTGCTCTTCGCGCCGCAGCGGATCAAACAGGAGCGCCACGGTGTCGCCGCCGAGGTGGAACGCCACGGTGACGCAGGTGATCGTGAACTTGTTGACGTCCAGGCCGCGGGTCTCTATGTCGGCCGCCACCGCGGCCGGCGGCTGCGAGCACAACTGATCTATCCAACGGGCCAGAGCCGCATCCTCGGTGACAAGGAATGCACCGACCGCGTGGTCGTAGAACTGGAATTGCGCCGCCGCGACGCGAGGCAGGTCGACGATTGGCACGGCTGGGTGCGTGGACATGAACGCCAGTCAAGCAGCACCGGACGACATTTTTGCATACGCATTTTACGACACGCGGAAGCGCAAATAATCGGCTACATCGATTCGATCGCGGGCATCCGATTGAATCGAACGGGGACGTGACAACGCCAGAATCGTCGCACCCAGACCCCTACGTGCGAGCGCGGGCCGGCGAATGCATCTGGTCGCCGAACCCAGTGGAGATGCCGATCGCACCCGCCCCGCTGCAAATCGAGATGCTACCCATACTCACGACAGTTGGGGCTCTACCTGCGCATATCGCGTTCAATGCGATTGCAATCACGAGCTGCCAGCGACGCCACGCCCGGCACACGCGCTGGAATAGCCCCGCCTGAATGCCGCGCCACCGGGGGACACACCCTCGCCTGCGTGGCATTCAGTCGCCAGCCCCGGGTCGGTGACGCGCTGCTTGTCGGTGGCGGCGGGTAGGAAGAGACACGCCAAATCAAATTGAATATTGCGTACGCATTTTTCCGGCGCTACGCTCCACACAGTGACCGGAAGCCGGTGACGAAACCGTGGGTGATTCGCATATTGAATCTCTCCCGAGAGCGTCACAAGACCGGCCAAGGTCACCCCACCAACACCACCCCACCTACGCCACCCAAACCACTGGAGACACCCATGACTGCTGCTATCGCCACGCCCTCGGCCGCCCCGATGCACACCATCGCCCCGCTTCCGACCGTTGCTCCCGCCCCCGCCCCTGTCACCCCGGTCGTGATCAGCCCGGCTGACATTGTCAGCTCCATCTGCGCCACGGCTGACCCGGCAGCGGTGCTCTCGCACGTGGTTCTCGCTGTCGCCGGTAACGCTTCTACCGCCGCTCGCCAGGGTCAGCTCTTGGCCGCGGTGAAGGGCAGCTGCGAGTCGATGCTCAAGGCTGTCCGCGAGGCCCTGCTGTCGTCGGTCAGCGATGCCCCCGGCGCATACGACGGGTTCACCGTCACCGCGTCAGCAGGTTCACGGTCCCTCGACTACGGCCGTCTGGAGGCCGCGTACCCCGATGTCTACGACGAGCTGGTCAAGGTCGGCGCCGCGAAGTTGAACGTCAAATTCACCCACTGAGCCCCCGAAATCCACCATCCAACAAGGAGATTGACCCGTGACTACCGCAGTTCCCCCCGCTGTTGCCCCTGTCGCGCCCGCAGTGGCGCCCGCCGTCGTCCCCGTCGCGCCAGTGGTGGCCCTGCATGATGTGACGCACGCGCCGAGCGTCGCCGTTCCTCCGGCACCCGCCGCGCCTGGTGTCCCGGCCGCACCGGTTGCGCCCGTCGCTCCGGACGCACCGATTGCGCTGCAGGATGTTTCGCACCCGGCTGCGGTCGGCCCCGTCACCGCATCAGAGCCCGCGCCGCTTCCTGCACCGGTTGCTCCGACTCGCACGCCGCTGACGGTGGCACCTCCGGTGCCCGTCGCGACGAACTCTCCGATCGTCGGAATCTCTCCGGTTGCTCCCGTGGTTCCCGCTCCAGTGGCTCCCGTCGCGGCCCCGGTTGCGCCGCTGGTCGTCCCTGCACCGGTGGCTCCGGTCGCTGCAACGGCCGTCCCAGCGGCTGTCGCACCCGCGGTTCCTGAGGTTCACAGCACTTCCGAGGTCGCAGGCGGCGCTCCGATCATCTCCCTGCCGCAGTTCACCGCCAATGCGCCGGTGGCCTCCGCTGCACCTTCGGTCGTTGTCGACGTAGCCCCGTCGATCCGCACCCTGGCTGATCGCCGCGGCGTGGATCTGTCGACGGTGACTGGCACCGGCAGAGGTGGGCGTATCACCCGCAAGGACGTTGAGGCCGCAGCCGCTGCTGTTTCCGCAGCGGCTGCGGATATGGCACCCGCCCCCGTTCCGGTCGCCGCCCCCGCTCCGGTCGCCGCCCCCGCTCCGGTCGCTGTGCCCGCACCGCTGCCGGCCCCTTACCCCACGCCAGTTGCTGTTGCGCCCGCACCTCAGCCGGTCGCGGCCGGAACCCAGAACCTGCTCAGCGTGCGGGTGCCGTTCGACATGAGCGAAGGACGCACGCTGCGGATCGATGCCGACCAGGATCTGGTGAGCCTTGCCGCCAGTGCACTTCCGGGGCTGATGATCGTCTCGGCTGCACTGGAATTCACGGCCACCGGCCCGGCCATCGTCGCCGAGTTCGCCCCTGTCGCGGCGGTGGCCCTGTGAGCGTCACCATGCCATTCACCAGTGACGCAGCCATCGAAGCGCGGCCGGCACCCGCCCAGTTGCGGGTGGTGCCGCCGCTGCCGGCCGCACGCCGCAGCGACGGCCTGATCAAGGTGCGAATGAGCCCGCTCGTGATGGGTGATCCCGACAGCCTTGACGGCAACGAAGACGGACTCAGCGAGGCCGTCGTCGACCAGCAGCTCATCGTCGACTACACCGGCGCGCTGGCCCGCCGCACCGCCGTGTCCATCCGAGACAACACGGTCGAGCAGATCGACAACCGTCACGACCACCCGCAGGCAGTGGCCTGCCTGCGCTGCGCCGTTCTGGGCGCCGGCGAGCACCGGACTCTGGCCATCACATTGTTGGAGATTCTGGCGCGCTCCAACGCCGATGAGGAATGGAACAACGACCTCGAAAAGTGCACGACCATCAAGATGATCTCCCGGCTGCGTCGCCTGGCGGTCAGCTCGGCGCACATGGAAGAAATTCACGGAACCTACTGGGGTGCAGTGATGTTGATGTGCCTGCGCATTGAGCGGGCCGACTTCGAGTTGCTCGACTACCTGACGCGAAAGTATCAGCCGTCGCGCGTGCTGAACGTGCACACGCGTGAGTCGTTGGCCGCCTACCACCTGGCCATGGTCACCTGCCCGTGGATTTCCCGCGATGGACGCCCGATCGTGGCCGTCAGGCGCAACGCCGTTGCAGTGCGGCTGGGCGTGGTGGCCGCCAATGTCGCGATGGGCGATCTGCCGCAGTGGCTCGACCACCTGCCTGTCCCGGCGCTGTGACAGCCGTCGCATCCCCGACAGCGGCTGGTCATCCGCCAGGCCGTTGGGCTGGCGCAGTCTATCCGGGCAAGCAGCCCCGAGTTCTGCGCGAGTACCAAGTACAAGCCGCTGATGCGGTGGATTCGGCTCACGCTCGCGGCGTGGAAGGTCCGGCGGTCGTGCTCCCCACTGGTAGTGGCAAGACCTCGGTGATCGCTGAACTGGCGCGTCGTGAAGTCACCGCGGGTCGGCGGGTTCTGCTGATGGCGCACCGCAACGAGTTGATCGAACAGATGGCGGGCGCGGTCAGAGCCGTCAATCCGTGGGGCCCGGTCCCCGCCATGATCGGCGGTCCGCACCGCGGCGACCCAGCGGCGCCGATCGTCTCAGCAACGGTGCAGTCGCTCCAGCGCGAGGCTGCGCTCCTGCGGCTGGGTATGCGCGATCTGATCATCGTCGATGAGGCCCACCACGCGGTGGCCACGACGTACCGCAAGGTGCTCGACCACTTCGCCGCCTACGGAGCCCGGCGCGCTGGATTCACCGCGACGATGACCCGCATGGACCCCGCCAAAGGTGAACCGCCGCTGCGTGCGGTGTGGGGCGAAGTAGTGTTCGAGCGCGATATCACCTGGGCCATCCAGAACGGCTTTTTGCTTCCGCCGCACGGGGTTACGCCCGAGGTCCCGGACTTGGACGTCTCCAGCCTGCACAAGGGCGCCGGTGACATCACCGACGACGAAGCCGCCGAAGCGATGCTGCGGGAGACGACGTTCAACGCCAGCGTTCGAGCCGTGCTCGACTACACCGGCAACTTGTCGACAATCGTGTTCGGCGCATCCAAAGAGCACTGCAAGCAGCTCGCCGAAGCGCTTGTCGCACTGGGCGTCTCCGCTGAAGTAGTGGTCGGGAACACCTCTACGCGCGATCGTGCCGGCATCTACAAACGGTTCCGGCGCGGCCAGACCCGGGTGCTTGTCACCGTGGACGTTCTCACCGAGGGTGCCGACTTCCCTCGCTGCGAGGTCGTGGTTCTTGCCCGCCCCACCCGCAGTCAGTCTCGCCTGGTGCAGTGCGTCGGTCGTGGACTACGGCCTCACACATTCGAGGACGGCCGCGTCAAAGAGCACGCACTGGTGGTGGACTTGGTCGGCGCCGGCTCACTGGGCCTGATCGTCGAAACCAAACTGGACGCCGAGCGCCGCCGACCTTCGGACACCGATGACGAAGGGTTGGGTTGCGGTTGCATCCAGCCCTGCGCTGGCGACAACTGCGACTTCACTTGCACCGGCGTCGGCTGCGATTGCCCGTGCTCATGCGCGGTGCAGCCCGAATCGGGTTCGGCTGCCCCTGCTGAATCTTCGGTGCCCTGCACATGTAGCTGCGTCCTGGCTTTCGGCCTGTGCCGGTGCGGTTGCGAATGCGACCTGCACCGCGTCGACCCGCTGCGGACCTTCGACCCGGTCACCGGTTCGATGACCGACGTCGCCAAGCGCCGCGGGGATGCCAACTGGTCGCAGCGCACCTCCACCATCCGCTGGACCCGCCACACACGCGGGTTGGTGCGCTCCATCTACCGCCAAGCCGGCTCCAAAGGCGTGCTCATGCTCGCGGACATGCGGGGTGTCGCAGGAACGGTCCCCGGTAGGGACTGGGCCTTCGGGTTCTACGACACCACAGTGCACCGTATGTCGTGGGTCGGGCTGGACGGCCAATGGACCGATCCGGGGCCAGAGTGCTACCTGCAGGGCATGAGCCTGGACCAGGCCGACACACTCGCCCAGGAGCTGTTCGGCGAATGCATGCGCGACGCTCCGCGGACGCCGGCCACGAGCGCTCAGATCTCGCTGGCCCGCGCACTGGGCGTGCCCGACCCCGACCAGCTCGATCGCCGCGACCTGTCCGACATGATCGCGATCGCCCACGCCGACCTGTGGCTACCGCAGTTCACCCGAAGCGACGAAAACACCTACACCGCAGCGTAAATCGCACCGCTGCCAAACCCACCACCCCAACCGCAGGAGGCACCCCGATGAGCACCGTTTTCCAGCAGCCGTACGGAAGTGAAGCGACCTGGCTTGGGACGCCGCCACTGCCGCAGCACCCTGACGATTTGTGGTTCCGCTGGGCGGAGCGGGCTGCCGGCAACCCGGGGTCGCAGAGCTTCAAACACCGCATCGGCGGGCACACGCCCGTAATCTCCGCGATGCAGTACGCCGCGCGCCACGCTCGCACCAGCCGCGTCATCGACGGCGGACGCTGGTTGGCGGACACGCTGCCGCGCATCGACAGCGACCGTGCCGTCTCCGGGGCGCCGGCGTTCGACGTGCGCGCCGCCCTGCACGACGCGATCGGATCGCTGACCGACATTGAATTCGCCTCAGCCTTGCTCTATTCCGGACACGACCTCGCGAGCCTGGATATGGGCCGCAATCCCAAAACGACGGTCTCCAAACTCGGACTGGACTGGTACCAGCACCAGGTGTCGCGGGCCCCGTTCAGTGTCGGCCGGCGTGCAGCTCGATGGCTTGCGCCGGTGATCGTGACGGTCGATTCGATCCGTGCTGCTGCAGAAAAGCTGCCCGCCAGCGTTGTCGGCGTACACGACTCGCCTCGTCGTCGGCTGACGGTTCAGCGCATTGCCGACGAGCTTGTTGACCGTTACCCGGCTTCGGTGCTGTCCAACAACAGCGACGCCTTCGCGCACAGCTGCGCACTGGCACATCACCTGAACCTGCGCGAATACCTGCCGGTCGCAACCAGCGCGGACGTCGCGATAGCCGCTGCACTTGCCGGATATCAGACAGCCTACCAACGACTCTCGCCCACCGGTGTAGTCATCGGCATCGACGAGAACGTCGCCCAGATGCTCCGGGCACATAGCCTCCGCCCGCACCGCAGTCTCCTCACCGCTGCCTGATCACCCACCTGACGAAAGGACCCAAAGTGAGCAACCACCTCGAGTTCGGAGAAGCCCGCGGCGCGCTCGCCAACCTCCAACCCGCCGACAAGCAGGACCGCGAAGCCATCCTGCATGCGACGAAAGCCACCCCGCCCTACCCGCCGATCTGGCAGCTCAACCTGGTCAACTCCAACGGTGACGGGCTGGCGCTGCTTGGCGTCCGCGACGACCTGATCGGCTACCTGGACCGGGTCCGCGCCCACGTCGAACGCACCGCTGACTAGCCGCAACAACCCCACTCACGCTCCAAGGACAATCATGACCACCGAGACCATTACTCCCGCCAACGGCGAAACTCGAAGCGGCGGAGACTTTTACCGTGCTCGACTGCGCGACTTGGACTGGATCCGCGAATCCGGATCCGGCGAGCTGCGAGCCGCGATGCACGCCCTGTGCTGGCGACCCCGGCGCGCCACCATCGACGGATTCAGCACCGACACGCTCGTGGCAAAGAAAGTGCTCATCACCGCGCGCGGCGTCGCTGCTGAACTCGACGCCCGCACCGACGCGGTCGCAGCGGCCATCGCCAACCGGCCCACTGACGATTCGCGGGACCTGCTCCTGCGCGAGCAGTCATCGCTGCAGAACCGCAGGGCGGCGGCACGATCGGTGATCGTCGCCTGCGATTCGGCGCTGCAGTTCGAACGGATCAGCGCATCGACCGGGCCGGACCGCAGCACCGACGAGCTGGTCGCGGCCATCGCCCAGCATCGGCGCCGTATCCACCCGGATGACGCCTCGCAAGCCGACACCGACCTGTGGCGCGTCCTTGACGAAGCCGAGAACAGCACGACCCTTAGTCTCGTGCGCCACGCGTGACCTAAACCCCCAAACCACCTACTCCCCCACCACTTTCACGATCCGGAGACAGCACATGGCAATCCCAATGACCTCGGAGATCCGCGACGAGCTGAGCAAGATGACTACCACCCACGCCGGATGCCGACAAGCACAGCTGTCCACCGTGCTGCGCATTGCAGCGGAGTTGCGCGTGCGCAATGGGCTGGTGTTGACCGCTGAGGTGGATACCGCCACCATGGCCCGTTACCTGCGGCGTGAGATCGCCGCGCTCCACGGTGTCACCGCCAGCGCGCATGTCCTTCAGCGCCGCAGCGGGGGTGCAGGAGGCCGGTATTGCGTGCGCGTCGAATCGGGCGGCCAGCTCGCCCGGTCGGCAGGCCTGATCGATCACCGCGGGATCCCCGCAGCGGGGTTGCCGACGGCCGTCGTCGGCGGCTCGCCCGGTGAGGTTGCCGCCGCCTGGCGCGGAGCCTTCCTCGCCGGCGGCACGTTGACTGGGCTGGGCCGCTCGGCGGTGGTGGAAATCCGCTGCCCCAGCACCGAAACCGCATACGCCCTGGCCAGCTGCGCACGTCGCCTGGGGGTTGCCCCTCTGGTGCGTGAATCGCATGGGATCGATCGTGTGATCGTCCGGGATGGCGCAGACATCGTCACCCTGCTCTCGCGGATGGGTGCGGTCAACTCGCTCGCCGAATGGCAGCGCCGCACAGCTCGCCAGCACCTGCAGCGCTGGGCCAACCTCGACGACGCCAATGCCCAGCGCACGGCAGTTGCAGCGGCGGCAACCTGCGAGCGGGTGGAGCACGCGCTGGCATTACTGGGCGACAGCACCCCTGCTCACCTCGCAAGCACGGGCGCTCTGCGTGTTTTGCACAGCCAGGCCTCGCTGGAAGAACTGGGGCGATTCTCAGAACCTCCCCTGACCAAAGACGCAGTGGCCGGACGGCTTCGGCGCCTGCTTGCTCTGGCTGACAAGCATGTCGCAGACGCAGCTGCACACACTGTTGAGACCGACGAACTCGGGACGCCGGTCCTGGTGTCTGCCGGCGCGTCAGAAGGCCGGGTGTGAGCGTGAGTGTCGCCTCGACCGAAATCCTGACCCGGGAGCTGCTGAAAGTCGCTCCAGCAGATTCTCGCTGCGCCAGGGCCGAAATCGTTTCGATGCTGCGGCTCGGCGGCGGGGTACGTATCGCCGAGGACGGGCGGCTTGTGCTGGACGTCGTCCTGGATGCAGCAGGTGCAGCGCATCGCCTTGCGGCGCTGGTGGCTCGCGAGTACCGAATCAGCCCGCATGACGGCGGCTATCACATCCTGGGCGACAAAGTCCTTGTACGACTGGGCGAATGCGCTGAACCGCTGGCCCGCAGTACCGGGCTACTTGACCATCTGGGACGCCCGGTGACCGGCATTCCGGTACATCTTGTGGCCTTGGCCGGGAGGAACCCATCTGTGGCCGCAGCGGCACTTCGCGGTGCCGTGTTGGCGCGCGGACGGCTCCAGGTCACAAAGTGTGGCCCTGTGACATTGATGGTGCAGAGCCCGGGGCTCGCGGAAACGCTCGCCGTCGGGGCCTTCGTCCGCAAGCTCGGCGGGACTCCTCAAGTAAGAGAACGTCGGCACGCTCCAGAGCCCCACCACGTGGTGATGGTCCACGACTACAACGGCCTGCATAAGGTCGCGGCTGCTATCGGCGCACCGAACTTCGCGAAGTCCCATATTGATCCGGCGCCAACGCGTCGCGCTGTGGTTCACAACCGCGGCGACCTGGTGACGGCCAACAGAAACCGGGCAGCCACCGCTGGCACGAGTACCGCGGAACGAGTCGCTGCGGCCCTGAACACGATGGGTGGCGCAATCGCAGACGAGGTGGTTGTTGTTGCCAAGCTGCGAATGGCGCACCCCGCTGAGTCCATGGCTGAGCTCGGCGGTCGCTGCGTTCCTCCGTTGAGCAAGAACACGGTGGCGGGCAGGTTACGCAGGCTTCTGGAAGCGGCCGATCGGCGCACGCAAAACACCTCGCTCTCAGCGTGATCTGCTCCAGCCCTGTGACTTGACTTCAACACAGCTGGTCGTATTCTCTATTTTGGAGATAATTTCAATGGAGGACTTCGTGAACCGGTATCCCGATGGAATGACCCTTCGGCCACTGACGCAGTGGCCCGGGGCTTTCCCCACTGGACATATCCGGTCCCCGTTCTCGGCGCCGCTGTCCACCACGCTTGATGAACTCGACCGCGAGCTGCGGCATCTGGGAACGGGCACATCCAACGCGCCATCGGTTCTTGAAATCGCGTTCCAGCACGGCGACTTTCGCATCGACGGAATGCCGCGGGCAACCGCGAAGCCAATCCACCCCGGAGTCGTGTTGCACGTAGAATCCCGCTTCGGTCAGTTGTCTTACCCCGCTGCTAGATTCACGACTTGGCAAGACAACCTGCGAGCCATCACGTTGGGACTCAACGGCCTCAGACGTCTCGACCGCTACGGAATCACGCCCGGCAGTGAGCAATACACCGGCTGGAAACAGCTGCCGGCCGCTGGCACGACGACAGTGACAACTGCCAGCGCAGCTGACGCCGAACGCTTTCTCCGCGACTTGGCAGGCGAATATGAAGCGCCCCTGGAGAAGGTCTATAGATCAGCGCGACGGTCGACCCATCCCGACCGCAACAACGGCGACCACGCGGCGTGGAACACCGTCGAGGCCATCGCCGAGACACTGCGTCGGAGCGGTCGGTTGCCCTGATTCCCACCGCTGGGTCCATTCGTCGAGACCTGGCGACCCCCAACCCGACGCTATTAGAACAAGGACAACGCCCATGGCCACAGACCAGCCGACCACACGCGACACGCGCTCAATCACGTACCGCCCCAGACCGACAGATAGCGACACCGGGCGCTACGACCTCGACCACTTCGACGGATTCAGCGCCGACCTGTCCGACGAGGACGGTGTATCGCTCATTGCCGTTCTCGCCGCGTCGCCGCGGTGGGAAGACCGGGTACGCGCAGAAGTCCTGCGCCGGCGAAGCAAGATCACTCTCCCTGACCAGTTTCCGTGCATCTATCAGACCCCCGATTCACCGAATAGGGCCGGCTCCAAGAATCCTCAGCCGACCCCGTGGGTGGTATCGCCGGACATCGCCATGCTGACCAGCCTGCTGCCTGACTATCAGGAGCTGTGGGACTCATACACATCCCGGTGGGGCCCTGGGGCACGGCGCACCTTCGCGGTCGGAAGACTTGACGGCCTTCCCACGCACAACGTTTATCGTCCCGGGACGACGCCGGCGCAGGTCCTCCACTCGACCTTGCTGACGCACAGCGCGATGTACACCCGTGCACCCGAACGGCTGCGCGAACTGCGCCTCTAACAGAAGAGCGATCCTCTACCCCGAGCACCAATACGCCACTCCGAGAACGGATATTCCGATGAAGTACCCCACAGATTGCATCGATGATGACTACTGGCGCCGAATCCACCAGGGCCACGGCCTCGACCGCGACAAGCTGATCGCCGACCTGGACCGCAACGGTGGCATCGACCGGCACGATCATGAGGCACTGATCGTCGAGGAGGTGTGGATGGCGCTGGCGCCACGTGTGAAGCACTGTGCCAATTACGGATTCCCGTGCCCACAGGAAGGCGAGTGGCACGCGCACTGGTACAGCACCCAAACCGGATCCGGCGAACCGTTCACCCTCGCTCGCTGGGGTAAGGCCGAGGCCGCCACCGTATGACTGCGACGCGGGTCGGCTCGTTACATGTCGGGCTCGATATCGACGGCGTACTCGCCGATTACATGTCTGCGATCGCCGACGTTGGTCGTGCCCACGGGCACTCGATGACCGGCGCCGGCCATGGACCCACCCAGTACGGACTGGTCGAGCCCGGGTGGTTCCCCGACGAGAAGTCTGCCCATGCGGCAATGGCGGAACTGCGAAACAAGCTGGGCAAATTGGACTTGCTTGATCACGGCGCACCCGAAGCCGTGCGGCGGCTCCGCGCGGCGGGGCACCGCGTCGACATCGTCACCGCTCGCCATTCCAGAGCACGCCGCTGCACGGCACAGTGGCTTGACCGCCACGGATTCGAGTACGAACAGCTGCGGTTCGAGACGGCCAAACATGTTGTGGGATGCGATATCTACATCGATGATGCGGCCCACAACGTGATGGAGCTGCGGGAGGCCGGGCACGTCGCGGTCATCTACGACGCCCCATACAACCGGCACGTCGGGGGTCTGCGCGTGACCACAATGGAAGAGTTCGTCGATTTGATTCTGCACGGTCAGCTCAGCGGGCGCGCCAGCTGATTCCGCGCATCGAGGTCGATCCTCGCGCCGCTCGATGCCGGTACCCGCCGGACCCATTGACGATCGGCCCATGGCGCAATTTCACACGAGCCCGCTGTTCCTGATCTACCGAGATGATCAGGGCGACCTTCACTCCCAGCCGTGGCAGGACCTAACCACCGCTGGCACTCCCATAGACCCAGTCACCGGCGACGACATGGAGCTGGTCGGCTGGAACACCTCGGCTGGGTGAATCGAGACCAGCCCCTCGCCCGGTAGCTTCTCAGCTCAGCACAGTCAGTGCCGCGCATTCCGCGCGAGTCCAATGTTGTGGGGGCACCGATCCTGCACATGTGGTTTCGTCCCATGCGATGGTGAAGATCCCCGGGCGCATGCCGTGATAGACCCAGTCCACCACGGCGCCGATGGCACCGTCCGCGGTCTTAACAACGTTGCCGAGCTCGACCATGAAGGCCTTACCTCTCAACCGAATAGATGCGGCTGTAGCTGAACCGGTCCAGGTTCTGTTGCGACT
Source organism: Mycolicibacterium aubagnense (assembly GCF_010730955.1). Lineage (NCBI taxonomy): Bacteria > Bacillati > Actinomycetota > Actinomycetes > Mycobacteriales > Mycobacteriaceae > Mycobacterium > Mycolicibacterium aubagnense. The sequence goes on along the minus strand of NZ_AP022577.1, from coordinate 91,876 downwards.
TGATGGGGACAATCTGGCCGGCCGTCTCACCGTCAGCGATCACGCCATAGAGGCGGACCTTTCCATAGGCGTCGTACCCTGGTACAGCCAGCTCAGCTGCAGCTTCGTCGCGGGTGAGTTCTGTCTCTACACCATCACCAAACACAGCCATGCTCATCCTCTCGACGTTGTGAAGGGAGCAATGATCAATACCTGTGGATGAGGCCCGAGGAGGCGGCCTGAAAGTGGGCGCACCTTCCCGAGGATGATCATCACGGAATCAGGTATTCGATCAAGACCGGCGTTGGCGCGCTGGTTGGGAAGGTACGCCCATGCTCACCGTAGTTCACGATGCCGAGGAGGCCAACGGCGGCGAGGCCGGCCGGTCGTTGTTGGACGAGATCGTCCGCGACGGAGCCCGGCAGATGTTGGCCGCTGCCCTGCAGGCCGAGGTCGCCGCGTACGTGGCCGCATTCGCTGATCAGCTCGACGAGAACGGTCACCGACTGGTGGTCCGCAACGGCTATCACCAGCCGCGTGAGGTGCTGACCGCGGCCGGTGCCGTGCAGGTGAAGGCGCCGCGGGTCAACGATCGCCGTGTCGACCCCGATTCTGGTGAGCGGCAGCGGTTTTCCTCGGCGATCCTGCCGGCCTGGGCACGCAAGTCCCCGCAGATGAGTGAGGTGCTGCCGCTGCTGTATCTGCACGGCCTATCGACCAGCGACTTCGGGCCCGCACTCGAGCAGTTCCTCGGCTCGGGTGCCGGGTTGTCGGCCACCACGATCACCCGTCTGACCGCGCAGTGGCAAGACGAAGCCCGTACGTTCGCTGCCCGGGACCTGTCCGGCAGCGACTACGTCTACCTGTGGGTCGACGGCATTCACCTCAAGGTCCGCCTGGACCAGGAGAAGCTGTGCCTGCTGGTGATGCTCGGCGTGCGCGCTGACGGCCGCAAAGAGCTCGTGGCGATCACCGACGGCTATCGGGAGTCATGCGAGTCGTGGGCGGATCTGCTGCGCGACTGCAAACGACGCGGCATGACCGCCCCAGTGCTGGCCGTCGGCGATGGCGCGCTCGGGTTCTGGAAGGCGGTGCGGGAGGTATTCCCGAAGACCCGAGAGCAGCGCTGCTGGTTCCACAAGCAGGCCAACGTCCTTTCCGCACTGCCGAAGTCAGCGCATCCGGCCGCGCTGGCGGCCATCAAGGACATCTACAACGCCGAAGACATCGACAAAGCTCAGGTCGCGGTCAAGGCCTTCGCGGTTGCCTTCGGCGCGAAGTACCCGAAAGTGGTCGCCAAGATCGTCGACGACCTCGATGTCCTGCTGGAGTTCTACCACTACCCCGCCGAGCACTGGATCCATCTGCGTACCACGAATCCGATCGAATCCACCTTCGCCACAGTGCGTTTGAGAACGAAGGTCACCAAGGGTCCGGGATCGCGGGCCGCTGGATTGGCCATGGCCTACAAGCTGATCGACGCCGCCCAAGCCCGTTGGCGGGCCGTCAACGCCCCACATCTGGTCGCCCTCGTCCGCGCCGGAGCGGTCTTCCACAAAGGCAAACTGCTCGAACGGCCCACCGACATCACCCCACCGACACCACCGTCAGACGGCGATCAACACACCGAAACGGAGGTCGCCTGAAACACCCCGATCCACAGGTATTGACAATTGCTCTGTGAAGGCCCACCGTGCCCGGTGCAGGCCGCAGACACGGGGCGCGGCGCGTTCACCGGTGGGCACGAGAACACCAGCGTGGAGGACGTGACACACCGCTCCGGCCCACCTAATCCCACATGGACGGTACGTAGCCAGGATTCGCGTCAACGAACTCACGCGCGCTGGGGCGCAAAGGCCGAACCCGTTCGGCCAGCGTGCAATACACCGATGCGTCCAGCGAGCTGGTGATCCCGTGCGGGCTGCGTAGCGCCACATGGAACTCGTCAACGAACGTCACCTTGCCGATAGCCGTGCCACACGCCGTATCCCACTCGACCACGGCATCGACGCGAATGAAGTCGGGAATCTGTTCTGCCACGGTGCGAACTCTGGCAGCTTGTTGCACGGCGCGTGACCGACGGCGCGCACGAGAGTACCAACGTTTCGGCGAGACAATACCTCGTTACCTGATCGGCAACGGGGTCTTGCCACCCGGGTCAGCTCCGGAACGGCTCCCACGGATCCAGGTGGACGCGTTCAGGGTCTGGCTCCCAGCGCCCCTTCACCTGCCGGTCCAGCAGCACAACGCCCATATCGGCCAGTTCTGTGTATTCGATCGCGGCGTTCTCCAAGTCAAAACCGGTTGTGTCCAAGGCGAGGCGGGGATGCTGGCCCGGCACCACGTCCAGGGACGAACGACTGATGTAGGCCTGAAATGGCTTGTAACTGAACGAATCCTTGATCAGAAGCATCTGGCCCCGCGGCGCCCACCGTGCCTCTGGAATACGTTCAAAGCCGGTTAGCTCCAACGTGGTTGCACGGTTGGGTTCCCCAGCCAGCACTACCGACGAAAACAGGCTGACCCACTCTGTGGGTAGTCTCATCGAGGTCTGCGACGTCATTACGACGTGGACCCGCAGTTCCCTCCCCACTGAGAGGATTTCGGTCAGCGCAGCTGTCAGCGCGTCGAGGTCGGTAGCTGCGGCGGCAGCTCGATATCTGAAGAGGTGGGAATCGATTTCGTCGAGGACCACCAGCGTCGGCGCAGTGTTATTCCTGCCAGTTTTGAAGCGGAGGTTGTCCCGGGTCTCGTAGAACTTGAGGTGGCGGTCCCCCCGCTCGAGACCTGCCTGTGGTAGGTGTCGGGCGTCTGCCAAGACACACCAACAGCAAGGGGACCACCGTGAAGAAGAGTAACCAGATTCAGTCCGTGGACGCGAGCGGATCCGCGGTTCCAGAGCGGGTCAGTGTGGCGATGGGCGAGATCGCCGAGAACATGGGCGAGGGCCTGCTGGCTTTGGCCGTGGGCGCCGGTCTGCAGGTGATGGCGGCGTTGATGGAGGCCGACGTGAGCGCGCTGGCCGGACCGAAGGGCAAGCACGACGAGGCGCGGACCGCGGTGCGGCACGGTCGCGAGCGCGGCTCGGTGACCCTGGGCGGGCGCCGGGTGCCGGTGAGCCGGCCTCGGGTGCGCGCCGCGGACGGGTCCGGGGAGTTGCCGGTCGCGTCGTATGAGTTGTTCAGCTCGACGGAGATCCTGGGCAAGTTGGCGATGGAGAAGATGCTGGCCGGGCTCTCGACGCGGCGCTATCCGGTCGGGCTGGAGCCGGTCGGCGAACGCATCACGGAAAAGGCTTCGGCCACAAGCAAATCGGCGGTTTCTCGCCGGTTCGTGGCGATGACCGAGACCGCGCTGGCCGAGCTGCTGTTGCGGGATCTGTCCGGGCTGGATCTGGTGGCGTTGATGATCGACGGGGTGCACTTCGCCGAGTCCTGCTGTGTGGTCGCGTTGGGCATTGACATCGAGGGCACCAAGCATCCGCTGGCGCTGGTGGAGGGCTCCACGGAGAACGCCACCTTGGTCACCGAGCTGCTGGTGGACCTGCGGGAGCGGGGTCTGGACGTCACCCGCCCGATGCTGGTGGGCCTGGACGGGTCCAAGGCGCTGCGCAAGGCCGTGGTCGATGTGCTTGATCACCCGGTCATCCAGCGCTGTCAGCTACACAAGGTTCGGAACGTGAAAGATCATCTGCCGCAACGCCTTCGAACCATTGTAGGCCGCAGGATGACTGATGCCTACCATGCCGGATCGGCGCTGGAGGCCGAGGCCGCGCTGCTGGCCCTTGCCAAAGAGCTCGACCGCACCCACCCCAGCGCGGCGGCGAGTCTGCGTGAGGGCCTCGATGAGACGCTCACGGTGCTGCGTTTGGGTGTGCCGCCCACGCTGGCCCGAACGCTGCGCTCGACGAATTGCATCGAGTCGATGATCTCGGTCTGCCGCGAACATGCCGGCAACGTCAAACGCTGGCGGGACGGGCAGATGGCGCTGCGCTGGTGCGCCGCCGGGATGGTCGAGGCCGGCAAGCAGTTCCGCCGGGTGAACGGCCACCTGCACCTGCCGACACTGCGAGCAGCCCTCGAACGCGAAGTTGCCGAACATGTCGTACCCGTCGTGCACAATGATCAGGTGAGCGCAGCCTGATGCTCACCGGACCGCCACCGAAGTTCCACGGAACTCGGGACATCCTCTTGAAGCGTCCGATCGCGCGTTCGTTCAGCCGTTTGCGGACGATGAGGCTCGCCATTGCGATGACCGAGTTGAACCCATTCGAGCTAGCGTCGCTGAGCGGCGGGTAGGGCGTCCCGGACATCACCAGACCGGGTGTTTCTTTGGGGTCTGGTGATCCGTCGGATTTCGACGTGGCGTGCAGCGTCATCCATCCGCGCGCGCGGGCCTGGTCCAACAATGAGTCGGCAACAGCCGACTTACCAGAACCGATCCGGCCAATTACCGCGAGCCCACCCGATCGAGCGGGGTTCCAGGTGGCATCACTCCCGTTCGCGTCGACACCGAGAACGAACTCGGTGTCGTACCACGTGTCCATGGCTTGTCGGAGCGTCCCGTTCGCCGGCAGCAGAGGCCGAACAACTTCGTGGGCAAGGCGATTCCACGCGCGGGGCCGGGAGGCGGTGCCGACACCGGGCGACGACGCCTCAAGCGCGCCAGCGGCATGCATTGCACCTGACGTTGGATTCACCTGACCAGCTGAGTTGCGCGAGCCTGCACCCTCGTTTTCCGTGCCGTATCCCGCCACGAACACGCGCCCGCTTCCCAGATAGAGACCGGAAACTCCACTCGGTTGCACGACGAGGTCACCAGTCTGAGCGGCAGCAGGTGAGACCGGCACCGGCTTGCGGCTGGCCGCCGAGTCCAGCCTGAAGAATTCGGCGCCGGGCGCGACGTAGGTCACCACGCTGAAGCTCTTTCCGCTGCCCCCAAGGCCGCACAACGCCGCGTGTGGACCGTCTCCGCTGTTCGCCCACACATCGCTGACGTCGTCGTGCGGCCAAAGGCCGCGGAGCAGTTCACTCTTGGTTGAGCCATCGCCGTCAGTTCCACGGGGCTCCCGAGGCAGGTACGACAGCGGTTTCTCGCCGAATGCGCCATCCGGGGCCTCGATCACGGCGCGGGCGAAGACCCTTGCGTTATGCAGTGTGAAGTCGGGCCGAGAGTCTTTGAGCGCCTTGACCAATCGTTCGGTGCGATTTGTGGGTGATGCCATGAGAGGAAGCCCTCCCTTTCCGTCAAGCGATGCGTCCCCGGCCCGCCACCACTGCGAAAAGGGTGACTGCAAGCCGGAACGTGATCTTCGCGAGATTCTTCGACCGTTGCGGATCTTCGTCAGCTGCCGCCGGGGAGCAGAGCTGGTCGAAAGTCCAAGGCACAGGAGCCGTTCCAGCCCCACTGCGCGACAACGTAGCGGTACACCGCTGGCGGCGTCGCGCGCGACGCGGTTCCGCTGACCCCTTGGCTGCCCCCTTCTCCAGGCTGCCCGGGAGAGCGTGTCACGCCCCCTCGAAGCGGCCGTGAACTCACCCGAATCCGGAACGCGCTACGGCCGCGCGCAGCTCGGGCACAGCCAGTGGTCGCCGCGGTCCTGGGCCAGGTCTCCCGCGCCCAAGGGAAACGGCACTCGCAGCAGTGCTGGTTCCAGTCGTCATCGTTGAGCCGGGCCAGCTCGATATGTCCGCCCGGGTTCGCGTCGTGCCCTGCGCGAGCGATGTCGCGTTCGGCCATGAGAGCACGGCAGATGGTCCTGCTAGCCGATTCGGAGCGCGCCACGAGTCTGCCGCGTGCGCTCCAAACCGGCCGCAACATGTTGCTCTGTAACGAATCTCAGGCCGTCGCATCTGCAACTCTGTGCGGCAGCTGCGCAGTGACGATCTCGCCGCCGCTCGGCTGCCCGTCGCGGACCACGTACAGCTGTCCCCGCCTGCCGGCGTAGGTGCCTGCAACCGCGGTCCCACCGAAGTCGACGGTGACCTGTTCACCGACGAACAGATGCGGGGTCGTTTCGGCAATGCGCCACTGCGGTTTCGGCATCGACTCGATCAGGTTCCGCAACTCGTGTGCGGCCGGCGATCCGATATCGAAAACACGAAACGGTGCAGGCATATCCAAGCCCGTGGTCCGCAGGTACGCCCAACCCGGCCGCAGCTGCTGCACTGCTGCGTCTGTTGTGCTGATCATCGCGATACTGTCGAATTTTGAGTGCACCGACAGGCAAACACGCCCCGTGATGTGAGGCCATGCGTCGGCAAGGCGTTGCGGAGCTCGTTGTCCGGCCAATAACAGGTGCATGCCGAGCGACCGGCCGACTCGCACCACCCTCAGGAGCGAAGTAACAGCGTCAGGATGCTCGGCTAACAGCGGATCAATCTCGTCGATCGTGATGAGCAGCGCGGGCATGCGTGGTGTGTCTGCAGCTGATGGCTGTGCGTTGTAATGCTCGAGGTCCGAAGCCCCGCGCTCCCCAAGGAGCTTCACACGTCTGTCGATCTCCGCATGCAGCGTGTCGAAAAGCGCAGTGACGCCGTCGCTGTCACTGCGCAAGTCAGGAGCGGTGATCGCGGTGTGGGGAAACTTCGCGAACGTATCGCACAGGCTCATCCCGCGATACTCGGCGAGAACGAACTGAACCCGGTCGGGGCTGTAACGGGCAGCGAGCCCGGTCAACAGACCGTTGAGCGCGTAGCTATTCCCCATGCCTGTTCGACCCGCATATGCGAAGTGAGGCCGCGCGCCACCGTTCGCAGCGGCGAGGTTGAGCCAAACCGTCTCGGGTTCATCGCCGATGGTGAAATCCGCTTCGGCGCTGACCCCGATTGGCACCTCCAGGTGGGCAGCCGTGAGCGAATCGGCCCACCGGTGCGCCAATTCTTCAGGGGCGGGAACACCGCCCAGCGTCCGGATCCAGGCAGCGGCGCCGGCAGCGTCATTGCCGGCCAGCACAGCCGCAGGAACCGCTGTTGGCGCCGGGACTGCGGATTCTTTGTTCAGAACGGCGTCGAGAGCCTGCTGGTATTTGGTGCCTGGATTCTCGACCATGTATGCGCGGGCGAGTGCTTTGAGTCGATTCGATTCGACCATGGAAGGTGTACCTCCTGTTGCAGGCACAGTGGGCTTGCCGGCACCGCGACCACCGTTGCCACTGCGCGGCTCAGGATAGGTGTCGCCACGGGCCCCTCAGGAGGCTGACCGCCGTAGTGGTCGAGGTCGCGGCCCGGCCGTCACGGCTCCCGCCACGTGGCGCGGCGATTGCGGTGGAAAGTACGCTCCATCGAAACAATCGCCGACCCGCGACACGAATCCATCTGTCGCCCCGGCGGAACTCGGTTATCTCAATAGCTTCTTTTCCAAGCGCCGCGCTCGTCGGAACACATTCGCGACGCGGTTCACCCCGAACGTGAACTTCATGACGCCCCACCAGGGTGCAGCAGGGCACCAACGTTCAGTGCCTGCTGAATGTGCCCACCAGTGACGGCGTCGACGGCAATCAGGGCGACGGTCACCGCCAAGGCGATCACCGCAGCGTGCAGCACCTTGCGCATGACCGCACCGAGCGCGACAACCGCAGCGACGACAACGGCGACGGTTCCCGGTGGCCAGTGTTCCAGTCCAGGTATCGTGCTTGTGGCCGTGCCGCCGACGCCCGTGCTCACAAGGCCGGCCAGAGCCATCCGCCGCAGCGCGTATGAACTAAGCATACAGTGCAATCCCTTTCGACATGTTCTCTAAAACAGAGAATAGCTCATCTTGTATGTGCTGGCACATCGGACTCCGGCCGCGAATCGACAACGGCAACCTGCGCTGCATCCGCGCCGTCAGTGAGCCGCCCAGCACGCTGGCGCAGCTGATCAGCACCTTCTACATGGCCTGCGCGTTCGAGCAGATACGCCCGATCCAGCAGGAGTTCAGCCGCGATGCGATCGGGTGTACGGTTCTGTTTCGCGGTCAAACCGCTGGACAACACGGTCAGAGTTTCCTTTCGCGGACAACAGCTGTGGGCACGACAGAGGCCGGGCACGGAGTCGCTCCCCCGCACCCGGCCTCCGCTGACGGTCAGTCGAACAGCGCTTCGAGATCCCCGCCGAAAGGGTTCTCCTTGTGCTCGGTAGCGGCCACGCGCTCGGCGTCCGCCCGAGCGATGTACTCGGCGCCGCGTGCGTTATCGGCGGCGATGGTGGCCTCCAGCTCGGCTTCGCTCTCCTCGGTGGGGATCTCGAACGTCACGTCCGCGTCGATGCGCCCGGAGTGGAATCCGTCAGCCAGTAGCCCCGACAGCCGGGGGTCATCAGGTTCAGCGTCAGTCAGGAACACCATCACCGTGGCCTGAACCTCCGGCGCCTGATTGGTGCCGTGGCCGTCGGCCTCAGACTCTTGAAGAATCCGCACCCGGCCGTGCTTGATCGTCGGGCGTATCGGGATATCGAGGGCATCGAGGTGGTCGCGCACGTCGGCCGCCAGCTCGTCGGTGCGCGCCTCGAGGTCGTAGCGGTGCGCCTCGTGCAGCGGGCACAGCGCGGCGGTGAAGTACGTCGTGAGCGTCGGCTGCCCGGTTTCGGCGTTGACCGGGCGGAAGTAGGTCGCGCCGTTTATGGAGGTCATGCTCTGGGCCTTTCATCGGAAGTTGTGTGCGGCGGATGCTAGGCGCACAACGTGCGATACGCGGCACGGAACACGGGCAGCAAATCCGCCCCAGACTGGCCGACAGCCCGCACCCCCGAAAGGATGCGGGCTGTCGGATCGCGACGATCAGGCCGCCGCCTTCCACCACCCGAAGGTTTCGATGGCGGCGTTGCGCAGGTAGATCGTCGCCTGCTCGGCGCCGTACCCACTGTTCTGGTCGTCGAGCGCACGCAGAACCTTGGCCGGCTCCTGGTTGTCGGTCGGAATCTTGATGGCCACACCGGTCACGGCCTGCTCACCGCGCTGGAAGCAACCGACCAGCTCGTTGCGGATGTGCTTCTGCATGATCGTGACGTTGCGGACCTCAGAGATCTGGCCGGTGGCCGGGTCGAGCACGAGGTAGTCCACAGTCGGGGCCTGAACCTCGACCTTCTCGTACTTGCTGTTACGGGAGCTGACCGACAACAGCCGGAACAGCAGCGGCTTGCCGAAGTGCTCGTCCGGGATGCCACCACCGCTGGCAGTGGGGATGGATCCGATCTGAGGGGCGGCGCCGAAGCCACCGAACGTCGGCGGGAGCGCAACAGGCGCCTGCGCCGGAGCGGCGGGGGCGGGAGCCTGGGCAGGCACCGGAGCGGGAGCAGCCGCCGGCGCCGGTGCGTACACCGGAGCGGCAACAGGAGCAGCCACCGGGGCGTATCCCGGAACGGGGGCGGCAGCAGCCACCGGGGCGTATCCCGGAACGGGGGCGGCAGCAGCCACCGGGGCGTATCCCGGAACAGCAGCCGGAGCTGCTACGGGAGCTGCAGCCGGGGCGACAGGTACGGGGGCGACAGGAGCGGTCATGGTGGAACCTCGTTTCGTTTCTGTTTCAGTTTCTGTTTCTCATCCAGCTCAGACGCACACCCAGCGGGCTTCCCCGTGCTGCGGATGTGGACCCCGCCCGAACTCGATGTCGTTTGTTCTACACACCCACGCCGACATGAAACTGCGTACGCAATTTTCGCAGCGTCGGCGTGTCGTAGCTTCCGAGGGAAACGAAGAGTCCGCCGCTGCTGGACGCGGCGGCGGACTCTTGGAGGACGTGCCCGTTGACCAGGTCAGCCCTGTACAACCAGCGTGACCGCGACTGGGGATGCCTCGGCGACCTCCCGGATGATCTGCTCGGCGGTCTGCGGGTCCAGTCCCCCGATACCGCCGCCGATGAGTGGCACTGCCACGGACTCGATTCCCTCCTTCCGCGCGAGGTCCAGCCCAGCGGTCAACGACGAGCGCAGCCATTCGACACGAGCGTCCGGGCCCGGCTGATTCTGGCTGGCGCAGTGGATGATCGCGCGCCCCGGACCAGGGTCGCGTCCGACGTTGCGAGTGAACATCGCCGAGCCGGGTTGCAGCTCGCCGCTGCGCGCAAAAATCACGTACTTGGTGATGGCGTCGGGGTAGCGATCCGCCATCACCGATGCAAGACCCCCAACGACGCCGATGCAGTTGACGCCGTGGGCGAGTGCCTCAGCTGGGTGGGTGATGAGGTCACCAGTTTCTTTGGTGAAGCTCATGATCGTAGTCTTTCTCCTAGCTGATAGTTCTGCGGCTAATGGGGGCTTATCCGAGCACCACGAGAGTGACCGCGACAGGCGAAGATTCGCAGACCTCGCGAATGATCCGCTCCGCCACTGCGGGGTCCAGCCCACCAATCCCACCACCGATCAGTGGAAGGGCCACCGACTTGATCCCGTGCTCGACGGCGAGACTCAGACCCACCCGCAGTGACGAACGGAGCCACTCCTCGGAAGCATTTGGACCGGGGTAATGCTGGCTCGCACAGTGAATGATTGGCCGGTCACCCGGTCCGCCAGTGCAGATCATGGCGCCGCCGGCCGGCAGGTCGCCGCGGCGGGCGATCACCTGGTACTGGTTGATCGCATTCGGGTAGCGACGCGCCATGATCGCTGCGACGCCGGCCCCGGCCACGCCGATGCAGTTGACGCCGTGGGCAAGCGCCTCGGCGGGGTGGGCGAAGAGATCGCCGGCCTCTTTTGTGAAGCTCACTGTGGTCGTCTTTCTCCTGGTTGGTGGTTCTGGGGGACGTGACAGAACGGGATGTGAGAGCTGCGATGTCGCTCCGCGCCGTGGCATCGGAGCCAGTCGTCGCCGTCGACCTCGTAGCCGCCATCGCAATAACCTTCGTCGGTAGCCGCACAGGACCCGCGCTTCACGTCGGCGCACAACGGCCACGGGCCGGCGGCTCGGGCTACCTCGATGGGTACGTCGACCATGGTCAGCTCAGGCAGTCAGGTCCGCGCCGGAGCAATTTCTCGACCGCGTCGGCAGCTTCGTCGACTGCCGATGATCCCGAGGCGATGTAGAGGCGCGGCGGCTGGCCGCTGACCTCGATGCTCGCAAAGAGCTTGGAGACCCTGACGTCAGTCGGGTCACCGGACAGGGTCCAATCCAACGAGCTTGCGAAGTTCTGCTCCACAGCTGTCAGGTCGGTGCTGGAGACGTTCCCCCAGAAAGCGGAGTAGGGATCTTCGTCGGTGTCAGCGGTGATCGTGATCGTTGCGCGAGCATCGCTAGTGAAACTCATTGCCGCTCGACCGCTTTCGGAACGAACCGGTATCCATCTACGTCCGGCACCCACTGTCCAGCCGGGAAGCCGTGGTCGGCACGCAAAGTCGCCAGCGCTACGCCCAATGGGGGCTCGCCCGACGCCGAAATTCGCGCCAGCACGGTCCCCCCGCCATCGCGTACTGCCCAGTTCCACTCTCCGACAGAGTTACCGGCGCTATCGCGCATCTGTTCCGGGTCTGTGATCGGCTGCAAAGTCGCGTCCATTGGGATCCTTTCGGTGGTGTTCTGATGACTTCAGAGGCTGGTTCGCAGGCCCGCGGCGAATTGGGCCCACGAGCGACCTGCCAGCGTGAGCGGGACCTTGTCGTCGATCGCCAGCCCGAACGCGTACCGATCGCAGTCCGTGACCTGTTCGGCGGTGGCACCGCACTTCAGCGCGTATTCCCGCGCCCGGAGCATGACCGACTCATGGCCCTGCCGGCCCTCCCAGGGCCGCACGTGCGGCGGCAAACGGTTGAACCAGCATGCGACACCGAGCTGGTCTAGTGCGTATTGCAGGTCTGAAAGGCTCACGGAAACTCTCCTACGCGCTCAGGTTCAGCTATCTGGACTTGCGGCGCGGCCGTCGTCGCGTTGTTCGGCATGACGCCGACACACAGTGACCGCACACTCACGCCGCGTCAGCTCCGGCACCGCTGTCGTCACCGATCAGAGATTCGGCGACGGGGACTTCCGGGTCGGTGACGTCCAGGTCGGGCGAATACGCGTGCGCAGCTAGCACAGCTCGGAAGACGCCGGCGCAGGTCAGTGTCACGAGCGAGGCCGGGTGTTCCCGTGTGTACAGCTCGACGGGCTCTTTAAACACCGCGGCGATCGCGCTCATTTTCTTGATCACATCAGCGGTGAACGACTGCACATTGCCGCTGTTCAGTGGTGCATTTACCTGTTCGTCGCCCTGTCCGCGGGAACCCAAGACCTCTTTGGCGCCGCGTGCAGACAGCCGAGAGATCGTTGACACCATCGGGAAATCTTCGATGTCCTGCAGCGGGATGAAGTGGCGTGAGTCAGCGTCTCCCGGGTGGCCGTCGGTGAGGGTACGCATCCGCAAAGTTGCGCCACCGTCGACCACCGACAACTCCACGCCGCACTCGGCTTCCTTGTCGGTTTTGCGCACCGCCGAGACTGCGCCTTTGGCCGCGGCGAGCAGCTGCGCCGCTTGGTCGGTGGAGAACTTAACCGGCTTGAGCTCGCCGTCACACGCGAAGATCGCCTGTCCCGGACTAGCCCCGTCCGAAGCGATGAACGCGAGGCTGTTCTGCGTCCCGGGGCCGTCAGTCTCCACTCGGGTGGAGGCCAAAACCACCGCGGCGTGCGTCGGATCGTCGGCGCCGGCATACGCCATCACCTTCGCAGCGGCCAAACCCTTGACGAACGAATGATTGTCGATGACCACGGTCACGTGAGTCCACCTTTCCCTTCCAGGTTCGATGCGCGCGAAAGGTGCGCCGCGGCGGGCATTGTTGGTCCGTTCAGAGCTAGACAGGTCCCTGGGGCGCGCACCACCAGACGCCGGCAGCAGTGCTCGATCGCACGAGCACGCACCCATCCAGGCATCTACGCTCATGCGCATGCCATTGAGGTTTGTGATCCGTCCGCTGGAAACGCTGCCCTGGCCACAGGGTCTGGGCAAGCATGGCGGCGGCTACCGCGACCTCGAGAGCGCAATGCTTGAACTTCTCGGGGAAGACAACTTCTGGAGCCCCGAGGCGCATCGGTGCGCTTTCGCAGAGGGTGATCCCGACTATCGCCGAATAGTCCTCACCGAACTCGGAAAACGCAATTGGAGTGCCGATCTGGCCGACGGTGTCGACCGTGCAACCGCGTTGGCTCGATTAGCGCCTCTGCTGGACACCTCGCTCGCTTCGGAGTCACCGTGGCTGGACTGGGCCTCGCGACATCGCGATGACTACCCGGTGTGGTCGTGGCTTGCAAACGGACTAACCGTGGGCAGCTCCGCAATCGCCGACGGCCGCCACCGGCTGACCTTCTTGCGCTACCACCGCCCGCCCGAACACGAGGTGCTGGTGCGGGTTGAAACCTGACCCGCGCGTGGCCGAAGACAGCCCGGCAACCGCCACCAACACCGCTGGTGGCACAGCTGTATCTGACCTTGCGCACCGTCCTACAACTTGCGCTACATGCAGCGGCACAACTCGCATCACGGTCGGCGCTAAATGGCGCGATCATTCCGCTGAACTGCACCAAATCCCCGACTACTCGAGAACTTTGAACCGTGTCCGATGCGTTACGACTCGCACTACGTCGGCCGCTCGTGACGTATCCGTGTGCATCTCGGCGTGGCATCGCGGCACCTACAGAAGGACGTGACAGGTCTGCGCGCCGTACAGGCCGTTCGCGCCCCGGGCGTTTCTCGCAGCTGAGTCCGAGCATGCTGCGCGCATGTCCAACTCCCCCAAAGGAAAAGACCGCAAGAGCGGCGAACTCGCCGGCGAACTGCGCGACGTACTCTTCACCCTGCTCGCGATCGCCGCTGTGGTGGTCCTGGTCGGGGCACTGTGGCGCGGGGGCCCTGCGGCTGTAGTCGATCAGGTCAAGGCTGCGGCAAGCTGGGTCACCAGGACATTCGACGAGCTCACCGGGACAGGTTCGGTGCAGACCGTGCCGCCCGCCACCACGGGGCTCGAAGGCGCCTCGAGTAACGGTTCTGGGCTGGCGTACGGCCCTGGGCCGACCGCGTACTCGGTTCAGCCACAGCCAGCCGCCGGGAGCTGCCAGTACCGCTACACCGCGTCAGCTGAACCGCTACCGGATCCGGTGTGCACTCCCGGAGCAGCGAATCCGAAGGTGACTCAGAGCAACCTGGATTCGACGGTATGTAAGTCCGGGTACACCAAATCCATCCGGCCACCAGTGTCGGTAACACGGGTAGAAAAACAGCGCAACGCCGAAAGCTATTCTTTCACGGGCGATTTGGCGTACGCTGAATATGACCACCTCGTGAGCCTGGTCTTGGGCGGCGACCCCAACGATTCCCGAAATCTGTGGGTCGAGCCACCGAGCCCGAGCCATCGAGACACAGACGGGGTCAACAACCCAAAGGACCTCGTGGAGGTCAAACTCGCAGCTGCAGTGTGCAGTAGGCGGGTCCAACTCGCCGACGCCCAATCGGCGATCGCCACCGACTGGACCACAGCTCTGCAGCGTTTAGGCCTGTGAGCTGCCGACCTCGCGTGCAGCATCGTTGGGCTGATCAGCTATACACCGGCCTGGCGCGCCGTACGCACGGCGGCAATGGCGCCGCGCCTATCGTGCGCGACCATGTCCGATGCTTCAGCGATGCGTTTTGCCGCAGTCGTTTTCGCCTTCCTGCCAGCGCTTGTCGGGTGCTCACCGGCACTTTCGGCGGGCACGCCGAGCACGACCGCGGGGGTGACCGCATCACCGACGCCTCCGGCGACGCCGGCGGTCAGCTCTGCCGCTCCTGCCCCTGATCCCGCAGCGCCGGCCGCACTCGCAGACGCGGCGGCCTCCGTCCGGGCGTACACAACCGCGCATCTCCAGATGTCCACGCACGGCATCGAAAATCTGACCGCAAGCTCGTACGCCGCGGATGTCACCACCGACCCACCAGGCGCATCTGGCAGCGCTGACCTGATGATCGACGGCCAGCGCCGACAGACTGACTTCCTCGTCGAAAGCGGCCATCTCTGGATCACGAACGTCGACGGCTCCCGTGAAGACGTCGGACCGGCGCGAGGTTCCTTGGATCCCACCGCGCTGCTGGACCCGAATCGGGGTCTTGCCGCGCTCCTGCAGCTGGTGACCGATGCGACCTTCGACACCCACCAGCCCGACGCCGCCTATACCGTCGCCGGTCGACCAACCCAACTGCTACACGCTCAGCTTCCGCATCAAGCGGCAACGATCTTGCTACCGGCGGCCAGCATCGGCTCCCGCGATCGGGTTCCTGTTCAGCTGTGGCTCGACCGCTCCGCTGGCCACGCACTGGTACAGCTAATCGCCGAAATCGGCGACGGTTCAGCTGTTTTGGTCATCACACCGGCGGCATCGGGAAGAAGCTGACGACTCGATCCCCCGACGTGCAACAACGCCCGGACCTCCAATGGATCCGGGCGTTGTCGTAGAGCGCTTTCAGTTATCCGCGGGGCTCCGGAGTGACCCGAGCGGCCACGGCGTCGACGTCGAGGTGAGCTGTCTGCACCATCGTGTGTGTCTCTGCGTCGACGATAAGGCGGCCCTGCCCGGCGCGCCAACGAGCTGGACGCAGATGGAACGCCTGTGGGATCGGCTGACCCGACGACGGCTGTCCTGCCAGCTGCAGCATCGGTGCCATCAAGTTCTTACGCAGCGCCTCCAGGAACGGTGAGGCGTTCACCCGCTCGGCGAAGCCGCTGTTGTCCGCGACGATGAAGTGCACGCCGAGATCGATGCCTGTGGCCAGCAGCTTGGTGACGGTCCATCCGCCCTCTTCAACCTCATCGAACACCGTCTTGGCCATGTACCCCTCAGCGATAGCGGCGAAGTTGTCGACGAACACGTACACCTCAGGACCGTTGAAGTAGGTCCGATTTCGCAACTGGTCGATGGATGCATCATCGCTCGGCATGCGTGAAGCCATCAGCTGAGTCAGCATCCGCGCGGTATCACGGATGTCCTCGGCCGTGGTGATGTATCCCGGCGGGCGGGTGCGGCGCTTCTGGCCATCGGGGCCCGGCTCGCTGAAGCGGGCCGGCTTGACGAAGCCCCTGACGTAGAGCCGGTCGCGTTCGCCAAGGCTCTGGCGCAACGGGTCGATGCTGATGATCGACGCGGTTTTCGGCGAGTACTGGCGCATCACCGACTCCATCACCGATCGCAGGACGTTGGTCTTGCCGCAGCCCTTCTCGCCGTACACCAGCAGGTTTTGCGAGAAGTCCGGGATCGGCGCCAGGGCCAGCGTGTCCATGCGCATGCCCAGCGGCAGAAGGGTCCTAGACGGCATGCGCTGCGGATCGCTCAGCGGCGCGAACACCTCCCACACTCGTTCGAAGTCGATGACCGGGTCGGCCGGCAGCACCTTGGCCACCACTTCGTCGGCGAAGGCCTCGGTGAGCAGATCGGCAAGGCCCCGGATCTCCTCGCCGTAGTCGGTCACGTTGAACACCGCCATGCCCTTGTCGATACCGTCGGGTTCGATGGCGCGGTTGATCGGAACCACGGTGCGCGCCTGCAGTCCGGTGAACGGGTCAAATGAGCGGCCAGGCTGGTCGGTGGGTATACGGTCGCCCAGCGTCATCCGGATCTCGGCCTTCATCTTGGCTCCGGTGTAGTCCGCAGACGGCAGCTGCACCCCGCCGGGCAAGTCGATCGTGTAGTGCGGCGTGTTTCCCGCTTGCGCAGCGGCGCCGCTGTCTGCGGTGTAAACCAGGTGCACCCCCGCGGCCGAGCCCTGGTCCAGAATCGGCCGCAACAACTTGGCCCGCTCTGCTCGCTCCTCCCCGAGGAAGCCGCCGATGCCGTCGATCGCCACGATGATGTAGCCGTACGGGTCGCCGGCAACCGGATCGGTTGCTTTCGAGTCCAGGTAGGCATCGAAGTTCGGTGTTTCGCGATCCACCATCACCGTGCGGCGAAGTTCGATCAGCCTGCTGGCTTCGCCCAGGATGCGGGAGACGCTGTCGGCGTCGCCCGGGCGCGCGTAACTGGCGACGTTCGGCGCATTCTTGATCTCGCCGAGCTTGCCGGTGCCGTAGTCGGCAAGCATGAAGGCCAACCGCCCCGGCCCGTACTGCAGGCATCCGCACACCACCAACGTCTGCAGCAAGGTGGTGCGCCCCGATTTACCGCCACCGGCGATGACCTGGTGGGGCATGTTGGTTCCGAAGTCCAGGAACCACGGCAACCGTGTGTGCTTCTCGGGAGCATCGAGGTCACCAATCCGGATGCGCAGGCCCGATTGTTCCCGAGTCAGACCAAGCGTGGGCAGGCTCAGCGGCTCGCGCAGTGTGCGCTTCCACAGGTCCAGGGTTCGCATCTCGCGGAGTCGGGATACTTTATCCAGCAACACATCCGACATCTTGGTCGCGACTTCTTCTTCCGTGGTCACCGTTTCGGCATCGGCCTTGTGCGGCGTGAACCCCCGCTCAGTGAACAGCGGGAATGGCACGACAACTTCGGACACCGGTTCCGAGGATTCGAGGCCGGCGCGGGACCGCTCGACAACGGTGCGGCGGATGTACGGGCCCTCGTGATGGAACGCGGCCACTTCCACCGGAAGGGTATCGCTAGTGAACTTGCGCAGAATCTTGCCTTTGAGCTTGCCTTTTACCATCCGCGCGGCTTCGTCGGTGCCGAGCATGGCGATCGAATGCTGCGGCGAGTTCACCGACAGCGAGTACCGGAAGCTCAGGTGCTCGAACAGATCGCCAATGATGCTCTTGTCGATGAACTGGCTGCACATCAGCAGGTGCATGCCCAGTGACCGGCCGACGCGGCCGACTCGGATCAGCAGTTCCAGATATCCAGGGCGATCCTTGAGGAACTCGCCGAACTCGTCGATGATCACGATCAGATCCGGCAGCGCGGGCCACTCCGGGTCATCTGGGTGTTTGGCCTGCTGTTCGCGGTAATCGAAGATGTCTTTGCAGCCCTTTTCGGTGGTGATGAACGCTTCGCGGCGATCCACCTCACCGTTGATGACCGCACCGAGCCGGTCGACCAGCTCCATCGCGTTTTCCAAGTTGCTGATGTTGGCGATGACGTGGGGGACGTCATCCATGCCGAGGAAGGTCGCCCCGCCCTTGAAGTCGGCCAGGATCAGAGCGACCTTGTCCGGGCCGTACAGCGCGATGAGAGCCAGAACGATCGCGCGCAGGAAGTAGCTCTTGCCCGAGCCCGTACGCCCGGCCACCGCACCGTGCGGCCCGTTGCCGTCTCGGTTCTCCTCGTAGAAGTTCAGGTAGCTCAATTCCGGCTTCAGGTCATCGCCGCTGCGGGAGTAGCCGAACGGAACTTTGATCTCGTCGGTGTAGGCATTGGATTTCCAGACCTTGATGACGTCGTGGGTCTCGATGTCGCCGATATTGAGCACCTCGAAAAAGTCCGGGATGTGCTCGGGGCGATCATCTTTGACCTCCACACCCAGTCCGTATCCACGCGGCCGGTACCGGTACATCGCACGGGCGAACGTCTCGGCGGCCGCGATCGTCGTGGCGTCGGCGGCCGCCGCGTCGAAGTCCTGAATCGTCGACACCCGGCCGTCGCGCAGCAGGATGCGGCTCTTGGTGTCGGACACGAGGTCTGTTCCGTACCGGACCACCAGCCACGTCATGCTTTTGACTCCGCCAGCCATGCTGGCCGGCCAGGACACCACCTGATCGGGGGTATCGACGATGAGCAGCAGATGCGGCGGCCGCACTGAGTCTGAAGGGTTGCGCATCGCTTCGATCTGAGCGGCGTGGCGGGCCGCGAACTCGTCCAGGCTGCGCCAGGTCAGCAGGCGTGCACCCAGGCCTTTCTCGACCCGTGTCACGTCCTCGGTGTGCGGCATCCACTTGAGCCAATCCCATGCATCCGGATCGTCGGTGACCACACCGATGTTGAGGTCCGAGGGCTTGTGGTTGAACGCCAGCGACAGCAGCATCGAACGGACCAGGTCCAGTCGGGGACCCTCCTCGCCGCGCATCGCGTACGCGGGCCACTCATCCAGCCGCACATCGATCGGCAGATTGGCCACCACGCTGAGCGTGTTCATCAGGCGCTGATACCGCACCATCGTGGCAGGCTCCAGCATCTCGGGTACGACTTCGGGGGCTTCGACGAGCTTTGGGTACAAAGGCGCCACACCGATGCCCACGCGCGCACGCAGATACGGGTTGGAGGTCAGGTTCTTGACGTCCGGATCGGACTCGTCTTGCGTTGGCACCACCCGCCCGATCTCCGGCCTTGGGTCGGCTTGCCACATCTCTTCGGTTCCCACCAGCGACAAAAGGTCGGCCGGATGCGGGAAGCAGCTCGTGCGCAGGTCGTGCATGGACTGACCCTGCTCGTGGATCTCCACTCGCTGTTCGCGCAGCTTTAGGTCGTACTCTTCGATCTCTTGATCGATGTCGTCACCGCCCGCACCGCTGCGCGATTGCGACAGGTGCATGACCAGCATCATCAGCATCATCGGAATGCTGAACATCATCGAGGTGATGGCCCGCGTGCCCATGATGACGAACAGCGCCATCATGGCGACCATGAGTCCGACCATGATCAGCGGCAGAAGCCGCATCCAGATGGGCCGACGATCCGGAGCCGGCGCCTGCAACGGCGCTTCGACCGGGACTCCCGTCGAATTCAGTGACACCGCCGGCCGCGGAGGGTTGTTGACAATCTCGAACATCGAAGAGTCCTCTCAAATTTCGAAGATGCGGAAGGTTCAGTTGCCCGCGGCGGGGTCGGTCGACGTGGTCGGTGACGCCGTTGTTGTTGTCGAGGCAGCGCCGTTCGCGGGTTCGCCGTCAGCTGCAGGTGACTGCGACGGGGGCGCTGCGTCAGCAGGGGTCGCCGCCGGCGCGGGCGGCGGAGGGGGACTACCGACGCGGGTGGCTGGACTGGGCACCTGGGAGGCCGGCTTGATCATTCCCGGCTGCAATACCTGGGCGTTCTTGATCGACAACGTGGCCCCCGGCGCGTAGAGACGAGCCACCGCCCACGGGATCGGAAGTGGCGCAATCGAGTTCAGGCCGAGCGCTTTGACAGTCGGGTCGTAGGAGATCGCCGCGCTGCCGCCGCTTTCCGGCAAAACAGCGTCGATCGGATACCTTGTTCCATTTGGATCGATCCACAGCAGCTGCTCGGATGCCACCGAGTCGGCGTTATTGCCTGTGGTGCGCACGTACCATCCCGCCCCCGGACGCGTCACCGATTGTGTGGCCTGATCGACGGACCCGTCATTGGGGAGCAGCGTGACCGCAGCGATGCGTCCGGCTTCGTTGACCGGCATCCGCGAACTGGTGAAAACCCTTGTGTGGGCGCTCAATTCACCGACGGTCTTCGACCAGCTCCAGCACAGCGCGGGATCGGAGGTCAACGTCGGTACTGCAGACGGGAACCGGCTGTCATCCACGATCGACACGCGCGGCAGGTTCTGCACTGTCGCCGGATCCTCGACCAATTTCTGGGCCGACCCGGTGTTGATCATCATCTGCGCCAACACTGGCCCGACCAGCTGCACCCCGGTCTTGCCGACGAGGTAGAACGATCGCGAGCCAGAGGCCGTGGCCACGGTGAGCACATCGCCGACAGCAGAGCCGTTCACCGTTGGGCTGGGTTGCCCTTGGTCGGCGAGCCGCGGCGCGGTCAGCGCAGGAGAGGGCTGGATCGTTCCCAAAAGCGACGGGGATACATTCACCGCTGCGTCAATCGCCGCGGGGGTGAGGCCGAGCGCCGCCTGCGCTGCGAAGTCGTCGCGCCCGACCTGCGCGCGAGTGTCGCGGTACACCAGCCACAACTGCGAAGGATCGCTGGTGGGACGCACCAATTCGGCGCGGGTGCGGCCGAGATCCTCGCCACCGTCGAGCATGTCGTCGCCGGCTATCACAGCTGTAGTGATGTCTCCTGCCCGCAACAGCGACAGCGGGACCGCGGTGTCGCGCCAGTCGCACACCGTCCACGTGGCCTTGCGGTCGGTTCGTGGATCGAGCAGATCGGGTGCGCTGGGGATGCCCATGAGCTGCCCGGTGGGCATCGATCGAAGTGCCAGGTCCGTGACCACTTGTGCGGGGTCCGGCTTGCCCACGATCAGCCGTGCCGAGGCCAGATTGGTGACCGGGTGCAGCCTCCCGTTGAACTGCACGAACATGCCCCCGTTTCGGGTGGTCATGATCGCCGCGACGCTTCCGTCGGGCTTCGGGCTGATCAGGGACGTCACCAACGCGGCGACCAGGACCAAGCCGCCAGCCGCAGCACCCAGCCCCATCGCACCGCGTAAACGAGCCAGCGGGGATCCCAGGCCGCGCACATCTTGACGCGACAAGGCCTCGTCGACGCGGTTGAGTTCGCGACGGAACCCCTTGATCTGTCGGGGGGTGGTCAGATACCAGGGCACCTGCAGTCCTCCTCGCCTGGCACAGGCTCGGACAGCCGGTGCGTTTCAAGGCGTGAGGGTGGTCAATCAGAGCGGTATGGACACCATGCGGCGCGAGTCCGGCGGTCCCGGCTGCGAATCGCCGAGGGCAGCAGCCCTCCGGAAGCCGAAGACCACAGCCAGTTCTGATATTCTCTATTTTAGAGACATGAGGAGCCGTGACACATGAAGACCGCGACAGTGGCACCACAGCACCCAGGCGCCAATCGAGCCCCGGCAGTCAACGCCGGCATGACCAACGCCGGGCTCGGCGCCGCCATACGCAATGTGCGGCAACAGCAGAAAATGCACCAGGACCATCTGGCGGGCGTTACCGGCATCGACGCGAGCGTGGTCTCACGCATCGAGCGCGGTGAGCGCCCGTGCCGCGTCGCCGAGCTGGTGCTGCTGGCAGCGGGCCTGAATATCAGTGCCGATGAACTGGTGCGCCGCGCTGTGCAGCAGCAACGGTCCGCCGACAATGCCGGCAGCGACGAATGAGATTCGAGTTCAGTTTCGCCGGAGACACCGAAGTATTCACCGCTTTCGGCGGCGCCAACGATGCGAACGGCTGGATGTGTCCGGTCGTGGACCGCTCGACGCTTGTCGCGGTGGTCGACCACTGCCGCCGCCTGGGTGCAAATCCCGGCCTGGAGTTGAGGTTTGTTCGCGGCAGCGCGGCGTGGGTCCAGGAGTTTGCACCGGGCCCGAACGGGCGCCAGATGATTGCCGAGCGCCCGATGCTCACCGATGCCGCCGGCCACTACCTGCTGGATTTGGGGCTGCCGCTGGTCGCTCGCGAACTCAGCTGCAGCGGGTAAGCGTCTGCAACACACGCGCCACCGCAACACCGGCACCGCGCCGATCGCCGTCCAAAGCACCGGCGCCCGCTAACGTCCGCCCTCAGTCGCTGGCTAGGTCCTCCCCCAAGCTTCACCCACCACACAGCCCCGGAGGTCCCATGAACACGGTCATTATCTATGCCGCAATCTGTTTCGCTGCGGCTGGCGGGTTCGGCGCAGTGATCGGCGCGGTCGCCCGCAAGATGTTGAGCGCACGGCGCACACCGCAGGCTGAAAATGCGCCGCCGGAACAGCTGCCATCGTGAGACATTGACATTCTCACCGCTCCAAAGGACGGGGCATCTGCGCATACCAAGCGATCATGTCGAGAGCACCAGGTACACCGCGACGGCCAGAAGCACCCACAGGGCCGCGGAGATCACTAGCGCCCACATCAGGCCCCGGGCGACACTGGCGCCGGGATTGCGGTCCCGCCACCACTCATCGTCGGCCCAGCTCCGTTCTAAAGGGACGCCAGAACGTGGGCTGGCGGTAAACCACGCCGCGCCCGGTTTCCGCGACTGTCGTCGGTGAGGGAGGGCAGGCAAACCACATCGACTCGGCGCGTTCTCAGACATCTACGCGCCGAAACTGCCCGAGCTCGGCCCTAGCCTGCTCGAGACCGTCGAACGGAGCCCCAACGTGCTCAGGGGCGTGGGCCCACGGCCTGGCTGCGCAGTATTCCGCCACCTTGCACATGTCCCAGCTGCCGGCCGGGAGCCGGTAGGCCATAGCGCGGTGTTCCAGCGACGTCGACCGCAGCGTCACCACGGTGCGTTCGCAGGTTGCGTTGCGGTATGCCTTAATTCGCCCGTCACGCGTCACCGAGGTGACCACACCGACCACAACGCTTTCGCGCTCGCGAGTCGGCTCACCGAGCACGACCACACGCTCGGTCCGCACGAAGACCACACCGTCACCCCGCTTGAAGCTCACAACTCCCCCACTCGATCACGCCCGAACCACGAAACAGCACCGATGCCTGGGACCTGTTCAGGAGCCCACCCCTCGGCTGTGATGGCCCGAATCTCCTCAATCGCTTCCCGCCGCACGGCGTCGATGCCTTCGGCGGTGACGCACCGCGAGCAGTGCTGGCGCTGCATCCGCAAGATTTCGAGCACCGCTGCAACCGCGGCGAGCCGGTGGGCATCGGTGGCATCCCTTTCGGTGTCGCTGTCAGCCATGGGTCCGTCTCCGTTCCGTCGCGACGCAGTGAGGCATGCATTCGATCAAATTCTCTATTTTAGAGACCACGCAATCGAGTCTCGCTGCGGATCGTCGACTCACCCTTCGCTGCGCTGGCGCATACCTTCCCGAGATGAGAGGTAAGTTGCCCGTCTGACCTGGTGAAACGGTCAATAAATCCGTCGCCGCTGGCATCTACCTGCATCAACAGGTAGGCGTCGTGGCAACCGGGGGTGCCTCTGCAGAACCCTCTCCCGATACCTGTAGGGGTATCTAGATGCGTTACATTTTTAATTAGTTCTACTAGTTACATATCCTGATCTGGATGTTCTCTGTTTTAGCAAGTATCCGGACACAGAGGCACCCCCGGTTACCACGACAGCTACGTTAAACCTCAGCGCAGCAAGGATTCTGACCGCAGTGTTGACAGTTTCCACAGGTCAGACGGGAAAGTCAGGCCTCGTTTCGGGGAGGTATGCGCCAACCGCAAGCCGCGATCGGACGGAAACACTCACGAAAAGCAAGTAACCGACGACAGACCAAAACCTCTGACCACGACGAGCACGCCAAAAGGTGGTGACCGCTGCTCGCGGAGATGTCACGTCCCGGTCGCGCCCCATAGACGGGCATGGGGGCCGATCGGTATTCTCTGCTTTGGAGAATCGCAGCGATAGAGAGGAAAGCCGCTCCATGCCAATTCATGCGCAGCGCACATTCGACCTTCCAGACACCGCGGTGGGCGCCGCTCTGAAAGTCGCCCGCGGCGAATGCTGCCTCGATCTACGTGACGCCGCCGACGCTGCCGGTCTCGATTGGCGCGTACTTTCGCGCATTGAACGCGGTGAGCGGCCATGCCGAGTGACCGAGCTGGTGGCTTTGGCCGAGGCCTATCACCTGGCGGCGGATGTCCTACTCCTCGCCATCCTCGGCGACGAAGAAGCGCTGGCGCATGTGGAAGAGCTGACTCCGCCACCGGCGGAAGGTCCGGCTGAAGAAGCTCGACACCTAACCGCGAGCCAGCGATCCGCGATTCGCAAAGCAACCGCCGCCGCCGCCGCTGAGCACGGCCGGCAGTGGACCAAGCTAAACACGGTCACCAAACTCGCCGAAAAATACGGGATCTCCTCTGCAACCGTCGAACATCTACACAACACCGACCCAGCGAAGTAGCTGTCACGTCCCTGCGGTCGCGCTGACGGAGCGTAGGCCCCCCGGCCACGTTCCGGTAGCAAGCAACCGCACCCGTACGGAGACCATGTTCTACAGGTGCATCGAAGGAGCCCGCAATGAGCGTCGCCGATGATTTCTCGACTGGAAGCAAAGTGCGAATCCTTGTTCATCGCAGCGGAGTCGTGCCAGTCAACCCGGGTGATGTCGCCACTGTTCGTAGCGTCGGGCTCAACGACTTGCAGCAGGTCAGCGTTTCAGTCACCGCTGTACTGGCCAGCGGGACCGTCCACACCGAGTTTGCTCCCGAAGAACTGGAACGCGTCTGACCGCGCTACGCAACCACCATCCCTGAGCGAAGATCAGCGAAAGTGGGGGACTCGCACCTGAATCGGACGGCGCGGTCTACGGATGGGCATACTGCCCGAAATCAGCGACGACGATCGAAGAATCGTTTCTGCACGCAGCACATTGCGCGAAAACCGCAGCTGCAAACCGGATCCCTGCCGGCGCGATCGACCCTGCGCCGATCGATGTTCGACCGTGAGGGAGGCCGATCAGCGGCACCCGAGGCCGCTAGACGCGATGGATGGCGCTGTACCACGTGGTGCATGCTTCGGCGAACACGCCCGCCCGCCGAAGCCGGTCCTGGAGCTGATCATGTAGTTCGTACTGGCCGTAGTCCAGGTTGAAGGCGCAGGCGTGGTCACCGCCGTCATGGGTGATGATCAGCAGCGAGGAGATGCCGTGCTGCTCGCCCCGATCGAGCCACTGCTGCGGTGTGTAGAAATGGCCACCGCCACCGTGGTTTTCGAGTCCGTGTTCTTTCAGAAATTCTCGAATGACCTGTGCCGCCGCGGCCCCCTCTGTGCTCAGTTCATCTGGGATGGGCCAGACTTCATCACTCATGACGGTGATCATCGGTTCTGTAACGGCACATCCTGCAGTCAGGCGCGAGCTGCGCCGTGCGTCGCGTCATCGACTAGTTTGAGCTTCCCGGGTATGGCATCAGCGTCGGCTTGAAGGTGGGAATCGGCGGCGGGGTGTACGTTGCGGTCACGGTGACAGTGGTCGCCGATGGTGCTGGCCCGGCTGCGGGGCACGCCGATGCCGGCGGCGGCGGTGGCGGATCACCCTCCGGGTCGGCTGAGGACGGTGCACCCGTCGCGATCACCGCGGTGACCAGCGCGCACCCCACCAGGAGCAACCTGAACAACCCAAATCTCGTCGTTGACCGCCGCATGGCCGTGTCCTGCGCGCGCGCTGGAGTCTTCACCGCTTTTCCTCTCGCTGGGCTGGGGACTTCCGTTGCCCGCCAGAGTTACTGACAATGCATGCGTGACACGTCCGCGGCGCGGACCTCAGAGATGCTCTGCCGATACTGGATCGAACAGGCATCGTTTGAGCGAGTCGTGCCATTCCCGCGCACCACCCATTCCGGGCGGACCGAGCTCTTCGAGCGCCGCGTCGATCAACCCGAACTCACTGTCGGTGAGATACGGGGATCCGTTGAGGGTTTTGCGTTCCCGGCAAAGATCACGCAGGCCGGTAAGAATTTCTGATGCCATGGTCATGGCATCTATTGTCACCGACCGCGACGGGTGATTGTCCGCTAAACAAAACCGAGCGGGCATAAATAATGATGCTCGTCGAGCAGCGAAGCTACAGAATCGGTGCATGCTCCTTTGGGTCGATGACGAGCGGCCGGCGCCGGCCGGATGGGTGTGGGCGCGGACGTCAGCTGAAGCGTTGGCACATCTGCTCGGGGACGTCATAGTCGAGGCCATCAGCCTCGACCACGACCTCGGTGGTGAGGACACAACCCGGCCGGTGGTGCTGGCTCTGTGCGAGCGCGGCGATTGGCCGGCAAAGGTGTTTGTGCACACCGCCAACCCGGTCGGCAGAGAATGGTTAGAGGGCATGATCCGCCGCTACGGTCCCGGGGTTTGTCGCTGAGGAGTGATGTCATGTCCTCGCAACATGGGCACGCCGAGTAGCTGATACTCCTCGCCCCAGTAGAGATTGACCTCGAGCCACAGCCCGAACTGGTTGGTTGGCAGCTTGATTCGGTCGCAGCATCACCTACGTCGGCGTGTCGAGAATTTCGCTCGGATTCGTCGGCGGCCGGTGCTACCGTCGACCCATGGCCTCGATACGCCGCAATGAGATGACCGCCGGGGTGCGCTTTGCACCCACGGCGGCCTTGTCGTGGCTGGAATCGGTCATCGAGAAACTGCAGCCAACCCAGGCCCAGTACCTGTATTTCAGTGGCTCCCGATGCTTCCGGTCATCCCGGTTTGACCTTTCCGTCCAAGTAATGGACGAGCGCCCCGACCGGAAGCTAGGGCCAGAAAACAACTCTCATAAGAATCACAAACTCTTCGTTTGCGCAGGCAGGGACGTCGCTTGACGTTCCTGTAGTTCAACATGTTTTCAAATATGTTGCACCACAGTGCAATTCGGATAATTCCGCTTTACAAACCGCCAAATCCGTAGCACCATTCTTCTCGCCGCCGGATACGGACCCCGCCCAAAGCGGACCGGCTTCGGCCCGCGGCACTTGAACTGTTCAGGTCCGCACCGCAACTTGAGAACTTCACAGTGTGTGATGCGCTGTCCCGCAGTGGGATTGGCGAACAAACCGCCTCGGCGACCGAGGCCCCAAGGGGCCACGAACCCGGTCAGCCAGACGTGCCACTTCGCCGCACTCCCCCGCGCGGGACAGCGATCGGGCGCCGCCATGCGCCCGGAAATTCACGCGCACCGACGTCCCCAAGACGTCGTGCGCATGTGAAACCGTCTCTGCTGAATCAGTGAATATTGCTGCAGCAGAGACGGTTACGCGCCGCTAGCTCAGTCGGTAGAGCAGCTGACTCTTAATCAGCGGGCCGGGGGTTCGATCCCCTCGCGGCGCACCAGGCGAGACGTGCGGATGGTCAGTCCCGCACACATATCACCGGTGACGCCGGGTACACGGCCGCAGTGCCGCAGCCACCGCCATCCGGCCATCTATCCAACTCGCGAGATCCTCCGGTGTCAGAGCCTGCCTGGGCGGCATCGATAGGCGTGAAAACGTACCGCCGACCGCCCATATGCGGATGTAGCTCAGCTGGCAGAGCGCCACCCTTCCAAGGTGGATGTCGCGGGTTCGATGCCCGTCGTCCGCTCCATGCAAGATTGCTCGCACACGCTGCAACACTGGCTCTCTGGCGTAACTGGCAGCCGCGCCGGCCTCAAACACCGGTGCCCTCATGGGCGTGCGGGTTCGACTCCCGCGGGAGCCACAGTTTCGATGCCCCGTAGCACAATTCGGTAGTTGCGCCTGGCTTTGGACCGGGAGGTTGAAGGTTCGATCCCTTCCGGGGCAGCAGGTCGGCGGACCATAACCGCACCAAGAACCTTGCCCCGTGATGTAGCTGGCAGCATGACTGATTCTGGATCAGTTCGTCTTGGTTCAAATCCAGGCGGGGCAGCCATGAATGTCGCACGGCTGCCAATCGCAGCCGTGCCAACAACGGGTTGCGTCCATCAAGGTGGTGTACGAGTCGGACCTGATCAGCGGTACCGGCGTGTCGTAGCCGAGTGATTGAAGGTCATCGCGTGATTCTTCGAGAGACCGTCCAAAGTCACTCGAGCAAAGGAATCGACGCGATGACCACTGCCCACAATATCGATCTGCCCACTGTGCTGGCCGAACGACTCACCACTGCCCATCCCGACGTGCTGCGCGAGCTGCTGGCCACGTTCATCCACACCCTGATGGGCGCCGAAGCCGACGCCCTATGCGGTGCCGGCTACGGCGAACGCTCGGCTGAGCGCACCAATTCCCGCAACGGCTACCGACACCGTCAATTCGACACCCGTGCAGGGACTTTGGATCTTGCGATCCCGAAGCTGCGGCAAGGATCCTACTTCCCGGACTGGCTGCTGGAGCGCCGTAAACGCGCCGAGCGGGCCCTGACCACGGTGGTGGCGACGTGTTACCTGCTTGGTGTCTCGACGCGGCGGATGGACAAGCTGGTCGAGACCCTGGGCATCACGTCGTTGTCGAAGTCGCAGGTGTCGGTGATGGCCAAGGAACTCGACGCCGCCGTGGAGGCGTTCCGGACCCGGCCGCTCGATGCCGGCCCGTATACGTTCGTCGCTGCGGACGCTCTGGTGCTCAAGGTGCGTGAAGCCGGCCGGGTGGTCAACGTGCACGCCCTGATCGCCGTCGGGGTCAACGCCGAGGGCTACCGCGAGATCCTGGGAATCGATGTCACGACCGCTGAGGACGGGGCGGGCTGGTTGACGTTCTGGCGGTCGTTGACCGCCCGCGGCCTGTCCGGGGTCAAACTGGTCACCAGCGACGCCCACGCCGGGCTGGTCGCCGCCATCGGGGCCACCCTGCCCGGAGCGGCGTGGCAGCGCTGCAGAACCCACTACACGACCAACCTGATGTCCGTCACTCCCAAGAGTTCGTGGCCCTGGGTGCGCACCCTGCTGCACTCGGTGTTCGACCAACCTGACGCTGAATCCGTTGCTGCTCAATATGATCGGATCATCGACGCATTGTCCGACAAGCTGCCCAATGTCGCCGATCACCTCGAAGCGGCGCGGCCGGATCTGCTGGCGTTCACCGCGTTCCCCAAGCAGATCTGGCGCCAGATCTGGAGCAACAATCCCCAGGAACGACTCAACAAGGAGATCCGCCGGCGCACCGACGTCGTGGGCATCTTCCCCGACCGCGCGGCCCTGATCCGTCTCGTCGGAGCAGTGCTGGCCGAACAACACGACGAATGGGCCGAGTCGCGGCGCTACCTCGGCCTCGACGTTCTGAGCAAATCACGCACCGTCAACGACACCCCAACCGAACAGGAGGCTACCCCCGCGGCACTGCCCGCCTGACCCAACTACCTCGAAGAATCACACGACGACGTCATACACCACGTCCCTGGACTTGACCCAACAACGCAGCGGACAACGCCGCGGGTCCGTGCTGAACGCACCTGCCCTGATAGCTCAGTCTGGCCAGAGCGTCCGCCCTGTAAGCGGAGTGTCGCCGGTTCGAATCCGGCTTGGGGCTCTCGCTTTTCGCAACACACTGCCTTCATAGCTCAGTGGCACGAGCGCGCCCTTGGTATGGGCGAGGCCCCGGGTTCGATCCCCGGTGAAGGCTCCACGGTTGTCGGTAACCATCCGCTGCGCGAGCGGAACGCGGAACCGTCAGACCCGGATCCCCTCGGTCCATGCAGGGGCAATACGGCGGTGTCGGCCGCGCTGGGCAAGTCAGCTGCAGCTGGTCGAAAGTCGTGGGCTGACGTGGATGTGGCGCAGCTGGTAGCGCGTCTCGTTGCCAACGAGAAGGCCGCGGGTTCGATCCCCGTCATCCGCACTAGGTTCAACTCCGCCGAACACCGCGGCTTGGAGTGCGCCTGACACAATGCCCGTTTGGCGGAAATGGAAGACGCCCCGGTTTCAGGAACCGGTGTCCGAGAGGGCGTGGGGGTTCGAGTCCCCTGACGGGTACAAAGAGGCATGGCTCATACCCGGGAGCGATCCCGGCGAAAGGCGAGGCTGACAGCTCGCCGCCACACCGAAAGGTGCGGTACCCCATGCAATCCGCGTCGTTGGATCGTCTCTACTGGGGGCGGTGAGCGGCCCGAGCCAGGTGTGAGGAATGGCGAATGCTGACCTCACCGCAGTGACGCACTGCGGAGCACCGCGCACGGCGAGGGACGCTCTCGACGCGGAAGGGTTCCACCTAGTCCGAGCGCGCCAAGCGAGGGCGGAACCCATGAACGCAGATGCCGGTCGGCGGATCGGTCGAAGCGGGAGAGCGCAGCGGCCTGGCAGCCAAGCGTGAGGGTGTGAAGCATTCTGTGACTCAAAAGGTCACGGAACTTCGCGGGAGAGCACATCCTCAGTCAAGCACTAGCTCAATCGGTAGAGCAATCGTCTGTAAACGAAGGGTCGCTGGTTCAAATCCGGCGTGCACTCAAGCGAAAGCCTTTCCCTGCCATGGTCCGACAGCGCCGTAATCCTCGACCTCGCAAGGGGAATCGAGGCAGCCGTGAACTCGCAAGGCGATCGGCTGTCCGTGAGGCGGTAGTGCAGCGTAGGGGTTAGCTGCTCCTGCGCGAAGCGAAAGGGTCTGCTGCACGATCAGGTGACAGTTTCGGTCACGCGGCCTGACTGGCCGGTGTGGTCATGATTGCTTCGAATTCGATCGGGGTCAACCGCCCGAGGCCGGACTGGCGGCGGCGCCGGTGGTAGGTGCGCTCGATCCAGGTGACGATCGCGATACGGAGTTGTTCTCGGGTGTCCCAGCGGCGGCGGTCGAGCACGTTCTTCTGCAGCAGGCTAAAGAAGCTCTCCATGGCGGCGTTGTCGCCGGCGGCTCCGACACGGCCCATAGAGCCGACCATCTCGTGTTGATTCAAGGCGTGTACGAATTTCCTTGACCGGAACTGAGATCCGCGATCCGAGTGCAGAATGCACCCCGCGACATCTCCGCGTCGGGCTACCGCGCTGTGTAGTGCCCGGATGGCCAGTTGTGACTTCATTCGGGAGTCGATGCTGTAGCCGACGATCCGGTTGGAGAACACGTCCTTAATCGCACAGAGGTAGAGCTTGCCCTCACCGGTGCGGTGCTCAGTGATGTCACTGAGCCACAACTGATTTGGCCCTTCAGCGGTGAAGTCACGCTCGACAAGATCGTCGTGCACCGGCGGCCCGACTTTGCCGTTCTTGCCGCGTTTCTTACCAAACACGCTCCACAGTCGATTCTGCGAGCAGATCCGCCATGCGGTGCGCTCGGCCATCGGCTCGCCGGCATCGCGCGCCTCCTCCACGAGGTAGCGGTAGCCGAACTCCGGATCGTCTGCGTGCGCGTCGAACAGCGCATTGGCGCGGTAGGCCTCGATGAGTTCGGCCTCGGTGATGGGGTCGGCCAGCCAGCGGTAATACGGTTGGCGGGAGAGCTTGAGTACCCGGCACGTCACCGCGACGGGGATCCCGTCGGCGGCGAGCTCTTTCACGAGCGGGTAGACCCTTTCCCGGCAGATTGGCCTGCGATAAATACGCTGCGGCCCGACGCAGCACCTCGTTCTCTTGCTCTAGCAGTTTGATCCGCCGTCGGGCTTCGCGCAGCTCACCGGACTCGCTGGCGCTCTTGCCGGGCTTGGTGCCTTCGTCGATGTCGGCCTGACGGAGCCATTTCTGCAGCGTCATCGGGTGCACTCCGAAATCGGTGGCGATCTGCTCGATCGTTACACCGTCATCGCGGTTGCGAGCGACCCGGACGACGTCGTCGCGGAACTCGCGGGGGTAGGGCCTTGCCATGGGGACATCCTTCCAGCCCGCCCATGCTGGGCAAGCCAACTCAGATGTCACCTATTCGTGCAGCAGACCCAAACCTGCGGAGTAGACCGTGGCATGACGAGTGGCTGCCGTTAGCAGCTCGGCGCGGCGGGTACCAGCGGGAGCTGGTGGACAAGTCGGGAAACGATAATCCGACGAGAGACCGTCACGGGTGGGTCAAGTCTCAGCCCCACCTACAAACAGTGGTCCGTAGCTCAAATGGCAGAGCACGCGATTGTTAATCGCGCCGTTGAAGGTTCGAGTCCTTCCGGGCCAGCGCATCACCCCGCCGGGGGCTTAGCTCAGTTGGTAGAGCGCCTGCTTTGCAAGCAGGTTGTCAGGGGTTCGAATCCCCTAGCCTCCACGTCCAACCACCCGACAATGACTGGCCCGCCATACGATTCGAGAGGAGGCGCGGCGCCATGACCACGTTCCTATCCGCACCTGCCGTCGAAGTGTTCAACGCGGATTACAGCCCTCTAAACCGTGTCGACCTACCGGCCGCTGTATCCATGCTGATGCGTGAGGTGGCGTACGCACTGGAGCCGCATGACCCTCCACGGGTTGTGCGCTCGCCCAGCACCGAAGTCGAAGTGCCCAAGTCACTGATGCTGAAGCGATACGCACCGGTCCCCTACCGGCGCGATCGTGACTCTGCCTCGCGGAGCGAGATCCTGAACAGAGACGACCACATGTGTCAGTTCGTCGGCTGCGGTGCGCGCGCCACCACGATCGACCACGTGTTCCCGCGCTCACGCGGTGGCTCAGTGACTGCGTGGACTAACCAGGTCGCGGCCTGCGAACCGTGCAACAACCGCAAAGCCGACCGCACCCCAGAAGAGGCCGGCATGCGCCTGGTCCGGGAGCCGTTCCGGCCGGCGCACATCTGAGACGACGGGGAACGGTCCCGTGACGGCCCGGATAGACGGGCGCCTGGTCCTGTGGAGCAACTGGTAGCTCACCGCCCTCTCACGGCGGACGTTGCGGGTTCGAACCCCGTCAGGACTTCTCTGAAATCCCCCACGCCCGCATGGAAAGGCGACCGTAATGACTGCAGTCTGGCTGCTCGACTTCGACGGCGTCATCAACGCCCTGTCCAAACGCGGCGGACGCTCCTACTGGCCGGAATGGTCGTCGGCCACGGTGGCCCACCCCGAGGGGGACCTGACCAGTGCTGGCGATCCGGTGCATTTGCCGCTGCTCTGGTCACCAGCGGTGATCGCGGTCATCGCCGAAGCTGCACGTGCCGGTATCGATGTTCGTTGGTTGTCGACATGGCGGGAGCACACGAAGCGCCTACCCGAGATTATCCCCGGCCTTCCGGACCTACCCTGGCTCGACGAGACCATTCTCGACACACGTGCCAGCGACGACCTCGATCCCAGGCTCGCGATGGAGTCGGGTCCGTGGAAGGTCTTGGTGGCCAGGGCTTTCGTGCCCGCCGGCGCCGCGCTGTTGTGGACCGAGGACTCGCTCACAGTGGATCTGCTTTCAGAAAGCTGGCGGCGGTCACGAACCGCGCCCACCACGTTGATCAGGCCGAGGCCGGCGACAGGCCTGATTTCACGCGAGGTCAACGAGATTCGCGAATGGATCCACACCCACGCGTGATCGATGTGTACATGCTCTTGGTCTGATAGCTCAGTTGGAACGAGCGCTCGCCTGAAAAGCGAGAGGCCTCCGGTTCGATCCCGGATCAGACCACAAGCCGCGTTAGCTCAGTGGAGAGAGCGCCTGTTTACGGAACAGGGGGTCGGGGGTTCGAGTCCCTCACGCGGCGCTCACGCTTGCACAGCGTAGTAGCAACGGCTAGCCTTCTCTATTTTAGAGAGGGCTTTCGAATCCTGGAGTGAACCATGAGGTTTTCCGGTCGTACCCGCACTGTGATTCCCGCGTGGTTCCGTGCTCATGTGCTGCCTGCGCACGGAGGAACCTGGGACGCCTGCGCAGCTGCACTTCTGGCCGATCCGCTGGAACGTCGCCGGATCGACGAACTCGCAGTCGAGCTGAAGGATGGTTTCGATCGCCCGGTCTTCATCGGCCGTGATCACTGGTGGAGCCTCCGGCCGCGCGTGCTGGACGGGATGCACCGCTCCATCGCCGCCATGCGCGCAGGCATCGACATTCCGATCCGCTACGGCTACCCGGACGACGATGTCTACGACCACAGCGACGCCTACACGATCACGGCGGTCAACGCCGGGCCCGACAAGCTCCTCGACGCTGCAATGAGCCTGTCGTCGTTCAGGTCCGCGGCCGGCCCCTGGGTTCAGTGCGACGTCGGATCGGCGTACGGCAACGTCGTGCGCCTGCAGCTGCCGCGCCACCCGCAGCTGCGCGAGCAGATCGCAGCCCAGCTGAGAGGACGGCTCCAGGCGGTAGGAATCGACGCACAGGTGGCGTTCGCCGAGGACCCAGATTGAACCGCGCCTGAGACCGGCGCCGACGTATCCCTGCTGCAGTGTGCCGGGAATGAGCAGCGCCGACTACAAGAAACGTTTGAAGTCCCTCATTGCCCAGGCTGAAAGCTCAGGGTGGGCAGTCACCAAGACGAACAACGGCCACTGGCGGTTCGCTCCGTCGGACAAGAACCAACCGCTGGTGATCGCACCGGGAACGACTAGCGACACTCGAGGCGTAGCGAACTTGGAGGCACAACTGCGGCGTTCCGGTCTGGAAACCTGACTCCAGCGCGAGCCGTGATATGGCCTGCGGCCGGACCGGGCCGCGAAACGATCTGTAGCTCAGCCGGTTAGAGCACCTCGCTGATAACGAGGAGGCCCGAGGTTCAAGTCCTCGCAGATCGACCAACGGCATCCGCCGTGGAGGGTAGCGCGCAGCATCCCCTCGCCTGTATCCCGCACGACAGGTGGCGGCAAAGGCGCGCCGGCAGATCCGGCTTCGGGGCAACCCGATCCAGCCCACCGGATCGCTGCGCAGGTCCGTAAAGCCTGCACATGGCTGTGTAGCTCAGATGGTTAGAGCGCCGCCCTGTCACGGCGGAGGTCGCGGGTTCGAGCCCCGTCACGGTCGCGCAGCGAGTTCAGGTCTTGTAGCTCAGTTGGAAGAGCGCTTGGTTTACACCCAAGATGTCGGCGGTTCGAACCCGTCCGAGACCACCATGCCGGCACGGCGCAGATGGTTGAGGCGCGACGGACTGTAAATCCGTTCCTTCGGGTGGGTGGGTTCGAATCCCTCTGCCGGCACCAGGCCCGCGTCGGCCTCAACGACGCGAAACGGGGTGTGGCGCAGCTTGGTAGCGCATCTGCTTTGGGAGCAGAGGGTCGCACGTTCAAATCGTGTCACCCCGACAACAAAATTTCAGCCCGCGTAGCTCAGCGGACAGAGCACCTGATTCCGGATCAGGAGGTCCCGAGTTCGATCCTCGGCGCGGGCACAGCGACGCCGGCGTGTCGACGGCGGCGAGATGGCAGGTCAGCGCCCAGCTGTGCATGATCGCGTCCATGGCCAGTTTCGCGTTCATACAGCAGGGCGGTGCAAGCGACGAGTTCTATCTGCACGTGCACGAAACGGCGGACTCCGCAGAGGCGCACCGGTGCCGGTGCCGTGCGGCGACGTACCGCACCACGACCGCGATCGAGTTGTCTGACCGTACGGACTTCGACGCACTCCAGACCACCGTGGAATCCTCGCTGGGAGCTGATGATTGGTCCGGCGCCCGACGGTTGCTCCGCAACGCTGCAACCGGGTGACTCTCGACAAACCAACGCCCCCATAGCTCAGTTGGCAGAGCTCCCGACTTTTAATCGGGATGTCGCAGGTTCGATCCCTGCTGGGGGCACAACGGCTTTCCGGTCCGGTAACCGGAACGATGGGGTGTAGCTCAACTGGCGGAGCGCCGGCCTCCAAAACCGGATGATGCGGGTTCGAGTCCCGTCACCCCTGCGGTCCTGGGCCGGTGATCACCAGCCCGGTTGAGAGGTCGCGGAGACGGTCGCGATCTCGTCCATGGCGCTGTTGCTCTGTTGGCCAGGGGCGGCCGGATTTTCACTCCGGACACGACGCGGGTTCGATTCCCGCCAGCGTCACGAGCGGCACGTGCAGCGGCCTTCGGCGTGTCGAAGGACCCTCGCGGCGGGCAGGCGAGCAGATCACACATGCTGACGCAGTGAGGTTCCCGCGTCAGCGCCGCGCACATGGCTTTGCCGGTGAAGGCGCCCCCATGATGCCGATCCTTAGCCCGCGGAGGGGCGACCTGCGCAGGAACCTCTCACATGCCTTCGTAGCTCAGCGGACAGAGCGTGGGTGTCCTACACCCGGGGTCGGCGGTTCGAATCCGTCCGGGGGCGCATGACAACGCCGCATTGCCCCACCGTAGTCGACGCCGGATACGGATCCTTGGTCATGCTTGACGTCGAGGCCACCAGCCATACTCCGATGTCCGGGGTGATGACCGAATTCGCCCTCGTGCATGTGATCACGGGGGCATCGTTCTACGGCCACCTGTACCGCGCACAGCCTGACCCGGAGAATCCGGTCCGACCAGTAGTCGAACGTGGCGCTGACGGCATCCCGATCATCGATCCCTACTGGATCGTCAACGGAAAAGACTCTGAGAATGCCACATCCGGCGAGACACTTCGCGATCTCGCTCAAGCCTTGAGTGACTGGGTTGAGCGACTGGGACCGCCCCGGCGAATCTTGGTCAGCGACAACAACGGCTACGACGCCATGTGGCTGAACTGCTTCACTGACAGTGAGATCCGCAGAGTGTTGTTCGGACATTCCTCGCGACGCATCGGCGACTTCTACGCCGGCACTCGCGGCAAGTGGTCGCAGCAGTCGGCGTGGAAGCGTCTGCGCCGCACCCCGCACACCCACCACCCACTCGACGATGCGCGCGGGAACGTTGAGGCATTGCAGACCGTGTTGCGCAACAACAACTTGCTGTAGTCGAGGTGCACAGCACCTGACGCGGAGTAGAGCAGCTCGGAAGCTCGCTGGGCCCATAACCCAGAGGTCGCGGGTTCGAATCCCGCCTCCGCAACCATCTTTCACGCTGGCAGGGTCGTATTCCGCGACAGGTCCAGTGACGGATCCTCGAACGAGGGATTCGTCAACGCTCCGTAGCTCAGTTGGTAGAGCTCCGCACTCATAATGCGGAAGTCGCGGGTTCAAGTCCCGCCGGAGCAACGGATTGTTTTTGGCCCAGCCGGGCCACACCTTGGAGGGCCAACCCGAAAGATGGCGACGGGAACTGTCTTGAAAACAGCCGAGGCGAAAGCCCTTGGGAGTTCGACCCTCCCGCCCTCCGCGCAGACCGGCACAACTCGAAACCGTGCTGGAAACTCGACTGTTCAATCGGGTGCGGGCGGCTCCGCCTACGCGCCGGCTACTCACGGTGCGAAGACAGCGGCTCGACATGGCGGCGGTAGCTCAATCGGCAGAGCGCCTGGTTGTGGTCCAGGAGGTCGCGGGTTCGATTCCCGTCCGTCGCCCGAAGCACGTTCGCGCTGCGCACCAGAATTACCCTTGCGGCCGTGCATGATCCGGTGCATGACCAACGTCTCCTCCCCCGTAGTTCATGGCGACGACCGCTCCGTCGAGGAGATCATCGCAGCGCTGCACCCGAACGCGCCGCTGCGTAGTTACCTCGAGGAGTTCCTGCCCGGCCGTCGTGATCACTGTGCTGATGCCCACCTGTACCGCGTCGCCGACGGCTGGGTGCTCACCATTTACGTCGACGCGGTGGATGAGACCGGGTACCACTGGTTCGACAGCTCCGGCGGTGCACATGAATTCATCGACGAATATGCGGCGGCCGCGCTGACCGGCGGACTCGTCTAACGGGCGTCGACAAGTTTCGCCTCCGTGGCGCAACGGATAGCGCAGCGGCTTTCTACTCCGAAGGTTGTCGGTTCGAATCCGGCCGGGGGCGCAGATGCAGGGGCGCAGATGCAGTACTCGCCGCACCAACACCAGCAGCGCAGCGGGAGAACCACTGCTCGAATGAAGGAGAATGTCATGGGTCGTTTCACCTAGATGCGGCTGCCTCCCTCGCAGCCGTTCGGAGGCTGCGGGCAGCCTGCCGAAAGGCAGACCAACCCGATGTCCAAGACCGACAAAACTCGCCCCTGGCGGGTACAGATGAATGACGCTCCAGCAATGCGCGCTGCGCACACGTGCGGCGACCTTCACCATCTCCACGCCGCGTTCCCGTGCGATCTACCCAACGATCCTTGGTCGCAGGCGAACACCGGATGCCGATGGGAACCAGTCCACGAACCCGTGCCGAATTGGAAGATGTTCTCCGAGAGTCGCTATCGCCGGCTCGCGCGACGTCAGTGTTACGCCTCCGAGCGATCAGCTCGACGCAGCGCGCTTCGATCTCTCACTCGCGACGCGATGTACGGCGGGGCGGTCGACGACAGCGTGATCGATAATCGCGTTGCCGGCCGCTACGCCCAATACAGCGGAGGTTGGTGGGACTGATGCACAAGCCCGATCAATCGGGTGCTGTCTCCGTGGCCGAGTGGCGAGGCAACGGCCTGCAAAGCCGCTAACACCGGTTCGAATCCGGTCGGGGACTCGTAACCACGCCGCCATGGGCGCCATCCACCACGATTCACAACTCGACGACGTCACCGACTTTTGCATCGTCCCGAAAGTCACTGGACGGCACGATGCTGACGATCCCGGACTTGAGTGAATCGGCCTGAGTTTTCGCGGAACCGAAGTCGAGGCGGTGTTCGACCAACCTACCGGTGTCGGAGGGCGCGAGCGTCTGCACCACGGAGTACAACCTGTCCTGCGTCATGTGCGCAGACAATCACCGGTTCGCCGGTTTCGTCGCGCAAGGCGCGCGCCCCTGTAGCTCAGCAGGCCAGAGCGGCTCACTCGTAATGAGCAGGTCACCGGTTCGAATCCGGTTGGGGGCTCTCAACGGTGAACGCCATCCGATGCGCCACTGCCGAACTGACCCGACTCGGTGAGGACCCGGGCAGCGTCCGAGATGCTGTCTCAGTTGCCGGCTGCACACACGCTGACACGAGCGGCGACGGGTACGGGGGTCCGAGTC
This sequence comes from Mycolicibacterium aubagnense, assembly GCF_010730955.1. Lineage (NCBI taxonomy): Bacteria > Bacillati > Actinomycetota > Actinomycetes > Mycobacteriales > Mycobacteriaceae > Mycobacterium > Mycolicibacterium aubagnense. Next base: position 52,989 of record NZ_AP022577.1, on the reverse strand, counting down.
TTCGAGAAGTGACGGGCCCGGATCGGGGTCGCGGACTGAGATCCTGCGATCCCGAAACCGGTTGCATTGCGGTGCAACTGGTTTGGAGACGTGGCAGAGTGGCGAATGCAGCGCCTTGCTAAGGCGTAGTCGGCCTGCGCCGGCCGCGGGTTCGAGTCCCGCCGTCTCCGCTAGCGCATCACACACTGTGGAGCGTCCGCGCGACCCCGCACCGTTCACGTAACAGAACCGCCCCGAAACTCGTGAGAAGTTCAGGGGCGGTTCTGTTTTCAAGTCCAGAGGGTTGGTCAGCCGGGCGCCTGCGTACACAGAATGCCGCGCGCGATGCGCACCACTGATGCCGCCTGATCCGGAGCAACACCAGCCTGGCTGGTGACGGTATCGATGGCACCCTGGCGCCCCTGCCCGCGATAGAGCGCGTTGCACGCCTGGAGTCCGGCCTGAAGCACGGCGTCGTCGTCGCCCGGCATCCCCGCACCGCGGGCCTGGTTGATGTACCGCTGCTGTTCTGGAGTGATCGGGATTGGCCACGCGGATGCAACCCCTCCCGCAGCGCTCAGCAGCGTTGCAGCGCCCGCTGCCGCCGCCAGCAGCTTGATGATTTTCCGGTCGCTCGCGGGCATGATTCCCTGCTTTCGTTTGTGCCGGAGGGTCCCAGCGGCCGCCACGATAGGTTGCGGTAGCGCCAAGGAATGCGCGCGGCTCGTGTCTCGCACCGAGGCACCACGAGCGCCGATGATCACAGGGGGACGGTCGGCGGCAGGGCGTTGCACACACTCATGCGTCTACGGAAACGCCTGTGCGGATTTACCTGACTACCCCGGTGGTCGTCGTCGCTTACCGGACTGTTTTCACCGAGCTTGTCTCATCTGCTCGCAGACAGGGCAAATGGGCTCTGTAAATTGAGTGGGACGGCGATCCGGGTCTTGAATCAGTACGATCCCGCAGAACGACCGGGGTACCCGTAGACGCAGCACATCCCCGATCAGCCACTCCCAGGTGCTGACGATGTGCAGATATTCATCGTCGCCCCCCGACGCCTTCGGTAGTACCACTGCGTCTCTCTCGATCGCCCCCACAGCCCTTCTCCTTCTCGTAGTTCAATGGACAGTTTGTTCGCTGGGTACTGCGATCCTCACTCGACACCGCTTGGCCGCGTACTGTTCGATTGGATTCCGTTGATTGACTTTTCGTAGGTGATACCCGGTAAGGGCGCATCCTCGGGGTGCAGCAGCTCGCCGCGGTAGTGCTCGAACGATCGCCTCAGGGCGTCGTAGGCGCCTTGGTCCCAGCCATCGAACTGCCCGATGTAGGGCCGCAGCGCCAACGCGGCGTAGAAGTCGTTGGTGCCGGTGCACTCCTGCTCGATCCAGTCGAAGCCGTACCTGTGTCCAACCTCAGGGGTGCTGTTGCAAGCACCGGGTAAGAATTTCTTCGGCCGCCGTTGCACCGTGCGCGGCGGTGACGGTAAGACCACCTTGCCGAAGGCCTGAATGGGAAGGCACCATGGCGATGCTGGCCGCCGAGTGCTGAGCCGAGCTCAAGCGGGCGACTGAAGCGCTGCCCCTTCGCGCTGTTGGTGTCAAGGCCGTCAGCGATGTGCTCGATGCCGGGTCGACAGCACCCGCAGTGGCTGTTGCTGCTCTCGGAGTACGCGCGCCCCCAGCCGTGTCGCTGACCGCGTGTGGAGAGCTGCTCACGATGGCTGGTGTTCGAGGGGTCTTGGTGTTCGACGTGGCGCTGGCTACGGGGGTGGGTTTCACGACGGCCGTAGTGCTCAGTGCCCCGTGCGGCGCGGCGGCGTTCGGTTTGGTCGCGTCAGACGCTGCGTTGGGGATTGCCGCGACGGCGGTTGTGGTGTGGTCCACGCTGCCGGCGATCGGGGACTTCTGTGCAGCAGCGGGGGTCAATGCCTGAAGCCGCGTGGCAGCGGTGGTGAGCACGCCCGAGAGAGTGTTCACCACTGACGCGGCGGTGATGCTGGTATTGCGCAGGGCGTTTACTGTCCATACGCCGCCGGCGACGGCTGTATTGACAACGGTTTGGAAGATCTTCTGCGCGATCCATGCATTCGGCGATACCGGGCGGTAGGCGCCGTCGACGATCGGCTTCAGGATCGGCTGCAACGCGTTGACGACTTGCTCGCTGGCGCCGGCGTTCTTCGCCAGCTGCAGTATCGGCAGGAGTCCATTGTCCCGAATGAAGTAGGTTGTGGTGGTTGCACCGTGACTGTTCACCGTGGTGGTGACATCGCTCGATGGGATCGTCGAGAGGTCGACGTTGTAAGACCAGTAGTTATGGAAAAGCACCCCACCTGCAACCGCGTTCAGATCGGCGAGCAGATTCTCTTGGTGGGCCGGCCAGTCGGCGAAAACGTCGTACTGGTACACGACGTTGATGGTGTTGTAGGGCGAATCTTGCGGCGCAACAACACAACTGATGCCGGGCAACAGCAGCCCGGCATTGCGCCCGAGAATCCCCGTGGGACCACTGGGATCGGCTAGCCGGACGAAAGTCACGTTGTTCGAGTGCCCTGCCGCCATCAACGCATACTCTTCGTAGGTCAGAACGATATCGCCTTGCGACACCCCGAACAGCTTCACGCTGTCGGACGCCGGCACGGCAGCGATGGCCGCCCCGAGGTTGGCAACGCCCTGCGCCACTGAATAATCCAGAGCCAGCGCCCCGGCGCCGGTGAACGGGCCGATCGATGCGGGGTACCCGATCTGGTAGGCCGTTGTCATCAGGCCCTGCACCGCGGCGCCGAGGGCCGACACCCCGACCGTCTGCGATATCGGTGGAGTTGGCGAGGTTCCGGGCATGTAGAAAGCGACTGTCTCCGCCTGGGCTGGCACTGACAGCGAGCCGACCCATGTCGTGATGGCCACGACCACGGCGATCGCCGCGCGTCCAAAGCCCGTGAGAACTGACCTACTTCGGCGCTCCGCCGCCATTGTGGACATGACGTCCGTCCTCACCGTGCGGCTTCTTTGGAGTGCGACGTCTGGTCCGTGCCACCGTGACGCCCGGTCTCTGTTGTGGCGGTTTTCGACAACGCGCCGGTTCCACTGGCCGATGTTGAGGTGCGCTCCGACGTGCCGGTCGATGACGAGCGGGCGGACGGCTTGTCGCTGGCAGTACGGGTGGTTTCCGCGGCGGAGGGCGAGTGCCCTCGGTCGACCGCCCCCGTTTTAGGGCCGGTTGATGCATTGGAGTTTTTGGCCGGCGGCGCGGACGAGACGGCATCGGATGCCGCGGCGCGTTCCGCGGTGCCCGTGGATGCCGTGGTGATCGTGGGCTGGGCGGCGGTGGTCGCGCTCGTCGGAGTTTGCACCGACGGTTTGACATTCGTTGCGGCACTGACAGGGTTCTGAACAGAGCTCGCGGGGCTGGATACCGGTAGTGCCGATGGAGCCGGTGCCGGCGAGCTGGCCGCTGCGGTTCCCGCGGGCGTGCTGACAGTCGTCGTCGAGTTGACCGTTGCCGTTGCGGTGGCCGTTGATGAACCGGCGATCGCCCCTGTGGTTGGCGTAGCGGTGGCCAGCATTGAGTACTGCTCAGGGAGAGTCGCTCCCACGGTTGAAGAGGGTGCGCTCGCTGTCGCCCGAGCGGGGGTCATGGCCGCAGCGGGAAGCGTCGCCGCGGCCGGACTCGGTACGGCCGCCAGGGCCTGCACGGCTCCAGCGACAGTGAGTTCGGTGTTGTGCGCGGCGGTGCCGACAGCCAGGGCAGCGTTCTGGATGGCGGAATTGATTGCGGCGGCGGCGTTCTGAATGTTGGGGCCCGCGGTGACAATGGTGTCGATGGCGCGCTCTGCTAGCGGCGTCACCGCGGTCAGGGCCATGCCCGCTGCCATCGATACCGCGTTCGCGACTGTCGAAAATGCCTGCTGCAGCGGGGCCGGCAGTGTGTTGTAGATGGCTTGTGTCGCCATGTTCGGCAGCAGCAACACTTCGTTGGTCACGGAGATGACCAACGACACGACCTGAATCCACACCGTCTGCGCCACGGGCATCACCGGTGCCGTGTAGTTGGGTAGCGTCCCGGCGGCGAGCTGAGAGATGAGCGTGGCCAGGGTCTGGGCGGCCAGCTTCGGAGTCCCATCGGAGGTGAACAGGCCCATGTTGTTCTCGTCGAGCAGGAAGCCGGTGTTCAAGTCGGCGGCGGTGTAGACGAACGCGGGCCCGGCGAACGACAGCTTGCTCCAGGCCGTGACGAAGTCCTGCAGCATCTGGGCTTGCTGAGTCTGGGTGATCCCGCCTGGCTGGCTCGGGTTTCCGTACTCCGTCGCCCAAATCTGTTTGGCCCCATCGCCATTGGCGACCATCAGGGCGTACATGGCCAACGCTTGCTCCAACGGCGAGTTCGCCACTCCTGCGCCAGCGGAGAACGGCAGCGTGTAGTTGTACGGGTGAAAAGACACCTCGTTGAAGGAATTTTTGGCTCCGGCGGCATACATGCCCGCCAGGAACTGTTCGGGCGAGAGCGATATGCCGGGGACTGTGGTGACCGCCCCGAGTACGCCCGCAATGACGGTGGCGCTGGGCTGAACGGCTTTGATGGCGGTGTACGCGGCTTTCAAGATGGCGGTGTAGACCGCCGGGTCGGCTGGGGCCATGAACGTCACTGCATTGGGCTCATTGAGGATCTCGTACGCGGAGATTTGGCCTGTGTAGCGCTGGGCGACCGCAGCGGCAAAAGTCGCATAGTTGGCGGGATTTGGCGCGCCGATCAACGGGGTGCCATCCCAGGTGGGGTTGCCGGTAATTGATGCGGTGAGGCTGAAGCCCATCGAGTGGGCGGTGTTGATGACGTTGTCCATCTGGGACCAGTTGTACGTCGAGCTCGTCGGCTGGATGTAGATCCAGGGCACCACGATGCGTAGATCGGTCACGCCGAGACTGCGAATCTCGTTGAGCTGGCTCACAAGTTGGGTTTGGTCCAGCGTGTAGAGATAGGCGTCAGCGACACCGACCTGTTGGGACGAGCCGTCGGTTGTCACAGACGCCGCGAGTTCGATGGCTGGCGCAACAACTATGCGGTGCCCTGTCGGCGGCGGCGCAGCGGTAGACATTGCAGTGGCCGGGTGCAGTACCGACGCCATGGCGACGGCCACGGCGAGGGAAGCTGCAGCGTGTTTCGCGGAGAGCAGAGCGGTCGGAGCGATCATGAGAGTTCCCTTATCGGTCATCAGAGACGCGGGGAAACTAGCGGTCTAGATCGCACGTCAACGACCGCGGCGCGGTGCGCCTTACACCGATTCGCGCTACGCGTAGCGGTCTAACGGACAGCCAGCATCGCCGATCAGTGCTGGTGGTCGAGCAGTTGCAATAACCCGGCGAGTAGCCGATCGGCCCGGTCTTCGACATCGTCGAGCATCTCTGTGACCCCACCAAGCTCTGCTGCGGCTCGGCAGCGCGCGGCCACACCCCGCGAGTACGTTGCCGAGTCGAGCTGCGGTGCGCACCCAGGTGGCTGCGCCTCCGGCAGAGGCATGGGCCTGATAGCCGGATCGACTGGCTGGACACGGCGGTGAACCGTGGGCTGTCCCGTCAGGTGCGCGGTGATGATGCGCGAAATCGACTGGGCCCCAAGTGCCGAAGCAATGAACGGGGTGGCGCCCCATCGGTCGATGGAGGTTACAACCGGCAACGACGCTGGCGCGTGACCGATCTTCGGTATGGGCTCTCCGCGCAGATGGGCTGCCAGAAATCGCGGATTGGATAGGTGGTGCTGGATGCTACGGATGCGCGACCACTGCTCCCAGATGCTCACCGGCGATACGCCCTGAAGTGCCGAACCAGCACATGTGTTGGCAGTTTCACCGCCAACACATTGAATGGCCAGTCGATCGGCCGGAGCGTCGACGACCACATCGCCGAGCCGCAACTGCGCGATCCGGCTACCCGACACTCCCGCAGTCGCCAGTACAAGCAGCATTGCATCGCGGCGCGCAAACAGCTTTGTCGGCCAACCCTCGTCGGGCAATTTGCGGATAGCCCACGCTGCGGCCTCAGTTAGTCGATGTCGGCGTTCTGCTCTGCGCGAGTCAAGCAGCGCCCGAACCACTTCGGCCCTTCCAGGCTGGCCGACCCCGGCTCTGCGGTGCGCTGCGTTGATTACGCTGACCCTGCGCCGATGCGTGCTCAGTGACGCCGGGTTTGCGGCAACGAACCGGGCCAGCGTTTCTGGGGCGGCGGGTAAGGCACTTTCTCCTGAAGCTGCACACCAGTCGGAGAACAGTTGCCACACCGCTCGGTCACGGGTGCCGGCTGGCGCGGTCATAGCCCCAGGGACGTGACTGCGTTGCCGATCAGCGGCGCTTCCTCGCGCGCATACCTTTCGACCATCTCCACGCTCCGATGATCGGTCTGCCGCATGATCGCGTGCGCGTCAGCGCCATTGCGGAAGGCCTGTGTCACGAATCCGGCCCGCAGACTGTGCGCCCCGATCCTGGCGACCATCGCCTCTGAGTAACCGGCTCGCTCGGCTCGGCGGCGCGTCACGGCATGCACCGAGGCGCCCGACATGGCGGTATCCGACAAGTTCCCGTTGCCGGCAATGGCGCGGAATATCGGACGATGGCGCCCGATGACGGGCGCCTTGGCTCTGCACACGTGCACTGACCTGTCGACCGCGTGGCGCGTTACGGCGGCGATCACCGCTGCGCGGCCGCCCTTGTCGTAGGCCTCCACCACTCGCGCCCACCGCGCGAACGCGCATGGCGGGCACCGTTCGGCGTCTTGCGTGTGTGGAAGTGCGTGCACGACACCGTGGCCTTCCTGATCAGTCTTTGATCGGCGCAGTCGCACGTGAACCCCGTCGAGCGGGTGCAATTCCACGTCCGATCCCGTGAGAGCGACGAGCTCGCTGCGGCGGAAGGCGCCAGTGAAGCCCATGAAGAGCAGTGCGCTGTCACGACGTTCGTGCACTTCGTCGGACCAGCTGTCGACCTGCGCTCGAGCCGCAGCGACGATGACCATCACGTCGTCGGTAAGCAGCGGGGCCCGGGGGTTTCGCGGCCGGTCGCCCGCCACCGCATATTCGCGCCGGATGCCGGCCAACGTCGCCCTCACCGACTCGTGATGCGTCGGGATGCTATCGAGTCCGCTACTGCGATGGCGATCGGTGATCGCGGCAACCCACTTGTTCAGAGTCGACACCGCGTACGCGTGTTGTCCGTCCGGGTTCAATGTGTCGGCCGCCTCGACCAGGTAGGCAGCAATGACCGCCGGGTGCGCAGGCAGCGCCGTATATCCGTTGGCTCCACACCATTGCTCGAAACGGGCCCAGGAACTGCCGTAGGTCCGCCGGGTACCCGCAGACTGTGCGTTTGCAGCTGCGCGCAGGATTCGCTCCTGCGCGGGGCCTCCCAGCTCGGGCACGCGCCCCGCCCCGTTTACCGCTGGCACTGACACCCGCGGAGTGTACCCGCAATCACCAGAAAATTGCACCTGCAAAATACCGCATTTCGATTCAGTCATTCACGGGGTCAGCTCCCCGTGGCGAGCCCTTGTCAGACGTGCCGCAAAGGTGCATTTCATGATTCTTCGCACCTTTCGCGTCTATCGCGCGGTGCGGGCCGAAACTGCCGGGTTTGCCGCCAGTGACGAGCTCGTCGCACGTGAGGCGGCGTCTGAATCAGAGGCCCGCGCCCGCGGTGTGTGGGGCGCCGTGCACCCGGCCGATGAAGTGTCGGTCGAGTACGTGGGCGAGATGTCGGGCGCCGAATACGCAGCTGCCGCGCAGCACACCCGACCGCTGTACACCGTCGTGCGCGCGTGAGACTGTCGAGCCATGACAGATCTGTCCAAGTACTCGGCGTGGGCTGCCGTCCCCGTCACGGTGGGGTTGGCTGGCTTCATCTGCGGGAAGATCTTCCACTGGCCCAAGCCCGTGATGGCCCTGATCGCGGTTCTACTGCTCTGCGGCGCCGTGGCGGCGCTGGCCGTCAACGCTGAGCGCAGGCAAAGCACCTCGCAGGTCCCCCTGCCGGTGCCCGCCCACCCCGTCGCCCCGGTTGGCCTCGTGGGCAGCCGGGTCGGGTACGCCGGACAGGTTTTCATCGTGTTGGATGACTCCGCTGTTCGAGGTGATGGTCGCCGCGGGAGCGTCGTGGCCCGCGATGAACGAGGGGCGGCCGGACTGCTGTTCATAGGATTCGGCCCGGATGGCACTGTCATCGAAGCGCGGACCGAACGCACTGAATGGGCACCGGCTCAGCTCGTCGGGTAACTGCGTTCCATGTTCTGCTGGCTGATGCCCTTTGGAACGCTGCGGCTCCCGCCAGCTCGACAAGTATCTAGTGCTTGACCCATTCTCCGGCGGCTGTTCTCGTCCGCAGCCCGGTGAAGTCGCCGCGCCGAACCTGCTCCACGACGGCGCGTTCCGCAGCGGTGGGTGGATGAAGTCTCAGGTACGCAATTCCGAGCCACCTGTCCAGCACTGCGTTTAGACGGCCCAGGTCGAAGTCGTCGGCGAGATCGGTTTCGGCCAGAGCGATACGAAACTCCCACTCAAACTCGGAGCAAGCCGCGGGATCCAGCTCGGCCAGGACCGCACGGATCGCGGGGCCGGTGCGTTCCAGACGTGCCACGGATCGAGTTTGGCACAGGCGCCGCTGGCAGCCCGATATTCGCCGATACGCCGTGTCTGGAGTGCTCGTGAGGACTGGCGTCGAGCGCTGTCCAGCCCTACAGCAGAACAAACCGAAGAAACGTGACCCTGACGAACACGTCGGAGACGACGTACACGATCAATCCGGTGCCTCTTGAACCGAAGACCGCGGTCCATTGGTCCGTGTCCTTGTCGTAGCTGCCGTTGCCGTGCGGGTCGTCGAGAATCAGCTCCAGCTTGGCTCGGATCTCGCTCTGCACCTGCAGCGGAAACGAGTTGTATTGCTCCACCGGGACGTCGCTCCATTGCTCCTCGTACCGCGCCATCTCGCCCCACCTGCGTTCCGCTAGCAGTTCTCGTGTGGAGGCCAGTGTTTGGCGCTGGTCCAGAACCCAGCGATCGGGGCGCGCTCTTTCGCGCAGTGGGACGAACAGCTGCGCACACGTGATCGGCCCTGATCACCGCTGGTGGCGGGCTTCGAAGTTGCATGTCAGTCCCGCTCCCACCGTCGCGAAAGGGCCGAAAACACGCTGAGCAGTGCTTTTACCCGATCCGCTGCGGGAATCAGAATTCTCGTCGGTTACCGCTGATTTTCAGTGAGTGACTATGACCGGTCCACGATTCCCGTCCGAAACCCGCTGGAATTCCGTCGACGTGGCCGGCCTCGCGGTGACTGGTCGACCCTATCGCCGCTGGTAGGCGGCCGCAAAGGGACGTGACAACGCCTGGTTAGGAAAGTTAGGACGCTTTAGCCGCAGGGGCTAAACCCTTGGACGCCCGCTGCACACTGCGGATCGTTGCGCACAGTCGATGGGTTAGCGGAAGTTCTTCTTGCTGTCCGTCTCGTTCGGGTGTCCGGTCTCCACTCGCTCCAGGTAGACCACCCCGCCGACCCGCTCCACCTGCACGTGGTACCAGATGCGCCCGCCGTCGGTGATTTTGTACTGCCAGCGATCGAAGGAGACCCCGCCACGGTTCAGCCGCCGCAAGTCGCCGCTCAGTGGGTAGCACCGGTCGCCTTGCTCCAGCGGGGTGCGCGTCAGGAAGTCCCACGCGTCCACGAGCGTGTTGCGCGCTGTCGCCTTCGCGTCCGTCCAGCCTTTCTCTGCCTCGCGTGTGGCGAAGCGGATCTCGAACTCGACCTTCTTGAGCGGTCGAGGGACGGGGTCGTGGCGGGCCAAGACGCCAGCGCCTTGTCAGGGCCGCTCGACGGCGACGGGAGCGGCGTCGTCGAGCCAGGTCAGGTCGCTCTCGCCTCCGCGAGGGATGCCCGCCGCGTACGCCTCGGCGGTGCCTGCCCAGCTGCGGACGCTCCGAAGCAGCTGGGTGTACTCGCCGAGTTCGGCAGCACTCCACACCAGACCGTCAATCTCGCGGGCGAATTCACCCTGCTCGTCGGCGCTCAGCGCTCCCACCCAGCCGAACACGTCATGGGTGGCGGCCGCCATGTCACCGGGGTGGCGCGCGGCGGCCCGCATGATGCGGCTGGCCAGGGCGATGCCCTCGTGCTGTCGATCCAAGTCGCCGGCACGCATCAGGATCAGATCCTCGGCGTCGCGGCGGGTGATGCGCACGGCGCCTTCGACCACCTTGGCCACAACGTCTTTCGGCTTCCGCAAGAAGTCGGTGAAGGTAGCGGTGGCGTGCATGTACAACAGCCTACACCCGATATCAGATAAACATCAGATATCGTGTCCGACGGTACTCGGCGGCGCATTCTCACCGCTGAGTGCCAGGCTGGCACGCCGAGGCTCAGCGATCGCGACTGCGCGAAAAACAACTGGACGGCTGATCTCGCTCGCCTACGCCGCGGCCCGCGCTGCGGCTGGGCCCCAGACAACCGAGCCGCGCGCGGTAGACCGGGCCTCGGCTGGGCACACTCCGCACAGCAAGCCGCTACCTGAGGAGATGCATCGTGGCCCCGAAATTCGTCTCGACCAATCTGTCCGGCCAGGCCTACCAGGCGCGAATCCACGCCGCTGGCTGTGCTGACGTCGAACGTGAGCGTGGCAGAGGGCACGAGGTGTGGCCCGTCCCCGAGTCTGTCACCACGTTCGCCGCGTTCGCCGAAGTCGAATTCGGCGACATCGCCACCGACGTGGCCGCGGCGGGTACAGACGAGTGGCGGAAAGAGTGCCTGTACAACGCTTCCGAGGTGAAAGTTCTCCCCTGTGCAACGGCCGCGGGGTTCACCGCGTGACCGGCGCATCCTGTGCGAGTGCCGACAGCTCGTCCGCTGCCTGCTTCGCCGCAAGATCACGGCGTTGCCGATCCTCGGTCAGATCGTCTGCCACTGGTGGAGTCTGCGGAGCAACCTCCCTCACCATGGAGAACTGCAAACTGCCGGTTCGCGCTCGGGGATTGGGCGCTGGTGCACCGCGCCGATCTTTCTCGGGGTTGTTAGTCATCAACTTTGGTACCTCCTCCTGAATTCAGTTCGCGCGTAACCAATGTCGTGGAATAGCACAGCTAGTCCGCCACACCCGGCCCATGTAGGCGCCAACACGGGACGAGACAACGAACGCGGAGAAGAACCCCCGCGGAGATCACCCGGCGGGTTGCGCCACTTCCGGCAGCCGAGCCAAGAAAAAGCGCAACGTCTTATCGCCGTCGTCGGCCCTGTAGGACAGTCCTTCGTCGAACGCCTGCTGCACCGCAGCTGCGTCGTCGTCGGTGTTGAGCATGCGCCGTATGTGCGACAACGCCAGCGCCTCTGCCTCTTTCGCTGACACGCACGTCTCAACTGTCTCCCAGAGCGGCCCGTCGCCTTCGATCTGATCGGATACCCACAGCGTGTACACCTTCGGTTCGAGCGATTCGATCCTGCTCCAGGCGTGCGCTGGGTAATACACGGCGAGTGTCTCGCCCAGCCCCCACCGGCTGTTGTCGTGCTTGAACACCATGTAGTTGCTGGCCCGCAGCGCCCCGGAATCGAGGATCTCGACCTCGTCGAACGTCATGCTCTCAGTGTTGTCAGCGAAATGAACTGTGGCCTTTCCCATTTTCCCCATGCCTCGTAATTTACGGGTGCGCCGGCCTAACCGCGTCTCTCGGCGTGGCGCATCGCTTCGCGTCGAAGAACGCCGGCGCCGATGCCACAGTGCAGACATGGGTACACCTGCGCTGATCCACCTCGATGATCCTGACCGCGGCGCCACCGAGTTCCTGCGTGTGCATTACGACGGGGACCTGCACACCCGCGATGCGTTGAACACCTTGATCGCCCGCGACGGGTACCCCACTGTGAGGCGGACGTTGATCGGACAGGTCAGCCGATTCTGGGTCGGCCTGGACCCACAGATTGAAGATATCCCCGACTACGTCGCGTCCTACCCCACCGCGTGGTCTGTTGCTGCCGTTCCCGGGTACGGGCTGGTCTTCACCGGGCAGGAGGAAATCACCGCGTCGACCGATGCTTCGGCGTTCGATCCTGGGACCTGGTGGGGTGTGCAGTGGCGAGTCAGCCCGGCCGGCCGAGTGTCTTCACGCTCGTAGGGGCGAATTCGCCCTACCAGCTGAGGCAGATTCAGCCGCCAGCACCCGCGACTCGAGCTTGCAGCTTCGCGCCGGGGCCAGTCGCTTAACGTGCCGCGCCGGTCGTCATCCCGCTCATACACAAATAGCCGCTCGGGCGACGTATTTGCGCAATATCCGCAGCTAGAGTTGCGCATCACAGGCGCTGCCAGATCCTTGAGAGCGATCGTTTATCAGTCCTAGCTAGTATCAGTGCTGAGTGATATTCTCGTCATGTGCCGATGCGACGGTGGGAGGTGGACACGACCCTTATCGATGACTGGATCAGCGGCCTCGACGAAGCCGCCCAAGACAGCGTCCTTACGGCGTTGGAGTATCTGGCCAACAATGGCCCCACCGCGGGTCGACCGTTCGTGGATCGCATCCACCATTCGCGGCACCAGAACATGAAGGAGTTGCGGCCACGCAGCCCCGGCGGAAGCCGACAGTTGCGCATCTTGTTTGCGTTCGACCTCCAGTCGCACGCGATCACTCTGGTCGCCGGCGACAAGACCGGCGACTGGAACAAGTGGTATCAGGACAACGTTCCGGCAGCCGATGACCTCTTCGACCAACATCTGGAACGGATAACCGAACAGAAGCAGAAGAAGCAACAGAAAGGGAAGAAACGATGAGCACACTCGATAAGCTGCTGGCCGGTCTGCCCGCAGATCGTCGCGAACGCATCGAGCGCGGCGCCGCCGACATGGAGCGTGAAGCCGCCGAGTACCGCCTCCGCCAGCTCCGTGAAGATGCCGGCTACACACAGAAGTCCCTCGCCGCGATCATCGGCGTAGGCCAGAACCGAGTTTCACAGATGGAGCACGGTCAGATCGCCGCCGCGCAGATCTCCACCTTGCGCAAGTACGTCGAGGCCACCGGCGGCGAGCTGGAGGTCATGGTCAAGCGCCCCGACGGGACTCGAATCCCGCTCGCGCTCTAAGACACTGGCCACTCCGCAGGAGCATCCTGACCGCGACCTTACTTCCGCCATGGATAACGGAATCCAGCGCTGCAAAATGAAGTTAATCTCGCGAGTTGACTTCACTTAGCGGCGGCCGTCTTCCCCGAACGCCGCCGGTCATCGGCCACCGTCGGCCGTTACCGACCAACCCGGCTGGCCGACCGGCCGGGGTCTACACGAGAACGATTGCACAAACCGGCCGACATCACGAGCACGAACAGCAGCATCACCACGACGAGCATCGCGATCACGAGCAGCAGCACGAGCACGAGCAGCAGCACGAGCACGACGATCAGCATCATCTGCGGCACCGGGCTGTGCGCCACGCCGTGCGACACAACCGTGCTTCGGTTTTCTGCCCGATCATGGAGTGCGTGGGGGAATTTTTCGATGACCTGGATGATCTGGACGCCTCATTGGGCGACGCGGTCGATGCGCACGCTGTTCACGCGCGAGTGCCTACCGCCGACGAAGCTGTCGCCGAACTGGAAGCCGCGTGGGATGAGGTGCGCGCTGCGGGTCGTGCGATGCCGGCGAGGCGATGGTGGCGTGAACGCGCATACCGCCGAGCGGCGCAGAGGTTCAACGCGGCCAATCAGCAGTTCCAACGCGCCTTCGATGGCATCGCCGAAGCTGCGGTCGGCTCGATCCCCGGGCAATGGGGACTGCTGAGCGATAGCGTCGAATCGACCCTGGACGCGTACGTCACCGGCGACATCAGTGGCGAACTGCGCGAACATCTGAAAGCCATACGCGACAGCGTGTTCGAAGCGCGGATACAAGCGCACGCCGGCGACCGGTCCCTGGAGACCGAGCTGACCCGCCAGCTGGCGGCCTGCCTGGACCTCGAACCTGACAACGAGCGGGCCCGCAAGCTGATCCATCACCTGCCGGCGTGCGCTCGGCCCATTCCGGAGGTCGATGTCGGCGCCGTACCCGCCGAACTTGCTCGGGGTGGGTCCGCACCGTTCGACCGAAGATTCTTCCATTACAACGATCTGCTGCCGGACTACAGCGTGCCACGCTTCCCGGTGCGCACCTTCACCGTCTCGTTCGCGAAATCCGACACGCTAGAGCTGCACGACATCGTCGTCAACGGCATGACAGGTCGCGGTGGCTGGCCGCCGCGGCCGCAAGGGTCTGGTACCGCTGCGCTGGAGCATCTGTGCCGCAGCGCCGACCATTATGGCCTGGCGATCGTCGGCAAGATCATGCCCGGCGACCGCACCGAGGAAAGTGCTACCCGGCTGGCGGGCTGGTATGGCCGGTACGGCTTCGAAGTCAAGCAGCAGCGCCCCGGCGAGCATCTGTGGGCGACGATCCGCCGCGCACCGAATCTGGGGCCGCCGCAGGCAAAGTAGTCCCAAAGTGGCCGCCGGCCGGACACACCGAGCCGTCAGCTTGCCGAGGCCCCAGCCGCCTTGGCCGCTTCCACCAGATGGGTGGCGGCGCGGTGCATCTGCTTGCACTCCGAGGCGGACAACGCCGCGTGGGTGTAGTTCACCTTGTTCTTCACCTTCAGCAGCATGCTCAGATCTTTCCCGAAGCTCGGTTCCACCTTCGTCAGCAGTGCAACCGCGTGCTGATGCTCACTGCCCGTCGAATATTCGCCCAGCCGGACACAGCAGATCACATCGGAAGCAGCGATCCCGGCATCGACGAATAGGACGCCAGACGCGCTGGTCGCGGCCTCGTTGTGTTCCAGTACCTTCTCGGCTGCCTCGAGGAACTCGATCGCGTTGGCCAGCCGCCCTTTGACCACCGCCGGAGTCGATGGGGTTGTGCGCGGATTCGTGCGCGCCATCAGGACCACACCCTGCGTCGGTTAGCGCGGTTTGATTCCTGCAGCAGCCGCATCAGCCACGATTTCATCCCCGCGACTGTCTTGCCCCGGCGAACCACTTCGTTCAGCAACGGCTCGCCAGCGGCGGCAGCGGCGCGAAGGTCCTCTTCGGTGTACTCCACGACGCGGGCGTCGTTACCGGTCCAGGCGGTGACCGCCCGGGCGAGTTCGGTGACTTGCTGCTCCCACAGGTCCCCATCCTGTTGAACATCAGTGCGTTCGGCCGCCGAGGCACGAACCAGGAACAGGTCGATGTCGCTATCGAGGCGCATTTGTCCGGTCATCGCCGACCCGAACACAGCGGCGTAGGCGGCGGGCTCCTGCCACGTCTTCAGGAGGGCTTCGAGGCGGTCGAGGAAACGATCGACTGTCCGTGCCAGCGCCCGGATGGGTTCGGCTGCCATGTGCTCGTGGTTGAACCGGTAAGTGCCGGTGCGGCCGACCTCGGCGTGCAGAACAATCCCTTGGGCGGTAAGCCTGCCCAGAACTTTGCGAATCCCTTCACCGGACACGTCGGGCAGCATGCGGTTGATCTGGCTGATCGTGAATGTCGTATCCGCCCCGGCCAGGACCAATAGGACGTCACCGTCCAGGGTGGGTGTCACCGTGGCGAACGGCTTGTGTAGCTGCATCGCACCCACCTTTCACTCCAACTAAAGTTAGAATACGCCAACTATAGTTGGTATAGCAACAGGGTGCAGACGAAGCTTGGATCGGAATTGGCGAGCCGAGCAGGGCAAGCTCACCGCAGATCTGACACGATCAGCAGCCGGGCCGGGGAGGGTCCAGAGGGGAACTCAATCATGCGACGAACGATCGCGCTCATGGCAACAACCACGGTTGCGCTTCTGGGCGCCGGAGCGCCGACAGCGCACGCTTCCGGCTCGCTCAGCGCAGGCATGGAAATCAACATCGGAAAACACCGCTGCTCCCTCGGGTTCTTCGGGTTCAACGCCAACCACGACCGCTTGGCGGTCAGCGCCGGCCACTGCGCCGACGACGTCGACCAGACGGTCTACTCCAGCAATGGCACTGAAATCGGCACCGTGGTGTCGCACAAACCGGACAGCGACTCGCTCGACGGCATACGACCCCGGGGATACACGCTCATCCTGATCTACCGCGAGTTCTCGATCGAGCCGTTCTTCACCGGCATCGCCGACGCACATACCGGGGACTCGGTGACCAAGTTCGGCGCCCGGTCAGGGAAAACAACCGGCCGCATCACCAAGACGCACTACACCAATGGGAACGACCCGACCAACGAAACCCTGTTCGCCGATGTCGTCACCCTGCCGGGCGACTCGGGCTGCCCCTGGTACAGCAGCGGGCCGACTTTGGTCGGCATTTCGGCCAGTGGCCACTACGACAGCGGCGGTGGTGACGACCAGGGCAGCCAAGCCCAGCCGATCTGGTCGGTGATCCACCTGATCCGCCAAGAGTCTCCAAAATGGGGGCCGGACTTCAAGGTGTGGACCGAGAGTTAGGCGCTCATAAACGCACCCGTTCGCACACCGACACTTCGGTGTCACGTCCTTCCCACGCGCCGCAGTCGAGATACGCCGACCTGTTCGGTGACCATGTGCGCCTATGAGCGAGCGATACGACGACAGCCAGATCCCCGACCTTTCCGAGATTGGCGGGCACTGGGATCCGCGTCAACCAGCACACCACCAAGGCGCGTACGTGGTGCCCGGCCGCCGCGTGGCCCGCATCCCGGGGCGGCAATGGCCGCACACCCCAGAAGAATGCAGCGCCGGCCATACGGACACCGAATGGATTCTGGACGGACAGGTGCTGTTGTGCACCGGCTGCGGGATCGACGGCACGTAAAACCTTGCAGCCGTGCACAACATTGCGCATCTCAGACGATCTGAACACAGAGCCTTAGGAGGAAGGGTGTCGTTGCCGGGTTCCGGAATGTGCGCTCACCGCGGAGATCCGAGCCAAACTCGGCCTCTGACACGACCATCCGGAGTTCGTAGAGGTCTTGCCCCCTTCATCACGCGAATTCACACAGGTACGTGAGCTTGATCTGATCTGCCTTCCACACAATCATTTCGTTGTTGCGGACGCCGCAGTGACCGCCGCGAACGAAAATCGAGTCGTAGGACCTGCCCTTAGTGTCGGAACCCGTGTGCGCGCGACTCACAAGAGCCGCGCAGCCCATCGTCGCCTCCGAACGGCACTCCCGACCCATCACCACATCGGCCAGGAACATCATCGAGTTGCCTGTACTCGCGCTGCGGCCCAACTGCCCAGGCGCACTGCCGATTGCATAGTTGAGGCTCTTGGTGGACTGATCGGAAAAGTAGACGCCGTCACCAAACATGCGACCGGTGATGTTGAATGCCCCAGCACCTACTGACGGGCAGATGAGGCCGGTGCGCAGGATCGACAGCACGTTGCCGGTGGACGTTCCGTGCCACAGCTCGCGACTGTGCTTGAGCGCCGATTTGCGCTTACTCCAACCGGGTTCGTCAGCGTCTACAAGCGCCCACACCCGGCGCAGGTCCAACCGATTGGCGGCGTGCATCGCGTTGCGCGAGTCGTTGAACTTCGCGGCGATGCGCGTGAACTCGGACGCCGATGAATCAATCTCGGTCATGGTGTGACGGAACGCGATCGCCGCGGCGGCGCGGTCATTGCTGGCGGCGGCCAACGTAATCGCTGATTCAAGCGCGTCGAGCAGGTCGTCCTGCTCGCGGCACCACGTTCGCGTAACCCAGTCAGTGGCGCGAACGTTGGTGATCTGCTGAGGGATCAGCGTCAGGTACTTTTCAACAGCCCACCGGTCGTAGCCGGTGCGCAGGGTAGTGAGCGCGGAGCGCGCCTGGCCGATCTGTGCCGCGGAGACGGGCCCCAACGCCGTAGTAACAGCACCGGAATCGGAGACGGTGATGCGACCGCCGGTCGCAGCGCCGATGGCATGCCGGTTGGCCTTCACCAGGTGCGCAACCAGCCCGCGGGCAGCAGCGGAGCGCCTTGCTCCAAACAGGCCGGCGCCCACCAAATCCGGCAGCTGACCCGACGATGACACGGAGCTGACAGCGGTCTGCGTCGACCGGCCCCCGTCGAACACCGAGTACCCCTTACGCAACTTCTCGTCCAATTTGTTGTCGAAGCTGCTATGTCCCGGGTAGGTCCGAGTCTGCGCGTTCGAGGCACCGATGCGACCCCAGCGGGCGAGCGTAGAACCGTCAGGCATTTTCGACAGCTCGTAGAACTTGTTGTTGTTTCCCGCCGCGTTGACCTGAATCAGGGTGACAGTTTCGAGTGCATTGTGCGGCGCGGTGGCAGTGGCGGTCATGTGAGCTCCCCTCGTCGTATTCTCTAAAATAGAGAATATCTAAGGGGTCCGACAACTTGGTGCGTAAGCGGTTGACGCGGGTGGCACACCACTGCGACGCGTCCAATGACGCAGTTGACGCAGACCCGCGATGCGTCACCGAATCACGTGATGCACCGTGACGCACCTGATCCGGTGACGCACCATGACGCACCGAGATCCCTGACGCACCTGATTCACGCTGCATCACGACGCAGCTGACCCCACCTGACGCACCCGATTCAGTGATTCGTGCGAAGGAACCACTCCACGCTGAACCACCGACTGATCAGCGCCACGGTGCTTCACCAGCTCACCGGTGGTCCACCTGGTTCGCGCAGATCAGCTGAGGCGGCCACTCTCCCCTGTGCCGGCACCAGGGGAATCCGTGCATCACCGCGGTGAGTGATTGATCGATCCCCGCAAGGCGATTCTCAATGTCCGCCAATCACCGAGCTCGCACACGATCCACACCTGTCCGCGTCCCGCTCGCGATTGGCCCCGGTCGACCCGTGACCGCTTGAAACCCCGTGCGGGACCGGATTGCGCGTCGTGCCCCAAGCACGCCACCAGACGTGTCCGCCGTACGGGGTGACTTGTAGAGGACTTCGCGTTCGTCGCCAAACCGACGCGGTGTCAACGTCTGTCACGTCCTTCACCGCTAGCCGAAGCAGCGTGGGATCGAAATCTGGTCAGCGCTCGCGACTTACGACACAACGTGAAAGTTGCCGAAATCGCGAATCCGGCACGGTATTGGATCTTGTAGCGCGATCAGTATTGCGGGTTGTAGCGCGTCCTGTAGCGCAGCTCGTAGCGGTTTCTGTGGCGCAATTCGTAGCGCGAGGGGATCCTCGCAGTATGTGCCCGTACGCACGCGCGTTAGGCACATACCACGCATCGTGGACCTACACGGCATCCGGCGTGCGCTGGATGCTGTTCTGTAGCGCCGATATTCGGCCCGCGAATGTGAGTATTGCGTCGCGGCGAGCAGCGGCGCACATACCGAGCCGCGCACCACCGGTCTGCTGCAAAATCTGCTTTCCTCTTTCCGGCCACCGCACACAGCGGGAGGCCGGAAAGGCTTGTGGTGACCCCCGATCAGACGCACCGCCGGGTACGGCGGCTCCTGTGGTCGTTGTTGGCGTTTGCCACCACGGCGAGCGTGTCAGGCAACATCACTCGCGCTGTGTCCATGCATGCCGGCGTCAGCGCCATCGGACCGATCGTCGCCGCCGCGCTCGCGCCCGTCGCGCTGCTGGGCCTGACCCACCTGCTGGGGCTGTGGTCGCACATCGCCGCGCGCGGGATGACCTATTGGGCGTTCCTGGTCGCGATCGTCGTCCTGGCCACCGCTGCGTTCCGCCTCAGCTTCGACGCGCTGCGCGAGCTTGCGGTCAGCTACGGCTACGCGCGCTTCGACGCGGCACTGTTCCCGCTGATCCTCGACGGGCTGGTTGCCGTGTGCACCCTCGGCTTGGTCGCCCTGACGCGCATCGAGGTCGGAGCCGTGACGCAACCGATGACGCACCCAGCCGCAGAGATGCATCGAGGTGACGCGCTGCTGCACCGCGCCGATTCCACCCTGACGCAGACGGTGCCGGACACAGAACCGGCCGCGACGTTACGGAATCGCGGCGAGACGGTCATGACGAAGGCAGCGACGCAGATCAGCGCTGCCGACGCACTTCTGCGCCACGATGGTCCATCTGTGACGCGGCCTGGGCAGATGGTGACGCAGCCTGGACCAGCAGTGACGCACCCTGACGCAGCCCCTGACGCAAGCAACAGCCATGCCCGCAACGGCGACGCACGGGCAGCGCAATCCGTGACTCAACCCGACGCAGCTGATGCGCCAGGTGCACCACCGCGTCACGATGCCGCCACCGCGGTGCACCTGACGCAGCCTGTGACGCAGTGGCCGCAGCGTCGCGACGCACCACTGCGTCAGGCTGCCGCCGCCAGTTCAGAGCGCGCCGCCCGGGAGCGAGGTGTTTGGCCCAGCGATGCCGACACCGATCCGTCGCTGCGGACTCCGCGGCTAGTTGAGGTCGCGCACTCCGAACACGCGGCGTTGGCCGATCAACTCATCGGTGCCGGCCGCACAACAGCTCCGGCCGAAACCGTGCGAGCAGTGCTCGAGCACGCGGCGTCGGGAGCGTCGAGTCGCACGATCGCCGAAGCCTTGGGCGTCTCCCCCAGTTCCGTACTCCGAATCGTGAAGGCAGCCCGAGAATTGAGTCCATCCGGAGCCGCCTGACCAGCCGCGCCGTCGTCGTCTCAGGGGCAAGGGCCCGTCTAGCGTTCCGCGCGTTTTCCAGCACTACTCCGCGCACGGACAAACCATTCCCTACACCCCGGAGACTCACGTGAATCGCACACTCAACCCTTTGCTCCGCACTAGTGTGGCGGCGGCAGCGGCTGCCGCTGTCGTCGTGGCGCCATTACCGCTCGCCGAACAGCATCACCTGTTGCCAACACCGCACATCGCGACGCCGACAGTCCGTCTCACTGGAATCAGCCAGTCGGACATCGCCGCTTTGGTCAACAACCTTGGTGGCGCCATGCAGCTGGCATCGTCAACGGTGAACGGCATCGCCACCACAGCTGATAACACCCTCGGTGGGGCCCTTGCTGCGACCGCCGCGGTGAACGCAACCGTGTGGTCCGGCCTTGTCGCCGCGGCTGGAGGCTCACGCACCCCGCTCGGCGCTTTGTTGTCGGCCCTGGCGACATCAGCCAACAGCGGTATGGCTCAACTCAACACGACAATCGGCCAGATCAGAAGCACGGCCATCGTCACCTCTGGCGATCTCACCAACCTCCTGACATCGGTTGTCACCGGTTCAGTCAGCACCGCGTTGAACGCCATTGCCAACGTCGTCAACAATCCGTTGAACATGGCCGCATACATCGGTTTGATCGATGCGCCTATCGGAATCGCCGGGCTCGCACTGCAGAAGGCGGTCCAGGGCGTCGGCGCCGTAACCGTCGGCTCGGTGCAGATCGTCGGAAACCTCGTCACCGGGGTCGACAACCTCATCAAGAACGCGGTAACCACAGCCAACACGGTGATCGGTACCGCGGCCTCTGCGACCGGCAGTGATCTGGTCGCGGGCGTAATCACGGCGGTCCAGTCCATCGTGAGCGCACCGATCGTCGCGAGCCTCGACGGAATCTCCGGACTGACCAGTACAGCGGTCACGGCATTGGACACGACCGTGACTGCCGCGGCCAATGGCGCCTCATCGGTGATCGGGACCTGGCTCGGTAGCGGTACGTCGACCGGTGCCATCGCAGCTGCGCTCAACACGATCGCATCAGGTCCGCTTACACCGCAGAACTACGCCACTGCCTTGGCTGTTCTCGCCGGCGCCGGATTCACCACAACCGCGACCATCACGAACACGGCTCGGAGTCTGTTGTCCATGCCGGTGACAGCCGCTGCGTCGTTGACCACCACAGCTGCGGCCGTGTTCGGTGACCTTGCGAACGGGCTGGCGGGGGCCGGAAGCGGGATGATGCGCGCAGCGGGTCTGCCGTCGCTGGTCTACAACCTCCCCTACGCGGCCGCCGGAACCATCATCACCGCAGTCAATGTGGCCGCTGGTACGACCGCAACCGTGCTGCACAGTCTTGCCAGCGCAATCGACTTCGCCAATGCCGTCACCGGTGCCGCTGCGGTGCGGCCGGCAGCAGCGGCCACGCTTCCAGGGCCGAACGTACAGTCGGCCGCTGCGACTGAGACGGCCAACGAAGCTGGGACCGCCTCCGCCACTCGGGAGGCGAAAACCTCGACGACGCCGAAGACCGCTGATAAGAGCAGCACTGAGGGACCCCCCGCTGGAACTGCGACCTCGGTCCACGTGGCTGAACCCGCGAACAGCACCGATGCCGCCTCGACTCCGAAACCCGAGACCGCGACCAGCACTCCAAGCACCGGCACGGCTGAGCACACCGCTTCGGTCGCCGGCGAAACGGCGAAAACCGAAACCGGCTCCAGCGCTGTAACGGCGAAGTCCCCCAGCAAGACCGAAACCGGATCCAGCACGTCAAACACACGTTCGGCGGGCAAGGCTGAGACCGGGACCATCTCGACCACGAACACGGTGGGCAAGTCCGGAACCGAATCCGGCGCTTCAACCACTAGAGCGACGGGCAAGGCCGCATCGAACGGCAACCAGCATTCGACCGACAGTCAGTCGTCGACCGGTGGCCAGCATCGTGCTGCTGACGGCCCCAAACCGTCCGAGCACGGTTCGTCGGCGTCGGCGCATTCGGGCAACAGCTCGCACTAGGTGCAGCCTCAGTGCCCCGCAATCAATCAGATTGCGGGGCACTGTCGTTCGCGGAGGCCTGAAACCACGCGCGGGCCGTCGGCGTGTCGGCGAGAGCGAACCGCCACGATCACCCACCTGCGGGCACAGTGTCAGCGAACAGAAGCCGTCCCGACGCTCTTGGCGGTGCCACAGCGCACGGACTGACGATTCTGGCCCAACGAAAGGATCCAGCAGTGAGCTACACCGCCGCTGACATCACTGAATTAGACGATGTCCAACACACGCGATTGCGGCCAGCGGTGAATCTGGGTCAGGACGTACTCAACACGGCGCTACGCGAGCTGGTGGACAACGCGATTGAAGAGGTCGCCGATCCCAGTCACGGCGGATCAACCGTCGGCATCACGCTGCATGCCGACGGTTCCGTCAGCGTCTCTGATGACGGCCGCGGTCTTCCCGTCGACTCCGACCCCGTTACGGGCAAGAACGGCATCGTTAAGACCCTCGGCACTGCTCGGGCAGGCGGCAAGTTCTCCGCGCACGCCGACGCTGCCGGCACCGGAGCTGGGTTGAACGGAATCGGCGCGGCCGCAGCGGTGTTCATTTCGCTTCGCACGGACGTCGTTGTGTGGCGCGCAGGCAAGACCTACGTGCAGAGCTTCGGCGCCGGGTACCCCGGTGTGTTCGAGGGCACAGCCTTCGATCCCCGTGCAAACTTCACCCGCGCAGACGCGCAGAAGCTCAAAGGCACCGGTAACGGCCATCCCGACTCCCACGGAACGACGGTGCGCATCCTGTTCGATCCGACCGTGGTGCCCGACTCCGGTATCGACATCGGTGAAGTGCTGTTGCGGGCGCACGCCGCTGCGCGGATGTCCCCAGGCGTTCGATTGGTTGTGGCCAACGAAGGCTGGCCCCTCGGAGACCTCCCGGCTCAGCTGATGGAACCATTCATCGGGCCATGGAGCACCGATGCACTTCTGGACCTGATGTGCACCGCGAACGGCGCACCGACGCCGGGTGTGCGGGCATCGGTCGAGGGCCGCGGCGAATACACCACCGGACGCGGCGCTACTCCGTTCCGCTGGTCGCTGTCGGCCGGGCCAGCGGAGCCAACCACGGTGGCCGCGTTCTGTAACACGGTGCGTACGCCCGGCGGTGGATCGCACTTGACCGCAGCTGTGAAAGGGCTCTCCGAGGCGCTAGCTGAACGGGTGTCCCGGATCCGCGATCTAGGACTGTCCAAAGGTGAAGATGGCCCGGAGGCACAAGATTTCGCCGCTGTGACAGCGCTGGCCGTCGACACCCGCGCACCCGATGTGTCATGGGATTCGCAGGCCAAAACGACCGTCTCGTCACGGTCGCTGAACCTGGCGATGGCCCCAGACGTCGCACGTAGCGTCACCGTCTGGGCAGCCAACCCCGCCAACACCGAGACTGTGACTCTGTGGGCGAAGCTCGCTCTGGAAGCTGCCCGAGCGAGACGCAGCGCTGAGGGCGCCAAAGCCCGATCGCGCGCTGCGGCGAAAGCCAAAGGCCTCGGCACGAATCTGTCGATGCCCGCCAAACTGCTTCCCAGTAAAGAGACTGGACGGGGCTCGGGCGCCGAACTGTTTCTCTGCGAGGGTGATTCGGCGCTGGGCACCATCAAAGCCGCGCGCGATGCGACTTTCCAGGCGGCGTTTCCGCTGAAAGGCAAGCCGCCCAACGTCTACGGATTCACTGTCACCAAGGCTCGGGGAAAAGACGAGTTCGACGCGATCGAACGCATCCTGGGCTGCGGGATACGCGACAACTGCGACCCGGAACAGTGCCGCTACGACCGAATCCTCTTCGCCTCCGACGCCGACCCCGACGGCGGCAACATCAACTCCAGCCTCATCTCGATGTTCCTGGACTTCTACCGCCCGCTGGTCGCCGCTGGCATGGTCTACGTGACGCTCCCACCCCTGTTCGTGGTGAAAGACGGCGCCCAGCGCGTCTACTGCCAAGACGAGGCCGAACGCGACACAGCTGTGGCGCGCCTTCGTGCATCCTCCAACCGCAAAGTTGAAGTGCAGCGCAACAAAGGTCTCGGCGAGATGGACGCCGACGACTTCTGGAACACCGTGCTGGATCCGCAGCGGCGCACCGTGATTCGCGTACACCCCGACGACGGAGCCAACACGCTGCACCACACCTTGTTCGGTGGCCCACCTGAAGGCCGACGTAGCTGGATGGCAGACGCCGCTGCGCGCATCGACACCGCCACACTCGACCTCGACTAGGAGCCTTCGTGACCGTCATCGAACAGAACCCGGACCTGGTACTCAACCAGAGCGCCGAAGACTACTGGAATCGGTACCAGTTGACGTTCGCGCTCTACAGCGTCAGCGACCGCGCCATCCCCTCCGCGTTCGACGGACTCAAGCCGGGCCAGCGTCGATTGCTATACCAGATGCACTCGTCTCGATTGCTGCCCGGCAACAAGCCACAGAAGTCCTCCAAAGTCTGCTCGGCTGTCACCGGCAATCTGCACCCGCACGGCGGCGCGTCAATGTATGGCGCCGCGGCGCTGATGGCCGCCGAGTTCCAGCGCGTGAAAGTCATTGACGGACAGGGCGCCTTCCCCCGAATCCAAGGCGACATCCCAGCTGCCGACCGGTACACCGAGATGCGGCTATCCGCGCCGGGAGCTGCCCTGACCGCCGAACTCGATAGTCACGCGGTGCCGATGGTGGACACTTTCGACGGAGAATGGACTGAACCCGTCGTTCTGCCGGCGCGGTTTCCAGTCCTACTGTGCAATGGTGCCGTCGGCATCGCCGAAGGCTGGGCCACCAAGGTGCCCGCGCACAATCCGCGTGAAGTGATGGCGGCGTGCCGCGCACTGCTGGCTGACCCGAACCTGTCCGATGACGCGCTGATGGAGCTTCTGCCCGGCCCCGACTGGGGTTGTGGCGCCACGGTGGTCGGCTCGGACGGGCTGCGCGAGTACGTCACCACCGGCAGGGGTGCATTCACCGTGCGCGGCACGCTGTCGGTCGACGGCAAGAACGTGGTGATCACTGAACTTCCTCCCGGCGTGGCCAGTTCCACTGTGCAGGACCGAATCCGGGCATTGGTCGAAGGCGGCGAATTGCCAGGGGTGGTCGACATGTCCGATCTGACCGACCGCCGCAACGGGCTGAGGATCGTCGTCACCATCAAACGCGGACATGACCCTGCACAGGTCCGCGACCAGCTGCTGGCGCTTACCCCGTTGGAGTCAACATTCGCCGCGAGCTTGGTGGCTCTCGATGGGGACCGGGTTCCGCGCTGGTGGTCGGTCCGCGAGCTGATCTCCGCATTCCTGTCTCTTCGTGATTCGGTTGTTGTGCGCCGCAGTGAATATCGCCTGAACAAGGTGGTTGCGCGCCGGCATCTGGTAGCCGGCCTGCTGGCGATCCACCTCGACATCGATGCTGCGGTCACGGTTATTCGCGGCTCCGACACAGTCGACGATGCTCGCGAGGGCCTGCAAGCGCGGTTCAGCATAGATGCGGAGCAGGCCGATCACGTGCTTGCGCTGCAGCTGCGCAAGCTGACTCGACTTGACGTAGTCGAATTGCAGTCCGAGGCGCAGAAGCTCGACGAAGAGTTCGCACAGCTCAATGAGCTGCTGTCTTCAGCTGATGCACGTCGAGCTGTGATCGACACCGAACTGGTGTCGACCGCAAAACTCTTCGACGCAGCTGAATTTGATCGCCGAACAGCTTTGGATTCTGACGCAACTCCGGTGTTCTCCGGCACAGATGACGACGGCGGTCGTGAGCGAAAAGTCAACTCCTCCTGGCGACTTGACGACCGGGGCGTTTTCTCCGACAGCCACGGCGAGTTGATCTCGTCCGGGGTGGGCTGGGCGGTGTGGACCGACGGCCGGGTCAAGTTCACCGACGGCAAAGGGCTGCCGTTCAAGACACGCGACATTCCCGTCGCCCCGGACATCACGGGTCTAGTCAGCTCCGGCGTCATCGCCCCTGGAGCGCATCTGGCGCTGGTCACCCGCCGCGGGAAGGTACTGCGCATCGATCCGTCGACGATAAACCCCCAGGGTGTTGCCGGCAACGGAGTGTCCGGCGTGAAGCTCACAGCTGGCGATTCGGGGGATTCGGTGTTGGCGGCACTGCCGCTCACTGGAACACCTGGCGAGGCGATCCTGTCGATTTCCGAGAAGGGCTGGAAAGTAACCGATGCCGCCGACATCCCGGTCAAAGGCCGCGGTGGTGCCGGTGTTTGGTTCCATCCGTTCGTCGCTGACGAAGACGCTCTGGTCTCTGCAACGGCATCTTCCGCAGGTTTCTCGCGCGGTGGTCGCGCTGTACGCGCCGAGAATCGGGCGAAAGCATCCGTGAAAGGCACTGCTGCAGAAATCACTCCGGCGACATGAAAGCCGGTGAAGCCATATGCAGGTCCGGACTACTCCTAACGCCGCGTTCGCCGCGGTGTCAGTGCCCACCAATAGCGTCGACACCGACCAGGGGACCGTCAGATGACGCGGTCAAGCAACGGACAAGGGGAAACCATGCGGCGCAACGGTAAACAAGAGGCATCGGCCACCGCAGCTGTTCGGGAGCGCGGTGTGCATCCGGCCGCCAGGGCGCAATACGTGCGCTACCGCGGCTACACGCCCTTGCACCCTGTGACCTCCCCGGTAAACGCACCTCCGCGCGAGCTCGACGACTTGCGCCATGCCTACTCCGGAGTCGGACCTCACACCGCCGGCGACGGTCTCGACGGCGGGCTCCCGCTCTCCCCCGCCGACATCGTCGAAATCGAGGCCGATCGGGCCGCACGACGACAAGACCTCATCGATCTGTTCGTGGCCGAGACGAGGCTGTGCCGTGAAGACGTGGCTACCGACGAACAGTGGCGACTCTGGGCAGACGAGGAAATCGCCTCGATCGTCGCGGCTACCTCGACAACGGAATCCGAACAGGCCCAGGGTGAGCGCCTCCACCGCGCCTCCGCGATCACCTATCGCGACGCTGAAGGCGAAGTGGAAACAATCAGCAGAGCGGAGGCAACACGCATCGCCAAGGCGTACGCGCGGCTTTCCGGTCGATCCGAGGCCGGATCTGTCGAATTCTTTGTGTCCCTTGCCAACACCGACGCCGTGCTTGCGCACGGGGTGCACTTCGGCCGATGCGACACACCGTTGGAGGCAATTGGCGAGCGGAGCTGGCAGGCATACTTGAAGCGGGAGCGTGGCGACGAGCAGCGCGCTCGCCGAGGCGTGGCCGACGACGTCGCCAGGGTGTTCGCCGGCCAAAACGAAGCCAAGTACGCCACTCGCGCGGCTGCCGAACAGTGCGAAGACATCGACCAGGCCGCGCACTTAGTCGTTGAACGGTGGTCACAGAATCCGTCGGACGTCTGGAAGCAGCTGCCGCCGGGGCTCCCCAACCGCACACCGCTGATCCTGGGTGACTTGATCAGTGAACGCCACACCCTGGCCGCCGAACCATTCGGCTATGCCGACTTTTTCGACACCCACCCGGCCAGTGGTGGCATATACGCCGCTGAGTACTCCGTCGTCGAAGAACTCGCAGCGGCGATCAAACAGCTCCATGGCGGGCGGGATCCGTTGATCGCCATGGTCGCCGACGAAATCGCAGAACGTGCCGCAGCTGCCCGGGCGATGCCGACCACGACGCTCGCCGAACGCGTTGAACGTCAGTGGCTGTTGGTCGAACTGACCGACGCCGCGCAGAAACTGGTTGGGTCGCCCGACGCGATCAAAAACGTGACTGTTCTGCCGGTCGTGCATCCTGACCAGCTGAGACTATTCGAACCTGCAGGAGCGCCGGCATGATCCGAGTCGCCAGCCGAACCTCTGCGGTAGCAGTGACAGCTGCAATGATTGCTTCCGGAACAGCCACGGCGGAGCCATCACAAACCGCCGCATCTCCTACATCACTCACCGATGCAGCGTTCACGCGTGCAGCCGCCGGCGACCGCACGGGAGCCCAGGCGGCGATCGACGCACTCCCCCGTGACCGCGCTGCGCAGGTCGTAGCGATCATCGCCAATGTCGACGCTGCGCTGAATTTTCCGCTCACCGATCAAGTCCCGAGCGGCATCGTCCCTGGTGCCGCGGTGGTGATCCTCGGTTTTGGGCTCGAGCCCGATGGGTCGCTGCGGAGCGGATTGGTTGATCGTCTACGTCAGGGCCTCTCAGTAGCGCAGGCGTACCCAGACCTGCCTGTCGTGGTTTCCGGTGGCAATCCTCGAGGCGGGCACACTGAAGCATCCGCGATGCGTGACTGGTTGATCGAAGCTGGACTACCGCCCCGGCGCATCCTGATTGAAGGCACGTCAACAGCAACTGCAACCAACGCCATTAACACCGCTGCGCTACTGAGGAATTCAGGCATCACAGCTGGCGCAGTGCTGGTCACGTCGCCGGATCACCTGCGCCGCGCCGTTGCTGACTTCCTGGTCGCCGGCGTCACTCTGCAGTCGGTGTTGGCCTGTCCTGGTGCTGATGCCGTTCCCGGTCCGACTGAGCGCGCTGCGATCTACACCGATGCTCGTCGCGTGGCCGGAATATGAACCAGGTTGCGTTACAACCACCATTTGCCCTATTCTCTATTTTAGAGATTCCAATCCGACCCGAGAGGCACCGATGAACACCGTGATCGCCCACCTGCAGATGACAGTCATGATGACCCACGGGTTCGCCCTGTCGCCCTCCCACACCACGACTGACACCCACACCGGTGGCGGCCACTCTGGCGGCGGTTTCATCGAGCAGATCATCCACGGCGCAATCCGCGGCTTCAGCTGGACCGGGGGAAGCATGATCGCGCGTTCACTCGGCGTGGGCGGCGTGGTCGTCGTGTTCCTCATCGTCGGCGCCATCTACCTCCTGAGGAAGCGGAAATCGTCCTAAGGCCCCGCCGATCTTCACCACCGAGGAGCTGGCGTGAGCGATCCCGCAATTGAAGCCGCACGACGCGCTTGGGAGGCCGAGCGGATTCCCACGACGTTCACTCGGCCGATCATGTTCCGCGATGGCGAGGTGGTCGAGCCGTGAGCTGGCACAAGATCAGCTGTGAAGAGCGCGACGCCATCTATCACGCCGAGCGCGACGAGAAGTTGGCTCCGATCTCCAGCTGCACCGACATGTCCGGCGAGTTCCACGGCGGCGAACCACAGGCGGACATCACGTGGGGCTACGCATCAACCGACACACCTGTCCTGCGCGAGACCCGTTACCCGTCACTGGAAGCGGGGCGGCCTGACCGTAAACCATGCGAGCACTGGGCATTTCAGAGTGATAGAGAGTGACTGATGGGCGACAACAGACGGATTCGCCGAAATGACCTGGTGCGCATCGGATCAACTGGGCGCAAGGTCTACCGAGTGGAGGTATCCACCACTGACCGCAACGGACCCACGTATTACCTCGAAGCCGATGCGGACCACCCCGACGCCGCCAAGCGGTTGCCCGATGCGTTCCGCTGGTACCGACGCGAAGAGCTCACGGGGGTGTCTCGTGGCTGATAACGCGAAGTCTCACGTCAAGATCAGCGACGGCAGTGTGTGGCCGTTGCCAGTTCTCTCGGATGGCGAGCGTGGGTCCGTAATCTGGCGGGCCAACTACACCCCTGATTCCCTCACGCGGCAAGACTACCTGCGCCTCGTCAGCATCGCGTCAGCGTACGGCTACCTGATGCTCGAAACCAACACGAAGCGAAGGAATCTCGTAGTCCGGGACATCCGCCAGGCAATGAAGGACACGGTGTCTCGTGGCTGACAACCTGATCGACATCGCGGAAGCATTGCGCATGGGCCTGGCGCAGCTGGGAGGCTTCGTGCGTCCCGTATCAGGGAACGTCTTCATGGGGTCTGGTGGCGACGTCAACCCGGACGCTCTCGCCATGTACTTGGCCGGTGCGCTCGGCCTGACACAGGAACGGCGCGAAGTCTTCGGCACGTGCGATTGCGGTAACGAGTCAGATAAGTCGTGGTGCGACGACGACTGCAACCGGCGAACTGTCGACCATCTCGAAACCCGTTGGGCTGGAAAATGGGAACGCGCCAATGCCTGAACGTAGATGTGTGTCACACGATGGAGATAACCCGATGAAAACCGAGATGATCACCACCCACGATCTGCGCCTCGGCGACGTCATCCTGAGCGACGGCATGGTGCTCAAGATCGACCAGGAGCCGCAACAGACCTGCCACCCGGTCGATAACGCGGCGGCCGGCATCACGCTGGCCACCCGCGCCTTGATCGTCAACTGGGATGACATGGTGGAGCGCGCCAAGGTGGACACCTACATCACCGGATTCATCGTCGGCCGGGTCCGCGACGAGATGAACCGTGGGGCCATCAATGAGCCACGCTGGACCATCCAGGGCAACGGGTGGGCGCGTTGGACCCGAGCCCTCGAGGCGGTGACCTGATGACCGCCGCCACCGATGCCGACCAGGGCCCGCACGGGGCCTACTACGCCGCCAAGGCGCGCGTATTCGACGCGCTCCACGCACTCGGCGCCAAGAGCCGCGAAACCGCAGCGTCCGGGCTCGCGCTCGCCGACTTCGGCGGCGAGTCCCTCATTGCCGACGCCGATCGCTGCGTCGCCACCGGTGCCGAAGTGAAGTACAGGCTCGGCTACGGCTATTGGACCGGCTACAGCCGCGCCAATGGGCGGTCCTGATGACCACGCCGCGCCGGCGGTTCGTGGACACGCTGTGGCCGCCGGCCATCGTGCTGGTCTGCCTGTGGGCGCTGATCGGCCTCGTGATCTGGTGGCTCCTGTGAGCGAGGTTTTCCATGTCGAGCTGGACATCCGGACCAGCCACACCGATTCGCATGAGGCGTTCGTGATTCGTGACGCGTTGGAGGAGTATGCGCTGCGGCAGCGCGACGATGCCGAGGGTTCTGATAACGCGGCGTTCCTGAACGCGCTGGCGGACACCGCTGATGATCTTCGGAAACGCATCGACGCCCAGATGGTCAGCGCGAACGTGAGGTGGATTCGACCGTGAGCGACAACCCGATTGAGCAGGCCGTTCCCGACGAAGGGGCGGCCTCGCAGCGTGCGCAACGCCGGGTAGTCTTTGGTTCCACGACTCCGGTCAACATCGTGGTCACGGTCGATTCACCGGACCACGAGTTCTACCGGCGCCCGGGCCGCGTCGCGGACGTGATCAGCGACTACGACCGGAGCGGTCCGACTCCCAGTGTTCGCAGCGTGACCGTGATCGCCACGGCTGACGGGACGACGAGCACATGGCGGGGTGCGGTATGAGCGCCGAGAGCCTGGCCGAAGTCATCGACCGGCAGCGCAGCCAGTGCCACTATCGAACCGGAGTCTGATAGCAGCCACGGGATAACAGCGGAGCTCCGTCTTGCGCCAGAAACGCCCGTTTCAGCGTTGCCAAGTCAAACGCCAGGTAGTGGGACAGCGGAACCAGCCTCAGCTGGCTCAATGTGGCATCGCGAGCCGCGGCAACTGGATGTCCATCGAGCCGGCGTAGCGTCCGATACCCGTTCTCCATGTCGCTCAGCTCAAACTGCGACGAAACGTCGGCTGCGTCCCAAGGTATTTCGAGGTACTCCAGATCAAGGTCTTCGCGAACATGATCAGCCAGCATTCTATCGCTAGTCCGTACTGTTGCATTGATGTCCGATCACTGCAGGGAACGACGGGCTTCTTGCCATATATGCGCTTACTTGGCAATACAACAGTTCTTCTAATCGAGGAGGCCCACCGAGGCGGGCGCCGCTACGGTTGCGATGTGCTGAGTCCCATTACGTCGTGTGCGCCAACGGTCTGCAAATAGGTAATGATCACGTCGGGCGGCATATGGAGACGGCGAGCCGGGATTCGGCGGCCTGGCCGGGCGCGTTCGGCGCCAGTGCGGCGACGAGTACGACTGCGACGAGTACGAGCGCCGACAAAGCCGCGAAGGAGTACTGCCAGCCGACTGTAGATCCGATCCTAGACCCCAGATGGAGTGCCGACGGCCAAACCTGCCCCAGAGCAATCCGAAGCAGGCACCGGCGAAAATCCTTGCGCTTAGCGATAACCCGATGTTTCGGCGAAAGGGCGGTAACCATGTTGGCGATCAGGATGCCCATCAAGGCGCAGACGACGAGTGGTTAGCGGGACACCCCACGCGTGGCAGTGGTGATCGGGATCGCCGCAAGCACTGTTCCCAGGGCATACGCGCTGACGAATTGACCCGCCGTGGCACCGGATACACCCATGTCCACGCTGATCTGCGGGAGCAGTCCAGCGGGCATGTCTCCGATGCGATCAGGACGCACCCGGTGAGCGCCATGACTGCGAGAGCCGCCACCAGAAGGCGCCCGTCCTCGCTGTGCTGCAACATGACTCGTTCCTCGCCGACCGACGATCTCATAACTTCTTTTCCCATCGTCTAGGTCTGTTGGACGATCTCGACCAGCGCGCTTCTGCTGCGCCCCTCGCGTTTAGGACGTCCGGGCGCTCGGCAGCCGCGCGGGCGACCAGACGTGGGTGACCGGCCTCGGTCGTTGTTCTGGTCGAGCGAGGCCGGTCGATTCGGGCTCAACGACGTTTCAGGAGCAGCGTCGTGGCGGCGGCGTCCCCTGCCACCATGGTGCCTGCGTAGACACTGCCACGACTGATCCCGTGCCTTCGCCCCAAGCCGAAAGGGCACAAGGTCACATGGGTTCCAGTTCGGTGGGCCCTGGTCGTGGGTGCAGCGTTAATCGATTATCGACGGAGCAGAGCCCGCCGATGAGCACGCAGTCCCAAGTTAGGGCACAGACGAACGGGGTAAACAGTGTGCGTCGCTCCCGATCAGCACGCGATGGCGCCACGATGCCCCCAAGTGGTCGCTCCTGCGGAGATACGGACAAACATGATGGTGTGCAACGGCTTTGAGTATCAGAGTCGAATTCGCTACGCGTCCGTCCAGATGGACAACGCCACTGCTCTCAGGCTGCAGGTGAACGATGACCGATATCACCGACGTTGAGCCAGACACTGCGCTGGACCCGACGGAAGCGGTTGACCTGCTATTTCGCAATCTCCGCAGCCGCCGCGACGGGTTAAGAACACGCGAGGCACAGCGGCGATTAGTCCATGTCGGGTCCAACCAGCTGCGACGGCAGGGTGGGCGCACCTGGCCACGTGAACTGGTCCGGCAGTTCACCCATCCACTGGCCCTGTTGTTGTGGGCGGCAGCGGGTCTGGCGTTAACAGTGCGCATCGAGCCGGTGGCCATCGCGATCGTCATCGTGATCGTCATCAATGCCACGTTCGCCTTCGCGCAGGAACGCCACGCCGAAAAAGCAGTGGAAGCACTGGCAGCGTATATGCCGTTACGGGCCAAGGTGATTCGCGACGGACGGAAGTCGGAAATCGACGCCGTCAATCTGGTGCCCGGGGACGTTCTGGTCATCGAAGAAGGCGACCGAATCTCCGCCGACGCCCGACTTTTCGACGGTGGCATCGAGGTCGACATGTCTGCACTGACCGGCGAGTCGATGCCGACGTTCCGGTCGGCCGACCTGGTCGACACAACAGTTCCGGTGCTGCACGCGCGTGAACTGGTATTCAGCGGCACGACATGCACCGAGGGGGAAGCCCGCGGAGTGGTGTTCGCCACCGGCATGCATACCGAGCTGGGCCGAATCGCAGCACTTTCAGAACGAGTCGAACACGACGAGAGCCCGCTCGAGCACCAGGTCCGGCGCGTGGCCTGGCTGATTGCCCTGATTTCGGTGTTGATGGGGGCGGCATTCATCCCCGTGGCCACCCTGGGCGCCGGCCTATCGTTCGTCAACGCCGTGATCTTCGCCGTCGGCTTGCTTGTGGGCAACGTCCCCGAAGGCCTGCTGCCGGTTATCACGTTGGCACTTGCGATCGGGGTGCGCGGATTGGCTCGCCAAGGGGCGGTCGTAAAGCGACTGAGTGCAGTGGAAACCCTCGGTTCCACGGATGTGATCTGCACGGATAAGACAGGCACCCTGACCGAAAACCAGATGCGGGTCACCGTAATCGCCACCGCGACGGGAAGTCACACCTTCGATGGCGCCGACCCGTCGGCGCGAAACGATGCGACGCTGGCGCGTGTTGCGACGGCGATGGCAGCCTGCAACAACGCCGATATCGACGCGCAGGTCGCAACGGGTGATCCGACTGAAATCGCGATGCTCACCGCCGCAGGCGCGCTAGGTGTTCGCCTTGAACCAGGGCAGCGCCAGCGCGAGCGGCTCCGGCTGTTCCATTTCGATCCAGCACGCAAGCGCATGTCCACCGTTGACCAAAACGACGCTGGCGTCTGGGCACACACCAAGGGTGCACCGGAAACTGTCCTCCCATTGTGCGAGAACGAACTTGACGCTGACGGACATCCCCAGCCGCTGACACTGGCCAGGCGCGCCGCACTGACCAACCTGGTCGACACTCAGGCCCGGCACGGACTGCGGGTGCTGGCGGTCGCTGACCGTCGCCTCGAATCCGATGCCAACCCGCCGGACCGTGATCAGGTCGAGCGCGATCTGACGCTGCTCGGCCTGGTGGCCATGATCGACCCACCGCGCCCCGAGGTCCCCGCCGCCGTCGCCGACTGCCATGCAGCAGGCATCCGCATCATCATCATCACCGGCGACCACGGGCTGACCGCCGCCGCAATCGCCGGCCAGGTCGGGATCATTCTCGGCGAGCCCACCATCGTGAGCGGCGATGAACTCGACCAGATGAGTGAAGCCACACTCGACCAATTACTGGCAGGGCCCACCGAGTTGATCTTCGCCCGGTCCTCACCTGAAGCCAAGCTGCGCATCGCTGATGCGCTGCGGGCCACCGGGCACGTCGTGGCAATGACCGGCGATGGAGTCAACGATGCCCCCGCGCTGCGCCGGGCCGACATCGGTGTGGCGATGGGCCGTTCAGGCACCGACGTGGCCCGAGAGGCTGCCACCATGGTGCTCACCGACGACAACTTCGCGACCATCACCGTCGCGGTGCAAGCCGGCCGACGGGTCTACGACAATATACGAAAGTTCATCCTCTATATTTTTGCCCACGCCACGCCCGAGGTTGCCCCGTTCCTCGTGTTCGCATTGTCCGGGGGCGCGGTGCCGCTCCCGCTCACCGTGCTGCAGCTCTTGGCCTTCGACGTCGGAACCGAAACTCTGCCCGCCCTCGCGCTCGGCCGGGAACCTGCAGAACCCGGGCTGATGCAACGTCCACCTCGGAAACGCACAGAATCGGTCATCCGCCTACCCATGCTGCTGCGCGCCTGGTTGTTCCTCGGTGTCATCGCCGCAGCCCTCGCGATCGGCGGATTCTTCTACGTCCTGCTCAAGGCCGGATGGCACCCCGGCGACCCAACCGGCCCCGGCACACCGTTGCACCACGCCTACCAGCAGGCCACTACCATGACCTTCTTTGGCATGGTGGCCGGCCAAATCGGCACCGCATTCGCCGCCCGCACCGAACACGTCTCGCTGAAAACCGTTGGTGTCCTGTCGAACCCGCTGTTGTTGTGGGGCATCGCCTTCGAACTCGCCCTCGCCGCGGTAATCATCTATGTCCCACCGGTGCAAACCGTCCTAGGAACCGCCGCATTAAGCCCCACCATGTTGGCATTGACC
This sequence comes from Mycolicibacterium aubagnense, assembly GCF_010730955.1. Classification (NCBI taxonomy): domain Bacteria; kingdom Bacillati; phylum Actinomycetota; class Actinomycetes; order Mycobacteriales; family Mycobacteriaceae; genus Mycobacterium; species Mycolicibacterium aubagnense. Next base: position 16,821 of record NZ_AP022577.1, on the reverse strand, counting down.
ATCCCCTACCCCTTCATCGTCTGGGGGGCCGACGAACTACGTCGCTGGCTGATTCGCCGAACCCATCGCGACCGATGAACGTGGGCAGGCCTGGGCCAGCGTTGTGATCCCCGCCCGCCGACAGCCACAGGACTACAAAAGGTGGCTTCCGAGATTTTCGGTATGCGGTGCAGTCCCCATATACGGGCAAGCGGTGCGTTTCGGCGTCACGTGATGTGACGGGATGCCATTACCTCGTTGGGCGTCCCGTGCTGGTGACTTAATGGATGCGGCCGCGATGGCTGAAGCGCGCGGCGCGCCGCTGGATTCGGTGTGCAGGGCCCCGGGTGCGGTGCGGCTCGCCGGAGACGAGCAGCGGCTCGCGATAGAACACCTTCTTGGTTGCCTCGACCAAGCCCAGATAGGCGAGGATAAACAGCAGCAGCGCCACGAAGAACTGCCGGGGCAGCGGGGTGAAGCCCAGCGTCGCACCTAGCGGCGTCACGGTAAGCACAACGCCGACCACGTCGACCGACAGCAATGTCGTCGTCAGCAGACCGCTGGGCCTGCTATGCCAGAACGGCACTTTGCGGGTACGAATAGAGAAAACGATGAACGTCTGGGTGGCAAGGTTTTCCAGGAACCATCCGGTGTGGAACTGCACCTCCCCGGCGTGCAGAACGCCGAGCATCAATCCGAAGGTCAAAAAGTCGAACAGCGAATTGATCGGTCCGAAGGTGAGCATGAACCGTCGGATGAACCCGATGTTCCAATGTGCGGGCGCATGCAGCTGCTCGTCATCGACACGGTCGGTGGGGATCGCCAGCTGGGAGGTGTCGTAGAGCAAGTTGCCCAGCAGGATCTGGCCGGGCAGCATCGGCAGAAACGGCAAGACCGCCGAGGCCGCCGCTGCGCTGAACATATTGCCAAAATTGCTTGACGTCCCCATGAAAACGTACTTGATGGTGTTGGCGAAGATCCGCCGTCCCTCGGCCACCCCGATGGCCAGCACACCGAGGTCTTTTTCTAGCAGGATGACGTCGGCCGCGTCTTTGGCCACATCGGTGGCTGTGTCGACGGAAATACCCACGTCGGCGGCATGTAGCGCCAGTGCGTCGTTGACCCCGTCGCCGAGGAAGGCCACCGAGCGTCCCGTGCGCCGCATGGCCGTCATCAGCCGCTGCTTTTGCTCCGGGGAAATGCGGGCAAAGATGGTGTGGTTCTGAGCGGCTTGGCTGAACTCTTCGTCGCCGTAATGGGCCATATCTGCGCCGGTGATTGTGCCCTTGGACGCGAGACCCAAGTCGGCACAGACTTTTTCGGCGACCTGCGCATTATCTCCTGTGGCAACCTTGACTTCGATGTTGAGTGCCCTGAGCTGGGCGAGAGATTGGCGGGCGGCTGTCTTGGGCTCGTCGGCGAAGTAGCAGAATCCGGCCAGCATGAGGTCGGATTCCTCATCGGCGGTGATGGTGGTCAGCTGCGGCGCGGGCTTGACTGCCACGGCCACCACGCGGCGTCCGGCAGCGAACAAGGCCGACAACGTCGTCGCCTGGGCATCTTGTGGTACACCTTGGCAACGGGACATCACTTGTTCAGGGGCACCCTTGACTACCAGCAGCCGTTTGCCGTGGTCGTCGACCAACACCGACGTCGCCCGCCTAACGTGGTCGAACGGCAGCACCGCCATCTGCGCGACGTCATTGCCGATGAGCTGCCGCGCGCCGGGGTGCTCCCACAATGCGGCGTCTAACGGGTTGGCCGCCGCGGCGCCAGTGATGGGATCGACATCGCAAGCCAACAACGCCAGTCGCAGCACGGAATCGCTGTGGGCCCCCACCGGGTCGACCGTGTCGATGAGGCTGATGTGGCCCTCGGTCAGGGTTCCGGTCTTGTCGGTGACGAGAATATCGATATCGCCGAGGTCTTCGATGCATACCAGCCGCTTGACGAGGACCTTGACCTTGGCAAGCTGTCGGGAGCCGGTCGCCAAGCTGGTGCTGACCACCGCGGGCAACAGCTGCGGTGTGATCCCCACGGCAATGGAAAGGCCGAACAGCAGCGATGTGATCACCGGTCGGTGCAACAAGATGTTGGCAATCAAAATGAAGACAGTCAGCGCAATCGCAACTTTCACCAGCAGGTAGGAGAACTGCCGCAGCCCGGCCTGAAAAGTCGTCTCGGGTTGGCGTTCCCCCAAATCCGCGGCGATCCGGCCGAATTCGGCATCCCGGCCGGTCGCATAAACCACCGCCAGACCCTCGCCGCCGCTGACGATGGTGCCCATAAAGGCCAGATCAGTCATATCGACCAGGGCAGCCCTCGGTGCCACCGGCGCCGTTGACTTCTCCGCGCTCGTAGATTCTCCGGACAGGATGCCCTCGTCGCACTCCAGCGCCGTGGTTTCGATCAACCGCACATCAGCCGGCACGGCCTCTCCCAGGCAGAGCCGGATGACATCACCGGGCACCAGGTCGACGACATCCACGTCAATGACCGTCCCGTCGCGGCGCACCTGTGCGCGGTGGTGGACGCTGTCATGCAAGTCCGCCGCCGTCTTCTCGGCCCGATACTCGTTGATGAAGCTCAGCCCCACACTGGCGCTCAGAATGATCCCTATGATCAGGGCGTCGGTGTGGTCGCCGAGGAAATACGACGCGAGCGCGGTTATGGCGAGCATGATCATCACTGCGTTTCGGAACTGGCGAACGAGCACCGACCAGGCCCTGACGTGGTGGCTGCGAAGCGCGTTCGGCCCGAACCGTTGCAACCGCTCAGCAGCCTCGGCAGCGGACAACCCGTCCGCACAAGTTTCCAGCCAGCCAAGGACCTGCTCGACCGAAGCGGTCGCCGCGGCCTCGGCGCTCAGCGACGCGGATATAGCTGGGGAGGGTGGCTTCGAGGTCATCGACCCACCCGGCTGTTCAGCGAACAGAGGGATAAGGCATCTGAGCACCGGATAACACTGATGTCTGAGGGCTCCACCGCCACAGTGATCACGACCGCCACGCTGCCATCCCTCGGCTCGATCCGGTACACCGCACCGCAGCCTACCCATCCCCAATTGAGCCGCGCGTCAACTCACCGCAGCTAACGGGACTCGAATCTGTTAGCACCAACCTCCAGCCACCAACCCATGAATCGTCTGGCGTTCTCCCCGGGTGGCAGACAGCTTGGAATCCCAACGGCGGTCGGTCAAGTCCAGGGACGTGGTGTATGACGTCGTCGTGTGATTCTTCGAGGTAGTTGGGTCAGGCGGGCAGTGCCGCGGGGTCGTCCGCCGCGAACGAGACGGATCAGGCCGCGCGGTCGGGGAAGATGCCCACGACGTCGGTGCGCCGGCGGATCTCCTTGTTGAGTCGTTCCTGGGGATTGTTGCTCCAGATCTGGCGCCAGATCTGCTTGGGAACGCGGTGAACGCCAGCAGATCCGGCCGCGCCGCTTCGAGGTGATCGGCGACATTGGGCAGCTTGTCGGACAATGCGTCGATGATCCGATCATATTGAGCAGCAACGGATTCAGCGTCAGGTTGGTCGAACACCGAGTGCAGCAGGGTGCGCACCCAGGGCCACGAACTCTGGGAGTGACGGACATCAGGTTGGTCGTGTAGTGGGTTCTGCAGCGCTGCCACGCCGCTCCGGGCAGGGTGGCCCCGATGGCGGCGACCAGCCCGGCGTGGGCGTCGCTGGTGACCAGTTTGACCCCGGACAGGCCGCGGGCGGTCAACGACCGCCAGAACGTCAACCAGCCCGCCCCGTCCTCAGCGGTCGTGACATCGATTCCCAGGATCCGCGGTAGCCCTCGGCGTTGACCCCGACGGCGATCAGGGCGTGCACGTTGACCACCCGGCCGGCTTCACGCACCTTGAGCACCAGAGCGTCCGCAGCGACGAACGTATACGGGCCGGCATCGAGCGGCCGGGTCCGGAACGCCTCCACGGCGGCGTCGAGTTCCTTGGCCATCACCGACACCTGCGACTTCGACAACGACGTGATGCCCAGGGTCTCGACCAGCTTGTCCATCCGCCGCGTCGAGACACCAAGCAGGTAACACGTCGCCACCACCGTGGTCAGGGCCCGCTCGGCGCGTTTACGGCGCTCCAGCAGCCAGTCCGGAAGTAGGATCCTTGCCGCAGCTTCGGGACAAGATCCAAAGTCCCTGCACGGGTGTCGAATTGACGGTGTCGGTAGCCGTTGCGGGAATTGGTGCGCTCAGCCGAGCGTTCGCCGTAGCCGGCACCGCATAGGGCGTCGGCTTCGGCGCCCATCAGGTGTGGATGAACGTGGCCAGCAGCTCGCGCAGCACGTCGGGATGGGCAGTGGTGAGTCGTTCGGCCAGCACAGTGGGCAGATCGATATTGTGGGCAGTGGTCATCGCGTCGATTCCTTTGCTCGAGTGACTTTTGACGGTCTCTCGAAGAATCACGCGATGACCTTCAATCCTCGGCTACGACACGCCGGTACCGCTGATCAGGTCCGACTCTACACCACCTTGATGGACGCAACCCGGCGGTCAGATAATTCACCGTTCAGTCCCACCGGTCAACACGCCGTCGTCATAGGCCACAGCTCCATCTTGGGCAAACCGGTCGGGATGCTGCTGGAACGCAATGCAACGGTGACGTATTGCCACTCCAAGACCGCCAACCTGTCGGCCGTCCTCAGCGACGCCGACATCGTCGTTGCCGCGGTAGGCCATCGCGAATTGACCAAGGGCAGCTGGATCAAATCCGGTGCCGACATACTCGACCGCTGCTACGACGGAGTTGCTGTCCCTAGGTCTGGGCGCTGAACTCCGTTCGTACACGGCGCTCTACCAGCAGCGGAACAAAATCGCGCACCGAACACGAATCGAAGCGTGACAATGCCCGTCGCACGGCGATCACGACGTCGACCGAGTCGCGCGACGGGAAATGAGCCGCTAAACGCGCGGTCACCTCGGCGATGGCGCGGTCCTCGCTCATGTCGAGTCGCATGAATTCATCGTCCATCCACTGAACGCACGGACAGGTCAGATTCAGGAAATCCGCAGGTTCTCCGGGGCTGATCCGCGAGGTAGAGTGTGGATGAGCGTTCGTGATCGGTGAGGAACCCGAGGCGATGACTTCGCCAATCACGACAACACCTCATCGTCTTGGAAGGCGGCGTCGCCAACACAACGCTTTCCTTTAGGAGTCGGGCGATGCGGCCGGCACCTGTACCGGTGGAGGGCTGGCGGGCGCCGGTGCGGCCGTGGGCGTGGGTGTTGCCGCCGTCGGCTGACCGTTCGCGGCTTCGAGGACGGGTGCGGGTTGCCCAGGCACCTGCGGGGCGGTGGTCGGCTGGGCTGATTCGGCGGCGGCGGGCGTTTTGGGTGCGGCGCCGCCCGGGTCCTCCAGGGTGGGAACTTCCATGCCCGCGCCGATGTTGGTGCCGGGGGTGACCGTCGGCAGGGTCGGGTTGGGGCTGAGGCCGGCGCCGATCCGGTAGCGGCTGCTGCTTGAGGTCAGTGCGTTGGCTTTGTTAGGGCTCAAGCCCAGCGCGCTACCGGGCATGCCGTCAGCTTCCATCGCGGGGTCAACGCCAGCTGTGGCTCGGACTCCTCGAGCGTCGAACGCGGCCGGCGGGGCCACCGCAATGATGTTGTACCAATTCGAGTAGCTACCCATCGTGCCGTTGACGGGCACCGGCGGCCCCGGCATCCATGGCAGGACCGGCGGCGTGGGCGGTTGCGCACGAGCCACATCAGGAGCGAGCGGTGACCCCAGCACACCAAGCATCAGCCCCACCACTGCTGGCCGTATTTTCATGAATGACATACGGATTCGCCTTTCGTTGGCTCCGGGGCAGATCAGTCGACTGGGCTCATCTCGTCGGCGCTCCATCGGACGCCGGTGACTTCGGGTGCTTTGATGACGTCGGCGAGGGCGGCTTCGATGCGGTGATCGTCACGTTCGTCGGCGATGACGGTGGCGGCGATGCGGACTCCTTCACCGTCGGGTAGGTCGATCGCCGTGATGGACCGCACAGTCAGGTTGGGGTGCGAGATCGCGTCGAATACCAGGCTGCGGATGTGCACTTCGGCGGTCGTGGCGCAGCGGACTTCGAATCGATATTCGGCAGAAGGCTTTTCAGCGCCGGGACCATGGTGGCGGTCCAGGGTCCGCCCGACCGGGCGCAAGAAGATGTTGGCGGCAATGACGGCGCCGCTTCCGATGGCGGCGGGGATGATCATGCCTCCGCCCGCGAGGGCGCCGACGGCGGCCGAAGCCCAGAGGGTGGCGGCGGTGTTGAGTCCAGAGATGGTGGCGCCTTGCTGCATGATCACGCCGGCACCGAGGAAACCGATCCCGGAGGCGACCTGGGCCGCGACACGGGTGGGGTCGGCGTGAATGCCGGTGAAGGAGTATCCGCCCATCACGACGAACAGCGTGGACCCGAGGCTGACCAGAGCGGCGGTGCGCAACCCGGCGTTACGGGAGCGCCACTGGCGCTCCAGTCCGATGGCGGCCCCCAAGCCGAGTCCGGCGGCGATCCGCAGGACGATGTCCAGCGTGTTGATCATGATGTTCTCCTGAGGTTTCGTGTCGTGATGGGATCGTCGACGAGTCGTGGCTGATCGGTTGGGTTCGCTACCGGTGGTCGTGTGGTTGGCCGGTGACCAATTCGCGCAGCAGCATTCGGCGGGAGAATGGCGGTTCGTTGAGTCGGACGATGCGCAGCGTGCCGCCGATCAGCAGCACTGCGAGTGGCAGTTCGCCGCACACGGCGCTGATGACTGAGGTGAGCTGATCGCCGTGCTGTGCGGTCATCACGTCGAACCATGCATCGCACAGCAGCAGCACCCCGGTGGTGAACGCCACGACGGTCAGCAGCGGGCTGCGCAGGAAGCCCAGGACTGCCGTGGCGAACAGGAACAGCACCAACAACACATCGAATCCGATCCAGGTGGCGCGCCAGTGGGCCGCGGCGTAGTCCTGCGGAAGTGTTCCTCCGAGGTAGAGGATCCACGGGACCAGTGCCACCGCCGCGATGACACTGATCCAGGCACGTACCCGGCCGACCGCCCGGGACCGTAGTCCTAGCCATCAGACCAGTGTTCTCTCGTCGTTAGCCTCCGTGGCTGATCTGGATTGCCTTGACCACCAACAAGATTGCCCCGACAACGAGGTAGCTGCGCAGGGCGATCATGCCAAGACGGGTGCCCGCGTTCCACTGGACTGGTTCCAGCAGCGCTAGCGGCGGCATCCGCCAGGTGTCGCGGTCCAGTTCGTCCACCGGCTTTACGGTGGCCGCAGGTTGGCGGCGGGACATCAATCGCAGTGCGACGAAGCCAATCCCGGCGCCGACGACGAGGCCGCCGGCGAGATATTCGGTGACGGCGATGACGTTGAGGTCTTTGAACATGGTGGTGGCCATCAGGATCGACGACAGCAACACCCCATGACACCGGCCACGGCGTTAAGCCAGGGCCGGTTCACCCAGGGCCCCAACACTTCCCGATCGTTACACAGCAACAGCAGGAACACGGTGGCGCTGGGTAGCAACAACCGCCAAGGCTTGTACCGCGGTGGTGATCAGCCCCAGCGGCGCGCCGGGGATGAGCACGATCGCGGCGGCCAGGGCGATCATGGTGCAGTAGGACACGTAGAACGCTTTGGCATCTTTGAACCCGCGGTGCAGGGAGTGCTTCATGCCGAAGACGTCGCCGAACGCGTAGCTGCTGGCCAATGTGACGGCCGCTGCGCCGACGATGGATGCGTCGAGTAGAACGATCGCGAAGATCGAGCCGAGCGCGTGGCTGTGTGCGCCGAGCAGGTGCGCGATATCGCCGGCGTCGACGAAGTCGGTCTTGCCGGATACGTGCGCGGCGAAGTCGCCGACCATCACCAATGCCGCGGCGCCGATGATGACGACGAAGGCGCCGATCACGGTGTCGGCGCGTTCGTAGCCGATGAACCGCGGGGTGATGCGCTTGTCGACGATGTTGGACTGCTGAAAGAACAGCTGCCAGGGGGCCACGGTGGTACCCACGATCGCGATGATCAACAACACCGCATCGGAGGTGATGCCACCGGAAATGCTTGGTACTACAAACGATTTCGCGGCATGGCCCCACTGTGGGTGGGCCATCAGCAGCATGGGTAGTTGCAGCAGGGTGATGGCGATGAACACGAACATGGCCCGTTCCCACCGGCGGAAGCTGCCGCTGGCCATAATCGCGATCAACGCGACCGCGGCGGTGGGGACCACGATGTATTTGGACACGTTGAAGTAGTCCGCCGCCAAGGCGATACCGATGAACTCGGTGACCAAGGTCAGGAAGTTCAACAGGAATAGGTCACCGACGGAGAACCATCCCCAGCCGCGGCCGAAACGCTCGTTGATGAGTCGGGCGTGGCCGACACCGGTGACCGCGCCGAGGCGGACCACCATCTCCTGGTTGACGATCAGGACCGGGATCAAGAGCAACAGGGTCCACAGCAGGCTGTAGCCGTAGGTCTGTCCCGCCTGGGCGTAGGTGGCCACGCCGCCGGCGTCGTTGTCGCCGACCATGACGATGATGCCGGGACCCAGGATGGCCGCCAAGGTCAGCAGCCGGGTTTTCAGGGTGGAGCCGGTGTCGGGGTCGCTGATACTGATCTTGCCGAACGCGCCCTCGATGTCACCGAGATGTGCCGAGTCCAGCACCGCGCTCGGTGGTGGTGATTTCGGTGGCCCGGCCGGTGCCGGGCTGGCCGCACCTGATGGCTGTCCGGCTGCGGTGGGGGTGTTGTTGGTCATCATGACTGCGCTCCGTTACCGGTGGTGCCGATGTCGCGGATGGGCCGGGGCGCGGGTTCGCGGCGGCGCCAGTCTTCGGGGATGAGTGCTTCCAGAACGTCGTCGTAGGTCACCACGCCCAGGACGTGGTCGCCCTCGTCGACCACCGGCACGGTGGCCAGGTTGAAGTCCGACATCAGCAACGCGATGTCGGTCAGGTCGGCATCCGGACCGACCCGCACTGGGTCGGTGTCCATCAGCGCGGTGACGTCGGCGCCGGGATCGGCCTGTAGCAGCACGATCACCGACACCACCCCCGCAAGCTGGCCGTCGGCTCCCAGCACATGCATCTTGAGCAGCGCTTCAGGCTGCAGGGTGCGGGCCTCGGCGATCACCGACAGCGCCTGTGCGGCAGTGCTTTCCAACGGGCATGTGGCGATATCGATGTTCATCAAACCGCCCGCGGAATCGGGGTTGAAACCCATCAACGTGACGACCTTGGTGCGCTGCGCCGCTGGCAGTAGGTCCAGCACCCTGCGGCGCCGCGACTGGCGCAGATCGGACACCGCGTCGGCGGCGTCATCGGCACGCATCCGCCCGAGCACCCCAGCGACCTCGGTGTCGGGCATGTCATCGAACAGCTTGCTCGCTTTCTCGGGATCGAGTTCTTCGAACACATCGGCTTCCAGCTCGGGATTGGAGCGCACCCGCTCCAGAATCTCGCCGCCTTCAGCCGCGGTCGCGTCTTCGAGCAGATCGGCAATTTGCGCCGGCTTGAGGGTGTGCACCCGGCCCTGAACACGGCGCACGAGCATCGATTGGTCGTGGCCGATCATCGGCTCGAACGCTTTCCAGTCTCGCGCCGCGTGCCCGCCGTGAGACTTGATCAGACCGAAGAATCGGGCCGGGCGGCGAGTATCCAAGCGCGCCAGCACCCAGCCGGCGCCGGTGTCTTCGAGCTCAATGTCGTAGGCGCGCAGCAGTTCTGCGTTCGGCACATCGATGAACCGGTGATCGAGCACGTCGGCTTTGAGCAGGTATTCGCCGTCGCGCCGACCGAACGTGCGCAGGTCGACCTTGTTCTTGGTCAGATCCACCTGGTGCTCGGAAAGCGACCGCACGATGTCGGCGGACACGAACACCTGTCGGCCACCGACACCGACCACCAAGCCGGTCACCGCCGGGTATTCCTCGCTACTGCCGAGGCGGACGATGACGTCCTCCACTTTGCCGACCGGCTCACCCGAGCGAGATACCACCGGCGCCTTCAGCAGTTCGGACAGGTGGATGACCGGCGCGCCGCCGGTGCCGGCATGGTCGTCGCGTGGGGTGTTGTGGTTCACGGGTACTCCTTGGGTTCGGTGTGCCGCGCCGGCGGCGGGAACAGGCGGATCGTAAGGACAGAGAGCGAATTCAGGGTGAACGGCGGCCAGCTCATCGCGGATCAGCTCGACCAGCGCCAACGGCACCGCACAAGACTCGGCGACCGCGGTGGGGTGTTTCCCGGCCGCGAGCATCGCCCGGGCGGTGCGCATCCGCAGGCTCGGCCTCGAACCGGGCCACGGTGGTGGCCCGGATTCGGGTCAGTGGCCGGCACCGGTTCACCAGCGCCCGGCCGAAAAGCAGTGCCCACCCAACGAGGCGGTGAACACCGCCGGTCGGCTGCCGGCGTACACGCGGGCCAGGTTGGCCTGTTCTTGGGCAGTGAGGCGACGCCGATTAACGAACCGGCGCAGGGCAGCGCAGCCGATTATCCATAGGTCGGTGAACCCGAAAATACGGCGGTGACGATCCGCAGGAACGCCTCCGGTGCTGTAGGTCGGGGCGATGGCCATTGCAGGGCTCCTTGCAGGGGCGCAGACCGCGACGTGCATTCGCCGAATCACATTGCTGTGCACTACAACTGGGCGGTACCGCAACGGATGCGGCCCGGCGCCATGCAGTGGTGCTAGAAACAGGCGGTGATTCAGCGGCTGTTACGCCGCGGCGAGGTCGGAAACAACATGAGGTTCAGATGGGGATAGGGACTATCACTGGGACTCATCGGGTTGTCCGTCACCTCCTTCACGGCCGCGGCGCGCGGGGGCGCCTGCAGTATCCACAGCACCACGCACAACGGGAGGGAGAAACCGCCAGCGCGAAAAGCCGGCGGAGCACCCCTCTCGTCAGGGCTTCGGCACTACGCGACGTACCCCGCTCTCGCGGGGAGCCACTTTGGGTCATCCCTTAATCCGGGAAGACCTGTCCTGATCTTGGGCGTCTCTCGACGTCGTCAGATCAGTGGCCTGTGTTCACGTAGGAGCCTCACCTAGCAAGGTGCTGACCGCGGTCAATGATGAACCCGGCCCGGATGGAAGTCAAACGGAACACAGCGGATTCGCAGATGTCGAACAGCTGACGCGAAGACAGGCCGGGTGCTCGCATTCGATCCGCACCCACCCCACGATCACCGTCGCCGCCACCATCGCACGCCGAGCGCCACCGCAAGTACTACCCACAGGCCGACGAGCACGGCGGTACCGATATCCGCCTGCCTATCGGTGTAGGCGGGCAACGCGAGAACCGCGGCGACTGTGCTGATCGCTGTCACTGCGCCTCCTCCTGCCTTGACACCTCGACCGTGGCTGGCCAGTTATGCAGATTCCGTTGCACTGGAACAATAGGTCTGCCGATGACGACGACGTGCGCAGCATGTGAACCTTGACGTAGGTTGATCCAGGACCACCCGCATCTATGGTCCTCCAAAGGGTCACCTGGGTTTACTGCGCACCTGTCGTTGTCATGCACCAGTGAGCAGTGACCCCAGCAGCGCTGCGCACACGCACCCATGATCACCACGATCGCCCAGCCCATGATGTTGGCGAACCGGTTGTTGACGTGCTGACCCATGATCGAGCGGTTGTTGCCGACCAACGTGATCAGCGCCATCAAAGGTGGCGCCAGCACACCATTGACCGCGGCGGCGTAGTACAACATCCGAAACGGCGGAATCCCAATGAAATTCAGACCGACGCCGACAATCGTGGCCACCGCAATCACGACATAGAAAGCACGGGCCTGGCGGAAGGTGTATCCGAGCCCCGCTTTCCAGCCCAGCGCCTCAGACAGCGCGTAGGACGCCGAACCCGTCAAAGTTGGTACCGCGAGAAACCCGACCCCGACGATCCCAATCGCGAACAGCAAGAAGGTGAAATCACCCGCCAGCGGCCGCAGCGCGGCGGCGGCCTGATCCGGGGTATCAACATTGAATACACCCGCTTGGTGAAGGGTGGAGGCGCACGTCAGGATGATGAAGAACTGCACCACGTTGGAAAAGCCCATGCCGACCGCGGTGTCAGTCCGCATGTTACGGATGTCCCGGTCGTGAAGCACCGGAACACCCTTGCCATAGAACTGCATTCGACCGCGGGCGTAGTCCTCCTCCACTTCCTGGTCGGCCTGCCAGAAGAAGCAGTAGGGCGTGATCGTGGTGCCCAGGACGGCGACGATGTTGAGCACGTAGTCGCTCGACCACTCGACATGCGGAACGAAGGCGCTCACCGCCACCGTGGGCCACCACGGATGATGAATGACGAAGGCCGCCAAGGCATAAGCGAGCAGGCTCAGACACGCGTACTTCAAAATCGGGCGTACGCGGGATAGGGCACGAAGACCTGCAGCACGAGCGAGATCACCACGATCACGGCCAGCCAAGCCAGGAATGGGGCGTGCACCAGCAGTTGCCCGGTGGCCGCCATCGCGCCGAGGTCGGCCCCCACATTGACGACGTTGGCGACCATGAGCAGCGATACCGCGACGAAAAGCACTTTGCGCGAATAGTGTTCGCGCAAGATCGCCGCCAGGCCGCGGCCGGTGACCATGCCGATCCGGCCGCAAATCTCCTGGATGGCCGCCATGAACGGATATGTCCAGGCCGCCACCCATAACTGGGAATAGCCGAATTGGGCGCCCGTCTGGCTGTAGGTCTGGATGCCGGACGGATCATCGTCGGATGATCCGGTTACAAAGCCCGGGCCGAGCACCCGCCACGCCGAAACGGCCCGAGCACGCAGAGACGTACGCGGGCCGCCAGGCGGGGCAACCGCCGGGCCAATCAGTGGCGGTGGATTCTCGGCGTGAGGACCATCGGTCGGACCGATGGCGAGGTCGGCGGCCGGCGAAGAGACGTCTGGCTGAGCCCGCTCAGGGTTCATGCGGCGTGCGGCATCAGGTGCGGTACGTGCGGACTGATGTGAAGCCGTCTGGCTACGGGCCGGCACCCAGCCGACGTAAGTGAGGTACAACCCAACCAGCGCGACGAAGACCGACACGATCTGCCACCACGGAGCGGCGTTGAGGACCGTGTGCCCCATGGGCAGGTAGGTCTGAGGGAATCAGCCCGATTCCCTTGAAGACGGTGAGCCAGCCCAGCACCGAAACGATCGCAGCGGCCGGTCCCCGCCAGTACGGGTGCAGCGCGATGACCACCAGCCCCATCGGTAAAACGAATGCGCCGGCAACCCACGGCCACACGGCGTCTGCGGTGAACGCATCGATCATCGAACGCATGGAAGCGGTCCGACTGATCATGGTCAGTGCCGCAACCACGAGTACGGACCCAGCACGCGGGCAAACAGACGCGTCCTCGGCTCGATCTGCGGTGTGATGCTCATGGCTACCTCCGTTGAGTGAGCGCATCGCCAGGCGATGACGTGACACAAACGTCGTGACACGGCTGTGAGGATCGTCTGTGCCAGTACGGCTATCTCACTGCGCGGCGGCAACACGCCGGTAGGGACCGAAGTCCCTCAATCGGGCGCCACTAGTCAGCGACCAGAATCCGGCCGCGCAACCACATTCGCTCCCGCACGTCCGCATCCGCCCCCTGTTCAATCCTCAGTTTCACACGGGTGACGTAATTCGAAACAATATGTGGCTAACTAGTGAACGGGACGGGAATAACGCGGCCGTGGACGTTGGTGAGGCCTTTGTTCCCTAGCCTGACCGGCCGCAGCTTCGACAGTGTCGAGTGGACAACCAACTCACACCGAACGCCGAGATCGCTCAACGCCGAAGCCATACCTCGTGTTTCGTAATCCCAGGCGCCTGTCCGCAGGACGCAACATGGGACCACGAGCAGCAGGCCGCCGGGACGCTCAGCGAGGAGGAATTGATGATCGAGCTGCTGACGGGCTTTCCCGACAATGTCGCAGCGTTTGCGTACCACGGTCAGGTAACGAGGGCTGATTACGAGAAGGTCCTGATACCTGACTTCGACGACCGGCTGCGCCGTCGAGAAATTGCGTATCTACGTTGAGATCGCCCCTGACGTGGAAGGCTTTGACCCGGGCGCCATTTGGGAGGATCAGAAGCTCGGCTTCGCCCATTTCTTCGACTGGGAACGCTGCGCCGTGGTCACCGACGTCGCCTGGGCAAGCCCATCGCGAAGTTCAGCGAGCTGTTTGGGTTCCTCTGGCCGGGCACCTACCGGGCGTTTTCGAGGCCGACGCCGACGTAGCCCGCGAATGGATCGCACAGGCTTAACCAGCAGGCCTGCCTCCCGGCCAAGGATTGCGGGGTCGGGCCAGGATTCGGAATGGGAGCGAAGTGGAGCATCACGTCGAGGTGCTGATTGGCCGGGTTGGGCATGACCGCGGCATGAACTGGCGCGATGCGGCCGCAATGGTGTTACTGCTTGCGCTGACGTTGGTCGGTGTCGGCGCCCATGCGTTGTCGGGTTCCTTCGTGATGACACATCAACCGGCAATCTCACTGTCGCCAGCGGCGTTGCCGGGCTATGCGCTGCGAACCACGTTGCGGATGTTGACGGCGATGATCGCCTCGTTGTTGTTCACACTGACCTATGCGACGGCGGCGGCCAAAGCCGCCGCGCGGAGATGGTCCTCATCCCGCTGCTGGATGTGCTGCAGTCGGTGCCGATTCTCGGGTATCTGTCCTTCACGGTCGCGTTTTCGTATCGCTGTTCCCGGGGCGGATCCTGGGGCCGGAGCTGGCCGCCATTTTCGCGGTGTTCACCAGCCAGGCCTGGAACATGGCGTTCAGTTTCTACCAGTCGCTGCGTACGCTGCCCACCGACCTTGACGAGGCAGCCCGCGGCTTCCGATTCTCGGGATGGCAACGGTTTTGGCGGCTGGAAGCACCGTTCGCGGTGCCCGGGCTGGTGTGGAACATGATGATGTCGATGTCGGGCGGCTGGTTCTTCGTCGTGGCCGCCGAAGCGATCTCGGTGGGCAATGTCCAGGTGTCGCTTCCGGCGTCGGCTCCTATGTCGCATTGGCGATACAGAACCGCAATTTGGGTGCGGTGGGGTGGGCGATCATGGCGATGACCGCGACGATTCTGCTCATCGACCAGATCCTGTTTCGGCCGATGGTGGTGTGGGCGGAAGGTTTCGCTACGAGCAGGCTGCGGCGCAAGTCTTTCCCCGTAGTGTCGTCTACAGCCTGTTCACTCGCGCATCGCACCTGCGCGCGGCAGTGGCGCCGCTGGGCGCGGCTAAATCGGGCCGGCCGGATGCGACTGAATCCGCCGGTGAACCTGCCGCGCCCTGCGCTGGGCTCCCGTACGCGCCGACTGGTCGACATGGTCTGGTTCGCCCTGATCGCCGCCGTGGTGGGCTGGGCTGCGGCGGTATTAGTCCGCCACGAGGCATCCGCGCTGCACTGGCGCGACGTGCAGACTGCGGTATCCAACGGGGGCCTCACATTGCTGCGCGTGCTGGTCCTGGTCGCGTTGGCGTCGCTGATCTGGGTACCGATCGGGGTGTTCGTCGGACTGCGACCCACTCTCGCCGAAAAGTCCAGTGGCGCAGTTCCTGGCCGCGTTCCCCGCGAATCTGCTGTTCCCGGTCGTGGTGTTCCTGATCGTGAACTTCCATGCCGATCCGCGAATCTGGTTGAGCCCGTTGATGATCCTCGGCGCGCAGTGGTACATCTTGTTCAACGTGATCGCCGGCGCGACCGCATTTCCCACCGACTTCCGAGGCGGCATCCAGTTTCCACATCCACGGCTGGCGTTGGTGGCGCGACGTCATGCTGCCCGGCGTGTTCCCCTTCTACGTCACCGGCGCGATCACCGCCTCCGGCGAGGCCTGGAATGCCAGCATCGTCGCCGAAATCGTCAGCTGGGTTCGACCAAGCTCAACGGCTCCGGCCTGGGCGCCTACATCGCCGACAACACCTACCGAGGCGACTTCCCGCATCGTCTTGGGCGTGGCAGTGATGTCGGTGATGGTCATCGCCATGAACCGGGCCTTTGGCGGCCGCTCTACGCTCGCCGAACGCCGCACCAGGCTGGATTAGAAGGAATTCACGGTGGACGAGCACAACACAGAGCCAGTGCAGCTTGAGAACGTCAGCATGACCTTCGCGACGGGCGCCGACAATCCGCTGACGGTGCTCGAGGACATCAACCTCACCCTGCACGACGGCGAGATCCTTGGACTGCTCGGCCGCTCCGGTTCCGGCAAATCCACTGCTGCGTATCGCCGATGGCCTGATGAAACCCACCCGCGGGCAGGTGACCTATCTCGGACAACCCGTGACACGGCCACCCGACGGCATGGCCATGGTGTTTCAGACATTCGCGTTGTTTCCGTGGCTGACCGTGCAGCAAAATGTCGAAGCCGGTCTCGACGCCCTCGGCGTCGACCCGGAGAATGCCAACCGGCGGGCCACCAAAGCCATCAATAACATTGGGCTGCAAGGCTTCGAACACGCCTACCCACGCGAACTGTCTGGCGGGATGCGTCAGCGAGTCGGCTTCGCCCGGGCCACCGTCATCGAGCCCATCATTTTGCTGATGGACGAACCGTTTTCCGCGCTGGACGTGCTGACCGCCGAAACCCTGCGCACCGACTTCCTCGATCTATGGTCCAGCCGTCAACCGCCAACCAAGTCGGTGCTGATGGTCACCCACAACATCGAAGAAGCGGTACTCATGTGCGACCGAATCCTGGTGCTGGCCTCCTCCCGGACGGATCAGCCTAGAACTTCCCCTCAGCCTGCCGCAGCCCCGCGATCGGCTCGATTCGGCGTTCCGCGACGCCGTCGACGAAATCCACTCGACACGACCGCACGCGCCGTGGAATCAATCCGCGCCG